>NZ_NTVM01000012.1:0-597068 GCF_002558005.1 Bacillus sp. AFS012607
TCAAGGTAACACAGGTGCTACTGGCGCTACTGGACCTCAAGGTGTTCAAGGTAACACGGGTGCCACTGGACCTCAAGGCATTCAAGGACCAACGGGTGCTACCGGCGCTACTGGTATAGGAGTTACTGGACCTACTGGACCTTCTGGTGGGCCTACCGGACCTACTGGGCCAACTGGACCTAGCTTCCCTGTAGCAACAATTGTTGTAACAAACAATATTCAGCAAACAGTACTGCAATTTAATAACTTTATTTTTAGTACTGCAATTAACGTAAACAATATTATCTTCAACGGCACAGATACAGTTACTGTTATCAACGGTGGTATTTATGTAATTAGCGTATCCATTTCTACAACTGCGCCAGGATGCGCTCCACTCGGAGTAGGAATTTCAATTAATGGAGCAGTCGCAACTGATAATTTCTCTTCAAATTTAATAGGCGACTCACTTTCATTTACTACAATCGAAACATTAGTAGCTGGTGCAAGAATTTCTGTCCAATCTACTCTTAATGAGATTACGATTCCTGCGACAGGAAATACTAACATCCGCCTTACTGTATTTAGAATCGCTTAAATTTCACTATATATTGTTTATGACAAATAAAAAAAGAGCGAGAAACTCGCTCTTTTTTTGTTATGTACAATAATTCATTACTATTCTAATTCAATTGAAACATTTTTTTGTGGTACAAATGTAGAAATTGCATGTTTATAAATAAGCTGTTGCTTACCTTCTGTTTCCAGTAGGACTGTAAAATTATCAAATCCTTTAATTAGTCCACGAAGCTGGAAACCATTTAATAAGTACAGCGTAACAAACGTATTTTCTTTACGGAGTTGATTTAAAAACTGATCTTGAATATTGATTGATTGCTTCATGTCGAATCCTCCTCTTTTTCTCTACTTACTATTATTCGACTTTACTTGTAACTTTCCTTCTATGTATCGTAAAATTTCTGACGTTTTTTCACCGTCTGTAACATCAAACCACGTGACATCCATTTTATTACGGAACCACGTTAATTGACGCTTTGCATAACGACGCGAATTCGTCTTTAATTGTGATACCGCATCTTCTAAAGAGGCTCGATTCTCAAAATAATCATAGATTTCTTTATATCCAATCGCTTGAATAGATTGACAATCTCGTATCCCTCTATTATACAGCCCTTCTACTTCCTCTAATAGGCCTTGTTCCATCATCAAATCCACTCGTAAGTTAATGCGATCGTATAGCATTTCTCGATCCATTGTCAAGCCAATTAATGAAACATCATAGAGTAACTCTTTTTCTTGTTTCTCAATTTGGTCACTCATTTTTTCACCCGTCGTGTGGAAAATTTCTAACGCCCGAATGACACGTCGTACATTATTTGCATGAATACGCTCTGCACTTTCTGGATCTACTTCTTGCAATTTTTTATGTACATATTCCACACCGCGTTCTAAAGCTAACTTTTCCATTTGCTCTCGGTATATCACATCACCAGCATCATCTGTAAACTGATAATCGAATAAAACAGATTGTATATAAAGACCGGTCCCACCAACTATAATTGGTAATTTACCACGTTCTGTAATTTCTCGAATATGTTTGCGAACACGTTCTTGAAATTCCGCGACAGAAAATGAATCTTCCGGATTTTTTATATCGACCATATAATGTGGAATTCCGTCCATCTCTGCTTGTGTTACCTTTGCAGTTCCAATATCCATCGTTCGATAGATTTGCATGGAATCACCACTAATAATTTCACCGTTCAACGCTTTGGCAAGATCGATACTTAACTTCGTCTTTCCAACAGCTGTTGGTCCAATGATGACAGCAACTTTTTCACGTTGCACTTCTCCCATAGCATTCAACTCTCTTTATGTAATATACTCCATCTATTGATTATACCCAATCTTACCAATTTTAACGGCATGATTGCAAGTTCTTTCATTTCGGTACATGAAATTACATATAAAAAAGAACATAGTTTGTCCAATTCTGCATATACATGATAAAAATAGTTTCGAGAGGATGAGTTAACTATGAAACAATCCACCATCAATTTTTCATCTTTGACAAAAGACCTCATTTTAGCTACTTCTACAAAAGAACAAAATTGTTCACAAGAGGAATTATACTTCGCCCTAAATTGTTTACTACGGGCTTTTCATTCTACTCTCCATGAAACAACATCACATCCAGAAAATAAAAATACAGAATATATACAAACACAATTTTGCAGTGCATATAAAATTATTACAGGTAAAACTATTTATCCCTTTCAATAATCCATAAAAAGCGGTTGCTTACATAATTTCAAGCAACCGCTTTTTATATTAATATCGATAACCTATTGTATAACTTTCACTTTTACAGATTTGCGCCCCCAGCTATTAGCACTACCATCTGAACCGACTAATACATCAATACGATTTCCTTTAATCGCACCACCAGTGTCTCCAGCAATCGCTTCTCCATATCCTTCTACCCATACTTTTGAGCCAAGCGGAATTACTTTCGGATCAACAGCAATTACTTTCATATTTGGATTTGCTGTCAAATCATGCCCCATTGCAGTTAATACACGACCACCATACGAACCATTCTCACTCGGATCTGCTGTATATGCCGTCGCTTCTACTGTAATTTCACGACCACCAGTAGGCGCACTTTTTTCAGTAGATTTCGCAACTGGTTTTGCAGCCGGCTTTTCTTTTACCACAGGTTTACTTGATTCTACATTCTTAATAGAATCGTTACTCTTAACAGACTCTTTATTCTTAACTGCTGTATTATTTTTAACCGGCGCTTCTTCTTGAGCTACAACTTCTTTCTTTTCAATTACAGGTGCCGTTCCTGTTAAAAATGGCACGTGAACATATCCGACTTTTCCATTGTAGTCGAATTGTAACCATTCATTTTGAACTTGATTCGTCGTTTCAATCACATCATCTTTATTAAGTTTACCTAAAATTTCAGAATCAGTATTCGCTCCAGCACGAACATTTAATACGCCCGCCGTTACATAATATGTGCTCCTTGTAAACTCAGCACTTACAAACGCTTCCTTACCGTTTAACTTAATTTTTGTCCATCCATTTTCTGTATTTATAACATCTAGTGTATTCCCACTTAACACTTTACCTACAAGCTTTGACTCTACATTTGGGTTTTCTCTAACATTTAATACGTCTGTTGTTACAATTGTTTCCGCTTTAGCAGAACCTGCAAAAATCCCAAGACCAAAAACTGCTGCTGTTGCTATACTTAATAATTTTTTCATGAATAGCCTCCATTTGCTTTGTTTTCGTATTTTCATTATAGCAACAGATTTTTAGAATTTTTAGAAATCACACAATTACAAAGCATTCGTAATATACGATTAATGAGCTGTAACATAAATTTCCATATTAATAAAATGTATTTTTAATACAATCTCCAATGGTTTTCATATATTTTTTACATACGAGCACAAGAACTTTTTCCAGAAAAAATTACAGTGTTACTTTTTTGTTACAAAAAAACCAAAATTCATTACATCTTTTACCAAAAAGCATCAATATTCCATTGTTAACCTATTTTTTTGTAATAAAAAGAAAGCAGCTACTAAAAGCTGCTCTCTTTTCATTTGTTATTGAACTTTCTTTTTCCAAACACCTAGCATAATAGCCGAGACAATCGTTCCAATTAATATAGAGAAAATATATAGTAACGGTTTATTTACTAATGCTATTACAAATAATCCACCATGCGGTGCCGGTAATGTAATTTGGAATAACATAGATAACGCACCTGCAATACTTGAACCAACAACACAACTTACGATTACTCGAACCGGATCTGCAGCTGCAAACGGAATCGCACCTTCTGTAATGAACGATGCTCCCATAATATAATTTGTTAAACCAGATTTACGTTCCGCTTCTGTAAACTTTGATTTAAAGAATGTAGTTGCGAATGCAATCGCAAGTGGCGGTACCATACCACCAGCCATAACTGCTGAGTGCACTCCAAAATTCTGTGCTTCTATTGCAGCAATACCAAACGTAAATGCCGCTTTATTAATTGGACCACCCATATCAATTGCCATCATACCACCTAAAATAAGACCTAGTAATATAGCATTCGTACCATTTAAACCATTTAACCACCCTGTCAACATTTCATTTAATGCTACTACAGGCGGAATTACTACTTTTTGCATTACAACTCCTGTAATCAATAATCCAAAGACTGGATATAACAAAACAGGTTTAATTCCTTCTAATTGTACTGGTAGTCCTGAAAATAATCTTTTTAACCCTAAAACAACATATCCAGCTAAGAAACCAGCAATTAATCCACCTAAAAATCCAGCATTCGCATTCGCCGCTAAAAATCCACCTACAACACCAGGCATAAAACCAGGACGATCAGCAATAGAGCTTGCAATAAATCCAGCTAAAATTGGTACAAGGAATAAAAACGCACCTGTTTTTCCTCCACCAATTGACATGAACAATTCAGCTAAAGGACCTTCCGCCTTTATACCACCAAACGAAAATGCTAGCGCTATTAAAATCCCGCCACCAACAACGAATGGAAGCATATTACTTACACCGCTCATTAAATGCTTATAAATTCCTAATCCTTTTTCTCTCTCAATACTTTCTGTTTTCCCATCCTCTTTTACACCTTTAAAGATTGGTGCATCTTGTTTGACAGCTCGTTTAAGCAGATTTTCCGTTTTTCTAATCCCATCAGCAACTGGCACTTGAATGACATGTTTACCAGCAAAACGATTCATTTCTACTTGTTTATCTGCCGCAACAATAATAGCTGTTGCACGTTCAATATCCTCTTTCGTTAAACCGTTTTTAATACCTGTTGATCCGTTCGTTTCAACTTTAATCGCTATTCCTAACTCTGCCGCTTTTGCTTTTAAGCTATCCGCCGCCATATATGTGTGAGCGATTCCAGTTGGGCAAGCTGTAACAGCAAGTACGTACGGTTCATTTCCTTCTGGTTTTGCAACTTCAATCTCTTCTTCTTTTTCATTCTCTTTTTCTTTTTCATTCTCTTTTTCATCAAATAGTTGAAGAAGCTCACTTTCATCCTTCGCTTCTAATAGTTGCTTGCGAAACCCTTCATCCATTAATAATGTCGATAAACGAGACAACGTTTCTAAATGAGTATTATTCGCTCCTTCACTTGCAGCAATCATAAAGAATAAGTGTGCCGGTTGTCCATCAAGCGACTCATAATTGATACCGCTTACACTTCTACCAAAACAAATCGATGGTTGTTTAACAGCCTTTGTCTTCGCATGAGGTATTGCAATACCTTCCCCTATTCCAGTCGTACTTTGGGACTCCCGCTTTAAAATAGCTTCTTTAAATTCCGTTTTACTATTTAAACGATTTGCCCCGTTTAATTTCTCAACTAATTCATCTATGACAGCTTCTTTATTTGAAGCTGTCATATCCATAATGACTGTATCCCTTTTTAATAGTTCTGTAATTTTCATATGTTGCTTCCCCCTATCGCTTAGCTACAATTACTTGCGACAATAATTCTTCTACTTTTTCCTTCTTACATAAATCAGCTGAAAATGCTGTTGCACTCCCTGTTGCAACGCCGTATTGAAATGCCATTTCAATATCTTTTGTCTGTTCATATTTGCCTACAAACCCTGCAACAAGAGAATCTCCGGCCCCAACTGAATTAATTACAACACCTTTTGGAACAGTCGCTTCATATATACCTTCTGCCGTAAATAATAAAGCTCCCTCTCCAGCCATCGATACGATAACGTGTTTTACACCTTGTTCAATTAATTTTCTTCCATAAGGTAAAATGTCTTCTACTGTTGAAAGCTCCACTCCAAACAACTCACCAAGTTCATGGTGGTTTGGCTTAATTAAAAACGGCTTATTTTTAATTACATGTTGCAGTGCACTTCCACTTGCATCTACTACTACACGAATACCTTTTTCAGCTCCAAACGCAGCAATTGATTCGTAAAAGGTACTTGGAATAGAGACTGGTACACTCCCAGCGAGTACAACACAATCTCCAGGTTGCATACTCTCAATTTTTTTCATTAACTGTTCGAACTGCTCTTTTGTTACAATAGGACCTTGGCCATTTAATTCTGTTTCTTCTTTCCCTTTTATTTTCACATTAATGCGAGTATCTTCATCTACTTGGACGAAGTTTGTTGTTACACCTTCCGTCTGTAATACCTCTTTAATAAATTGACCAGTAAATCCACCAGTAAATCCAAGTGCTATATTTTTAACACCTAAACGCTGAAGAACACGAGAAACATTAATTCCTTTTCCTCCAGGAAACTTCATATCTTTCTCCGATCGATTTATTGTTCCTAAATCAAAAGAAGGAACTTGCACTACATAATCAATAGATGGGTTTAAAGTAACTGTATAGATCATTGTTTATCAGCCTCAATTACATTGGTTTGTTTTTTATATTTTTCTAAATCAATTTCTAAATGGTTTGTAATAATATTTGCATCTTCAACATTTGCAATTTTCGCAAACGCAACTTCTGAAAACTTACTTTCATCAATTAAGAAATATCCTTCGTTTGCTAATGTTAATGCCATTTGTTTTAGGAGCGCTTCTTCTGGATCTGGCGTTGTAAAGCCAAGCTGTTCATGTACACCATTTGCACCTAAAAAACATTTATCAAAGCGATACTTCTGCATACTTTCCTGTGCCATAGCACCGATTAAAGCTTTCGTCCTACTCTTCATCATTCCGCCTAGTAAATACGCACGAATATTATTTTCAACTAAAGCTTCAATATGCATAAGTCCATTCGTAACGACAGTAACATCTTTATTGATTAAAAATGGAATCATTTCAAATGTTGTACTCCCTGCATCTAAATAAATACAATCACCTTGTTCAACAACGCTAGCCGCATAATTAGCAATTTGTTGTTTTATTTGAATGTTTTTGGATGATTTTTCAACCATCGTTGGTTCTTGCCCTTTTCCTGTTAAAACAGCGGCACCACCATGAACTCTTTTTAATAACCTTTGCTTTTCCAATTGTGCTAAATCACGGCGAATTGTCGACTCAGAGCTTTCTGTTCTTTCAACTAATTGCTGTAATTTTACAACTTTCTGTTCTTTTACAAGTTGCAATATCATTTGATGACGTTCAGGAGTTAACATTTTATTCACCTCTTCTTTGATTACAGTATAATGAAAACGGTCACAAAAATCAACCATAAACAATCAAAAATAATCACAAACATTCATAAACGCTTATAAAAAGCAAAAAAGAAACCTATTCGATCAAACAATCAAATAGGTTTCTTTTCTAAATTCACTTATAAAGAAGCTTTATATATACTTAGAACATCATCTTTATTTAATTTTTTAAAGTTACCAAATTCACCATACACCATCGCTTTATTAGCCATTATATCAATTTCATTTTCTCCAATACCGTAATCAGCTAATGTTGCTGGTGCTTCAATTGAAGTCCAAAATTGACGCAGTGCCTCAATTCCTTCTAACGCCACTTCTTTATCTGTTTTGCCATCTGTTTCTATATCAAATACACGAATAGCGAACTGTTTAAAACGACTTACATTTTCCTCTACAACATGTTTCATCCAGTTCGGGAATAAAATCGCAAGCCCACCTCCATGCGGTATATCATGAACAGCAGAAACTGCATGTTCAATATTATGAGTTGCCCAGTCACCTCTTACTCCCATCGCTAAAATGCCATTTAACGCCATCGTTCCGCAATATAAAATTGTTTCCCTATGCTCATAATTTTCTAAATCACTTAAAAGCTTAGGTGCTGTTTCAATGACTGTTCTTAAAACAGATTCACAATAACGGTCTTGTAGTTCTGTATTCGTTCCATGATGGAAATATTGTTCTAATACATGTGACATAATATCTACCATACCATAAATCGTTTGATCTCTCGGTACAGATGCAGTATGAACTGGATCTAAAATTGAAAACTGCGGGAATGTAACTGGGCTTCCCCATCCATACTTTTCATTCGTTTCCCAATTTGTAATTACCGAGCCTGCATTCATTTCAGAACCTGTCGCAGCAAGAGTAAGTACAGTGCCAAATGGTAATGCCTCACTAGCAAATGCTTTTTTCGTTACAATATCCCATACATCTCCATCATATTTGCTACCAGCAGCAATCGCTTTCGTACAGTCGATTACACTTCCTCCACCAACTGCTAAAATAAATTCAACTCCATTATCTTTACAAATTTGAATCCCTTTCTTTACAGTTGATACACGAGGATTCGGTTCAACACCCGTCAATTCAAATACTTCTACATTAATATCGTTTAAAATAGAAATTACATTATCATAAATACCGTTTCTTTTAATACTGCCTCCTCCATATACGAGAAGAACCTTCTTACCAAACTGTGGAATTTCAGTTTTTAACTGTTCTAATTGATTTTTACCGAAAATAAGTTTCGTTGGATTACGAAATACAAAATTTTGCATATTTCTTTACCATCCCTTCTATATGAAAAGCAACTATACTTTTGTATACCATATTTTTTTCATTTCACAAAAAGATTTGCTTAACAAAAAAGCCCCAGCCTAAGGGCTGAGACTTTTATTGATAATAAGGTGAGATCATTAAGTAAACAATAACACCAGATAAACTTACATATAACCAAATTGGCATCGTCCAACGTACAATTTTACGGTGACGTGTTAATTGATTTGTAAAACCAAATACAAGTGCAAACAATGCAAGTGGTACAATAATTGCAGCAAGGATAATATGCGTAATTAAAATAATGAAGTACACATATTTAATGAACCCTTCTCCGCCAAAATGTGTTGCTGGCGCCAAGTAATGATACGATAAATAAGAAAAACAAAATAGCAACGTCGTTGTAAATGCTGCGAGGATAAAACCACGGTGCATTTTCACATTCTTTTTAATAATAGAGTATAAAGCTGCTAATAAGAATACGAACGTAAAGCTATTAAAAATCGCATTTAACATTGGTAAAATTGTTACATCAAAATGTACTTCTCCTTCATAGCCAACAGGTCCAAAGAACAAAAATAAAATAATCGCATTTACAATTACAGAAAGCGTTATCACAATAGGAGCATAGCTTTTCTGATTTGTTGATTGATCCACCAAAATGGTCACTCCCTCTTCCTTCGAGTATGTATACATAACCTCACTATTTTAACATATTATTCACAGTGTAAATGTGACAATAGTTTGACACAGCAAGACAAGACAAAGAAAAAAATCCTTCTTAATAAAACTTCTTAAGAAGGATTTTATCGCTTTATTATTCAAATAGCAACGCGATTAATTTTTGTTAAAAAATGTATCGCTATATGCTTGAAAAATTTCAGACACTTGATATCCCATTAATGAAATTGCTGTTAATGAAAAGAAACCAATCATAAGAAATCGAAACCACATATAAATCTCCTCCTTGTATTTAGCTTAAAAAACGTTAGCTACCTTACAAGTTGCGTGGCACTCTTCATCATCACTTTCCTTCTTCTTTACAATTGCTGTTATAAATCGAATCATAAAGAATAGTACAAAAGGAAATTGTTCGTAATTCACATTGGCATAGTTTAGCAACGGCTCGCGCTGCACATCGAACGGAGATGAGAAGGAATAGAACATACCTTGCTCTTCCATATATACAATTACAATTTTCATGCAAAATACTATTCCTAGAAACGAAACAATATCTTGCCATTCTGTCGTATATAACAAGTTATACAGCTCTAATACGTACTCTTCCAACATCATCCCCCCCTTCCTTTTTTACCATTCTGCTCGCCTTCGTATAAAAAGTCAAGAAAAAAGTTTATATTCACTATGACAATAGTAATTACTTGTTTCTATGATTATATATGATTCTTTTATAGCAATGATTGGGTGTAACTCTCTTCTAAAACAAGAAATTAGAATCGAACAGATTCCTCATTTTTACTTTCGGAATTCAATACTGTACTATTTTTATTTCTATTAAAAATAAAATAAGAAATTATTATAAGAAGAGTAACAAGTATCGTTAATAGTGCCTGTGAACGTAAAGATTCAATTGCGATCATTGCAACTAAAACTGCTATAATCGCAGCAATTGTAACATATGTTACATATGGAAAAAGCCACATCTTCACTTTCAAATTTTGTTGTTCTGCTTTCCCCATTTTTTTACGTATCTTGAAATGTGAAATTGCTATAACGAGATAAACGAGTAATGCAATACCGCCAGATGCATTCACTAAAAATAAAAATACTTTATCTGGAGATATGTAACTAAAAACAACTCCAATGTAAGCAAAGAAAGTTCCAAATAAAACCGCCCGAACCGGAACACCACTACTATTCAATTTCAAAAATGCCTTTGGTGCATCTCCTCTTTCTGCCATTGAAAAAAGCATTCTTGAGTTCGTATATAAACCCGAATTTAAACAAGAAAGTACAGCTGTTAAAACGATAAAATTCATAATTTGTGCTGCCGCTGGTATCCCTATATGTTCCAATACCGCCACAAATGGGCTTTTTAGTATGTTCGCTGAATTCCACGGAAGGAGTGTAACAACTACAGCGATCGATCCAATGAAAAATACGAGAATACGCCAAATCACACTATTTGTTGCTGTTTTTACTGCTTTTACAGGTTCGGCAGACTCTCCAGCGGCTACAGCAACAATCTCTGATCCCATAAATGAAAATATAACGACGGTAATTCCAAGTAACACCGAACTTATACCATTTGGCATAAATCCTCCTTGCCCTACTAAATTCGAAGTGCCAGGTGCTTCCGTTCCTGGTACAAATCCTAAAATAACAGCAAGACCTAAGCAAAGGAACAAAACAATACTTATTACTTTAATAAATGAAAACCAATATTCAAATTCTCCAAATGATTTCACCGAGAAAACATTCGTCAACGTTAATAAAATCGTTAATATTAAGCTTAATAACCAGAGTGGGATTTCCGGAATCCAGTATTGAATAATACCAGCACCTGCTGTAGCTTCTATTGCAATAACAATTACCCAGAAAAACCAATATAGCCACCCAATTGTATAACCTGCCCATGGACCAATTGCTTCTCTTGCATATGTTGCAAATGAACCACTTGTCGGATTAATAGCTGCCATTTCCCCCAGCATTCTCATAACGAAAATAACTAGAAGCCCTGCTAATGCATATGAAACGATAGAACCAGGTCCTGCCGAATGCACAACCGCACCACTTCCAACAAACAAACCAGCTCCTATTACGCCACCAATTGAGATCATTGTAATGTGGCGTATTTTGAGGTCTTTCTTAAGATTTTTATCCAACTCTTGTACATCCCCTTCCAAACTAAATTTTGAAATTTATGTAAGAGTACTGTGCGAAAGATTTTGTCCTATACTTTAAAATATATCAAAATATTCTGAATTTAACAATTGCAATTCAATCTCCTTCAAAAATTATTTCATTAGGTTTAATACTTTCCCATACACAATTGTTGAGAAAATTATAGTCCTCTTACAAAAGAAAGAATTTTCAGATATCATTAAATAAACAAGATTATACATCTAGACAACTTTTTGTATAGGAGTGTTAATATGTTAAACAAGTTCAAATTTTTTTGTTGTATTTTAGTAATGTTCTTACTACTACCGCTATCCCCTCTCCAAACACAAGCAGCAAACAATTTAGGTTCAAAATTACTCGTTGGATACTGGCATAACTTCGATAACGGTACTGGCATTATTAAATTAAGAGACGTTTCACCAAAATGGGATGTAATCAATGTATCTTTCGGTGAAACTGGTGGTGATCGTTCCACTGTTGAATTTTCCCCTGTATATGGTACAGATGCAGAATTCAAATCAGATATTTCTTATTTAAAAAGTAAAGGAAAGAAAGTAGTTCTTTCAATAGGTGGACAAAATGGGGTCGTTTTACTCCCTGACAATGCCGCTAAGCAACGTTTTATTAATTCCATACAATCTCTGATTGATAAATATGCTTTTGATGGAATAGATATTGACCTTGAATCGGGTATTTACTTAAACGGAAATGACACTAATTTCAAAAACCCAACTACTCCTCAAATCGTAAATCTTATATCAGCTATTCGAACAATCTCAGATCATTATGGTCCAGATTTTCTATTAAGCATGGCTCCTGAAACAGCTTATGTTCAAGGCGGTTATAGCGCATACGGAAGCATCTGGGGTGCATATTTACCAATTATTTATGGAGTGAAAGATAAACTAACATACATTCACGTTCAACACTACAATGCTGGTAGCGGGATTGGAATGGACGGTAATAACTACAATCAAGGTACTGCAGACTACGAAGTCGCTATGGCGGATATGCTCTTACATGGTTTTCCTGTAGGTGGTAATGCAAATAACATTTTCCCAGCTCTTCGTTCGGATCAAGTCATAATTGGACTTCCTGCAGCTCCAGCGGCCGCTCCAAGTGGCGGGTACATTTCTCCAACTGAAATGAAAAAAGCTTTAGATTATATCATTAAGGGCATTCCTTTCGGAGGAAAGTATAAACTTTCAAATCAGAGTGGCTATCCTGCATTCCGCGGCCTAATGTCTTGGTCTATTAATTGGGATGCAAAAAACAACTTTGAATTCTCTAATACTTACAGAACATATTTTGATAATCTTTCCTTGCAAAAATAATAAAAAACAACAATAGGTTACATAACCTATTGTTGTTTTTTATTTATGTAAATTACTTTTTCACTTCTACATGATGAAGAGATTCTTTTTCATCTCTTACATAACTATTCACAAGACTTAAAAGTAATTTACCACCAATTAACATTGCTTGTTCATCAAAATCAGCACGTAGCGCTATCGTCTTCCCAGGTCTTCCACCTTCAATTACGCCGATTACTCCTCTGCTCCCGATATTTGTTTTCACATCAATATGAAAACTTTTTAAGATTTCAGCTATTTTTCTCGGCGTTTCTATTTCTTGAAACGCTAGCTCTGGATATTGATGAAAATCTCTTCGTCATGAAACTATTTGATTATATAAACTTTCCAATTCTTTATGCCATGTTTCTATCCTAGAAATTCCCCTTTCTTTATTTAACACTTTAAACGAAACTTACATAATATTCAGTATTTAACTATTAAAAAAAGAGAACTTTCTCTAAAAGTCCTCCTACTATTCTAGTCACTATTTTGCTTCAACACAAAAATTGAAAGTTCAGGTACACTCCAAAATCTAACAGGCATCCTAGTAGTCCCAATGCCACGATTTACATATAAATATAACGGCTTACTCTTCCCCTCTACTTCATACATACCTTCAACATAGTTCTCAGCTAGTTTGGTAGTAATTAACGGACCTACAAAAGGAATTTGGACTTGTCCTCCGTGACTATGTCCTGACAGTTGAAGATCAACTGGGTAACGATTGATTTTGGTTACAACATCCGGCTCATGTACTAATAACATGTTGAAATCATTTTGTTTCAAGTTTTTTAAAGTTGAATCTATTTGCGGCTTCCCTAATAGAAAATCATCCAAACCTGATATTGTAATATATTTGCCGTTTTCCACTTTAATTTTCTGCACTTCATTTACTAATACAGAAAAACCAGCTTCCTCCATATATTTTTTGTAAAATAAACTACCGCCCCCGCCCCTATCATGATTCCCAAACACAGCATATTTCCCTAAGGGAGCGTAAATTTTCTGCAAAATAGCCTTCGCTTCTTCTCTTTCCGCACTATAAGACCCAAATTTATCTATTAAATCTCCAGTAAAAACTACTATATCTGGATGTAATTCATTCATCTTCTCCACTAAATGTTCAAGTTGTTTCAGTGTAAACTCTGGTCCTAAATGTACATCTGAAAACTGTAATATTTTTTTATTATTAAATTCTTTAGGAATTGCAGAAGCTTCTATTTCATTCCACGTAACTGTTACTAATTTTCGTTCTATTTCTGTCGCATAATAATACAAACTTACTGGTATCATTAATATACTTATAAAAATAATAATAAATATCTTTACGATTGATTTTTTTCGTTCTTTTTTTACATGATTCGTATTCATGTTTTCACCTCTAGAAACACTTTAAATCCTTATTGTTACATTAATGTGACAACATGAACAATGTTATCAATATGTCGTTCCCTCTCTATTCACTTTGACAATTTTATACAGAAGTCATAACATATTTTTATAATACGTAGATTTTTGAATTTTTTCTATTCATTCCATCATTTTATTACGGAGGGGTTATTCATGTCTGTATTTACACCAGAAGAAATTACGAAACTTGCTGCGAATTCAGGAAGGAAAAAAGGTCATTTATCATTGCTCCCTATACTAATTCTTGGTTTTTTTGGTGGTGCTTTTATCTCATTAGGGTATTTACTAGATATCATGTTATTGGGACAATGCCAAAATATTGGGGATCATTTTCTAGTTTTCTAGGCGCTGCTGTATTCCCTATTGGTCTTATTCTCGTTATTCTTGCAGGCGGTGAACTAGTTACTGGTAACATGATGACAGTTTCTATGGCCTGGTTCCAAAAGAAAATTACTTTATTTTATTTCATACGAAATTTAGTTATTGTTACATTTAGCAATTTCATAGGAGCTGTATTCGTAGCCTATTTTTTCGGTCATATCGTCGGCTTAACTGAAGGAGCTTTTTTAGCGAAAACTATTTCTATCGCTCAAGCGAAACTACAAGATACACCATTGCAAGCATTTATTTCTGCAATCGGATGTAATTGGCTCGTTTGTTTAGCTGTTTGGCTCAGTATGGGAAGTAAAGAATTTATCGGAAAGATTATCGGTATTTGGTTCCCAGTTATGACTTTTGTTGCGATTGGATTTCAACACGTTGTAGCCAATATGTTTGTCATCCCAGCTGCGATTTTTGCCGGTCATTTCACTTGGGCTGAATATTTTCCAAACTTTATTTTTGTTTTCTTTGGAAATTTAGTAGGGGGTATGTTATTTGTAGCACTACCTTACTTCATATCTTATAATAAGAAACTACCTTCTCATCAAGAGAAGACTGAAATGAAGAACAAATCTCTATCCGCTTAAATGGAATGTCTATAAAGTGTCCTAAAAAATATTACAAATTTCATTTTTTTTGCGAATATATGTACGTACACTTGTTCTCGAATGTTTTATACGTTATAATAACAACTTAAATAGCATTATTTACATATGAGGTGAAAAACATGAACAAAACAGAATTAATTAAAAACGTAGCACAAAATGCTGAGATTTCTCAAAAAGAAGCTACTGTAGTTGTACAAACTGTAGTAGAATCAATCACTAACACTTTAGCTGCTGGTGAAAAAGTACAACTTATCGGATTCGGTACATTCGAAGTTCGCGAAAGAGCTGCTCGTACAGGCCGTAACCCACAAACTGGTGAAGAAATGCAAATCGCAGCTTCTAAAGTACCTGCTTTCAAAGCTGGTAAAGAACTAAAAGAAGCTGTAAAATAATGAAAAATATCCTTCTCATTTATGAGAAGGATATTTTTTTCATAACATAATTAATAAAAATCTGACCATTATGCTGTTTCTTTTGTTCTTTTATGCAAATAAAACCTTTACTTTTAAAAAAAGGTTTTGCGGTAATGCTCGCCTCTGTATATATCTCCCTATGCCCCAATTTCACTGCTTCTTTTTCTAACATCTGTAGTATGTATGAAGCGACTCTTTTCCCTTGATAATCTTTATGTGTAAATAAACGATCTACGTAATGATCATCGTTATAATCCCCAAATCCCAATATCACACCGTTATGATCCGCTACATAACTAATATTCTTCTCTAAAGACTTTAACCAGCTTTCTCTATCTAGTCGATTTGGTGCCCACGCCTGTAGCTGTAACTCATTATAATCTTTTGCATTAACCGTATGAACTGTCTCATAGAACAATTGTAATACTTGCTCTAAATCTTCTTTCTGAAATGTTCTAACTATAATATCTTTTAACATATATAAGTCTCCTTACCAAACTACCTCTTAACTTTTCTACTACATACGATTCCATATTTCTTCTTTATTATATCGTTTTAATTTCTATACGAACAAAAAAACAATACTTATTCAAAGTATTGTTTTTTAATTCTATTCAATTACTTTAATGTAGCTTTTTAAGAATTTAATTTAACTCTTTGTAATCTTAATGCATTTAATACAACGGATACAGAACTAAATGCCATCGCTGCTCCAGCAACCCAAGGTGCTAAGAAGCCTAATGCCGCGATTGGAATTCCTAACGCGTTATAAGCTAATGCCCAGAATAAATTTTGTTTAATATTTCTTATCGTCATTTTACTCATAAAGATCGCATCAGCAATACTATTTAAATCCCCACGGATTAACGTAATATCTGCCGCTTCCATCGCTACATCCGTTCCTGTTCCAATTGCCATACCGATATCCGCCGTAGCAAGAGCAGGAGCATCATTTATTCCATCTCCAACCATTGCTACTTTCTTACCTTGTGCTTGGAGTTTTTTCACTTCTTCTGCTTTTCCTTCTGGCAATACTTCTGCAATTACGTGATCAATACCAACTTGCTTTGCAATCGCCTGAGCAGTTTGTGTATTATCTCCTGTAATCATCACAACGTCTAGACCCATTTTTTTCAGTCTTGCGATAGCTGCTTTTGAAGTATCTTTCACAGTATCTGCAACGGCAACTATACCGGCATATTCTTTATCGATTGCAATAAGCATTGCTGTTTTTCCTTCTCGTTCTAGCGCTTCCATTGATTTAGAAACTTCTTCAATATCAATATTGAATTCCTTCATTAATCGACGTGTGCCAATTAATAATTGTTTTCCTTCTACAACTGATTCGATACCGAATCCTGGAATCGCTTCAAACGTTTCTGAACTTGGGATATCAATTTTCTTTTCTTTAATTCCTTCTACAATCGCTTCTGCAAGTGGATGTTCAGAATTTCTTTCTGCTGCCCCTACTAAACGTAGTATTTCTTCTTCACGGAATCCATCTGCTACAATTACATCTGTTAACACCGGCTTCCCGTTTGTCACAGTACCTGTTTTATCTAGAATAACTGTATCTAATCGGTGTGTTGCTTCTAAATGCTCCCCGCCCTTAAATAAAATACCATACTCAGCCGATCTTCCTGATCCTGCCATAATAGATGTAGGCGTTGCAAGCCCTAATGCACACGGACAAGCGATAACAAGTACGGCAATCATTTTCTCAAGTGCTCCGCCAAAATCACCAGGTGTAACAAATAGCATCCACACTGCAAATGTGATAATTGCAATCACAACTACAACTGGTACGAAAATACCTGAAATTTGATCTGCTACCCTTTGAATAGGAGCTTTTGAACCTTGAGCCTCTTCTACTACTTTAATAATTTGAGCTAATGCAGTATCTCTGCCTACCTTAGTGGCTTTCACTTTTAAAAACCCATTTTTATTTATTGTAGAACCGATTACTCCATCTCCAATTGTTTTATCAACCGGAATACTTTCGCCTGTTAACATCGATTCATCTATCGCTGACTTTCCTTCTACAATTTCCCCATCTACTGGGATTTTTTCACCAGGCTTTACATAGACGATATCACCAGCTACTACTTCTTCAATCAAAATTTTTATTTCTGTTCCATCTCGCACAACTGTAGCTGTCTTCGCTTGTAAACCCATCAATTTTTTAATCGCTTCTGATGAGCGCCCTTTTGCTTTCGCTTCAAATAATTTACCTAAAATAATTAATGTAATAAGTACCGCACTCGTTTCAAAATATAAATCTGTCATATGTTCCGAAGAACCAATAGATTGAATACTTAAATATACACTATAGAAATAGGCGGCCGACGTTCCAAGCGCCACGAGAACATCCATATTAGCACTTTTATTGCGTAACGCTTTATAAGCCCCAACATAAAACTGTCCACCAATGATAAATTGAACAGGAGTTGCAAGTGTTAGTTGCACCCAAGGGTTCATTAACATATCTGGTAAATAAATAAACGAAGTAAATGAGAAATGACTAACCATTGCCCACAATAATGGGAAAGATAAAATAAACGAAATAATAAACTTCTTCTTTTGTCGCTCAATTTCTTGTAATCGATGATCAGTTGATGCATCTTGATCATCTGGTTTCACTTCTAATTTATATCCTAGCTTCGTAATCACGCTCTTCATTTCATTTACATTAACTTCATCAGGATTAAAGTCTACTGTGGCTGATTCTAAAGCAAAATTTACTGTCGCCTTGTTCACACCATCTAACTTATTTAAACGCTTTTCAACTCTATTTGCACATGCTGCACATGTCATTCCTGAAACAGTAAATTCAGCTTTATCACTTACAATTCCATATCCTAACGATTCAACTTTTTCTTTAAATTGTTGCGGATTTGTTTTAGTTGGATCGTACATTATTTTTGTTTTTTCAAGCGCAAAATTTACATTTGCCTCATGAACACCTTCTACTTTTTTTAGACCTTTTTCAATTCTATTTGCACATGCCGCACATGTCATTCCTGATATTTGAAGATTGGCCTCTTTTTTTTCATTCATGTCTCTCACCTCTATATACCCTTATGAGGTATAATTATTAGCAAAATAAATCGTACTTCATTTAAAGTACGATTTATCTCCATATCTAAAAATAATTATTGAACATCGTATCCTTGATCTTCGATTACAGCAACGATATCTTTTAATGTTACAGCAGACGAATCGATAGTAACTTCAACAGTTCCTTCTGCTAATTGAACCTTCACTTGTTCAACACCGTTTAGCTCTTTCACACTGCTTTCGATAGCATTTACACAATGTCCACAAGACATACCTTCAACTTGTAATGTTAACTGTTCCATTTAAAATCCTCCTCTTGTTTATTCATTGTTTGTTAATCACAATTATATCTTACCATACCCCCCTAAGGTAATCAATGGTTTTATATCATGATTTTTCAATTATTTTCTAAAAGTTTATTTTACACACACTTTTTCACTACAATACACCAAAATCCAATATAAGGGTAAACAAAAAAACAAGCCAGTTAAATACTAGCTTGTTTTTACGCTTTTGAAAAACGTTCAAATACTGTCATTAATTCTTCAATTGCTTCGTCACCATTTCCATTTTTAATAGCTCCTGAAACACAATGACTCGTATGATTTTTGAGAACGCCCATTCCTACTTTTTTCATCGCTGCATTAATCGCTGAAATTTGCACTAAAATATCCACGCAATAACGATCATTTTCAATCATATTTTGAATACCGCGAACCTGTCCTTCAATTCTCTTTAATCTATTTATAATCTGTTCTTTTTCTTTTTCTGATCTATGTGTTACTGCTTCATTCTCTTTATGATCCATATTATCACCTTCTTAAAGTTTCTCTTCATCCAATAAAACAATTGTTTTTATGAGTATACCAATTATAGCATTAAATATCTACGCATGATACCCCATAAGAGTATATTTACACTTTATGCCTATTCTTAACAACTTATTAGCTTCTCAGCCTCAATTATCATGATACCCTTTCCTTTTTTCAAAAAAATAATAAGAGGGGATTATCCATCCCCTCTTATTATTCATCCATAAATACAAAAGTCTCAATTTATACGTGTATAAATTGAGACTTTTTTCCTTCTATATATAATTATTGCTGATCACATACTTTTTCATCATTCACTACTGAAGTTCCTTCCACGGTTACCGTATGAAAACAGTCATTTACACGAACTGTCACAACATTATCTTGCCGATCAATAACATGATATTCATTAAAATTTTTATTCAGAGCACTGCGAATTTGTTCTCCCTCATAAATTGGAATTCCATGTGATAAAACCCAAATAAGCCCAGCGATAGCAAGAATAGTTTTCATACGATCTACCTCCTTGAAAATATAGTGAACTTTTAATCCATGCTTTTGCAGCTCTACGAATCATGATTGGAATGAACTAAGCTTTTTTGGAAATAAGTTCATTTCGTCTATTTTATGTTTATGCTAATTGTGACCGAATTGTGACAACTTTTTGTCTCTTTAGACGAAAAGTTGAAACAAAACGTTCAAAAAGGACAATTCTACATATCAAAAAAGGTTATGGAACGTTTCATCCATAACCTTTTTAAGTCCAATCCTACAACTCATCCACCGTACTTCATGTGATCTTTGTAGAGTTGTTTTATTTTCATTCATTGGCATCAAAGCAAAACTTCGAAAATACTTCCCACACAAGTTCATTTCTGCTACTTACCCCAGTCTTTTCAAAAATGGATTTTAAATGATCTTGTACCGTGTATATAGATATACAAAGTTCTTGGGCTAATTCCTTTGTCGACATACCTGTAAGAATTTTACGTATTACTTGCTTCTCACGTATTGTAAAACTATAAGCTTCCATAATAAGTGGAAAAATCTCTTCCGGTCTTGCTCTTTCGAATAGAACAATATAACCACCTTGAAAACTACTTGTACGTTCTAACTTACTAGCCCGAATGATTAAAAAATGGCCATAGGCTAAAGGTAGACAAACGTTTTCTTCTCTATTCATACACCCTACATTATACTCGTTAGCCTTTACTTTCGAACAAACCGCACGTATTGGCCTTGGTATTTCTTTTATATTTAACTGTTCATGCTTTCTAAGATTTGAAAGCCACTCGCTGCCACCTTGATTCCAATATAATACACTAAAATCCTCACTTACTATAATCGTACCTGTGCCTATCACCTTCTCTTCTGAAAAAGGTATAGAAACTGTCTTCTTTAAAGCCTCTCCAGCGATTGGGACTATCGTTGCTAAGTACTTACAATCATCGATATGAAAAGCGGGACTTATACTTCCTCGAAATAAACTAAGATGGCCATAACATTTCCCCTTACTCATACAAACGCCCCTTAATTCATCTCCAAAACTTGCTGGTTTTAAAATATTTCGGTATCTAGAGCTTTTCTTTTGTTCACCATTTGTCGCCATACTTAGAGAAGCAACATGAGGAGAGTGTTCTGTTAAACATTTAAATTTATTAAAATCATCTTCTAAAAATTCATTCATAAACAATTGTGGATGAATCTTTTCAACACTCTCATCGGTAAATGCCCCAGTAGATAAAAAAGAAATTGGGTCTATAGTTGTAAAACAAGCGGCGTCAAAATCAATAACTTTACGTATCAAGTGGAGAAATGACTCTTGAAATGATCTTATAGAACTTATATGATTCGCTACCATTTTAATTTCTTTCATTGTTTTTTCATGCATCCTCTTCCCCCCCAGATTTACGGGATTGTTCCCCTTCATAATTTCATTTCATAATAAACCTATAAAACACATACTTAGGAGGTTAAAAATGAATTGGAATGATACTACCGTAAATTCATATGAACAAAGAATTCCATGTAAAATCCCAGGCTACTACCACCTATATGAAATGATGAACCATTTTTTATTTACTACACTCCCTATAAAAAACATGAATCCAAATTTACTAGTTATAGGTGCTGGTGGCGGACAAGAAATTCTCTCAATAGGCAAACAAAATAACAACTTATCTTTTACAGGGGTCGATCCATCTGAAAGCATGCTACAGTTAGCTAAAAAAAGAATTAAAAACGAAGGCATACAAAACCATGTTCATCTTGTACATGGAACTATCCATACATTATTACCAAATCAGTTATTTGACGCTGCCACCTGTATGCTCGTCCTGCACTTCATTCCAACTAATAAGGAGAAAAAAGAACTTATTAATGATATTAGTAATCGCCTAAAGCCTGGTGCGCCATTCTTTCTCGCTTCAATAAATGGTGTGCCCCATACAAGTATGTTTTCTACACAATTACATGCTTGGCGCAATCATATGATGCAAAATCAAATTCCATTAGAAGATTGGGACCGATTTGAAAATTCTTTTGAAACAGAAATATTTCCTATTTCCGAAGCTAATTTATTAACTATTATCGAGGAATGTGGCTTTACTCAAATGACTCGCTTTTTCACTAGTTTTTTAATTGATGGATACGTTGCCTTTAAACAATAAGGAAAAAAGGTAAGCAATTGCTTACCTTTTTTCCTATACGTAACTAATAAATCTCAATCCTTTACTTAAAGACGTCGGCACAACAGATGCATGATTCTCTCCTTCAGCTTCATAAAACTTAAATTTAAGTTTATCGTGGTTTACTTGGAGAAGGCGCTCTGATAATTCATTTGCACCTACAACCATATGCTCTCGTTCTAGTGACCCAACTGTAAGGAACACTCCTGTTTCAAACTTAGCATTGTTTAATTCATGTATAAGGTTCTCTTCTTTTTCAAGTACAGATTTATTATTCCACCATATAGATGGACTACTAATAAAATAATTTTGAAAAGCATTTAAGTTTGTAAATAGTATATGGAGAGCAAATAGTCCACCTAAAGAATGCCCAAATAACGTTTGCTTACCTTTATCAATCTCAAAATTCTTTTCAATTTGTGGTTTCAGTTCTTCTTCAATAAAAGTAAAGAAATTATGTGCTCCTCCTGTTTTAGGCCACGGTTTACCATCTGGTTTTAAAGGAGCATCTTTTGAAATTACGCTAGGCGTAAAATCATAGCATCTTTCTTCCCCTGAAAATGCGCCTTCAATTGGATAACCCACTCCTACTATAACAGCTGGTGAAACACCGGTTTTTTCCGCTCTTACTGATTGTATTTTAACTGCTTCATGAAATGTTTGAAAAAAGGCATTGCCATCTAATACGTAAATGACAGGATATCCTGAATCCGGTGCTGGTTGCCTCGGCTTTGAAATATGAATTTGATATTCTTTACCTTTTAATTTTGAATACATTTTCCACTGCTCTGTATTAGATGTTATAATCTGCTGTTTTTCAACTGTAGTATTCACTCTATCCCCCCCTTTTTAACTTGTTACATATATTTCGATTTTTTCTTCTTGAGATACAACGCTATCATAACCGAAACAAACAGGAGCCCCGTTATACGGATCAATCATGACACGCGCATCAATATGAAATACTTCTTTTAACACTTCATTTGTAATGATTTCTTCTGGGCTACCAGTTATAACAATTTCTCCTTCCTTCATTGCAATAATTTCATCTGAAAACCTTGCTGCATGATTAATATCATGTAATACCATAACAACCGTACAATTATGTTCTTTATTTAACTTCTCCACAATTTGTAATACATCTAATTGATGAGACATATCAAGGTATGTAGTTGGCTCATCTAATAGCAACACTTCTGTCTCTTGTGCTAATGCCATCGCTAGCCATACCTTTTGTCTTTGACCGCCCGATAAATTTGCAATTTGTCTCGTCCGAAATTCAGAAGTTTTCGTTATATCTAATGCCCAATCAATCATTTCTTTATCTTTTGTCGTTAACTTATTTACGTTATTTCGATGTGGATAGCGTCCATAAGAAATTAATTCTTCCACTTTAAGTTCACCTGGTGCAATTGGCGTTTGCGGGAGTAAAGCTAACTGCTTCGCAATTTCTTTCGTTGGAATTGTATGTAAATCTTGCCCTTGCAAATATACTTTTCCGCTTTTTTGTTTTAAAATTCTTCCCATTGTTTTTAACAATGTCGATTTACCGCAACCGTTTGGACCTATAATTGTCGTTACTTTTCCTTCTTGTATTTCCACATTTAAATCGCGAAACACTGTAAGCTTTTCATAACTTGTTTCTAAATTTTTTGCACTTAAAATACTCACTTTTATTCCTCCTCTTACGCTTTCGCCTTATAAAGTAAATATAAGAAATACGGTACACCGACAATAGAAATAACGATTCCAACTGGTAGCTCTACAGGTGTGAAAACTGTTTTCGCAATAAAGTCTGAAGCAATTACAAGAAACATTCCTATTACGCCGCACGTAGGAATTATATACTTATGTTGAATACCGACAAGTCTTTTCGCTATATGCGGTGCCATTAGTCCAATAAAACCGATACTCCCTGAAACAGCAACACATGCGCTCACAAGTCCGATACTGCTTAACAGTAAAATCGATTTCTCTCTTTCTACTGAAACACCTAAACTTGTAATACTCGTTTCTTCCAATTGAAATAAATCTAATAAATAAGCTTTCTTTTGTATAAGCGGAATTAAGATAATAAGCCATGGTAACATAGCCACAATATACTTCCAGTTTGCACTATATATACTTCCAGACACCCACACTGCAGCCATCTCGAAATCGGTTGACTTCATTTTGAGTGATAAATACATAGAGAATGCTCCAAACCCTGAACCGATTGCAATCCCTGTTAATAACAGTCGTTGCGAATCTAACTTACCGTTTTTCCAAGAAAACAAATAAATGATTAGCGCTGCACCTAATCCACCTATTAAACCAAACATAGGCATCATCATTATAGAAATCCAATCTGTGCTCTTTAGTTGCCCTTGAAAGAAAAACATAAAAATAACGATGGCTGTTCCTGCTCCGGCGTTTACGCCTAAAATACCTGGGTCTGCCAATCCATTTCTTGTAATCCCTTGAATAACGGCACCCGCAACACCAAGGCCTAATCCTACTAATCCAGCAATTACAATACGCGGAAGGCGAAACTCAAAAATAACTAAATCATGTTCTGGTACTGGATCAATTCTAAAAAGTGTTTTAAATACATCTGTAATCGTAATATCAAACGTACCATTCGTTAAACTAATGTAAATGGCACATAGTATTAAAAATACAATAATCCCCATCGTCATTCCAAAACGTTGACTTGAACTTTTAAGCATGTCTCTCTCCTCCTCTTGTACGAATTAAATAAAGGAAGAAAGGAATTCCAATTAAAGATGTTACGACTCCAATTGGCGTTTCAAATGGATAATTTACAAATCTACTTAAAACATCACATAACGCTAAGAAAACGCCACCAATAACGCCTGCACATGGCAAAATCCACTTATAATCTACCCCAATTATAAAGCGAGTAATGTGCGGAATAATTAAACCTACAAAACCAACTTTCCCCACTAAAGCAACTGCTGTTCCTGTTAAAAAGATAACTGATAAAATTGCCATCGCTTTAACTAGTTTTGTACGCTGCCCTAAATTAATAGAAACCTCTTCGCCTAATGAAAGAATGGTAATAGATTTTGATATTAACAGCGCTAAAATTATTCCAATTATCCCAAACGGTATCGTGATTTTAATGATATTAGGATCTACTTGATCTAATTTTGCATTAAACCAAAAACTAACATTTTGAGAAATTTGAAAATATGAAGCCATTGCAGCCGATACACTGCTTAAAAATGTTCCAATAACTGTCCCTATAATCGCTAACCTAACTGGTGATAAGCCATTTTGAAGGAGCGAACCAAAACCAAACACGATACCGGCTCCTAGTGCAGAACCAATCATTGAACATAAAACCATACCAATTGATGACATTCCCGGAAGAAAGATCATACAAAGTGTAATAACAAAGGCAGCGCCATCCGTCACACCCATAATAGAAGGGGATGCAAGATAGTTTCTTGTCATCCCCTGCATAAGTGCTCCTGATATGGCTAGAAATGCTCCGACTAAAAGAGCTGCAACTACCCTTGGTAAACGTGAAGTAATAATAATATTATGATTTACATCGCTTGAATCAAAATGAAATAATGCATTCCACACTGTTTCAGCATCAATACTTTTCGCCCCATACAAAATCGAAAGTATAACTGTAAATAAGATGAGTATGGGTGCTATACATAATATGGTTACTGGTACTGCATTTGTTTTCTGCATATCATTCAACGCACCTTACTTATTGTATTATTTAGATAAATTTTTCACTGCTTCTTTTAAGAATGCTGTTTTACTCCAAGCAGTACCACCTTGTGCCATTGGATCTACAACATTTACAAATACTTTCTTTTCCTTCGCAGCATTCATACTTTGCCAAATTGGATTACTTTCAATTTCTTCTAACACTTTCGGGTTTTTATTTTCACTTGCCTCATATTGTAAGAAAATATAATCTGGGTTAAGTTCAGCAAGTTTTTCAAATGAAATTTTCTCTTGTGCTTTTACAGTTTTCAATTGTTCTGGAGCAGTTAGTCCAAGATCTTTATAAATTACAGGGTTGAAGTATACTCCATCTGGATATAAGAATAATTCGTTTGCTCTTAATCTAATGACAAGTACTTTTTTATCTTTTAACTTATCTCCTAGTTTTGCTTTTGCTTTTTCAGCGTCCGAATTGTAGTCTTTAATAATTTTTTCTGCTTTATCTTTTTTACCAGTTAATTCTCCCATTAACTTTAAGTTATCTTCCCAATTTGTTGAAACGTGTGATACCGGGAATGTAGGAGCTACTTTCGTAAACTTTTCAGCTGTTTCTGCTGGGAATTTCGTACTCGATGTAATAACATCTGGTTTTAATTGTAGTAATGTTTCGAAATTTGGTTGCATTTTCTCACCAACAGATTTCGCACCTTCTAACTCTTTTTCAAGGTATTTTGGTAATTTACCACCTACAGTAATGGCACCAACTGGTTTAATTCCAAGTACCGCCGCATCTTCCATTGACTCTAAACTAGCTGTCGCAATTTTATCTACTTTTGCTGGCACTGTATATTCTTTACCTAAATATGTAATTTTTCGTTTTTCATCTTTTTTCGTTTCCGTAGCTTTTGTCTGTTGTTTTTGCTCGCCTGAAGTTTTATCCGCACTATTACATGCCGCTAAACCTACACTTAAAACTGTAACCATCCCTAAAGTAAATAATTTCTTGTTCATCTTTATATGTCTCCTCTCGAATTTTCAAACTATATTCTCAATAAAATTTAACTATATGAACCTTGTCTCAAATATATATTTCATTAGATTAATAATTTTATCCAGAACTCATTCACGTTCACTTCCCCTAGACTATAATTCTTTTACACCTTCACCACTTGATAACCGTTTCTACTGATAATGATTATCGTTACTAAGTATATATTTAATATGAAATTATTTCAAGAATGATTTGAAAAATTTTAACAAACTGAATTAAAAAAAGAAGTATCCGCCTGATTTTAGGGAGATACTTCTTTTTTTAGAAATTTATATGTAATTCAACTGGACAATGGTCTGATCCCATTACTTCACTATTAATTTTCGCTTCTGTTATTTGGTCTTTCATTCTTTCCGAAACAACAAAATAATCTAAACGCCATCCGATATTTTTCGCTCTCGCGCCCATACGATACGACCACCACGAGTATGCACCTTCTTGATCAGAATAAAGGTAACGATACGTATCAATAAATCCTTCTTCTAAAATACATGTAAATTTCTCTCGTTCCTCATCGGAGAATCCAGGGTTTTTACGATTACTTTTTGGATTTTTCAAATCGATTTCTTTATGAGCAACATTTAGGTCTCCACAAAAAATAACTGGTTTTTTCTCATCTAATCGTTTGATATAGGATCTGAAATCATCTTCCCATTTCATTCTGTAATCTAATCGTTCTAATCCACGTTTTGAATTTGGTGTATATAACGTGATCATGTAAAAATCTTCGAATTCTAATGTAATAAGTCGCCCTTCTTGATCATGCTCTTCAATTTCTAAGCCGTATGTAACAGAAAGCGGTTCTTTTTTTGTAAAAATAGCCGTTCCCGAATACCCTTTTTTCACAGCGTAATTCCAGTATGTATAATATCCCTCTAGATTTAAATCAATTTGGCCACTTTGCAATTTAATCTCTTGCAGACAAAATATATCTGCATTAGATTCTTCGAGATATTCTAAAAATCCACCCTTTGCAATAACTGCACGTAAACCATTTACATTCCATGAAATTAACTTCACTTATAGTCCTCCTCTTGATGTTCACTTTCAAAGTTCATGCTATCACAAAATAGAAAAACAATCATATGTTCATCTTTGTAATCTTGCTCTTACATTTGTAAATACGTACATACGCACTTTATTCAGGTTATACTACTTTCAGAGGTGATGTTTTTGCACAATGAAGGGTTAACATTAACGAGTGAGTATTGGCATGCAATTATTCATAATGATTCTTCCTATGATAGCAAATTCTTTTATGCTGTGAAATCAACTGGAATCTTTTGCAGGCCATCATGCAAATCAAGAATACCGAATAGAAACAATGTACGAATTTTTCATCATGCAGAACAAGCATTAAGTGAAAACTTTCGCCCGTGCAAACGTTGTAAGCCAAACGGGATCACTTTACCTAATGAAGAGTGGGTAGAACAAATTAAAGACTATATCGAAAAGCATTATGACGAATCCTTAACTCTCGACATGCTTGCGGAAATGTGTCATGGTAGCCCTTTTCATTTACAGCGTACTTTCAAAAGAATAATAGGGCTAACTCCTATAGAATATATACAACAATTCAGGGTTCTTAAAGCAACCGAATACCTTTTACACACAAATCAATCTATTAAAGAAATTAGTACTGCTGTCGGGATAGAAAACCCAGAGTATTTCGCAACTTTATTTAAAAAGAAAACCGGATTTACTCCTACTGAATATCGAAAAAAGAACGAAATGAAAGAGGGATACGATAATGAATTCCTACAAAAATAATTATATATATTGGACGCTACTTACACATAAAAATTGGCGATTTCATATTGCTGCAACTGAAAATGGACTATGTTTCATTGGATCACAAGACGAAAACTTTGAAGAATTAAATATATGGGCTAGAAAAAAACTGCCCCAACATATATTGATCCATAGTCCAGATTACTTGCAAATATATACGAAAGAAATTATCGAATATTTAGAAAGCAAGCGAGAAACTTTTACATTCCCTATCGATGCTTATGGAACTAATTTTCAATCATCTGTTTGGAATGCGGTACGTGAAATTCCTTATGGAAAGACCTATTCTTATACAGAAATTGCTGAAAGAATTCAAAAACCTAAAGCTGTGCGCGCCGTTGCTTCTGCTATTGCTGCTAACCCTCTTCTTATTACCATTCCTTGTCACCGCGTTATTGGGAAGAATGGGAAACTAACCGGATTTAGGGGTGGATTAGAAATGAAGAAAAAATTGCTTACATTAGAAAAGTTGCAGGTGGAATTCATATGACAGCAGAATATAATAGCGCATTATCTATAGCAGTTCCAAAAGAATTTTGTTTCCAAGAAAATTTACGTTATCTATCACGTTCTAACAATGAATGTATGTTCCATATTGAAGATAACAAAATTTATAAAGTTATCCCTGTTCAAGATATAAATCCTTTAGTTGAAATTAGTGTGAATACAGATGGCAATATTCAAATACTTTGTTTAGAAGAATCATTCACATCTGAAAAATCGATACGTGAAGCTGTAGCTAACTATGTAAAAGAATGGTTTGATTTAACTACTGATTTAGCCCCCTTTTATACATTAGCTAAACATGATTTACTCCTTCAAGGACCAATTGAACAATATTATGGCCTTCGTACTTTAGGTATTCCAGACTTATTTGAGGCACTTTCCTGGGGAATTATCGGTCAACAAATTAACCTAACATATGCTTATACGCTAAAAAGAAGATTAGTTGAGCAATTTGGAAGTTATGTAGAATGGGACGGTAGAAAGCATTGGATATTCCCATCACCTGAAACAATTGCAAATCTACATGTAGAAGATCTCCAACAATTAAAAATGACGACTAGAAAATGTGAATATTTAATCGGTATTGCGAAGCTTATCACAGAGGGAAAACTATCAAAAGAGGATTTACTGCAAACACAAGATGTAAAGGTTGCTGAGAAACAATTAACCGCTATCCATGGTATAGGCCCATGGACTGCCAACTATGTTTTAATGCGTTGTTTAAGATTTCCTTCAGCTTTTCCAATTGATGATGTTGGTCTGCATAATGCAATTAAATTTATAACAGGTTCCGAAAATAAACCGACTAAAAATGAAATAAAAGATTTCGCGGCAAACTGGGCTAATTGGGAGTCTTATGCGACTTTTTATTTATGGCGAGTACTATATTAAAAGAACCAAGTAGCACATTCGTACTACTTGGTTCTTTTTTAAGCTTGCTCCTCAAAACGTCTTGCAATTTCTACAATAACTTGAACGGCTTTTTCCATATTATCTACCGAAACATACTCAAATTTACCGTGATAGTTTTCACCACCAGTGAAAATATTCGGCGTCGGTAATCCCATATATGATAATTGTGATCCATCTGTGCCTCCGCGAATCGGATGAATATTTGGTTCAATGTCTAAACTTTTCATTGCTTCATATGCAATATCAACAATTTCTCTTACCGGTTCAATTTTTTCAAGCATGTTATAGTATTGATCATTCATTTCTAAGACGACTGCATCTTCACCATACTTTTCTTGCATATTCTTCACAATATTTTTAACGTTATTTTTACGTGCCTCAAAATTTTCACGATCAAAGTCTCGAACAATATAATACGCTTTACTTTGCTCAACATCACCATTTAAAGAAAGTAAATGATAGAATCCTTCATAGCCTTCTGTATATTCTGGCGCCTCTTCTACTGGTAAATGCCCATTAAACTCCATAGCCAGTTTAGTTGCATTGCGCATTTTATTTTTCGCTGTTCCAGGATGTGTATTCGTTCCGTTAAACGTTAACTTAGCACCTGCAGCATTAAAACTTTCATACTCTAAACCACCTAATGGACCTCCATCCATCGTATAAGCGAATGATGCACCAAACGCTTCTACATCAAAATGCGCTGGCCCACGACCAATTTCTTCATCCGGTGTAAATGCTACTCTTATTTTCCCGTGCTTAATTTGCGGATTATGTATTAAATGGTTCATTGCAACCATAATTTCTGTAAGACCAGCTTTATCATCTGCTCCTAGAAGTGTTGTACCATCAGTTGTAATAATGGTATGCCCTTTATATGATGGTAATTCCGGGAACTGCTCTGGTGTTAACACAACATTTAGCTCTTCATTTAACGTAATTGCATTACCATCAAAATTTTCATGAATTTGTGGCTTGACGTTTTTCCCTGTAAAGTCTGTTGCCGTATCTAAATGAGCTAAAAATCCGATTACAGGAACATCCTTGTCCGTATTAGCTGGAAGTGTTGCCATTACATAGCCATTATCATCCATCATTAATTCTGTTAACCCAATTTCTTTTAGCTCTTCCACTAATAACTTACCAAACTCAATTTGTCCTGGTGTTGTTGGTACTGTATGGCTTTCTTCATTTGATTGCGTATCAATTTTTACATATCTCGTAAATCTTTCAATAAGTTCTTGTTTCAAGTTCATTCACTCCCTTTTACGTTTCTCTCTCCATTATAATCCTTAAAACGAAATATTTTAACTTTTTTGACTGTGAAGATACATATTTCATTTACATTGTTAACATTTTTAAACGAATGATAAAAAGACATAATATTTGTACATTAAAACCGTAACAGGTAACATACATAATTATAAAATATGGGAGGTTTTAAAGATGAGGCTAACTCTCTTTCGCTATTTTCTTTTTTTCTTAGGATTAATTTTCTTTGGCCTTGGAAATGCTCTTGCGGTCAAAGTTAAATTTCTAGGCTTGCACCCTTGGGAAGTTTTAAATATGGCTCTCTACCAAAAGTTTGGATGGACCATTGGTACGTGGAGTGTCATATGTGGGTTATGTCTCGTTCTAATATCTTTACTAGTAGATCGAAAATATATAAATGTCGGTACATTTTTGAATGCACTACTTATCGGTCCCATTATGGACTTTTTCTTACAATCAAACATGCTTCCAGACGCTAGTAATTATTTATGGATAAACTTACTCATTTTATTTTCTGGTATTGCCATTACAGGTATCGGGGGAGGGATGTACGTTGCAGCTGGGATTGGCGCTGGCCCTCGTGATGGATTCATGCTTACTATTTCCGACAAAACAGGACTTTCTATTAGCCGTGCTAGAATCATAGTAGAATGTATTGTACTAGTTGTTGGATTTATGCTAGGCGGTCCTGTTTTCATCGTAACTTTTCTGTACACCTTTATTCAAAGTCCAATCTTTCAGCAATCATTTAAGATGTTTCAAACACTTTTACATACTTTACATAACAAAAAGAAAATTAGTGAACATATTTAAAGTACTGCTTAATGCAAATAAATTCACCCTATTTACGACTCCCGCCGCAAATAGGGTGTTTCTGTTTTTATCTCGCAATTTAAGAATATATAATACTACTCATTCACAATAAAAGTATATACATCATCATAAATACAACCATTTACTTTAATCACATACTTCCCAGGTTTATTAAAACTAATTGTGTATTTATTTAACTGAATTGCTTCTTTATCTCCAGAAAGAATATCAATACTTCTGCCACTTAATACATACAATTCATTTAGATCCATCGTTACATCAATTGTATTGAAATTTTCCACTTTCACTTGCTGTGCTTCCGCAACGCTTACACTTGGTTCTAAAAACAGTAGTCCACTTAATCCAATCGTCCCCGCTAAAGCAACTCCCGCAAACTTTTTAATCTGTTTCATTACAATGACCTCCTTATAGATTTTGCGTAAAGGTGATGTCCCCCTTACACCACAAAGCCTATATGTAATGAAATGAAAAGTAAACGGGGACTGTAAGACAAAATTCTACATCTTTTTCTCCTATTGAATATAAATCCAACGTTTGGAGTTTTGACACATTTAAAATTGTTTCCCTAAACCAATTCCCCCATAATTTATTCAAATACTGAATAATTACTTATTGATTTAACATTCTAAAAATAGTTGATAAAGATGCTTTCTATTCAAAAAAAGACTTTGCTATAAAAGTAACTTTTACAACAAAATCCATGCAACTAATTTTATTCCGCTTTCCATAATCTCTCTACATTCATTAATTGTTCTTCTTTAAACTCCATCTTATATATATCCGGTTTTGACGTATTCATTAAAAATTCAAAACCATATTGTTTATCAAAATAGTTCATCATTAATGTCATGACAAGCCCATGTGTACCAATTACAATTTTGCGTCCTTGAAAATCTATTAAGATTTCTTTTAATACTTTCACTACTCTTCTCTGGCAATCTGCATATGACTCTCCTTCCGTTCGTGAAAAGTCCGGATTAGAGAACATCTTCTGTACAAGTGGATACACCTCTTTGTCTGATATAACCTGACCCTCACTTGAAAACATACACTCTTTAAGATTTTCATATACTACTATTTCTTTTTCATGGAAATTAGCTGACTCCTCTATCGTTAACATAGCCCGATTATAGGGACTGGAAATAAAAGTATCAATTTTCTCCGCTTTTAATATGTCAGTTACTCTACGGGCATCCATACGTCCCTTCTCAGTTAACCCGCGCATTCTTTCATTTCCTTCTAGTTTTGGTGATTCACCATGTCTAACCATATAAATATATGTGCTCATAATTTCTCCTTAAAATTGTTTATTAGTTAATACATCACGTTCATTTATCCCATTTCAACACTTAAGTGTAATACTAAAATACTTTATAAAATGTGCTGATTTGTTCGTCTAATCCATTCTCCTACTAAACTCTCAAATAATTCAGGCTGCTCAATTTGCAAATTATGCCCTGCCATATCTAACACTGCTAATGTTGCCCTGGGATATTCTTCAATAATTTCTATAATATTTTGATAACCTACTGATATATCTTGTCTTCCAGTCAGTAAAAGAACGGGCTTTTCATATTTTTCACGCTGAAAATCCATAGTAAGAGAGTAATTCTTTTGCAACCTTTCAATAAATTCATAATTAGCAACATCTAACCCAGGCTTAATTTCTTCTTTAAATCGCGTATATGTATATTCATTTGCTATTACAGCTAACTCACAAAATTTCTCTCTTTCCGTGGAAGTAAGCGTATTTAAAAATTCCTCATCTTGTACAATTACCTGTTTATCTGGAAGAATCCTTTTTTCTGGCTCCGCTACAACAACAGGACATACTAATAGTAATCCGCTAACTCTCTCAAACATCTTTGTAAGTATACCTTTGGCTAAATAGCCTCCATATGATTCTCCTACCAATAAAAATTTTTCAGTAGAAATGATTTCCTCAATAAATGTGATAAGCACTTCTACTATACGATCTGAACTATTTATCCAATTTGGAGCGTTCGATTTCCCCATACCAGGTAAATCAATATATATTCGCTTATAACCTTCATATTTCTGAAATACTGATTCCATACATTTCATCATTAACCTATGATCAGGGGCGCAGCCATGTATGATAATGACCGGTTTACCCTCTCCCACAATTTCATAGTATATTTCTGCATCTTTAATTCGATATATCATAAAAAAACCTCCCTATTTAGTGGCAATACTATCCACTCTGTAAGAATACACGTTCTTATTCTATATCCTTTCCCTATATTTTCACAAATGTTAATTTTCAGATTTAAAATAAAAATCTCGCCTAAAAAACCCTCATCATTTTATATGCAATTTTGCATCTCCACTTACAAATCACTAAAAAAACTTTACAATTCAAAGGATGACTAAATATACAATTTCTATTTAAAATCTTGATACAGTCTATACTATCAACCACAATGTTTTTTTAACTTTAAGAATACTTACACTATTTAACACTTTCCTTATAAACATGATTTTTATAAGGAAATCTGATACAATTCTTAAATAATATTATTATGTATAGATATAACGAACATAGTACATAATTAAAGAAGGTGATTTCATTGAAATTAAATAAAAATTTACAATTATGTATATTAATTGGAACATTAATATGCTATTCAATCTATTTTATGTTTTTCTATCTGTTCCCTACTCATTTTTCAAATTCAGATGTACGCTTCGCTTCACTTATCGTTGAAGCCATTACATTTGTATCACTGATTTACTCTATATATTCTAAAAAAGTCAGTTCAAATCCGTTTTGGATATGTATTACAATAGCAATTGGTAGTTTTTTATTAGGGAAAATAGTATATACATATCAGGATAGCTTCTTCGAAATTCCAATACATCGTTTTACTGTTTCTGATGTATTTTACATGTTTTTTCTATTTTTCTGTCTTATCGCTTTCTGCTATAAAATTTTAAAGGAATGCAATAAATGGGAAAAAGCGTTCTTTATTTGTGATATATGCATAGTGCTTACTTCCATATTTACATTAGAATGGTATTTATTTAACCAACCAAGTTTAAATATATTCTCTCTTTCACTAGGAGATGTTTTCCTTTCATTTTTATACCCAATTGCAGATTTATTATTTCTGCTGCTAGGTGTTAGTCTCTTTTTCCGTCCAACAATTTTTAAATCCAAACGGAAAATTTATATCTTTATTTTTGTATTAATAAGTTCTGCAACTTTTAACTATATTTATTTTTACTTAAATAACCACTTATCAACTGAAACGATAACATTATTACGTCTTTTATATAGAATACCTATATTACTTATTGCAATAGCTGGCTCTATTCCAGAAGATCATAATAGCCATAAAAATTATTTCATTGTAAACCCTATAATAGGAAAAAAAGCTTTAGTTGTATTTCCCTATCTTGCTGTTGCAATACTAATCGGGTTTACATTAAAAGAACAAACATCATCTTCAACTCTCATTACAGGAAATTGTATTACTTTTATTTTCGTACTCATTCGTCATTCTATCGTACGTATGCAAAACAATTCCTTAACAAAACGTTTGCAGGCATTTAATGCCCAACTAGAAGAAAAAGTTACTTTACGGACGTCTGATTTAGTTCATAAATCAGAGGCTCTTTCTCAAGAACAACAAAAGTTTAAATCATTATATGAATATCATCCTGACCCTATTTTCACCATTGATTTAAATGGAATATTCTTAAATGTAAATAAGGCTGGGAGTGTACTACTTGGTGCACCAACGGATGAGTTACTAGGTGAAACTTGTTTTTCGATTATTTTAGATGAAGATAAGCATAAGCTAGCATTGGCATTAGAGAAAGTGAAACAACAAGAATCGGCATCCTTACAACTTAGTTCTCAATATAAAGATGGCTTTACTTATTTTTTATACGTTACAATCATTCCTATTATAATAGACGGACAAATTTCAGGAAGCTATATTATGGTGAAAGATATTACTGCACTAAAAAAACAGCAAGAAGAAATTAAATATTTAGCATTCCATGACACAGTAACGAAAATTGGGAACCGTGCCTTTTTTCATAAAAAATTAAAGAGAGTTATAAAAAATGCTAAAATAGCAGGAAGCGAGTTTGCATTATTATATTTAGATTTAGATCGCTTTAAAGCAATTAACGATACACTTGGACATTCGTCAGGAGATTACATATTAGAAGAAGTAGCAAAGCGATTCCAATCATGTCTTCCATCACATACTCATCTTTCAAGAATCGGTGGCGATGAATTTACAATCATAATTGAAAACTATACTGACGAAGATTACTTATTCCAATTATGTAACCAATTATTTGAATGCATGAAAAAATCATTTATCATACATGAGCATAAATTAACTTTATCACTGAGTATCGGCATCGCTATTTATCCACATTCCGGAATCGATACCGCTACACTCCTGAAAAACGCCAATGTTGCAATGTATGATGCAAAAGCAAAAGAGCTTAACTCTCTCTCTATTTATGACGATGTAATCGCTAAAAAAATTGAAAGACGATTACGATTAGAAAAAGATTTACCAAACGCACTACAAAATGAAGAATTGTTCCTTTTGTATCAACCTCAAGTTGATAGTGAATCTAATAAAATCATCGGTGCAGAAGCTTTAATTAGGTGGAATCATCCTGAATTAGGTATTATTTCTCCATACGAGTTTATTCCGATTGCAGAAGAAACACTACAAATTATTTCAATAGGAAAATGGACATTAGAGCAGGCTTGTAAGCAAATGAAACGTTGGCACGGACTCGGATATTCACATTTAAAAATAGGTGTAAATTTATCTGCTAAAGAATTTGAACAAGAGGATTTTGTAAGGTCTATTTCTTCTACTTTAACAAATACAGGTTTACCAGCAAGCTCTCTTGATCTTGAATTAACAGAGCGAATTGCAATGATGGATGAACGAGAAACATTGATAAAACTGCGTACACTAAAAAGTCTAGGGATTCACATTTCAATCGACGACTTTGGTACAGGTTATTCTTCGCTAGCCTACTTACCTTTATATCCAATTGATACATTAAAAATTCCGAGAGAATTTATTACAATGTCTGAAACATGTGATGATGGAATGGAAATTATTAAAACAATCATCACATTAGCAAATACACTAGGAATGTCTGTCATTGCTGAAGGTGTAGAAACAAAAGAGCACGTAAATTTCCTTCAAAAAAATAAATGTCAGTTTATTCAAGGTTATTATTACAGTAAGCCTATTCATATTGATGCATTTACTGAGCTATTAGAAAACGGCATTCACCCATATTACATAGCTAATTGGAATAACTAACAATAAATTTGAACAAATATAGTAAAAAGGAAAGAAGATACCTTCTTTCCTTTTGTTTTTCCATTTACATTTCTATTACTTCACCACATCATTTATTATATCTACTAATTGATGAATCCCCTCATCATTTGTTTTTTTATATTCATTCATGTTTTGAATATATTTCTCCTGATTTGTATACAACTTATTTACTGCATGTATAAATGTATTCGTATTTACTCTGTCTTGGAGTATTACTTCCGCATATCCTTGCCGTGAAAAATATTCAGCATTTAAACCTTGATCTCCCCTACTGGAACTGTTAGTTAACGGGATAAGCAACATCGGTTTCTTCAAAAATAACAATTCAGAAATAGCAGTAGAACCCGCTCTGGAAACTACAACACTTGCCATATTTAGTATATGCGGCAACTCGTCTCCTATATATTCAAATTGCATATACCCCTCCATGCCAATAGATGGGTCTACCTTCCCTTTACCACATATATGAATAATATTAAAGTTTAATAGTATTGTATCTAAACATTTCCTTACCATATCATTTATCCATTTAGCACCTTGACTCCCACCCATAATTAATAACACTGGTTTATCTTGTTGAAATTCACAATATCTTCTTCCTCTTAATACGTTACCCTTCTCAATTTCTTCCCTTACAATCGGTCCTACATAAACCTTCTTCTCATTACTTACATTTTCTCCTGTCTGAGGAAATGTTGTGCATAGCTTTGTAGCAAAAGGTAATGCTATTTTATTGGCAAGTCCTAATGTGCTATCTGGTTCACGTATAATTATAGGCACACGATTTAACCATGCTCCTATAGCTACAGGAACTGAAACAAATCCTCCTGCTGAAAAGATAACGTCAGGCTTTGTTTTCTTAATTAATTTATAACTTTGTAAACAACCGCTTATAATTTTAAAAGGATCTTTAAAATTCTCCCAATCCCAATATCTCCTAAGCTTGCCCGTTGAAACACTATTGTATTTAACATTTTTCACTAATGATTTTTCAATTCCATTTTTGGATCCAATATACTCGACTCTCCATCCTTGCTCTATAAATTTAGGAATTAATACAATATTAATCATAACGTGTCCGGCTGTACCGCCCCCAGTAAAAAGAATCGTTTTGCTCATAACTTATACCCACCTTTATTATTAAAAATCTAGCTTTATATTTACCTTTTAAATGTAAATAAACTTATTATTTTTTATATAAATCTTTAACTCCACCTCTATATCTTGTAAAAGATCTTTAATGAGTTCATAAAAATCATTTCCATACTCACTACACTCATATTGAGCAAAGATTTGAATCACATACCTAGTTTCGGTCTCTAATGCTGACTTTATTCGATTAACCCTTTTTTCTTCTACATACGCTTGATATTTATGTATTGCCTCATAAAGACGCAATACATGCGCTTCTTCATCTTTCCAGTCCAGCGTATCAACAATTGAAAGAAATAGCGTATTTTGATTATCTATTACTTCATAACCATTCATATATTTCTTACACCCTTTTTTGTTTTTCATTGCATGCAGATGTCACTACACTTCGCATACTCAAGTACATCTTTTAATGATTGATGAAATTCAATTTCTGGGATCCAACCTAACCTTTTTATTTCCTCTATTACTAAACTCTCATTTGAGTCGCTCCCACTTTTCTCTGTTTCCTCTATAAAAAAATTTAGCTGTGTTAATTCTTTATATTGTTCTAGTACATCTAATAAAGATCGTTTTACTCCTGATCCGATGTTATATTGTTTTCCATTTATTCCATCTCGTAATAACACATGATACGCTTTAACCGCATCACGTACATCTAGAAAATCTCTACTATCTTTCAAACTGTTTACTTCAATAATAGCTTTACTTCTACCTGATTCTATATCTATCATTTTCTTTGCGAGAATCGAACAAATGCCATTCGATACCCCTGGACCAATTAAATTTGAAGGCTTTGCAATGATAATATTTGAATCCATTAATTCTCCCCAAGCCTCTGCAATAATGACTTGCATCGTTTTACTTAAACTATATGGATTTGAAATTTTCATTTCGTCCATACTATCTGCTTGCAAAGCAGATCCTATAACTAATGTTCTACAATGCGATGCTTCTTGCTTAATTGCTTCTAATAAATATAACGTTCCTATTACGTTAATCTCTATATATTCAAGAGCAGATGTCCAAGATTCTATGACCGAATTCCTTCCTGCTAAATGCAATACGTAGTCTGGCTTTATTTGTTTCATTACCTTTATTACTTCGCTCTTATTAGTTAAATTACAAGTAATACCATTTCTAATTTTTTCTCTATGTGCACGATTTTGAAACATAGGAATTACATGAAAGCCCTGCTCTAAAAAATATTGGCAAGCATGGCGTCCTGTAAAACCATTTGCACCAGTTATTAAAAGGCTCGCATTTTTTTTCATCGCAAAAATCCTCCTTTTAATAGCATTTGTTTCACCTCATGTTTTGCAAGTAAGTCTTGTTGAGAACTAAAACTCTTCACATCCACTAGCGGATAGCTAGAATAATATTCTTGAAGTCCTTCTATAGGAATGGTCGGTAGTACCACAAAATAATTTTGATCAAAACTTATACTTGTTTTACTCTCTACCTCAGATAAAAGCATTTCACTTAATTTTTCACCTGGTCTTATCCCTACCTCTTTTACCTTAACGTTCCTTTTTTCCGAATCTTCAATTAACACTTCTGCTAAATCTGTTATTTTACATGCCGGCATTTTCATAACAAAGATTTCCCCGCCTCTACCTTGATATACGGCTTTAAATAACAATCCAACAGCATCTTCAACTGTTAAGAAAAATCTAGTCATATTCGCATCGGTAATCCCTACTTGTGAAGATTTTTTAATTTGTTGTTTAAAAAGCGGTACTACACTTCCACTCGTCCCTAAAACATTTCCACCACGAACACAAATGAATTTTGTTTTCTTCGTTTGTATATTCGCATGAACCATTAATTTTTCACCAATTGCTTTTGTCATCCCATACGTATTTGATGGATCAGCTGCTTTATCCGTTGAAACATATATAACTTTTTCAACTCGCATCTGTATAGAGGCTTCAATTACATTTTGCGTACCATGTATGTTGGTTTTTATAGCTTCATAAGGATAATACTCACATACTGGAACGTGTTTTAAAGCTGCAAGATGAAATATATAATGTACACCTTGGCAAGCATAGACTAGTTGATCTTTATCACGAATATCTCCAATAATAAATTTTAACCTTTCATCATTTATAAACTGTTGCTGCATTTCAAACTGAACCGTTTCATTTCTTGAAAAAATTCTAATTTCTTTCGGTGATTTTTCTAATAGTTGTTTTATAAGTTCATGCCCCCACGAACCTGTACCACCAGTAATTAAAATTATTTTATTTAACATTCCTTTTCCTCCTACGAAACATCTCAATTTAAATAGTATTTATTGAATTATTTTCAATTGATTCAAATCATAATCGTCGTTTGTTACATTTAATTGACAAAATAAAAAAACAGAAACTATTAAACAACGTTTCTGTTTTTCATTTCACCTCACAACAGTAAGATTTTTTATACTGTTTGCATGATAAATAAATTCCTTGTAAAAAAACACCGCTCATTTATTTCTTATACTCGTAATAAAATAAAGTGAAACTTTAATCAGTGGGGATATTGTTCATCCCCCACTAATTATCAGCCCTCACCAATCGGGCTTTTACGGGCAGTTGATCCCCCACCGAACATCTTTGCTTCCGCTGAATTTTGAGGTGGGGATCTTACTACCCGGCAAATAGCGGGATAAATAGAATGATTCATAGCCAATAATCATGTTTAAATTTATGAAAAAGGGAGGTAACGGAATGGACCAAAGCAATTCAAATCATACATATAACGGACCTTCCAAAGCACTGCCCCTCTCCCTATTCGATGTAAAAAATGAATTGAAACAAAAAAGCAAGCTTATTCCTTCTGATACCTTGTATAAATTAACGAAAGAAGAGCAACTCATCATCAACAAAATAAAAATACAAACAGAACAGCTAAATAAAAATAATGTTACAAGAACACGCGCATACTACCAATTTTACATTCAATATCCAGAAATACATTGGGCACTGCTTGGACATATGGTATCACGTAACGGCGGTTGGAATATGACTGATTTAAAGGGCGATTTATATACGAGAATCTTATCAGAGAAAGATCAATTCATATTTTTTTCTTTTTTAGAAAGAGGGAATTGGCTTATTTTCCAAGATGTATACCCTCAATTTTTACTTTACGAACAAAGTGTAAAGAAATCACAAAAGTTATTTCACCTTCTCCCTCACCTAAATGTTTCTACATTTATGGAAACGATGTGGAACGATTTTTGGAAAACAGGCAACAAAAAAACATTAGCCATTGCAACTATTATTAATGAACAAAACTACTTAGAAAAAAGAGTGATTCAAAATGTACAATTTAAAAAGACCGTACTCAATAGTATTGGATTTAAACTCTTTGATTTCTTTCAGTTTAATCATATCCTTTTCCCATTCTACGAAAATGATAAGAAACAAAAAGTGTTACTATTTGGTGATACAATGAAACATTTCACTTCCTTACATGAACGAATATTAATTGGAAAAAGATTATATTCATTATTATTTCGAGATACACATGTTTTATCTCAAATAATAAGCTGGGCCCAACACCATCCACACACGGGATCAAGGAAAGATTACTGGCCCCATTTATTTTCAAGTGTAAATGAATCTTTTTCCCGTGAGTTTTATAAGCGCCGAATAAAAAAATGCCAGTTACGAAATGACGCTTATCGCATATACAGCCCTGCACTCATCTATGCATGGCGAGATATGAAGCATGAGGAAGTTGACAGTGAAGATTGGTTTACCGATTGGCAAGTTGTACATTATTTAGTTGATAAGGAGGAAAATATAAATGGACAAATTACAGAAGACTACTGCAAAACACTCGAAAAAATTGAACTCGCAATTCTCGCAAAGAAAAATGTCCTCCTCCGAGAAGAAGAATGAGTTTCTAGCATTAGTAGTTACAATCTTTCTCTCTGCTATTATTGGAACTTGTTTAGATGCTTTTTTTGTTCATAAACAAATATATTCCTTTCCAGCTAGACCCTTCTCATCCACATTTTCGGTTAATATAGCTTTTACATTATTCGTACTGCCGATTTTAACAGTTATCTTTATACACATTTCAAAAAAATTATCTAAAGTTTCTAGAATTCTATTTATTATTTCAATTGGTATTTGTGCTAGCCTTTTTGAACAGATTGCTGAAAGTTTAGGTTTATTTATACACAGTACGAATTGGAACCATACATATTCTTTATTTGGTTATATGATTTTCCATTCTTTTATTTGGAACATATATAATTGGATAAAAAAATAAAGAGACCATTATAGGTCCCTTCTTAAGCATACTCTTCCATTATTGCTAATGGTGCCAGTGTTTGTAGGCTTTTAGAGCGTAAACGATAGGCAACGACTTTCTTCTTATATTGCTTAATGACATCAATATGTTCCTCATAGCTATATAGAGAAAACCTAATCTCTTTATTCCCTTTCTTCGTATCAATGACTATTGGTGTCCCTTCTCCGTGCGGCGGGAAATAATGTTTATCTAAAAACAAAGCTTCATTAAATTCATGAATAACTTGTAGTTTCATTTCTCCCTCTATATTTTTTCCATCTATTGATATAGAAGTATTTTCCGCCTCAAGTTTTTGATGCAACTCAAATTTACTAATAATTGATTCTACAACAGAAGTGGGCATACTAGAAACTAATACTTTAATAGCTCCAAAAACAAATAATGTAACTATAAACCATGTTGTCATTGTTATCATCTCCATTACATTTAAAAAATAAATTTCGTTCCATACGGTATTAGTATACTAATGAGTATTCCAGTTACAATCATCGTTACCGAACCGATAGTCGCTTCTTTCTCGCCTTCCTTCACTAAACGACTCACACCGATAATATGTGATGCACAGCCCATTCCAACTCCTTTTCCAATCGTACTTGTTATACTGAAAAACTTAAGTACTGTCGGTCCGACAATAGCACCTGTTATCCCTGCAACAACTACAAAACTAGAAGTCATAGATGGAATACCACCAATTTGATCCGCTAATGAAAGGGCAATAGGCATCGTTGCTAACTGTGGTAAAGTAGTTAATATAAGTTCCTTATCTATATTTAAAATTCCGCCAATCACTACATTCATGCTCGTTACAGCCACTATACCTATCACTACTCCGATAAGTATCGATAAAAAATTTTTCATCAGTATCTTTCGCTCTTTAAATAGAGGTATGGCTAATGCTACAATTGCAGGGCTCAATAAGCTTGAAAGAATGTCTCCACCATTTTCCCTATACTCATGATGAGAAATACCAAAAATCAAAAATAAACAAATCATAATTGCCGTAACTGTTAACACCGGTAACGTAAATGCAAACGTAAATTTTTTATATAGATTTGTCGCCAAGAAATAAATTGCTACAGTAATAATAATTAAGACCATTTGAATCGTGCACCTTGTCGATTTTATTTTTTTGATGTTACTAATAATTGACTTATATAACCTGAAACAATTAAAGTTACTATAGTACTTGCAACTACTAAAAGGAATATAATACTCCCCTTACTTAAAAGAAAAGATCCGTATTCCATGAGCCCTGTTGTCGAAGGGATTAAAAATAACGGTAAAAATACGATTAACTTTTCCGCACCTAACTCAAACCACTTTAACGGTAGAACGCGAGTGAAAAGAAACAGGAACAGTATTAACATCCCTATTAAACTTCCCGGTATTGATAGATGGAATATTTCCTGAATCCACATACCCACTAAGCTAAATACATATAGCACGCCTACTTGAAGTAAAAGCGTCACGTACTTCATTTATTTCCCTCATTTCACTATCACACATCCATATTATGAAATCTCATTTAGCGTGTAAGCAAACCGTTTAATTCCAAGTTGAATTTGTTCTATATTCGCTCTACCAAACGTAAATCGTATATATTCATTTTTCGAACCTAAAACACTGCCCGGAACAAATGCGACACCATTCCGTATAGATTCACCTAATAAGTGATATTCATCAAACTTTCCTTTCACTTTACACCATACATGTATTCCACCCTCTGGCACGAAACATTCAACTCGGTCTCCCAATGTTCCTTCAAGCTCTGTAATTAATTCATCTCTTCTTTGCTTTAATTGTCCACGAAGTATCGTAATATGTGTATGAAAATCCTTTGATTCTAAAAATTGATTTGCTACCCACTGCGTAAATACACTATGGCCAAAATCAACTTGTTGCTTTGCATCTGCTAAACGCTCAATTACTCGTATAGGACCAATTATCCATCCAATACGTAATCCTGATGCAACAATTTTTGATAATGAACTTATATAAAGAACATTTCCATTTTGATCCATTGATTTTAATGTCGGATTCACTTCTCCATTAAAAGAAATTAAACTATACGGATCATCTTCTACAATTGGTATACCGAACTCAGAAGACAGTTCTAAAATCTTTTTACGTCTCGCTAATGAAAGTACAGTACCCGTTGGATTCTGATAATCTGGATTCAAAAATACCATCCGAATGCGATGCTTTTTGTGCAAATCGATTAAGTCATCTGGATTCATTCCATGCTCATCAACAGGTAAATGAAATATGTTTAAACCGGCCGATTTAAACATTGGAAGCGAAAAACAATACGAAGGATCTTCAATCGCGATCGCATCGCCAGGTTTTAATAAACATTGAACGATAAGATTAAGCGCCTGTTGTGCTCCAGACGTAATAAGAATAGAGCTTGAATCTGCTTCAATTTGTTTATATTGCTGAACATGTGCTGAAATTGTTTTTCTCAACATCTCATTTCCAAGTGGATGGTCATAACCGAGGTTTTCCATAAATGTTTTCTCCGACAAAATTGTTCGAAATCTATCACTTGGAATTAATTCTGGTGACAGTTCACCACTTGCTAAATTAATTAAATCATCTTTTTGTGTTTCCGTTCGAATTTGTTGAACGAGTGGTACGTTAGGTAAGAATGATCCGTCCTCCACGTACCTACCCCAGTTCGGTATTCGTTTATGTGAGACACCCCATATGTCTGTATTGACCCGTGTTCCGCTTCCCTTTTGCCGTTCTACTACTCCAAGTGATTTTAATTCTTCATACGCAGCTACTATTGTACTCCGGTTCACCTGTAATCCCTTTGCCAATATACGCTCAGAAGGTAACTTACTATCAGAAGGAAATTCACCTGAAGAAATGCCTCTTTCAATATAATCAGCAATTTGTTTATATACAGGTGTCTTATCTGCACGATTTGGTTTCCATTCCATCTAGTTCCCTCCTTTCAAAACGAACTATCCTCATTTTTTACTAACAGTATTCACCGTAAAAATAGTATTAATTAGTCACATTTTCTTATCCGTAAATGGATATATCCAAAATAGTTCTCTTTCTGATTACTCGATAGCTTCTGAAATTCCAACTTCATACTCTCATTTCAGTTCTTTCACAAACTATCAAATCATTACCACATACCATGTTACCCCAACCAGTAGAACAAAAAGAAGAAGAATATAGATTGCAGATAAGTTTTTCACATTTCTTTTTGTAGACTTGCCGTAATTCTCCTCCACGTTTCTTGCAACTAGTACAGTCCCAAATAGCGATACAATTACAATAATAACGACTAGTGAAATTGCAAAACTCATTGTCTTTTCACCTCTCTAAGACCCATCTATTTTAATTAAAGAACTTACATAAAAACCTTCCTCTTTAAAACGCTGATAACATACTACCTTTCTTCTCTTATCATAATAGATGTTTGTAAAAAGCGGACCAACCACTTTCGCGTTTTTTTGCTCATCCACTTTAAAAATAAAAAGCAACTGATCACTTAGGACCAGTTGCTTTTTCGCAAGGTTAATTATATCCATTTTCCACTTGAAATTAACCCGATTTAAAAGTTTGATTTTTTCATAATGAAAAGTATCGTTCACACCATTTACAAAAAAAGAACCTATGAAGGTCCTTTTTCAAATTATACAACACAGCACTATGTTGAGTATCTTAAAGTTTATACTAATGATAAAGTGAAACTTTAATCAGTCTTCACCAATCGGGCTTTTACGGGCAGCAGGCCCCTACCTAACTTCTTTGCTTCCGCTGAATTTTGAGGTAGGGGTCTTACTGCCCGGCAAATAGCGGGATAAATGTTAATAGACTTATTCTTCAATAATGAATTGTGAAATTAGCATTTCTAAATTTTCGACTTTCTTTTTCATTTCATTAGATTTCGTCGTTATTTCTTGAATCAATGTGGCTTGTGCTTGAATTGATTGTACCGTTCGATTCGTTTCTTGTGCGACTTGTGTTGCAGTTTCAGAAACTATTGACAAAGAGGCATTTACTTCTTCTGTCCCAGCAGACATTTCTTCTGTGGCAGCAGACACTTCTTGAATTTGGGTCGTTATTCTATTAATATCTTGCATAATAGATGAAAATGCGAGTTCTGCCTTATGCGCTGCTTCTTTACCACCACTAGCCTGTTGTTGACCTTTTTTCATTACATGAACTGTATCCTCTGTATCTTGATGTATAAAACGTATTAAATTATTTATATCATTTACAGATGTTTTAGATTTCTCAGCTAGACCTCTTACTTCAGCTGCAACTACTGCAAATCCTTTTCCATTTTCTCCAGCACGTGCTGCCTCAATTGCAGCATTTAAAGCAAGTAAATTCGTTTGTTCCGCAATATTAGTAATAACATCTAACGCTTCTTCAATTTGTTGTGTACGCGTAACAAGTCTATCAATGACCTTAGAAGTTTCTTCGACAACTTCATTCACGCTATTCATTTGATGAATAGATTGTTTTATAACTTCACTACCAGAGTTTGCTTGGTCTATTGTTGCAACAGCAACTTCAGCAACCATCGCTGAAGATTCAGCTACTGTTTGAACACCAGTTGCAATTTCTTCCATTGAAGTTGAACTTTCTTGAATACTAGTCACTTGTCCCTCTATTTCTTTATTTATTTCAGAAGTAGTTCGAACAACCTCGTTTGATATATGTGCTGCCGTTTTCGTCTCTTGTAGCATATTTTCAGTTGAAACAATCACTTCTTTCGCCGTAACCTTCACCTGACCGACTAATTGTTGCAAGTTATCTAACATACTATTAAAGGACTGTACAATATGGCCTAATTCGTTCTCGGATTTATAAGAAGTTCGAATTGTTAAATCTCCAGCAGATACTCGTTCCATATCTTTTTGTAATAATACAATTGGTTTTTTTATAGCATTTTTTGTTATAAAACCAATAAAAATGATTATTATGATTCCAACAAATGAAATAATTACAAATGTTATGATTGTATTTTTCACACTATTAACATTCTCTTTTTGTAGCTGTTCAGCAGCATTATTATTATATAAAATAAGTTCACGAATAGACTGAATTGTTTTTTCCATATTAGGGTCAATTTCTTTTAAATAATAGCTATAGGCTTCTTCATTATTAGTCAGTCCCAAATCTTGTGCTTTTTTCATTTGTACTCTTAAATCTTTAAATTGACTTTGAAACGCATTATACAAATCTTTTTCTTTATGAGAACTAATTCTAGTTTCAAATTGTTTTAACAGCTCATCATTTTCTTTTCTAGTCTTATCCATTTCTATTATGAGTTCTTTCATTCTTTTTTCATCTTTCGATATCATAATCTCCATAAAATTCATATTAACATGGTAAAAATTTGATTCTACAATTCCTATCCATTCAATTGGTAATAGTCTTTCTTCATACATACTAGAAGATGCATTTTCACCTTTTTGAAGCCCTAAAAACCCGAGTGAAGATAACATGATACAAGCCAAACTCGATATAATGACTAACACATTTAATTTCGTTCCAATTTTACTATTTTTAATAAAAGACAACAAAATCACTCCATCTATATATTATATTTTACTTGTTTTATATTACAACAACAATCGACATTTATCGACATTTTTTTATTAATCTTATAATTATATTCGAAGAACTTGATTCTCATACTATCAAATACTAAAAAGTCTTATGGGAATTCCACAAGACTTTTAATAGAGTTATATTGTTTCTATGAAATTATGATAAAAATTAAAGCGACTTATTAGTTCTTATAACTTCTTGATAGAGAATCGGTGACCACTTATCACTAATATAATCTTGGATAACCCAACCAACTCTTTTTGGATTCTCTTGTTTAATATATGCCGCGATCTCGGGATTTATATAAGACGCATAATAATATGGACTATTCCATGCTGTACCACCCGAAGACAAGCTTGTAAAATTAATATATAGATGATTTAAATCCTCGCTATTGTTCATCGTTTCATTGATTGTATCTTTAATAGATTTTACTTTCTCATCATAACTCACTTTATATTTATCTTGTACTGTTACATTTACATTTTTGTTTACAGTTGTGGTAAACGTCTCATTATCTGGCCAATAAAAATTATTATATCCTCCAGATTCATTACTGCCACTATATCTTTTTAGTAGTACAATTTTCCCACGAGCATCTCCAAGTTTTATATTTCCTTCTGTTTTTAAAAAGATAGGATCAACAAAATAATTTTTTTCAAACGTACTACTAAATGAATCTTCTGCCCCTTTCATATCCTCATACTCTTTTTTTAAAGACATAATAATTGTTTCACTCGGGTTATCTTTTAAAAATTGTTTCGCTTCATTTATGAATTCATGCAGTGTTACGTAAAGATATAATGGCCCATGATGAAGAACTATCGTATTATCATCTGTTAAACGTCCTCTTATATCAAAAATGCGAGCTCCATGGTCCATTTGATAGCGAAAATCATATTCTTGCGTCATTCCCCACACTTGCTTAATCGGATTTTGCAACTTGAACGTCCCACTATCGTGTGTTCCTGGAATTGAAATTCGTGCTAACGGAATATTATCAGGTATAGGTTGCATCCATTTCGACCAATTTTCAAGCTCATTAACAGAGCTAGCTGCAACTACTCTCTTATCATGTAAAGCAAATACAAATGTGATAAATATTGTACTACATATGAATAATTTCAAAATTAACTTCTTATTTCTCATTATTATCACTCTCTTTTTCTGTTTTTATATCAAACTTATTGAATATAATATAGGCTAGTTCATAAAAAATAAATAACATTTCATCAATATGAAATATTGCATAGAAGTAAAGTTAAAAAATCATTCACATATACTAAATTAGAAAAATTTAAAGGAACTTCATCTGAAGTTCCCTTTGCTTATTTTATGTTCAATACATATGAACCATCTTTATTCTCATATTTATAGACGTATAAATAATATTTTCCTGGCTTTGCATTATAAGTTCCTTTAACTACATTTCCTTCATTTTCACCATATGCTACATAGTTATTTAAATCTGATTCATGATGAAGTACCCATGTCATTCCGATATTTTGTTCATTTAGTAGAGAAATATTAATATTTTCCGGCGAGTCAATTTGGAAAGTAAATACATCTACTCTATCACTATTATGTAGCGTTCCTTTCACCGGTGTATGAAAGTTAACTTTATTTGCCTGTCTAGGCTCATTATTTGGTTCATTTTCTGTTACTTGTAATTCATTCCCACCGTTTAGTTTTCTTTGTTCATAGCCTAAGTTTACTAGTATAGACTTCAAATCTGGTAAAACACCAATTTTATCTGCATATGGATCTTTAGATTTTGTTCCTGTGCTCTGGTTGCTTAATATTGCTCTTAGTTCACTAGGTCTATATGGTTGTCCTAAATTTTCTTTAGCAATGCTTTGTACTAAAGTCGCTGCCCCAGCAATAATTGGCGAAGCACTAGATGTTCCGCTAAAGCTTGAAGTATAAAGATTTACAGCACTTCTACTTTGCTCGGCTGTAGTTGTATCTACATTTTCTCCCCATCCGTACACATCAATACGGCTTCCATAATTCGAAAACCACATACGTTCATGAGGGAAAGATGAAGAGCCAGCTCCTACCATAATTGCACCCGAATCTTTAAAATCTTTACTATTACGATTTAAGACTTGCTTACCCTTTCTATCTTTGAACTGATCTAAATCATTCCACCCATTTGCTCCAGCCTCTATAATTACAATTCCCTTATCTGTACCAGCACGAATTGCATCAAAAATATCTGGTTGTACTTCAACAGGTAAATATTTATCACCATATCCATCAAAGGATGCTTGCGCCTCTAACAATAAAACATCCCCAGCTTCTAACTGATTTACAGCGCTTAATATTGCATCAGCCGTATTATACTGTCCGTTATCTCTTATTTGAGAGATAACCTTTGCTTTCGCTTTTGGCGCAATCCCAATATTCCCGACTTCATTGTCCTCAGAGGATACAATTCCTAGTACAGACGTCCCATGACCGACATGCTGATTTATATTTCTTCCAGACATTAATTCAATATTTTGATGTAATAAATCCTCATGATTTAATAGCCATCCGTATTCCATATCAACAAAAGTGATACCATTTCCATTACCGCCTTGAACTCCCCAGGCGAAAGGCGCATTAATACCGTATGGGGCTGCTTCAAGATAACCTTGTTTTTTAAATCTAGGATTTTTATTAGGATTAAGAGCTACACTTGATGATTGCACTTCAGGTGGCATTATTTTCTCTTGTTTCTTCATATACGCATCTTCTATTAAAGAAGATGCCTTTAACTTATCTACTATTTCTTCTTCATACCCACTATTTTGATTTTGAAGAATATAGTAGTTTAATAAACTTGTAGATACATGATTAGGTGCTTTCACTTCAAGGTTTTGTATTTGTTCCGGGCTTACAGATGTGAATAAACGAGTAAATGTTACATCTGGATATTCTGTCAAAAGATCTTTTATTACTTTATCATTCGTTTGAGATTGTATTTGTTTTTCAATACCATCTTCATATGGAAAATCCAAATCTGCTTTAAATTTTACAATGATTTGCTTATCTGTTTCTTGTTCTATCCCTAATTTACTCTGCTGTTCTATAGAATCAGCATGTACACTATTGATAGTACCTCCTGTTCCTAAAAGTGTTGTAATGATTACAGTTGACGCATACATTTTTTGAAATATTTTCATTACATCAATCCTCCTATTAATAATTATTAATCATTATATTAATCTATAATGATTTTATTTCTATAACGTATTCCCTTTCTACTAAATAGATTATAGTAATCAGAAATATGAACTTCAATGTATTTTCATATGCAATATTTCATATTCTGACTCTACACTACACGAATATGAAACTTATAGTGATTATTTATTTTATATGTGCTAATATACTTACATTAATATATTATGCATATACACATTCTGAACTACATTACTTAATAGTTTCACCTTAATTTTTTCTTAGGAGGATTTACAATGAAATTACTAAAAATAAAACATATAATCCCTTTATCCGCGGCTGCAATTACATTCGTATGTAGTCAAAGTACAGCTGAAGCTTCTACCATTCATACAGTAAAAAAGAACGATACACTTTGGGGCATTAGTAAACAATACGGAGTTTCAATACAATCCATTAAACAGGCTAATAATAAAGGAAACGATAAAACCTTTATTGGCGAACAGTTACATATTCCAGGGTCCGTGAAATCAAATGAAATCACTGTTCCTCAAAACGCCAAGCCTGCGAGCATTTCTGGACAAATTATTTATCAAGTACAACCGGGGGATTCATTAGAAACGATAGCAAAGCGTTACAATGTCACCGTCCAATCTATAAAACAAATTAACAATACAGTCGGAAACAAGCTTTATACAGGACAACATTTAAAAATTAACTCAAGCATTTCACAAAAAGAAAAAGACTTAATGGCACGCTTAGTTACTGCTGAAGCAGGTGGCGAATCCTATAAAGGAAAAGTAGCAGTAGCAAAAGTTATACTAAATCGTGTAAATGCAAAAGGTTTTCCAAATACAATAACAGGTGTTATTTATGAACCTATTAAATACGGATATGCATTTACTCCTGTTACAGATGGCAGAATTAATCAGCCTGCAAGTGCAGAAGCAAAAATGGCTGTAGAAGAGGCTATCTCCACAAATGGAGTACATTCTGACTGGATTTATTTCTACAATCCAAAAACATCAACAGACAAGTGGATTACGACACGTCAAACAGTAGCAGTAATTGGTAACCATGTGTTTGCTAAATAAGATTTAAAATCATTAACAGACCTCTTCACTTAAAAGGTCTGTTTTTTTCTATGTAAGATGTTATTAATCATATGACATAGTGATTTTTCAAACTATTTCTTCTTTCAAATAAAAATTTTTGTATTTACTCCACCACTCGGAGAAGTTAATACAGCATCAAGTTCAAAAACTCCCACTTTATTAATAAAAGCTATTTCTTAACTTCATAAAATTGTTATACACTAGAAAAATAAAAAACAAACTATTCGTTAGCAGGTGAAAGAATATGTATGATGTTACAATTATCGGCGCTGGAGTAAGTAGCATTTTTATGGCTTATTCACTAGCTAAAAGTAACAAAAAAGTTTTAATTCTTGATAAAGGTAAAGCGCTAGAAGATCGCCATTGTCCTTTAGACGAAGGAAAAGTGTGTAATTGTACTACATGTGATAAATATTTCGGGTTTGGTGGTTTAGGAAGATCTGAAGGGAAATTTAATTATACAAACGGATTTGGCGGAGAACTTGAGCAAAAAGTCGGTAAAAAGGGCTTTATACAGCTCATGGCTGAAGTAGATGAAATTCTATGTCAGTTTGGTGGAAGTTCTGTCTCAAAATATTGTACTGAAAATTCAAGTCTCACTAAAAGAGCTGAAGCGTGTGGTTTACAAATGCTAACAACAGAAGTAAGACATCTTGGTACTCCCCTTTCCAATAACATTTTTCAGCAGCTCTATGAATTTTTACTGACGAAAATAAAGATCAAATTTCAAATAGATGTACAACATATTCTGAAACAGGAAGATTATTTTACAATAGAGACAAATCAAGGAACAGTTCAAACTAAGCAACTAGTATTTGCAACTGGGCGTTCAGGGGCCGATTGGTTAAAAGAAATATGCAGTTCTCTAAGTATTTCTCAGGAGCAAACACGTGTAGATTTAGGAATTAGAGTAGAAATGAAAGAACATCAATTACGTTCTATATTAAAAGATACTTTTGAAACAAAACTTTCTTATCAAGGTGAGCATTTCACAGCAACTACTTACTGTATGAATCCAAAAGGACGCATCATTCGAAAGTACGAAGAAGGTTTAGTTATGCCTGACGGTCAAAATTTTCGAGAGCAAGGAACTGGCACTTCTAATTTAAACTTCACTTTATTTATTCCTCACTATTTTCCAACTCTCAAAGAAGCAAATGTATACGCAAGTTCAATTATTAAAGGCATTAACCAAGGACGAGATCGGATTGTTATACAGCGCTTAGAGGACTTATTAAAGAAACAACCTACGGCGAAAAACAGCATGGAACATAATCGTATACAACCTACACTACAGGGGGATTATGGAGATTTGAATCAAGAAGTTCCTCAATTATATATTGAAGGGCTGAAAGAATTTTTATTACGTTTAGAACAATTTATACAAGAGCCTATTGATCAACATACTTTACTATATGGAATTGACGGAAAGTTCTATGCTCCTACGATAAAAATCAATAACTCTTTTGAAACAAGTGTGCATGGACTATTTTTAGTTGGAGATTGTTCCGGCGTCACTCATTCCTTATCTCAAGCTGCTGCAAGTGGTCTGTATGTTGGAAAGTACTTATCTGACATTTAATTTCTATCATTAAGATGTCAGTCAAATATTTTCAATTCCAAAACACTTTTACTTATATATAGTAAAAGTGTTTTAATAATCCCTCCTATCCTTCCCGGCTAATGATTAACTGGCAAAGAAACGGAATTTTACAAAATACATATGTAACATAACTGTATATTTAAAACGATTGACATTCAATTCTAATAAATTGAATGTCAACAGTTTTAAAAGTCTCTATCCATTTTCACTTTCATTTGTTCGATATTTTGTAACATCATCATAGTGTTTAATATGGTAGGATGTCTATAAGTCAATTTCACTACAACTATGACTTGTTCTGCCCGTTTCTCAAAAAGAGTTATATTTATGCTACTACGCTTTAAAAATCCCCATTGTATGTATATGAATACTTCAAATTATTCCCTTTAGAAAACATAATCTAAATGGTTCATTAAACTCTAATAGTTATAAAAACATAATATATAACTTCAATTAAATAAATTGTATAAAGAAGGTGTAAAAATGAAGAATAAAATAAATTTACAAATGCAAAATATAAGTTTTGTTATAATAATGGCTTTAGCAGTATGGTTAAAAACATATCTTATTACGCGATTCAGTTTTGATTTAAAAATTGAGTCTTCAACGCAAGAGCTTATTTTGTTTATTAGCCCTCTAGCCGCATCATTAGCATTTGTTGGATTAGCATTATTTGCAACTGGTGAAAAGCGAAATTATATAGCGCTATGTATTAATTTCTTATTAACGATCGTGCTTGTTGGAAATGTAATGTTCTATGATTTTTATAGTGATTTCGTTACATTACCAGTACTTGGACAAACCTCAAACTTTGGCCAATTAGGCGGCAGTATTATAGAGATATTAAACTACAAAATTATACTCGCATTCGTAGACATTGTTTTCTTCTTTATTTTATTAAAAAAGAAATCATTGGTCTTTAAAACAGAACGTGTAACTCATTCTACACGCTTGTTATACTTTCTTTTAACGATTGGTGTATTCTTTGCGAATCTACAGCTTGCAGAAAAAGAGCGCCCTGAATTATTAACGAGATCATTCGACCGGGTAATGCTTGTCAAAAATTTAGGCTTATATACTCACCAAGTATATGACTTAACACTGCAAGTAAAAGCTGGGTCACAAAAAGCACTTGCTGATAGTAGTAAATTACAAGAAACTGAAAACTACGTAAAAGCAAACCAAAGCGAGCCAAACCCTAATATGTTTGGTGCAGCGAAAGGAAAAAACGTAATTGTCGTCACTCTTGAATCCTTGCAGACCTTCTTAATAGGCGCATCAGTCAATGGGCAAGAAGTTACACCATTCCTAAATGAATTCATAAATGAAAGTTATTACTTTGATAACTTTTTCCATCAAACTGGTCAAGGGAAAACATCCGATTCTGAATTTCTAATCGATACGTCGTTGTATCCATTAAATCGAGGGGCTGTATTCTTCACACACGGTAACAATGATTATACTGCGACTCCAGAAATTTTACGTCAGCAAGGTTATTTCACTTCTGTATTCCATGCGAATAACGCAACATTTTGGAATCGTAATATTATGTACTCCGCTCTTGGTTATGATCGTTACTATAATGAGCTTGATTACAAAATTACGCCAGAAACAAATTTAAATTGGGGATTAAAAGATATCGAATACTTTGATCAATCAGTAGATATATTAAAAACTGTTGATCAACCATTCTATGCTCGTTTCCTTACTTTAACAAACCATTATCCATTCACGTATGATGAAGATACAAAATTCATTGAACCATACAACTCTGGTAATGGCGTATTCGATCGTTACATCGTAACTGCACGTTACTTAGACGAATCAATTAAAAAATTTATTGAGCGTTTAAAGGCCGAGGGAATGTATGATGATTCTATTATTGTGTTATACGGTGATCATTATGGCATTTCCGAAAAACATAATCGTGCAATGGCACAGTTTTTAGACAAAGATCAAATAACAGAATTTGATACTTTAAATTTACAACGTACACCTTTATATATTCATATTCCTGGACAAACAGAAGGTCAAACTATTTCAAAGCCTACGGGACAAATCGATATGAAACCTACTATTCTAAATTTATTAGGTGTTGGTTCTACGAATGATATCCGTTTTGGCCATGATATGTTTTCAGATGAATATACTGGCTTTGTTGTTTTACGCGATGGTAGCTTCGTTACAGATAAGTATGCATACAAAAACAACACTTTCTACGACCGTATAACAGGGGAAATTGTAGATTTACCAAAAAAAGAAGCTCAAGCCCTCATTAAACGTGCACAAAATGAATTACGAATGTCTGACAAAATTATTGAAGGCGATTTATTACGCTTCTCAGAAAGTAATAAAATTAAAACTGGCGAAGTACAAACTAAAATTAAAGAAACAGAAAAATAATCTATATATGAAAAAGGAGCAACTTATTACAATTGCTCCTTTTTACTTTCTTATAACACATCAGATTTTTCATATAAAAAATCTGATGTGTTTACTTTTATTCTACGCTTGTTTCTAAAGCTACATCCGTATAGGTATTATCATCACCTATATTTAAAATTACTTCACATTGACGCAATCTCAATTCAAAGAGCATGATAGAATCATGATAGATTTCAGGATTTGATTTCATCTTATGTAATATCTCTTGTTTTTCTTGTATTTCTAAATGCGTGTTTTCTACAGCTTGCTTTAAGGAGTTAAATGGATTCCTAAAGAATATATTAATATCTCGCTCTTGTGTGTTTTCAAACAGCTCAAATTGCAAGAAAAATTTCTTCATAATAGAAGCCGTTACTTCAGTATAATCTTCATTTTCTACATACTGTTTGTATTTGTTATATAGTATAGATTTATTTTTAGGAAGAACTCCAAATAATTTACCGGCACTTTTCAACAAAAATTGTGCTGGCGTAAATCGACGTAAAATATTTACTTCATCCATTTGTATTCTAGTCGTCATCCTGTCAGTATCTCTGCGCCAGTCATCAAGCACTTTAAAATCACATTCTAACTGTATTCTATTTTCTCCAAATAGTGAATTAAGCCCTTCACTAAGTTCTTCTAAATACGTTTGACTTTGAAGAAGCTCATTATTAGAAGTTGCAATCCAATTTTGCATAGAAAGAGCGAGATTAGGTAATACAGTTTGTTCTAAATATTTATGCACTTTTTCATTCATTGCTTTATTTAGTTCCGTATCCATGTGCCCGAAATCACTTTCTTCACTAATTAAATTAGAACAGCTCTTTAATATCTTCGGAATATTTTCAGTAAGATCATTTGTAATTTCAGTCTTCATTGAACGATATGATTGTGTAATGAAATGAATTTTTTCCCTCTCAAATGCAGTAAGGTTATTAATGCTACCGTTTAGTTTCACTAGCATATCTTCATTCCAATTAATAGCATCTACTAGATTATTTTCTTTCTCAACACGTTTATCCAAAAGATATGTAATTGTTTTTCGAATGAAAAATAATAACTTTTCAGTACGTTCTGCATCGATATTTTTATGATTAAAGTTAAAATGAATAAACTCAGTTAAATCATTTAATTGTTTACTACTTGTATATAACGAGGAATAAGGGAAAATTCTCGCATGCGGGAAATATGTGTTTATTCTCGTTGCCGTATCATGTAATACCCTTTTCACTTCTGCTTCACTGTAAATGTTATCGATTTTATTTAATAAGAAATGAATTTGTAAATTTGGCGTATGTTCTTGAATACTTAATAGAATGTCACGTTCTTTGTCAGTAAAAGGTGAATCCGCATTCAATACGAACAGTAATTCGTCTACAGAATTTAAATATTCGAATATCTCATCTCTAGTGTCGTTATTCCTATTAAAGCCAGGTGTCACTACAAATGTAAGTTTATTTTCATTTAAAAATCTGCATGGTAATTTAAATTCAACACACGCTCTATCTCTATATGTTTGATGGTGCTGAGACATCATATTATGGTAATCAGAGACATCTTCCGTTGTTGTAATTGCTGAGTCTGTTATAGCGTTTATTTCTATATGAGCATCATTTTTTAAAACTACTACATTTGAAATTGATTTTTCTAATATGTTTTCTCCTAATATAGAGTTAATAAATGTAGTTTTTCCATTTCCTGAAGTTCCCGTTACTAAAATACGATTTGTTCTTAAATCTGCGAGTTCGTCAACTAACCATTTAAATCGGTGACCTATTTCTATATTGTGCTTTTGTGCCCACTCTGTAATAGATTCAAAAAGGTGTAAGCTGTACTCTAAGCCATTTACATGATTAATAGAATGTGACAGTAAGTTTTCCGCATGCTCTATATTTGCTGAATCTATTTTGGAAGGGAAAATCTCATCCCATGCCAATACAGCTGCAGATGGAAATACAGCATAAGATGGATTAACTACTTTTAACCAATTTGCTAACAGATTGGGTATGATATCGTTTAATTGTCTAAGCGTATATTGACCTTGAATTAATGCAAAGTAAGTTTCTTCGTAAAAAGCAGAAACTTTGTTCCATATATCGGACGAATGTATTTCAATATGTAAGAAAAATTCATTTATTGTATTAAGCCATAATAAATAATTTTGTTCATCTTTATAACTGTTCCAAAGTGATGAAACCATTTGCGTAAACTGTACTTGATCTACATTATTTAATGTAGCTAATGCATTATAAAAATAATCTGGTGAAATATGTTTAGTAAACCCTTTATCAATATATCCTTTTAATACCTCAAACCACGGATACGATTCTATTCGAATTAACTCATTCACAGCAAGCTCTACTGCACTATCAAAATCTTGCTGTTCCTCATAAAAGGAACGGGCAATTTTTGTGACATTCGGATAATCAGGATTTAAAGAAACTGCTTCTTTAATAACACCGAAAGCTGAGTCAAAATTATTTTGCTCAATGTAAAGAGAAAGTAATTGTAGTCTAATTTCAATCATCAATATTTTATTATCAGTAGTAATAGAAGTATAAATATTTTCAGCATATGATAATTGATTAAGTTCGAAATAAGCATCCGCAATATTTTTTTGTGCCCATGGTGCTAATTCATTACTAACCTTCTCCCATTTAAAAATAGCTGCTTCAAAATCTTGATGACGATAATAAAATTCACCTTGTGCAAAACGAATATAAGACCCATCAGAAATCTCATTTTTTTCATCGTTTACATAAGCTTGTCCAAGTACGTCAAGAGTTGGTTTTGTTTCATTCTCCATTAGGAATGTTTCATAATACATCTTTTTTATTAATTGTTTTTCTAATCTCATCTTTTCCCCCACTATATCTTGAAAATACATTTTTAAGATATACCAATACTTTTTGTATGTATGCTTTTTATCTTAACAAAGAATATCTTTTGGAAAATTTCATTTTCCTTTCATTTTTCAAGTTAGATTGAATTTTTATGAGAAAAGTTTCAGTTTTTTTTCAATTCCCTTTCAGTTATGAAACAGCATTAAATGTTCCTAATAACCTAATAATACTATAATATTCCACATTATATTATCAAGAAAATCTCATATAAACCATATTATAAAAACAATCTATATTGAATTTATATGCATTATTCACTGCGCTGTCAAACAAAAAAATAACAATAGGAGCCAACGGCTATTCATACCATTTCTTTCTCAAATTATTTTCCTTTAAAAGGCTTCAGTGGTTATGTAATTAAATTCCATTAACCTATATAAATAACTAGTCCAAAAAAATCTATATGCATATCATGTTATAGTAAAGAATTTAGGAAATCCTAAAAGGAGGCATTTTCATGTTTGAAGATAAATCTAAAATAAATTACCCATATGAATTTACTGAAACCACAACAGTTCCTCTAAAGAACCCCATTGATAAAAAATTCAAGAACGGCACAGGTACACATAACTTTCCAATTAAGAAACACTACAAAGAGCAAGTTCTATACACTGAAAAAATTAATAATAATAAAAATAAATAATCGTATAGATCCTTATGACAATTAACCAAATAAGAATCAATATTAGGCCATGCATAGTTATGTCTTTAATAATGTAAAAATCTTCATTATACTATTCATGCACCTTTTAAAAAGTGCTGTATACAGCGCTTTTTTATACATAGATAAATATAAGCTAACGCAGCCAAGAAATAAACTGCAAAATTACTTCACCATATTCTCGTTTAACAATTAAATCTACATATTAAAAGGGAGCAACAGTAAATGTTGCCCCCTTTTGAAATGTAGTTTATTCACTCTACATAACCCTCTTAAACATCTTCTCCAACTCATAAGTAGAATGATGCACAAGAATCGGTCTTCCGTGCGGGCATGTATACGGGTTTGTTGTTGTACGTAGTTCTTCCAGTAAAGCAAATATTTGATCGTTCGTTAAATATTGATTCGCTTTAATCGATGCTTTACAGCTCATCATGATGGCTGCTTCTTCACGTAATTTTTTAATATCAACTTTTTTTAGTTTAACAACTTGCTCCATCATTTCATCGATAATTTCTGTTTCTTGTCCTTTCGGGAACCACGTTGGATGTGAGCGGACGATAAAGGATTGATGGCCAAATTGCTCCAAGAATAGACCGACTTTTTTCAGTTCTTCTAGTTGCTCTTCAACACGTAAAAATTCAGTAAGAGATAAATCGATACGGTACGGTACAAGCAGTTCTTGTACTTCTTGCGCTACCCTTCCTACTTTATCACGGAAGTATTCATAATTAATACGTTCCTGCGCGGCATGTTGGTCAATCATATATAAGCCTTTATCATTTTGAGCGAAAATATATGTTCCATGCATTTGTCCAATTGGATAAAGTGGCGGTAAGTCATTACCGTTCATTTCAATCTCTTTTATTTCCTGAACTTCTTCTTCCAATTCCTCTAATTCAAAGTCCTCTTCATTACTGTCCCACGATTTTTCTTCTCGAATTGGTTCTTCCATTATCGGTCTAGTAGATGGCTGCCAACTTTGTTCTTCTCTTACGAGCGACTGTGGTGGTTGCCATTCTTGTTTCGGCGGTTGCCACAGTTGTGCTGGCTGTTTCACAGGCAGCGGTTCTTCTTGTTTTTCATCCATGCCAGTTGGTAAAACAATGTCCGGCATGGATGGTTCTTTCGGCTTCGCATGCTCAAACTGGAACTGTTCTTGCACACTCTCGTCTTTTTCTTTTTTCTTCGTTGTTACGCCTGCATCTGGAATGAGCTGTATTTTTTTAAATGCAGCTTGCAATGTTTCTTCGATAAGCTTTAGCAATTCTTGTTCTTTACTAAAACGAACTTCTAATTTTGCAGGATGTACGTTAACGTCAACAAGCATTGGATCCATTTCAATCGATAAAAATCCGATTGGATATCGTCCGACTGGCAGTAATGTATGATATCCTTGCTGAATTGCTTTCATTAATACAAAGTTTCGAACGTAACGGCCATTTACGATTGTTGACATATAATTTCGAGATGCTCTCGTTACTTCTGGTAATGTTACATAGCCTGTAATTGTGAAATCTAAAGATTCAGCTTCAATCGGAACAAGTTTCTTCGCAACTTGAATGCTGTAAATCGATGCAAGTACTTGTCTTACATCACCATTACCTGACGTATGAAGCAATTTCTTTTCATTATGAAACAGCTTTAACGATACTTCTGGATGTGACATTGCAATACGATACACAATATCTGTAATATTACCAAGCTCTGTATGAATGGTTTTCATATATTTAAGACGCGCTGGTGTATTAAAGAATAAGTTTTGTACTGTAATATCTGTTCCTTTTCGGCTCGCGGTTTTCTCTTGCTTTATAATGTCTCCACCTTTAATAATAAGGTGTGTACCAGGTGCATCACCTGTGCTAGTGATTAATTCTAATTCACTAACTGAGGCGATACTCGGCAATGCCTCACCACGGAAACCGAGTGTTCTGATGCGAAACAGATCGTTTTCATCTTTAATTTTACTTGTCGCATGTCGTTCAAAAGCTACGATGCAATCTTCTTCTGCAATGCCATCTCCATTATCAATGATGCGAATTTTCGATAAACCAGCTTCTTCTAAGTGGATTTCAATAGATGTACTATTCGCATCGATAGAATTTTCCACAAGTTCTTTTACGACTGAAGCAGGACGCTCTACTACTTCTCCTGCCGCAATTAAGTTAGAGAGTTGGTCATCGAGTTTGCGAATTTTCCCCATCTACTTACTCATCCTTTCTTTAACTTTTTCTGTAAGCGATACAGTTCGTTCATCGCTTCTAAAGGCGTCATATCAAGTAAATCAATTTTTTTAATTTGCGCCAGTACTGCTGTTTCTTTTTGATCTAACGCAAGCTTGTCTTGTTTCTTCGAAGACTGTTCTCCTCCAAAGAAAGATAGTTGTGATTCTTCCTCAGTCTCTACTTTCGCCTCTAGTACTTCTACTGGCTCTTCTTTTACAACTACAGGTTCTGGAATAACTTCTTGCTCCTGCACTTTCACTTCTACACGCTTTGGAATAATAATTTCTTCTTGTCCTTCTAGTTGTGCTAACACTTCTTTCGCACGGGCAATTAAGCTATCTGGAAGCTCTGCAAGTTGCGCAACGTGGATTCCGTAACTTTTATCTGCTGCTCCATCTTGAATTTTATGAAGGAATACTACTTTACCATTCTCTTCAATTGCTGAAACGTGTACATTTTTCAGTTGATCTAAACTCTCTTCTAACACAGTCAATTCATGATAATGTGTAGAAAATAACGTTTTTGCCCCAATTTGGTCATGAATATGTTCAATGATTGCCTGTGCAAGTGCCATGCCATCATACGTAGATGTACCTCGTCCAATTTCATCAAATAAAATTAAACTTCTTTCTGATGCGTTTGCAATTGCATTTTTCGCTTCTAACATTTCGACCATAAATGTACTTTGACCTGAAATCAAATCATCTGCTGCACCAATTCTCGTAAAGATTTGGTCAAATACAGGTAATACTGCTTCTGTCGCTGGTACGAAACAACCAATTTGTGACATAACCGTTACAAGTGCTAACTGTCTCATATACGTACTTTTACCAGACATGTTCGGTCCTGTAATTAAAAAGACATCCATCTTCTCTGGCATAATACAATCATTCGGTACATACAATTTCCCGTTCAATACTTTTTCAACGACAGGATGACGACCATCTTTAATAAAGATTTCACGCTTCGTTGTTAGTACAGGTTTTACAAACTGTTCTTCTTCACTAACTGTCGCAAAACTTTGCAGTACGTCTAATTCACTAATTACTTTTGCTAAATGTTGTAATTTCGGAATAAATACTTTTACTTCTTCACGAAGCGCTGTAAATAAATCGTATTCTAGTTGTACAATTTTTTCTTCTGCTTCTAAAATTAACGTTTCTTTTTCTTTCAGTTCATCTGTAATGAAACGTTCAGCATTAGCAAGCGTTTGTTTTCGTTCGTAGCGGCCTTCTGGAAGTGCTGCAAGATTCGCCTTCGTCACTTCAATGTAGTAGCCGAAAATACGGTTGTACCCGATTTTTAACGATTTAACTCCTGTAATATCACGCTCTCGTTTTTCAAGCTCAGCGATCCACGTTTTTCCGTTTTTACTAACGTAACGATATTGATCAAGCTTGTCATTATAACCGTCTTTAATAATATCTCCATCTTTAATAGAAAGCGGTGGGTTTTCTTGAATACTTCTTCCTAGTAATTCAGTTAAGCTCTCACATGGATCTGCGCCTTGAATTAACCTTGCTGCATAAGCATTATCTAACAAACTAATCGCTTCTAAAATAGCTGGTACTTGAAGTAAAGATCGTCTTAACTGTAATAAGTCCCGTGCATTGACATTACCAAATGCAACTTTTCCTGCTAAACGTTCTAAATCATATACTTCTTTTAATTTTTCTTTTAAATCTTCACGTAAGAAGTAATCATTTACAAATGTTTCAACCATTTCTAAACGCTCTTCAACTTTTTCTTTCTGAATAAGTGGACGTTCCATCCACTGTTTTAACATACGACCACCCATAGCTGTTTTTGTTTTATCCAATAGCCATAATAATGATCCTGTTTTTTCTTTCGTTCGAAGTGTTTCCGTCAGCTCTAAATTTCGCTTTGAATGCACATCAATTTTCATAAATTGATTCGTATAATAAATTTCTACAGGTTGTAAATGATCTAATGAACGTTTTTGCGTTCTTATCACATAGTTAAATAAGCGTCCAATTGCTTTAATTAACTTTGCTTGCGAAACATTTTTCACAAGATGTTCTAATCCTTCAGGAATTGCCGTTGCATCTTCATATGAAATTGTCATTTTTAACGTTTCAGTTAATTTATTTAATTCATCTTTAGAAAATGAAGAATCTACAACAATTTCTTTCGAACCAGTTGCATACACTTCCAATAAAATATCTTCTACTGAACCAGTCAATAACGTTACTGTATTTTGTCCAGTCGTTAAATCATTACAAGCTAAAGCATATGATCCATCTTCAAAATGTGTTAATGCGGCTAAGAAGTTGTTTTCTTTCTCATCAATTGTACGCCCTTCCATCATCGTTCCTGGCGTAATTAGTTGTACTACTTCACGGCGCACTACACCTTTAGCTGTTTTTGGATCTTCCACTTGCTCACAAACAGCAACTTTATATCCTTTTTCAACAAGTTGTTCAATATAGTTTTTAGCTGCATGATGCGGTACACCGCACATCGGTATACGATCACTACTGCCACCATCTCGGCTCGTTAATGTAATCTCAAGTTCATGAGCTGCTTTAACGGCATCTTCAAAGAACATTTCATAAAAATCGCCTAATCGGAAAAATAAAAAGGCATCTTGATAGTCTGCCTTAACCTTTAAATATTGCTGTATCATAGGGGTATATTGCGTCATACTTTTCCTCCATAATTCTTACATAGTAATCAATTTTCATATATGTCACATTTCACGGACATCCATATCTCCTATTTCAGGAGTCTATCTTCATTATAACATATTTCATAAAGAATCATGTTCATTCAGCGCCACTTATGTAAAGTAAAAAGCTAGGAAGAACTTCTCCCTAGCTTTCTATTACTCTTCTTCTGCATCAACGATAAAGTTCGGATCTAATTCTTCAAATTCATCATCAGCAATTTGGAAATCATCATCTGATTCTACGCAGCCTTCAGGATTTACACTTACACAAATTTTCGTTTCTCCAACTACTTCTGTTACAAATTCACGTTCTACAGTTACAACAATTTTATTACCGTTTGGTGATACAAGCGCTTCTAAACAATTTGGTGGCTGAATAACACGAGCAATAATTTCTAAATCGTCACCAGAAAAGTTTTTATCACGATAACCAATGCTTACTTCGTCCGTGTAGTTCACGCGTTCTGTTACAACTTCAGTCTTTGTATTTCCATCAAATGAATACCAAGTGTTCACATCATAGAAACCTTCAATTTCCACATGCTTCCCATTCTTTCTTGCTTCGTACGAGTGGTTAATTACCCAGCACCCTAAAATACTTGTTGGTTCATTATTCGATTCACATGTATGCGTTGACTTTGTATACTTACGTCCTTTTCCAACCACTGCTTTTGTAATAATCTCTCTAAATTCGGACATTCGTAACCCTCCTCAATCACTATTCACTTAATCATATGCGTGACAATAGCGGAATGTGTCATTCTTTTTTTGAGAAGAACTTACGTTTAATCAACTAAAAAAAAGAGATGTCAATATGACATCTCTTTAACAACCACAATTTCCTTTTTTACTTTCTACCGCTGCGCCAGTTTCACCCTTAAGTACATCGCCACCAGTTGAAATTAATATTTCATCTGTTACGTTGTTAGAAATTGTACTAGCAACTAACTGTAATAAGTCATTTACATATGTTTGTGAAGATTTAAATTCTTGTACGACTGGAATACTGTCTAACTTATCTTGCAATGCATCAATTTCAGCTTCTACCTTTTTTAAAGCTTCCCACTTCCCGTAATGCTGCAAGTTTACTGCTTGTTTTTGCAGTGCTTTAATTTCATCGATTGCGCGCTTTACATTTTCATTTTTATGAATTTGCGCCTCTGCTTTCTTAAAAAAATCAACTTCTTCTGTTTCAGAAATCATTTTTGCTAATTCTTTTGCTTGTTCAACAATGTCATCTTTCGAATATACTTTCATCTATTATTTCACCTCAATCGGCTCTTCAACTAATTCCCCGTTAAGAGACCAAGTTTTTGCTTCCGTTACTTTTACTTTCACAAGCTGACCAATTAAAGATTTTGAAGCGACGAAGTTTACAAGTTTATTCGTGCGAGTATAACCTGCAAGTACTTCCGGATTATTTTTACTTTCCCCATCAACTAACACTTCTACAATTTGACCTTTGTAACGACTATTCTTTTCAATTGCCAACGTATTTACTAGTGTATTTAAGCGTTGAAGACGTTCTTTCTTCACTTCCATAGGTACATTATCTTTCATTTTTGCAGCTGGTGTACCTTCGCGAGGAGAATAAATAAATGTAAAGGCAGTATCAAATCCTACTTCACGATATAACGACATCGTTTCTTCAAATTGCTCATCTGTTTCATTTGGGAAACCAACGATAATATCTGTTGTTAATACTGCATCTGGAATTGCTTCTTTAATTTTTCTTACAAGTTCTAAATAATGCTCACGTGAATATTTACGCGCCATAATTTTCAGCATATCTGTACTTCCAGATTGAACTGGTAAATGGATATGTTCTACTAAGTTGCCACCTTTGCCAAGCACTTCAATTAAGTGATCATCGAAATCACGTGGATGGCTCGTTGTAAAACGAATACGGGCAATATCAACTTTACGAAGTTCGTCCATTAAATCACCAAGACCGTATTCTACATCTTCAAAGTCTTTACCATATGCATTTACGTTCTGTCCAAGTAATGTAATTTCTTTATAACCATTCGCAGCTAAATGACGAATCTCTTGGATAATATCTTCTGGACGTCTGCTCCGCTCTTTTCCGCGCGTATACGGTACAATACAATACGTACAGAACTTATCACAGCCATACATAATATTTACCCAAGCTTTAATATCACCACGACGTACTTTCGGAAGGTTTTCAATTACGTCGCCTTCCTTTGACCATACTTCAACTACCGTCTCTTTCGAGAACATCGCATCTTTTAGAATGTACGGTAATCTATGAATATTATGCGTTCCAAATACCATATCTACATGCTGATTTTTTTGCATAATTTTATTTACAACAGATTCTTCTTGAGACATACAACCACATACACCAATTAAAAGGTCCGGATTTCTTCGCTTTAGTGACTTTAAATGGCCTAGTTCACCAAACACTTTATTTTCAGCATTTTCACGAATTGCACAAGTATTTAATAAAACTACATCTGCATCCTCAGTCGAAAAAGTTGGTTCATATCCAAGCGTTGTGAAAATACCTGCCATTACTTCCGTATCATGCTCATTCATTTGACAACCATATGTACGAATATAGAACTTTCTTCCTGTACCAAAATTGCGAAACTCTTCAGGTAAGCCAAAATCCCGTTCAATTTTAACTTCTTCTTTCCCTCGCTTTTTCGCATCCTTTAAGGAAGGTGGTTGATATACACTTTCAAAGTATTTACTATAATCTTTCTCTTCTTTTTTCGTAGAGGAATTTGCTTGTTGACTTGCTAATCGTTGTTGCTCGTTCATCGGTAATCTCCTTTCACCCTTAACTATACACACTCTATAGTCCATTTTAATGCGCCTAGACTCACCTCAAAAATGGTTAGATAGCTTGAGAGATAACTTGTCCTTTGAAACTTGAGTAATCAATCTAATCATTCATAAGAATGAAGTCTTCCCCACGCAAATAGACATTCCCTTTTTATTATTTCTTGTTGTCCTACCCAAAAGCATATTGCTTTATCCCTATAAACATTACCATAGTATGACCTGTTTCGCCAATTTTAACAATACAGAGGCCCTTTATTATCTTACATTTCATAAGCAATGAACTTGCCATTTTCATACAACGATTTATATATTATTTTACCATTCTGAATTTTCTAAGTAAATAAGACTACCCTATATTTTTCTAATAAAAAAAGGTTGCCACATGGCAACCTCCTCTTCTTATATTACATAAATTCAGCAACAAGCTCATCAAACATTTTCTGATCCATATTTAAATCAGATTTCACTAAAGGCTCTTCACTATAGCCTTTAACAAGTTCTTGATATGATGGTTGCTTAGTATTTTGATAAATTAAACCTGTTACTAAACCGTTATTTTCCATTAAAGTTTGCATAGCCATCATGCGATTAGATGGATCATATCCCTCTACTGTGCTTAGTTTCGTTAAATTCTCTTTAAACCAATCGTAGGTATTTACTTTATTGTAAGTAACACATGGGCTAAATACGTTAATTAATGAAAATCCTTTATGGTTAATACCAGCTTCAATAATTTGTGTTAATTCTTTTAAATCACTCGAAAAGCTTTGCGCCACAAATGTCGCACCAGCTGTTAAAGCCATTTCCATTACATTTAGTGATGGTTCAATTGAACCTTGCGGTGTGCTTTTCGTTTTAAATCCAGCTTCACTACGTGGTGAAGTTTGCCCTTTTGTTAACCCGTAAATTTGGTTATCCATTACGATGTACGTAATATCGATATTACGACGAATAGAATGGATTGTATGTCCCATACCAATCGCAAATCCATCACCATCACCACCTGAAGCGATGACTGTTAAATCACGATTTGCCATTTTTACACCTTGTGCAATCGGAAGGGCACGACCATGAATACTATGCACACCATATGAATTAATATAACCTGAAATACGGCCTGAACAGCCAATACCAGAAATAACAGCAAGTTCATCTGGATTTAAACCAACGTTAGCTGCCGCACGTTGAATTGCAGCTTGCACTGAGAAGTCTCCGCAACCTGGGCACCAGTTTGGCTTTACACTGTTACGAAAGTCCTTAAATGTTGCCATTTAATACAACCCCTTTTTTGCATTCGTTGTAAATCTCTTTCGGCAAGAATGGGTTTCCATCATATTTTAAAAGACTAGAAATTTTCTCACCATTACCAAGATTCATTTTCATAATGTTAGCAAGCTGACCTGTTGCATTGTTTTCTACTACTACAACACGCTTCGCCTTTTTCACAAGTGGATCGATTTCAGCTGTTGGGAACGGGTGAATTAAACGTACATGAGCATGGTTTACTTTCATACCCTCTTGTTCTAAACGCGTCATTGCCTCTTCGATCGCACCACGAGTTGAGTTAAATCCAACAAGCAATACGTCTGCTTCTTCATGCTTAACATTTTTATAAACAGGGGTATTAAACTTCAAGTTTTCCATTTTACGGAAACGTTTGTCCATTTGATCTTTACGGTTTATTGCTGATTCCGATGGTTTTCCAGTTTCATCATGTTCTACACCTGTAACATGGTGAACACCATTTTTCATACCAGGTAAAACACGCGGTGAAACGCCGTCTTCAGTTACTTCATAACGCTTGAAGTATGCTTTATTTTCACGTTCTGGTAATTCCGCTTCTAAATCAAGCTTACCACGACGAATTTCCACTTTATCTAATTTAAGTGGTTCTACTGTTTGTTTTCCTAACGAAAGCTGTAAATCTGTTAAGAAAATAACAGGAACTTGATATTCTTCAGATAAGTTAAATGCTTCTACAATGTCATAGAAAGCTTCTTCAACTGTACTTGGCGCCATTACGATTTTTGGAATTTCACCATGCGTACCGTAAATCATCGCCATTAAGTCAGACTGTTCTTGTTTCGTTGGTAATCCCGTACTTGGACCACCACGTTGTGTATCAACAATTACTAATGGAGTTTCTGTAATACCTGCTAAACCGATTGCTTCCATCATTAATGAAAGACCAGGACCAGCAGATGCAGTTAATGTACGAACACCAGCATAGTTTGCACCGATTGCCATTGTACAAGCTGCGATTTCATCCTCAGTTTGGATTACTGTTCCGCCGACTTTCGGTAATTTTTTAATTAAGTATTCCATAATTTCTGATGCAGGTGTGATTGGGTATGCTGACATAAAACGAGCACCACCAGCTACCGCACCAAATGCGATTGCGTCGTTTCCAATCATAAACATGCGTTTTTTACCATCAGCTTTTTCAAGCTGCATCATGTTTACTTTCTCACCTAGTAATTCTTTCATATATTGAGAGCCGCGTTTAATTGCGTCCATATTCTTTTGAACGACTTGCTCTCCTTTACGACCAAAGATTTCTTCAACAACATCTAAATAAGCTGTTTCGTCTAATCCTAATACTGCACTTGATGCTCCAACAGCAACCATGTTTTTCATTAATGATGTGCCTAATTCTGAAGCAATATCTGTAAACGGTATCACATATAGATTTACATCTGTATTATCAGGTATTGTTGGATTAAATTTCGCATCCGCAACTACAATTCCACCTGGACGTAGTTCGTGGAAGTTAAAATCAATTGTTTCTTGGTCAAAAGCAATTAAAATATCTAAATCATCTGAGATCGCTCGTACTTCTGTTGTACTTACACGAATTTTATTATTTGTATGGCCGCCTTTTATACGTGATGAGAAGTGGCGGTAACCGTATAGGTAATATCCTAATCGGTTTAATGCAATACAGAAGATTTCTCCTGTACTTTCAATTCCTTCACCTTGTTGGCCTCCAACTTTCCATGAAAGTTGACTAATCATCTCCTACACCCCTTTTGGCTGCATTCATTGTAGTGTATTTTTTTACAGTAATAGTTTAGCATTTTTTATGCAAATAAACTACAACGGACGCAAATTATGCCTCTTCTGATTTCCCTGAATCTTTAGTATAAAGCTATTTTGTTTTTCATTCTAGTATTAGGTCTTAAAAAAAGCAATAAAATCAAATGAATTAATTTTAATTATTCTGAATTTTAAACCAAAAACTTAAAAACTCATATGTTCAACAAAATTATCATATAAAAATCTTTCTACAGTAGATGCAGCATAGTATTTATAAAGCTCATTCATGACATTTTCATAATCTCGGTAGGCAGATACATTGACAACCGTATCTACAATCCCATCAAAATCTGAACCAAACCCTATATTGTTTTCTCCACCTAGCGAGCAAATATATTCGATATGTTTTACTATATCTGTTATATTTGCTTGTCTTTCACTTGTTAGAAACTGCGGTACAAAAGTAACACCGATTATGCTATTTCTCTGTATAAGCGCTTTAATTTGTTCGTCATTTAAATTGCGTGGATGCTCACACAGTTTATAACAATTTGAGTGGGATGCAATTGGGTTATTTGCAATTTCTATCACATCCCAAAAACTTCTCTCATTTAAATGTGATAGATCCGTCCATAATTGCAAAGTATTCAACTCTTGTACAACTTGTCTACCAACAGTAGTTAAACCTGCTCCACGCGTCTCTAGCGCCCCATCAGCTAACAAATTCGCATAGTTCCATGTTAATCCGAAAGAACGTACACCTAACCGATAAAACAAACGTAATTTCATCGCTTCTTTGCCAATTGCTTCGCACCCTTCTAACGTTAATAGCGCGCCAACCTCGTCTTGTTTTAATCTATTTATATCCTCTTTCGTTCGGATAAATCTCACACCTGGTAGCGATAGAATTTCATTATAAAAAATATCTATCATTTGTAATGCCGCTTCAAATCGTTTTTCATACGTCACTGTTTCTGGCACATATATTGCAAAACATTGTATACTTCCTTGTCTTTCCTTTAACTGTTGAAATGTAATATGTAATTGCGGATCGTTTTTAAAATTCTTTTTTCCCTTTGCACTCCATAACTGAAAGAGCACATCACAATGAGCATCAAAAATTTTCATTTTCATTCCTCCATTATAAAAACAACCTGTTTGCATACTGCAAACAGGTTGTTTAAACTTAACGAGGTTCTACAATTAATTTTATTGCTGTACGCTCTTCGCCATCAATCATAATATCTGTAAACGCTGGGATACAAATTAGGTCCAAACCACTAGGCGCTACAAACCCTCTTGCAATTGCTACTGCCTTTACCGCTTGGTTTAATGCACCTGCACCAATAGCTTGAATTTCTGCTGTTCCGCGTTCGCGAATAACACCTGCAAGTGCACCAGCTACAGAATTAGGGACCGACGTTGCTTTAACTTTTAATATTTCCATTCCGCGTTTCCTCCTCGTTTCTTTAAAAAGTATTAGCAATTATTTCACTTTAACTTATATTCACGAGGAATGGCGCGTATTCCTGCTAAATTTTCGTAATTTTTCTAAAAAATTAAAATATAATAACTTATCTAAAATTTAACGGAAATTTACTCAAAAAATGGTTGATCGTCATTAATTAAAATGCGCTCAATTTTCTTTGCTTTTCCTGTATTTGGATCCACATCAATTAACACTGCACTTAATTGCGTTCTACCACTTGTTACTTCAAATCGTACCGGTAAGTTCGTTAAAAACTTCTTCAATACTGCTTCTCGGTCCATACCTAAAATTCCATCATATGGCCCTGTCATCCCAACATCTGTAATATATGCCGTTCCGCTTGGTAAAATACGGTTATCCGCTGTAGGGACATGCGTATGCGTACCTACTACTGCTGTAGCACGTCCATCTACATACCAACCTAGCGCTTGTTTTTCACTTGTAGTCTCCGCATGGAAATCAATAAAGATAATATTCGTACGTTTTTTCGCAATATTAATTAATTCATCCACTTTACGGAATGGACAATCAATCGGAGGAAGGAAAGTACGCCCCTGTAAGTTAATAACTGCAACTTCTGTTCCATTACAGTTCACAAAGATAAGTCCTTTTCCTGGAGTTCCTTCTGGGAAGTTAGCTGGTCTTGCAAGATATTTTGCATCATCGATGAATTCAAATACTTCACGATTATCCCAAGCATGGTTTCCAAGTGTAACTGCTTGTGCCCCACACTCTAAAAAGTTTCGATATATTTTTTCTGTAATCCCACGGCCACCTGCTGCATTTTCTCCATTAATGATTGTTACTGTAGGTGTATATTTTTTCTTTAATGCCGGTACGTACTGTTGAATCATACCTCTACCAGGAGATCCTACTACATCCCCAACAAATAATATTCTCATATGTCTTACCCTTTCTATGTACTGCATTTTTTATTGCTATAGCATCAAGTAAATTCCTTATAATATGTTTATTATAAGTTTGTTTCACTTTTATGCTAAATAACTGTCTTTATTTTATCCAATTCCAACACAAAAAAATAAAGTGGTGTTTCACCACTTTATTTTGCGTATTCCACTGCACGTGTTTCACGAATAACAGTTACTTTAATATGTCCTGGGTAATCCAGTTCATTTTCAATACGTTTTCGGATATCACGAGCTAAACGATGAGCTTCTAAGTCATCGATTGTATCTGGTTTTACCAAAATACGAACTTCACGTCCTGCTTGAATTGCAAATGATTTTTCAACGCCTTCATAAGACTCTGAAATCTCTTCTAACTTTTCAAGACGACGAATGTAGTTTTCAAGCGTTTCACTACGAGCTCCCGGTCTTGCAGCTGATAAAGCATCTGCTGCTGCAACTAAAACTGCAATGATAGAAGTTGGTTCTGTGTCACCATGGTGAGATGCGATACTGTTTATAACTACAGGATGCTCTTTATATTTCGTTGCGAGTTCAACACCAATTTCAACGTGGCTACCTTCTACTTCATGGTCAATCGCTTTTCCGATATCATGTAATAGACCAGCACGTCTTGCTAGTTTTTCATCCTCACCAAGCTCTGCTGCCATAAGTCCAGTTAAATATGCAACTTCCATAGAGTGTTTTAAGACGTTTTGTCCATAACTTGTACGGTATTTTAAACGACCTAAAATTTTAATTAAATCTGGGTGTAATCCGTGAACACCCACTTCAAACGTTGTTTGCTCTCCGACTTCGCGAATATACTCGTCCACTTCACGTCTTGATTTTTCGACCATCTCTTCAATACGCGCTGGGTGAATACGTCCGTCCTGTACTAGTTTATCAAGAGCGATACGAGCTGTTTCACGACGAATTGGATCGAATCCAGAAAGAATTACCGCCTCTGGTGTATCATCGATAATTAAGTCAATACCCGTTAACGTTTCTAACGTACGAATATTACGACCTTCACGCCCGATAATACGTCCCTTCATTTCGTCATTTGGAAGATTTACAACCGAAACGGTTGTTTCAGCAACATGATCAGCTGCACATCTTTGCATTGCAAGAGATAAAATCTCTTTTGCTTTCTTATCCGCTTCTTCTTTCGCGCGAACTTCACTTTCTTTTACCATAACAGCGATTTCATGAGAAACTTCATTTTCTACTTTACCAAGAATAATTGCTTTCGCTTGTTCGCGTGTCAGATTGGAAATGCGCTCTAATTCTGTTTGTTGCTTTTGAACTAACTCTCCCACTTTGCTTTCCAACTCTTCAATCTGTTGTTGTCTCGCTACAAGAGATTCCTCTTTCTTCTCTAACTGCTGCTCGCGTTTATCGAGCGTTTCGTCTTTACGATCAAGGTTCTCTTCTTTTTGCATTAAACGATTTTCTTGTTTTTGTAATTCGCTTCTACGGTCACGAATTTCTAATTCAGCTTCTGTACGAAGTGTATGAATTTCATCCTTTGCTTCTAAAAGCGCTTCTTTCTTAAGTGCTTCAGCCTCACGATTCGCTTCGTCTAAAATACGTTTCGCTTCATTAGCCGCACCATTAATCTTCGCTTCAGCAATAGACTTTCGAACAAAAAAGCCAACAACTGCACCGACTGTTGTTGCAAGCAAAATGGAGATGAGTATCCAAACTGTACTACTCATGATTTCACCTCCCCTTGCTATGAATGAAAAAAGACTGTCGGCATGTACATTAAATTACAATATACAGCAAAGACCGTCGTCCCGCTTTTTTAAGGGACTTTCTTCATTTCACAATTAAAATGTCATATTATTATTTCGGTAAGATTTAAACCTTACTCCGAATATTACTTCTCTTCTTGAGAAGAGTATATCGTATATAAGAAAAAATATACATTCTCATTGTATCTATCGTAATTTTCATTGTCAAGCGTTGTCTACTTTTACTTTCTTTACCTTCAGTCCTTAATGTTATCTGAATTTGAAAAATTGATAGCATACTATCCTGGAAAACCTTAGTAAATACCATTTTATTCCCTTAAAACGTATGAATATTCCTCTTTACACATCCCATTTGAGTCAAAAAAATATTTTAACCACTACGATAGATACCCCTTTAATAGAAGGTAAAAAAATAAAAGACACGGGACCCGTGTCTTTTATTTTTTAATCTTGAAGAGTTGCATCTTCCGTGTCTTCCACACCAGAATCTTCACCAATTCCGTGATGATCACGAACAAAGAAGGCAATTTCCTCTCTTAAGTCCGTATTCTCTTTTAAGAATTGCTTCGAATTTTCACGACCTTGTCCTAAACGTTCTTCATTATAAGAATACCAAGCACCGCTCTTTTGAACGATATCAAGCTCAGAAGCCATATCCAAGATTTCACCCTCTCTTGAAATACCTTCTCCGTACATAATATCAACTTCAGCAACACGGAATGGTGGCGCTACTTTATTTTTCACTACTTTTACTTTTGTTTTATTACCAACGATGTCGTTACCTTGCTTTAATTGCTCCGCACGACGCACTTCAAGACGGACAGTTGAATAGAATTTCAACGCACGACCACCTGGAGTTGTTTCTGGGTTTCCGAACATAACCCCAACTTTTTCACGAATTTGGTTAATAAAGATTGCAATTGTTTTTGATTTGTTGATTGCTCCTGAAAGCTTACGAAGTGCTTGTGACATTAAACGTGCTTGTAAACCTACGTGTGAGTCACCCATGTCGCCTTCAATCTCTGCTTTCGGTACAAGAGCTGCTACAGAGTCAATTACGATAATGTCAACCGCACCACTTCGTACAAGAGCTTCCGCGATTTCTAATCCTTGCTCCCCTGTATCAGGCTGTGATAATAGTAATTCATCTATGTTAACGCCTAATTTTTGTGCATATACAGGATCCATTGCGTGCTCCGCATCGATGAATGCTGCTTGTCCACCTTGACGTTGTACTTCTGCAATTGCATGTAATGAAACTGTCGTTTTACCTGAACTTTCAGGTCCGTAAATTTCGATAATACGGCCACGTGGGTATCCGCCTACCCCTAATGCCACATCAAGTGCTAAAGAACCACTTGAAATTGTAGAAATTCTACGTTCCGCTTGTTCTCCTAATTTCATAATTGAACCTTTACCAAATTGCTTCTCTATTTGTTTTAACGCCATATCTAATGCCGCTTGACGATCACTCATTCAAAATTCCTCCTTAACTGAATTGCTAATCTTATTATACCTATTTTCAATTCAATTTGCCAACAAAAATCGAACATTTATTCGATTTTTTTATTTTCCATTACATAAATACGTAATTTAACTATAAAAAAAGCTAGAAGAAACTTATATCTCTTCTAGCTTTTTATATAAATGATAAAATCCATATTTTGTCGAGCGTTCTCTAATTTGTTGACGACTTCCACTTAAATTAAGAGGAAAAACTGCAGTTTGTTCACCTTTAATCGCCAATCCAACAAATACTGTTCCTGGCTCTTTCTGTTCTGAAGCATCTGGCCCTGCTACCCCAGTGAAACTAATTCCGATATCCGCTTTTAATAAATCCTTAACATTTTCAGCAAGATAACGAGCACATTCTTTACTAACTGCACCATCAGTATGCAACACTTCTTCAGGCACACACAATACATGTTGCTTCACATCATTATGATAACAAATGACACCGCCTTTAAATACAGAAGAAACACCAGCATTTTCAGTTACTTGATTTCCAAAAAGACCACCTGTTAAACTTTCTGCACATGCTAAAGTTAACCCTTTTCTCTTCAATAACTCGATTGCCTTATAATGCAAAAATTCTTGGTCATATCCGTAGAAAAATTCTCCTACCCTTTCTAAAATCAAATCTTCCACATGTTGAATTAGTTTCTCCGCTTCGCTAACATTTTGATGCTTAGCGGTTAAACGTAATGTCACTTCTCCATCATTTGCTAGCGGGGCGATTGTTGGGTTTGTTTGTCCATCAATTAAATCTTGAACTTTCACCTCTAATTGGGACTCCCCGATACCGAAGAAACGAAGCACACGGGAATAAATGTTTTCTCCTGTTGTAAAATTACGTAAAAAAGGCTCCACGTAACTTACATACATTGGTTTCATTTCTTTTGGCGGCCCTGGTAATAAAATATAAACTTTTCCGTTCTTATTTACCCCCATACCAGGCGCCATACCGTGGTCATTTGCAAATACTGTTGCTCCATTTAAGACGAGCGCTTGCTTTTTATTATTCTCCGTAAATTCACGGCCTGTACGCTTAAAGTAATTACTTATTAAGGCTAATGCCTTTTCATCATACACAAGCGCTTCATCTAAACTAGCCGCTATCGTTTCTTTCGTTAAATCATCTTTTGTCGGTCCTAATCCACCTGTAAAAATAAGTATATCAGCACGTTCTTCCGCAGCTTCAATCGCCTTTTGCAGTCGCTTATTATTATCACCAACAACAGTATGATAGTACACGTTAATTCCAATTGAAGCTAACTTTTCAGATAAAAACTGGGCATTTGTATTTGCAATTTGTCCAAGTAATAATTCAGTTCCAACCGCAATAATCTCAGCATTCATCCTAATTCCCCCATAAACTTCTATTTTGAGTTTACAAAAGCAGCTCTATTTTTCCAGAAATAATCCCATCCTGAAATAACAGTAAAGATTAATGCAATCCATATGAAGATATCAGCAACTGGAATATGGATTAAATTTAAAGGTACATCGTGTAATAAATATGCTGCAATCGCAATAATTTGTGTCCATGTCTTAATTTTCCCTAGCTGATTTGCCGCAACTACTTCCCCTGTTCCAGCAAGTACAAGACGTAAACCTGTTACAGCAAACTCACGACTGATAATTACAATAACAATCCAAGCCGGTACATATTGCATCTCTACCAATGTAATAAGTGCTGCTGAAACAAGTAATTTATCAGCTAATGGGTCAAGAAACTTTCCTAAATTCGTTACAAGATTATACTTTCTTGCGTAATGTCCATCAATCCAATCTGTAGCTGAAGCAATGATAAAGATAAGTGCCCCTACTAAATGTTGAATTGGCAAATCAACATCACCAATTTTGTATGAACCCCAATCAAAGGGCGCTAACATAATTACCATAAAAATTGGAATTAAGAAGATTCTAGATATTGTAATTTTATTTGGTAAATTCACAGCTATTCCTCCATCATATCAAAAACATTTGTTCATCGAAAAAAAAGTCATCGAAGCGATGACTGTTATTGTGCAGGTTGCTCTATCCCTTGGTTTTTAATCACCAATCTTTGGTGATATTCTTTTTGTGGATCTAACGGGAAAGCAAGCACTTGGCCATTCAGTTTAATTTCAACATTCGGTGCACTTCCAATATTAAGTCGTACTTCTTTTAATGTTGATACATCGCGTTTCTCTGTTTGACCGCTTTGTACTGTAGTGTTTAGAATTTCATTACCCGCATCATCCTTAACATCTACATAACTTGCACCCTTCGCTGAAATTTCCAATTCTAACGTTTTATTATTATGAATTTCCAAAGTAGATACCTTACCAGTTGTTCCAACTACTTTCACTTCTTGCTGTCCAGTTGGTGGTGCTGGCTGCTCCTCTTTCTTTGGTTCTTCTTTCTTTAGTTCTTCTTTCTTTGGCTCTTCTTTCTTTGGCTCTTCCGCTTTCTTCGTATCTAACGGAGAATCTTTCGCTTTTTGAACTTCAATTTTCTCACTTTGAGCACTCGGAACTTTTTCATCATCTTTTCCAGTTAACGCTTGAAACACAAACCAGATTACGACTCCAACCGCGATTACTAACAGCGCAACTAAGATTTTCGGCATGTGATCTGCAACTGGCCATGATGAAGATTTTTGCATTGTTTCTTGTGTTTTTTGTCCCGTTGATACTTGTGGAACTTCACGCCTTTCAGATTGTGGTATCGTACTCTGATGTTCTACAAGCAGTTCCTCTCCATTTAATCCAACAGCATCTGCGTATTGTTTAATGAATGCACGCGCATAAAAAGCTCCTGGCAATACATCATAATTGCCTTCTTCAATTGCCACTAGATGGCGTTTTTGAATTTTTGTAATTTCATGCAGCTGATCAATAGACAAGCCTTTCGCTTCTCTTGCTTCTTTCAGCTTTTGTCCCAATTCCGTCACTACTAACACCTCAATATTTCTTTAAAAGTCAAACATAGAGAAATTATTTTGCGTACCTTGCTCAATTTCATCTACTAAATTATATTGAATTTCTTCATCATAATCGTTACGCAACTCGATAATATAATCAAAATCATCCAATGTGTATTCTGACTGACTCACAAATACATCAGGATGTTCCACAACTTTCGTTGCAGGCAATCTCATAATTTCACGAACGAGCTGCCAATGTCTTTCGTTGGCACGCTTCGTTGACACAATTCCATCTAGGATGAAAATATTGTCATCGCTATACTCATCTTCAATTAATTGACTACGAACAGTTTGCTTAATAAGAGTAGATGATACAAATAACCACCTTTTATTTGCACAAACACTTGCAGCAACAATGGATTCTGTTTTTCCGACACGAGGCATTCCGCGTATCCCAATTAGTTTATGGCCTTCTTTTTTCATAATTTCTGCCATAAAGTCTACAAGTAAGCCTAATTCATCACGCACAAATCGAAATGTTTTCTTATCATCTGCATCTCGTTGTATGTACCTACCATGCCTAACCGCTAGCTTATCTCTTAGCTTGGGCGGACGATATTTCGTTACCGTTATGTTATCCATCGTATTTAAAATTGATTCAAGTCTAGAGATTTGCTCTTGATTATCACACATAAGAAGTAACCCACGTCGTGCATTATCTACACCATTAATTGTGACAATATTAATGCCGAGCATACCGATTAACGAAGAAACGTCACCAAGCAAGCCAGGTCGGTTTTTATGTATTTCATATTCAAAATACCATTCAATCATCCAAGATCACTCCCCTTGCTTACTTTACACCTACGTACTATATTATATGATTTCACCTTAATAGGGAAGCTAAATGTATAATCTATCCTGTGTAATTATTATACAAAAAAAGTAGAGAGGAGAATCTCCTCTCTACTTTTACTTATGTTGTACAAACTTAACCATTAAGTTTGCAATTGTATGTTGCTCCTGTTCATCAGCAACTTTCCAAAGCTCAGCTAATAATTTCTCTTGGTCATTGCGCCCTTCTACTTCATTAGCAAGGTAGTCGCCAACACGAAATGCCATATCTGATACCGCACCGCCGTCTAAACCTTTTCCTTGCGCTTGCTCTAAACGATCTCCTAAAAAGCTCTTCCACTGATCAAAATTATCTAATACTGACATAATTAAGCACCTCACTATTGAGTAATAAAATCATCCTTAATTTGTGCAACTGTTCATTTTTTATGTAAGAAATTTTTAGCAGTGCCAACCGCCATTCACTCCGATGATTTGTCCAGTTATGTATGATGCTCCTGGTGATACGAGGAATGAAACTGTTTTTGCTACTTCTTCTGGTAATCCTATTCTACCTAATGGTATATCTTCAGCAATTCCCATTTTATCTTCTTCAGAAAAAACACTTAACATTTCCGTTTCAATTGCTCCTGGTGCTACTGCATTCACACGTAATCCACTTAAAGAAACTTCTTTCGCTAAAGCTTTCACATATGAATTTTGCGCCCCTTTTACCATTGAATACAGCACTTCACAAGAAGCCCCTATTTGTCCCCATATAGATGAAATAATTACAATATTACCACTTCTCCTCCCGATCATAGGCGGAAGTGCCATTGAAAGTAATTTATATACGTTCTTCACTTGAAGTTCTACCATATAACCCAATTCTTCGTTTGTTACATCTGTTACTAGTCCAAAAATACTCTTCCCAGCTGCGTATACAATAACATCAATAGGGTGTTCAATTTGTCCCCACAATTGCTCTGCTCCATCACTAGAAGCCAAATTCGCTTGAACAGGGATAACTTCTCCCCATGCTTTCTGCAATTCCAATACCTTTCCTTCACTGTTATTGTAATGAACATAAACTGTATATCCATCTTGAATTAATTGTTTCGAAATAGCAGAGCCAATCCCTCCGCTCCCTCCAGTTACTAACGCATACTTTTTCATAAATTCCCTCTCTTATCTCTACAAGTTCAATTTTCACACAACTAAATAATACCCTCATCTTACAATTTTTCAATGATAAGATGAGGGTATCTTTAAAATGTTATTTTTTCGGTAACACCTGACAAACACTCATTTTTTCTTCTGATAACAATAATTTTGCTACTTCTTGTAAGTCTTGAACCGTCAGCCCTTCTAATACAGTCAATGCATCAAATAGACTAGATTCATTAAACGCATATCGTGTAAATTGATTTGCAATATATTCTGGTGAATTCAACGAGCGTAAAAAACCACCAATTTTCTTTTTCTTCACTCGTTCTAATGCCGCCGCATCTAATTGATCATAATCTGTTTTTAATAAAATATCTTTTAAACGATCTGCCAATTCATCAGGTTGTTTCGTATCACCACCAACCATTGCAAAACCGAAGTTATTTTCTTCTGTATAGTCATACGAGAATGAATCATCAATAAGTCCTTCATTATATAAAGCTTCGTAATGAACAGAACTTTTTCCAAATAAATAATCTAAGAGTAACGTAAGCGCAATTTCTTGTTTTAAAAGCGCTTGCCCCTTTTCTTTTAAATTAGTCGCTTTAATACCAACTAAACATTTCGGTGTTTGCACAGGCATTGAAATAATTTTTTTCTTTTCATTTACCTCATTTGGTTCCTCTTCAAATGAACGCACAATTTCTGGCTGGTTTTTATAATCTTTTTCCGCTTGATTTTCACGTACTAAATCCATTGTTTTCTCTGGATCAATTGCACCCACAACAAATAATAACATATTGCTCGGATGATAAAATGTTTCATAACATTCATATAATAAATGTTTCGTAATTTTACTAATAGATTCGATTGTGCCTGCAATATCAATTTTAATTGGGTGTTTTACAAACAAGCTATCAATTAACCCAAAGTACAAACGCCAATCTGGGTTATCTTGATACATTTGAATTTCTTGCCCAATAATCCCCTTCTCTTTTTCAACTGTTTTTTCAGAGAAATAAGGCTCTTGCACGAAGTTTAGCAATGTATTTAAATTTTGTTCTACGTTTGAAGTACATGAAAAAAGGTAAGCTGTTCGTGTGAAGGATGTAAAAGCATTTGCCGATGCTCCTTGTTTACTAAACAATTGGAAAGCATCGTGATCTTCTTTTTCAAATAATTTATGCTCAAGAAAATGTGCAATCCCATCAGGCACACGAATCATTTCTTCTTTCCCCAATGGTACAAATGTATTATCTACTGAACCATATTTCGTCGTAAACGTCGCAAATGTTTTATTAAATCCTTGTTTCGGTAAAACATATACATCTAATCCATTAGGAAGTTTTTCATAATAGAGTGTTTCTTTTAATTGCTCATAAACAATTTTTTCCATTTACTCTCCCTCCGTTCCTTGTAAAAAGTAAATTGTATCTAGTTCAATATTTTTAGCTACTTTTACAATTTCTTCTTTTGTTACACTTTCTATACCTGTAAGCCATTCTTCAACTGGACGTGTACGATCTGAAATAATACCATGATATAGCATTTCTACAAATCCACGCGGTGTATCAATCGCCTCTAATATTTGATTTTGGATGACACTTTTTGTTTGATGTATTTCTTCTTCAGAAAACTCTCCGTTTTGCATCGCAAGCATTTGTTCTTTAATAATCTCAACTGCTTTTTCATAATTTTTCGCTTCGATTCCTGACATAACAAATAATAAACCTTTATGACTTTCAAAGCGCGATGCTGCATAGTACGCTAAACTATTTTTTTCACGCACATTTACGAATAACTTCGAATGAGAAAAACCACCAAACAATCCATTGAACAATTGCAATGCAAAATAATCTTCATCTTTATATGTGACAAATGTACGATAACCGATGTGTAATTTACTTTGTTTTAATTCTTGTTTTTCAACAACTTCTTTTTCTTCATTATTTCGTCTATGAAGGAGTACATTTCTTTCTCTCACTGGACGAGCTGAAATAGAAAAATACTTACTTACAAGATCAACGGCGTTTTCTGAAATATCACCAATAATATATAGATCCATCTCATCTTCCGCTAACACCTTTTGATAATATTGATACAGACTTTCATTTGTAATAGAAGCAACACTCTCTTTTTTTCCATTTGCACTTAAACGATACGGTTCTACTTTGCACATTTCTTCAATTAAACGCTCGTTTGCATAACGCATTTTATCATCATAAGTAGCTTCAATTCTCTGTAACAGTGCTCTTTTTTCACTTTCTACGATAGAAGATAGGAAACCGTTCCCCTCGGTTGCTGGATGTAACACAATATCAGACAACATAGAAAGCGCTTTTTCAAATAACGGTGGTGCATCATGTAAATAAACTTCATTTGCAATGTCTACATAAATGGAGATAATATGGTCTTCCCCTTTTTTACTTACATCTACCGCTAAAGAAGACCCGTATAATTCTTCTAAATATTGACGAAGACGAATTACAGAAGGTAATTTTTCTGTGGCACTTTGCAATACGTATGGCAATAGGGCACGCTCTGTCACCGTCTCCTCATTTAAAGGCGCTTTAAAACGAAATACAAAGGTATTCGTTTTATATTTATCAGTCGGAATAATATGTACGCGCAAACCACCTAACTCATGTAGTTGTTGTTCCATTAGTTTCATTTATAGCCCTCCTTTACGTATATAGGAATATTCCTCTTCAATATACAGTTTTTAGAAATAAAAAATCAACTTTTCTCCCTTATTATGCTTACATATGATTCTTTCTAAAAACTTTAATATGTAAGGAACATAGTAAAATTCCGTATTAAATATATTCTATGTAAAAAAGCCCACACTAATGTGCGAGCTTTTTTATACTTATAAAATACTTATCGTTTTCCTTTTTCATAAGGAGTTCCTAATGCTTTCGGAGCTTCAGAACGACCTACAAAACCAACAAGCGCTAATATTGTGAATACATATGGTAATATCGTTAATAAAACACTTGGAATTTGATCTAATACAGGAATTGTTCCGCCCGTTACACTAAGAGATTGCGCAAAACCAAAGAATAGAGCTGCACCTAGTGCGCCTAGTGGATTCCACTTTCCAAAAATCATAGCAGCTAAAGCTAAGAAACCTTGTCCTGTAATAGTTGCCCCTGAGAAGTTATTAGAAATTGACATTGCAAAAATCGCTCCACCAATTCCAGCAAACACTCCTGAAATACAGACTCCAATATAGCGCATTTTATATACGTTAATCCCCATCGTATCCGCTGCCATTGGGTGTTCACCAACAGCACGTAGACGAAGACCGAACGGTGTTTTATAAATAACATACCAAACAACGAATGCTAAAATAATGGCAATATACGACGTTATTGGTACATTCGAGAAAAATATTTTCCCTAAAACCGGAATATCCGAAAGGCCTGGAATATCAATCTTTTCAATACGATACTGAATAAAGTCAGTCTGCCCTTTATCAAAAATCTTCTTAATTGCAAATACCGTTAAACCAAGAGATAAGAAGTTAATTGCTACACCACTTACAACTTGATCTGCTCGGAATGTAATAGAAGCTACCGCATGAAGTAATGCAAATAATCCACTACCAATTGCCGCAAATAATAACGCAATCCACGGGGTCATCGTTCCCCAAGTATCACCCATTAATAAGTTTGTAACAACTCCAATAAATGCACCAAATAGCATTAGTCCTTCTAATCCGATATTTACAACACCCGATCGTTCACTAAATACTCCACCTAGTGCTGTGAAAATGATAGGTGCCGATGTATATAACGTACCTGTCACAAGAATGGCTAATATATCTAAAAAGCTCATTTATTTCCCCTCCTTGCTCATGCGTGTAAGCGCCCATCTTAACACATAACTACATGCAACAAAGAAGATGATACATGCAATAATTACATTAATAAGCTCTGATGGTACATCTGCCTCAAAGTTCATTTGAGGGGAAGCACTTTTCAAACCACCAAATAATAAAGCTGAAAGGATTATACCAAACGGATTATTCCCTCCAAGTAATGCTACGGCAATCCCATCAAATCCTACTCCTGTAAACGAAGACATCGCGGTCATACTCTGGAATGTTCCTAATCCTTCCATCGCTCCACCAATCCCCGCAAATGCACCAGCAATTGTCATGGAGAATACTACATTACGAGAAACTTTCATACCTGCATATTGAGAAGCATGCTGATTAAATCCTACCGACTTTAATTCGTAGCCTAAAGTTGTTCGATCTAATAAGAACCACATTAAAATAGCGATTAATATTGCTACAATAATTCCCCAGTGAAGACGCGAACCATCAGTAATGCTAGCAAGCCAGTCTGAAGATAGTGATGCACTCTCTTTAATGTCATACGTTTTATCATTACCTTCATGTAAAAAGCGCTTAATGATGTCATATGTTACATATAATGCGATATAGTTCATCATAATTGTTACAATAACCTCATTAACTTGAAACTTTCCTTTTAAATATCCAGGAATGAAGCCCCAAATTCCTCCTACCAATGCTGCGAATAAAATAGATAATGGAATATGAAGGAAAGCTGGTAGTGAAACTGCATAACCGAACCAAACCGCTGCAAGCCAACCAACTAGCAATTGACCCTCTACCCCGATATTAAATAAACCTGTACGAAATGCAAACGCCACTGATAAACCAGCAAGAATAAGCGGTATCATTGTACGAAGCGTTTCACCAATCGCACTTGCGCTACCGAACATCCCTGTCCAAAGTGCACTATAACCTACAATTGGATCATAACCACTAACTAACATTACAATCGCTCCGACAAGTAAGCCAAAAATAACGGATAGTACTGGGACTAAAATATTTATCGTTCGTTCTGTTAAAAGTTTTTTAGCCATTTGTACCCACCTGCTCCTTCTTTGTTCCCCCAGCCATTAACAATCCAAGCTGTTGTTCATTCGTTTCTTTCGCATCAACTATTGCTACAATTTTCCCTTCATAAATAACAGCAATTCGATCGCTAACATTTAAGATTTCATCTAACTCTAGTGATAAAAGTAATACACCTTTCCCTTTATCCCTTTGCTCTATTAATCTCTTATGAATAAATTCAATTGCTCCTACATCTAAACCACGTGTTGGCTGTGCTGCGATTAATAAATCTGGATCACGGTCTACTTCACGTGCAATAATTGCTTTTTGTTGATTTCCCCCAGATAGAGCGCGTGCTAAAGTTTGCTCACTAGGTGTACGTACATCAAACTGTTCAATAAGAGCCTTTGCTTTTTCTGTAATTTTGCTGAAATTTAAAATCCCTTTCTTTGAAAACGGATTCTTATAGTACGTTTGCAGAACTATATTATCTCTAACAGAAAAATCAAGGACGAGTCCGTGTTTATGACGATCTTCTGGAATATGACCAATTCCTTCTTCTGTTATTCTTCTAACAGGCCAATTTGTTATTTCTTTCCCTTTAATTGCAATAGAACCTGACTCAACTTTTCGTAAACCAGTAATTGCTTCTATTAATTCACTTTGTCCATTTCCATCAATCCCTGCAATCCCAACAATTTCCCCCGCACGAACAGTTAAGTCAAGGCCTTTTACAGCAGGTAGTTGACGTGCATCGTGAACAACAAGATTTGCAATTGAAAGTACCTCTTCTTTTGGTTTCGCGTCTATTTTTTCTGTTTTAAAATTCACTTGACGTCCGACCATTAATTCTGCAAGTTTATTTTCATCCGTATTTGCAACGTCAACCGTTCCAATTCCTTTTCCTTTACGAATAATCGTACAACGATCGCAAACTTCCATAATTTCTTTCAACTTATGTGTAATAAGAACAATAGATTTTCCTTCTTGCACAAGCTTTTTCATAATTTGAATTAGCTCATGAATTTCTTGTGGTGTTAACACAGCTGTCGGTTCATCAAATATTAAAATTTCTGCACCGCGGTAAAGAGTTTTCAAAATCTCAACACGCTGTTGCATACCCACTGAAATATCCTGTATTTTCGCATATGGATCTACAGCTAAACCGTATTGTTCAGACAGTTTTTGAATTTCTTTAGCAGCTTCCTCAACAGCAATTTTCCCTTTTTTCCTCGGTTCATTTCCGAGAATAATATTCTCTGTAACTGTAAAATTATGAACAAGCATAAAGTGCTGATGAACCATTCCAATACCAAGGTCATTTGCCACATTCGGATTGGTAATATTTACAGACTTTCCTTTAATTTTAATTTCACCTTGTTCTGGTTGGTACAAACCAAATAGTACATTCATCAATGTGGATTTCCCTGCACCATTTTCTCCAAGTAAAGCATGTATCTCACCCTGCTTTACTTGCAGCGTAATATCATCATTCGCTACAATGCCTGGGAATACTTTCGTAATGTTATTCATCTCAATTACGTATTCCATTGTGTTCCTCCTTTTAACAGGGAACATTCCCTATTACACTATTAACTTATTAAGCAATTCGGAAGTTTTATACATACAAAGGTTAGTTCTATGAACTAACCTTTGCTATTTCTCTATTTATTTTTTTAGAGAAGCTTCATATTCTTTATACTCTTTATCTGTAGCCGGTACTTTAATTTCACCGTCTGTAATTTTCTTTTCAAATTCTTCTACTTTTGTTAAAATTTCAGGGTTAACTTTTTTCACGTTATCAGTTGTTTTTGAAATACCAATACCGTCATCTTTTAAACCAAACGCTTCTACTTTACCGCCTTTTAACTTACCGTCTTTCGCTTCTTGCGCTACTTTTTCAACAGCGATATCTACACGTTTTACCATTGAAGTTAATGTTACGTTTTCAGGCATACCTTCTTGGTTTTGATCACGGTCAACACCGATTACCCAAACATTTTCACCTTTTTTCTTACGGTTTTTCGCTTCAGTGAATACACCGTTACCTGTACCACCAGCAGCATGATAAATTACGTCTACGCCTTGACCATACATTGCTGATGCAAGAACTGTACCTTTTTCAGGTTTATCGAATGCTTCTGCATATTCAGATACGATTTCAATGTTTGGATTTACTGCTTTTGCACCCGCTTTAAATCCATTTTCGAATTTACTAATTAAATCACTCTTCATCCCACCAACAAATCCTACTTTATTCGATTTTGTTGACATAGCTGCTACCGCACCTACAAGGAATGAACCTTCATGATCTTTAAATGTAATGCTCGTTACGTTTGGTGCATCTACTACAGTATCAACGATTGCAAATTGTTGTTTTGGAGATTCTTTTGCTACTTCTTTAATTGCACCTTCTAATTTATAACCAATTCCGAAAGATAAATCATACTTATCTTTTGAAAATTTCTTTAAGTTTGGAATATAATCCGCTTCTTTTTCAGACTGTAGGTAACGATAATTTGTCTTTTCCTTTAATCCGTTATCTTTACCAAACTTTTTTAGTCCTTCCCAAGACGATTGGTTGAACGATTTGTCATCAACGCCCCCAACATCCGTTACCATACCGACCTTGAAGTCTTTCGTGTCTTTCTTATCACTGCTTGCCTTATCCGAGTTACCACATGCACCTAAAACTGTACTTGCTGCTAATGTTAATGATAATAAAAGACCTGCTTTTTTCTTCATACTAGAAACCCCTCCAAAAATGATATATATTTTTTTATTCTTTCGCTGCTGTCCCTTACTTCTTGCTGTCACCTCCCTAAAAAGGAACTTACCTACATACGCTTTCTTAATACGTGGAAGCTAAACTTATCAGCTCTAAAGTAATTGATAGAATATAAGATTGGCTCATCATTTTGATCATAGTGCATTTGTTTTAATACAAGCAGTGCTGTTTCAGGCTCACATTCTAAAATCGGTGAGATTTTAGGGTGATAGCCAATTGGCTCAATGTGAGCAACCGCATATGTTATGCGCTTATGCGTGTTATTATGTATCACCGTTAATAATGACTCCTCATTGTAACCCGATAAATCTGGCAATATTTCTTTTGCAAGTTTATCGATACAATATACAACAGGTTCCCCATCTGCTGTACGCACGCGTTCAATCATCACTGCATTGAAACCATCTTCACTATTAAACTTCTCTTTTTCCTCTTCTGTTAAAGTTGTAGTAGATGATGATAAAAAGATCGTTCCTGGTGTTTTCCCCACACTAGAAATCATATCTGTAATACTAGAAAGTTGTTCTATTCCAGAAGAAAATAATGGCTTTGCATTTACAAATGTCCCTACACCATGTCTACGAATGACAACATTTTCTTCTTCTAAAATACGTAACGCTTCCCTTAAAGTCGCTCTACTTACGCCAAGTTCTTTCGCTAAATCAAACTCTGATGGTAACTTTTGTCGTTCTTTATAAGCCCCATCTTTAATTTTTTCTTTGATGTGATCAATCACCCGTAAATATAGGTGACGACTATCGGATTTTACTGACATAAGACTCCCCCGCATTTCAATTATTCGACCTCTGATGTAAGACTTCTTTTCTCTTTTTTCAACTTACAACATAGTACAAATGACTAACCACTAAAAATAAGCGCAATTGTCGAATAAATAATAATAATTTTTTAAAATGAAATTTTCACTCTTTACTGTATAAAAAAAACTTTGCACCATAAACATTCCTCATTTCGAGAAAAAGTTCGGCACAAAGATCCTTTACATCCTTTGTTACACACTTTTCCCCTCATAGTCTAGCAATTCATGGTTGCCAGGTAGAAACTTATGGACCTTATCTCCAAGATTATATGAGGCAGTGATTCTTTTCGAAGTAATCTTACCACTTGCTCTCATACGTGTCAACAAAATCCAACATTTTTCTGCATTAAATATCGAACATTTACATAAAACATACTCAAAGTATTCGTATTCTAAAGATACCCTCTAAATGTAAGCCCTTTCTTTATTGCTGAGTATAGTATATAATAAAAACACTATATAAAAAAGCCTAATTGTAAAAACAATTAGGCTTTTTTAAGAACTTTTTTCTTGTACATCATTAATGAGTACTTCTCTCGGTTTACTACCTTCATATGGACCTACTACACCATTCATTTCCATTGCATCAATTAGACGAGCAGCTCGCGTATAACCTACTCTAAACCTACGTTGTAGCATAGAAACAGATGCTGTTTGCATTTCCACTACAAGTTGAACCGCTTCATCATATAATTCATCTTCTACTTCCTGCTTCGTATCAGGAACATCTTGCGGAATCATATCTTCTTGATATTGTGCTTTTTGCTGTCCAATAACATATTCTACAACTCTCTCAACTTCATCATCTGATAAAAATGCACCTTGTACACGTACAGGTTTCGATGCACCAATTGGTATAAACAGCATGTCGCCACGACCTAGTAGCTTCTCTGCACCACCACCGTCAAGAATTGTACGAGAATCTGTTTGAGAAGATACAGCGAATGCAATACGTGATGGAATATTCGCTTTAATAACACCCGTAATAACGTCAACTGACGGACGTTGCGTTGCAATAATTAAATGAATACCAGCAGCACGAGCCATTTGCGCTAGACGCATAATCGCATCCTCTACATCAGACGAAGCAACCATCATTAAATCTGCTAACTCGTCCACAATTACTACAATATACGGTAATTCGGGTTGTTTCGCTTCTGATTGACTATTATGCTCTTTTATATAATCGTTGTATCCTTCAATGTTACGTGTACCACTATGAGCAAACAATTCATAACGACGTTCCATCTCACTCACAACTTTTTTCAATGCTTGCGATGCTTTTTTCGGATCAGTTACAACTGGTGTTAACAAATGAGGCACACCGTTATATACATTTAACTCTACCATTTTCGGGTCAATCATCATTAATTTTACTTCATGTGGTTTTGCACGCATTAAAATACTAACAATAATACCGTTAATACATACACTTTTCCCGCTCCCTGTCGCACCAGCTACGAGTAAATGGGGCATTTTATTTAAACGGGCTAATACAGCTTCACCTGTAATATCTCGGCCAAGACCAATTAACAACTTCTCTTCCGGATGATTGTTAGCCTTAGAATCAAGAACTTCCCTCAGCGTTACCATCGAAACTTCTGAGTTCGGAACTTCGATCCCTACAGCTGATTTCCCGGGAATTGGCGCCTCAATACGAATGTCCTTTGCAGCTAATGCAAGGGCTAAATCATCACTTAAACTGACAATTTTGCTTACCTTTACCCCCATATCAGGATACACTTCATATTTTGTAACTGCAGGACCTCTATGCACTTTTGTTACTTTCGCTTTCACTCCGAAACTTTGGAATGTACGTTCTAATTTACGAGCATTCTCATAAATTTCCGCATTTTCATTTGTAACTTGCTTATTCTTTGGAAATTTTAATATATCAAGTGAAGGAAGCTTGTAATCTTTATTTTCTACATTTGAAAATTGCATAGGAGGTGCTTGCGCTTCACTCTCTAACGATTCAACGATTTTTTCTCCACGCTTTTTCTTTGATTCTTCAATTGGTGGAGTCTCTTCAATAAACGGTGAAGTGATCAAATCTTCTTGCTCTACTTCAATTCGTTTATCCTCTTCTTCATTTGCAGGATAATTCTCAGTGAAATTTGAAATAATTGGCGGATCAATTTGGATTTCTTCCATCGGCTCAATCACTTCTTCTTGTTCTGCAGCACGTTTGCTTCTTGTACTTCTTGTTGTTTTTTTCTTTTCTGTTTGTTCAGCCGTTCTTTTGGATCTCCAATCTTTATAATCCACTTGCATCACTTGAAATTGACTTCTAAGAATTCTACCAACTGGAGCTAACACTTCTCCAATATGTTTATTTGTTATACAGAGTACCCCGAGAATAACTAAAATAATCCCAATGATATAGGCTCCTACTTCGTCGAATAGGAAGTAACATGTCGCGAACATAAGCGCACCAAACATACCACCGCCTAAATGAACGCTATCTGGCCCTTTTTTCATTTCAAGAAAGAAGTTATCTTTCGTACTCACAATAACAGAAGTATTTTGCACTGCTCCATCTTTTGTAAGAAGGTTAAATAATGTAATATGACTAAACATTAATATTGCCAATACAATTAAATAAAATCCAATTAACCGTTTATTTAAAAGGTTCGGCCATCCGCGTTTTATAACAAAGGAAACCGATAAAGCTATTACACCTAACACACCAATTATGTACCACTCACCAAAGAAGAAGCGAAAAAATAACACAAACGATTTCCCTACAACGCCTAGCTGTAAAATCGTAATGATTGAAAGTGCAAAAAGAGTTAAACCGACGATTTCATAATACAAAGTTGGCTTTATCGTACGTCTTGCCTTTGCCTTCGTCCCTCTTTGCTTTTGTTTTGCCATTTCTTCACCTCGTGTTCTACATATAAGTAAAGCTCCCCTAAAAATGCTCTATTTATATGTCTGTTTTCTCTATTTTTCAGGTCTTTATATCTTCTATTTTTACACTTCTTGTAAAATGCTAAATAAACAGAAGAAAGCAGCCTACTCATGGCTGCTCAACCGTCTTGTTTTTTATATTATACCATAGCTTCTAAACAAAATCCTTCTTTTTGCTAAAAGGTTATTTTCTGACCGGGCTCAAACTCTAAATAGTGAAGTGGGTCCGTACTTAGCACACGTACAATAGAATAACACCCATGTTCCTCTTCAGAAACCATTAATTCCACACCATTTATATTTACAACTTTTTGACTTTCACATTGTGAATAATCGGCCGGATACACAAGTTGCTCTGGCATAATTGTATATAAAATCATTGTAACATTGTCCCTTCTGCACTACCTTCCGCGCGAACATCTATTAATTCGTTTAATTTTCGAATCGCATTTCCAATACCACCAACATCATCTATAAGACCGTACTTTACTGCATCTCCACCAATTACATTCGTCCCAATATCTCGCGTTAAATTTCCTTTCGCAAACATAAGCTCTTTAAAACGATCCTCTGTTACTTTCGAGTGCTTCGTCACAAAACGAATAACTCTTTCTTGCATCTTATCCAAATACTCAAATGTTTGCGGCACACCTATGACAAGACCTGTTAAACGAATTGGATGAATTGTCATCGTCGCAGTTTCCGCAATAAACGAATAGTCAGTAGAAACAGCAATCGGTACACCGATGGAATGTCCCCCACCTAAAACTAGAGATACTGTTGGTTTTGAAAGTGAAGCTACCATTTCTGAAATTGCTAGTCCAGCTTCAACGTCACCTCCAACCGTATTTAATATTAAAAGCAAACCTTCAATTTTCGGATTTTGTTCAATCGCAACAATTTGCGGAATGATATGCTCGTATTTTGTTGTTTTATTTTGCGGCGGTAATTGAACATGACCTTCCACTTGTCCGATAATCGTTAAACAATGAATACGTGATTCATTCATCTGTGGTACATTTGTCTGTCCAAGCTGTTGAATTTTTTCTACTATTGAAGCCTCTTTTCCAGCTTCTTTTGGCTCAGTTTCTTTTTCTTCATTTGTATATCGATCACGTTCTGTCATTTCGCATCCCCTTTCACTCGTATATAACTATTATTTCTTAAGTTATAAATTTCATTCGATAGGGTTAAAAAGAAAAAAAAGATCACCCATAAGGGTGATCTTTTTTATACTTCCATAATAATCGGTAAAATCATAGGTTTTCTCTTTGTCTCTTCGTACAAGAACTGTCCTAATAATTCACGAATATTTTGTTTTAACATTGACCATTCAATCGAATATTCTTTAATTGACTGCTCAACAATCATACGTACAATCTCTGTAGATCGTTCAATTAACGCTTCTGACTCACGAACATATACGAAACCACGTGAAATGATTTCTGGACCAGAGATAATTTTCTTTTCATCTTTACCAAGCGTTACAACTACTACTAATATTCCATCTTGAGATAACATCTTTCTATCTCGAAGAACGATATTACCAACGTCACCTACACCTAATCCATCAATTAAAACATTACCAGCTTGTACTTTACCGACTAAGTTCGCTTCATCGTCACCAAAAGCAATTACATCGCCTTTTTCTACGATAAAGATATTTTCTCTTGTAATACCTACATCTTCAGCTAAATACGCATGTGCTTTTTGCATACGGAACTCACCATGTACGGGTACAAAGTACTTCGGTTTCATTAAATTTAACATTAATTTTAATTCTTCTTGGCTACCGTGACCTGAAACATGAACTTTTCTTTCGCCGTAATAAACAACTTCAGCTCCAGCTCTAAATAACAAATCAATAATTTTTGATACAGATATTTCATTACCCGGAATTGGCGAAGCAGCAATGATAACAGTATCACCTTTACGAATTGAAATTTGTTTATGTGCTTGTTTTGCCATTCTAGATAGAGCAGCCATCGGTTCACCTTGACTACCTGTCGTTAAAATAGCTACCTTTTTCTCTGGGAAGTTGTCTACTTCTTGTAATGAAATAACCATACCTTCTGGAACATCTAAATAACCAAGACGTCTTGCAATGTCTACTACTTTCACCATACTACGTCCTACTACCGCTACTTTTCGCCCTGTTTCGGCAGCTGCATCAAATACTTGTTGAATACGATGTACATTCGATGCAAATGAAGCAACGATAATACGACCTTCTGCGCCGTAGAACACTTTAGAAATTTCTACACCAACTTCTTTTTCAGAACCTGTATAACCTGGGCGCTCTGCGTTTGTACTATCAGATAATAAGCAAAGTACGCCTTCATTTCCAATTTGAGCCATTTCCCCAAGGTCTGCTCCACTATTTCCAATTGGAGTTTGATCGAATTTAAAGTCTCCTGTATATACGATTGCACCTTTTGATGTATGGAAACAAACACCAACAGAATCTGGAATACTATGTGTCGTTCCAAAGAATGACACCGTTGTAGTATTAAACTCTACTGTTGAATTTGAATCGATTGTTTTTAAGTCTACACGACCTAACATACCCGCTTCGCCAAGTTTTTCTTGTATAAGTCCTACTGTTAATTTCGTTGCATACACTGGAATAGATAATTTACGAAGTACGTAAACAATACCACCAATATGATCTTCATGACCGTGAGTAATAAATAAACCCTTTACTCGCTCTTGGTTTTCCACTAAATATGTAATATCAGGAATAACGATATCAATTCCAAACATTTCATCTCCCGGGAACATTAACCCTGCATCCACAATAAAGATTTCAGAATCAATTTCAACACAGTACATGTTTTTCCCGATTTCACCTACTCCACCAAGAGCAAATACTTTAACAGACTCATTCTCTTTTCTCTTCATGTTGTTGCCTGGTTTAAAAATCTTGCAAACACTGATTTCACTAAAATTGCAGAGACACCAGGGGAAACTCTACAACCACCATATATTCACCGTCCAAGACGAATGTCCTTACCGTTATGCGATATCATGTCCTTGTTTATTTTTTAAACCAGGTTTCACCTCTCTTTCATTATATAAATCAAATATCTTATTCGATATGATATGAAAATGTAATTAAATTATAATTTTTACCAATTTTGCTAAGCATACCCGTACTAAGCTACTTAGCCATATTATACCTGATACAAGAAATAGAACACAAGTTAAATCGTGCGAAAGAAAAAGTAAAAGAAAGGAACAGCACTAAAAGTATATGGCTTATTTCCGCTGCTTTTATACTCCATGTTATTTGGAAAAAACTACCCTAAATACTTTAAATTACTTTCATTTGATGGATTTCCTAGATTTTTTTCTTGAATCGCACAAAAACACTTATAAAATGAAGCTTTTTTATAGATTACGTCATATTTGAGGCAATTCCTCTAAAAACATAACCGAAAGTATTTTCTGTACCAGCAACTACTTTTCAACAAAATTAAAGATGTAAGATCCTTTTCTTATAAACATTGCATTACATGACAAAAAGCTATGAATTACAAAATCCCGCTAAAAATTTAATAAGGTTAAATTTTTAGCGGGATTTGACAGTCACTATCGAGAACAAGAGGTTGAAACAAAATTAACGAAAGGACCATATCATACTTTAGCCAGTAGAGAACGCGTAGCGTAATATACTCGTTTTCAATATTATAGGTTCATATACAGATGAGAAAGGCAAGCTTAAAATCATTTTATAAAAGATTTACTTTAAAACAGATTCAAACATTTTCATATCAATAAAAAAATGACCTAGTGTGAAACTAGGTCATTTTTATTAACGAGGAATAGATTGCATTACAGATTGTAACGTTACTCTTTCTTCTTCTGTTAATGGAAGAAGTGGTAAACGTACAGAACCTACATCTAATCCAACCATTTGTAACGCTGTTTTTACTGGAGTTGGACTTGGCGCCATAAATAATGAATCAGTTACTCTTACAAGTAATTGATGTAATTTTTGTGCCTTCTTAAACTCTCCTGCAAGAAATGCTGTAATCATTTCTTGCATTTCGTTTCCGATAACATGAGATGCTACCGAAACGATACCTTTCGCTCCAACTGCCATAGCCGGTAACGTTAAACCGTCATCACCGCTGTATACCGCAAAGTCGTCCGCTGTTTTTTCAATGATTTCTGTCATTGTTAACACATCGCCGCCTGCATCTTTAATAGCAACAATGTTTTCTATTTCTGATAAACGAACAACTGTATCAACGGAGATTTGTACAATAGATCGTCCTGGAACGTTATATAGCATAACCGGAAGTGGCGTACTTTCAGCAATTGCTTTAAAATGCTGATACATTCCTTCTTGACTCGGTTTGTTATAATACGGTGCTACTAGCATTACTGCATCCACACCAACTTCTGTTGCCTTTTTAGTTAAATCAATAGAAGCATGCGTATTATTGCTACCTGTTCCAGCGATTACGGGCACTCTTTTATCGACAACAGATACGACATGGCGATATAACGCTACCTTCTCTTCTGAAGTTAATGTAGGAGATTCTCCTGTCGTTCCTCCTACCACGATTGCTGTTGTACCGTTATCAATTAAATAATTTACCAATTTCGTTGTCTTTGCAAAATCGATATTCCCGTTTATATCAAACGGTGTTACCATCGCGGTTGCAATTGTCCCAAAATCTATCATGGTCTCACTCCTTATTGTTCCAGTTGCTTTTCTTTTGAAAGCTCAAACGCACTATGTAATGCATTTACAGCCTCCACTAAATCAGTTTCTTTTACAAGAACCCAAATTGTTGTATGACTATCTGCCGATTGCAGAATTTGAATACCTTTTTCCGCTAAAGCTGTAACGATTTTCGCAGTAACCCCTGGGTATCCTGCCATTCCAGCTCCAACGATAGATACTTTCGCACAATGTTCTGTCACAATTGGCTCATATCCAAGGTTCTTTAATAATTTAACTGCATGACTTGATACATTATCACTCACCGTATATGCTACGCCAGTAGGTGAAATATTAATTAAATCAACACTTATTCCTTCGTTCGCCATCTCTTTAAACACATGTTGTTGCAAATCATATGCCGTTTCTTTTGCAAGCACTTTAATTTGCGTTACGTTTGATACGTGGGCGATACCTGTAACAGGACGTTCTTCTACATCACGACCTCTTGTAGCACCGTCATATGCTGAAATAAGCGTACCTTCACTATCAGAATACGTAGAACGTACACGAAGTGGCACTTTTGCATGCATCGCAATTTCAACTGCACGTGGATGAACGACTTTCGCACCTTGATAAGCCATGTTACAAATTTCGTTATACGTTACAGTTTGAAGATGACGTGCATCTTTTACAATACGAGGATCCGCAGTCATAACACCTTCTACATCAGTGAATATATCGATGTATTCAGCATGAAGTGCAACACCTAATGCTGAAGCTGAAGTATCACTACCTCCGCGTCCAAGTGTTGTCGTATCACCTTTTTTCGTTTGCCCTTGGAATCCTGTAACGACGATTACATCTACATTTTCTAACTCTTCATGTATACGATCGCAATTCATTTCAATAATCTTTGCATTCGTAAAGTCATCATTCGTTACAAAACCAGCTTGTGCACCATTTAATGCTGCTGCTTTTATACCATTCTCATTCAACATATTAGAGAAAACAATTGCAGAGATTAACTCTCCGCACGATAATAATAAATCTTGCTCACGTTTAGAAATAGTAGATTCCTCTTGATTTACAAGACTTAATAACGTATCCGTTGCATATGGTTCACCTTTACGGCCCATAGCAGATACGACAGTAACTACTTTATAACCAGCAGCTAATGATTTTTTTATATGATGAAGCGCATGCTTACGTCCATTGTCATCACGTACTGATGTGCCACCAAATTTTTGAACAATTATTTTCATATTTTGCACCTTCTCTTAGCCGTTTACACTAATTGTAATTTTACTAAGCGCTCTGCAATTTGAACAGAATTCCATGCAGCGCCTTTTAATAAGTTATCAGATACGACCCAAAGATGGAATCCTTTATCGTTATTTAAATCTTTACGGATTCTTCCAACGAATACTTCGTTTTTACCTACTGCAGTAGCTGGCATTGGATATAACTGCTCTTCTGGATTATCTTGCAGAACAATACCTTCCGCATTTGCAAGTAAGCTCTTTAATTCTTCTACTGTTACGCCTTCTTTTTCTACTTCGATGTAAACAGACTCAGAGTGTCCTGATACAACTGGTAAACGTACACACGTTGCCGCTACTTCTAATTCAGGCATATGCATAATTTTTTTCGTTTCGTTAATCATTTTCATTTCTTCAAATGTAAATCCATTATCTTGGAACTTATCAATCTGTGGAATCGCATTAAAAGCAATTGGGAAATGCTTCTTATCACCTGATACAGGAAGAACATTTGCCTTAACTTCTTCGCCATTTAAGATTGCTTGTGATTGTTCATGAAGTTCTTCAATAGCTGCCGCACCAGCACCTGATACAGCTTGATATGTGGAAACGATTACTCGTTTTAAACCATATTGCTGACGAACTGGCTCAAGAGCTACTACCATTTGAATTGTAGAACAGTTTGGATTTGCAATAATGCCATTATGTTCTTTTAAGTCATTTTCATTTACTTCAGGTACAACAAGTGGCACGTTTTCTGTCATACGGAATGCACTTGTATTATCAACAACAATCGCACCGCGTTTTGCTGCTTCTGGCGCTAATTGTTTCGATACAGATCCACCAGCACTAAATAGTGCGATATCTACTCCTTCAAAGCTTTCAGGAGTTGCCTCTTGAACTGTAAATTCTTCGCCTTTAAATACAAGTTTCTTACCTGCAGATCGTTTAGATGAAAGTAACGTTAACTTCCCAATCGGAAATTCTCGTTTCTCTAAAGTATTTAACATTTGTTCACCAACTGCGCCGGTTGCTCCAACTACAGCGACATGAAAAGTTTTTTGCTTTTCCATCACTATGCCCCTTTCTAGATACCAATCCTTCTATAACTTAGAATCAGAAGGAGTATACAATACCCCTTCTAATCTTAATAACGTTAATTTTATCATATTCTACAGTAAGAATGATGGTTTCATCAAAAATTGTCCGTTTTTTTTCGTTTTTTAATTCATATATCTGAATTTTTCTACGACCACCGGTTGCAATTGCTTTCCTTGCAGTGCTTCTAATACTGTGTCTTCCAGCAGCTCCATGCGAGCTACCATTGAGTTGGGTTTTTTCTCTGGTGCATCTTGACCGAATGGAACGAAGTAGATGTTTTTTGTTGCCATTAGGCGCATGAGATTTACCCCATTTAATCCTAATGCATCATTCGTCGAAACCGCCAATACGACAGGCTTGCCATTTCTTAACGTCGCTTTTGCTGCCATTAGTACTGGAGAGTCTGTCATTGCATTTGCAAATTTACTCATAGAATTTCCTGTTAAAGGAGCGATTACCATGCAGTCTAATGGAATTTTAGGTCCAAGTGGCTCTGCTCCAACAATTGAATTAATTGCTTTAAAACCTGTTATTTCTTCAATTTTCTTAATCCACTCTGCTCCTTCTCCAAATCTAGTATTTGTTGATTGAACAGTGTATGAAACAACGGGACGTACTTCTGCCCCTTCAGCAATTAATTTTTCTAAGTGCGGCATAACTTCCTCATACGTACAATGTGAACCCGTAAATCCGAAACCAATTCGTTTCCCCTTCAAACTCATTTCTTTTCCTCCTCCTTTGCAATTGCATCTGCTGCTAATAACTGAGAAAGAACATTTGCTAAAATTTGCCCAGCCGTTTTGGGAGCAACAATACCTGGTAATCCAGGTGCTAGCAACGCTTTGACTCCTCTTTTTTCCGCATATCTAAAGTCAGTACCGCCTGGTTTAGAAGCTAAATCAATCACTAACGTATGAGCTGGCATTTTTGCAATAACATTCGCTGTTACAACGAGGTGCGGAATTGTATTGATTACAATATCGATATTTCCTACTTCTTTCTCTATGTCTTGCATATGAAAAGGAGAAAACATCATTTCTGTAATACGTGCAATATGTTCAGATCGTCTTGCTCCAACTTTGACATGGGCTCCTAATGATTGAAATGCTCTCGCAACACTCATTCCTGTTCTACCAAATCCTAGAACCATTACATTGGACCCATGAATTGTATAGTCGGTATGTTGAATTACCATCATTAATGTACCTTCTACAGTTGGAATAGAATTGTATATTGCCACATCATCACGATCAAATAATTTAACAAGTTTTCGGTTCGTAGTAGATACGAGATTTTCCAAGTAAGGTGTACCAATACCCGAATATATAGTAAAGTGTTCTGGTGTATTTTCAATTTGTTCTTTCGTTATTGAAACTTTTTCATTTGAAAAAATAGTATCTACTTCTCCTTTAGCATTTGTACCTGCAACCGGCAAAATAATTGCGTCTACAGAAGTGAAATCTAAATTTTGTATACTTTCTTTTGCTGCCCCTGTGAAACCATGATCTAACTGATCAAACCCTATCAAAGAAAGTTTCGCATCCAATTCAACTAGCTTACGAATTACTTCTAGCTGCCTTGCATCTCCTCCTATGACAGCAATATGCATCTCAGTCAACATTCCCTAATTCACCTTCTTTTTCTGTCATTTATAAGAAAAGTGCCTACTTTTTCTTTTTCCTCCACATCATATGTAATGTACGAGTTTATGGTGATTGAAAATCCAAATGCACATATGATTTATCAGGTTTCTATGTAGATACAAAAAAAGATGACCAAAATGGCCATCCTTCACTCCGAATTTGAACGATCTATACTATCACAAAGAAGCATATCATGTCCGACTTTCTTTATTTGACTCCATGCCACCCTTACTTCTTGTGGTTCCTTTTTAAAACCTCCCCACTTCCCTACAGGTATTATAAGTGTTTGTATTTGTCCGTCTTTCTCATTAATCTCTAAATCCATATAACCTAAGACTCCCATTTTTTCCGCTTTTTCTATATCTACAACCTCTTTACCACTTAATTCACTTAATCGCATACATACTCCACTCCCACTACTGAATTTTTCATTTGCATTGTCTATAATTAGTACCTATTCTATATGTATAAAAAAAATAACCTTCTCTCATTTAAAAAGAGAGAAGGTTATTATCAGATACATCATAAAAATCGATTATAGTTTTATTCCTTTTGGAAGTTTTCCATCTGGACTAATAAGTGCCGCAGAGAATTCATCAGTAAACATGTTGCGAATTAATCCGTCCACATTTTCTTTTGTTACAGTGTTTACACTTTCAATAATCTCATCAAGTGAACGATGTTTACGAAGAAGCAATTCATTTTTACCGTTACGGCTCATACGGCTATTTGTACTTTCTAAACTTAACATTAAGTTTCCTTTTAATTGCTCTTTACTATTCATAAGCTCTTTTTCTGTAATACCTGTATTTTTCAATGTCTCTAATGTTTCTTGCATTGTTTCATACAGTGTATCTAATTGTTGGCTACCTGTTCCACCGTAAAGTGTTAACATACCTGTATCTTCATAAGAAGAGTGGTAAGAAAATACCGAGTAAGCTAATCCACGTTGCTCACGTACTTCTTGGAATAAACGGCTACTCATGCTACCGCCTAAAACATTATTTAATACAATTAAGTTATAAATATCTTCGTGTCCCATTTGTAAACCTTTATATCCTAGACATAAATGAGCTTGTTCCGTTTCCTTTTTACGGGCTACCTTATTAAAATGGAAAATTGGGCTATGTACTTGTTCACGGTTTGTTGTTCCTTCATAACTACCGAAATATTGCTCCACTGTTTGTAAAAATGCTTCATCAATATTTCCTGCAACTGATACAACTACATTTTCAGGTGTGTAATGATCTTTTATATATTGACGTAACGTATCACCTGTAAACGTATTAAGCGTTTCTTCTGTTCCTAAAATAGGATATCCAAGTGGATGCGTTTCATATGTTGCTTTCGTTAACATATCATGCACAATATCATCTGGCGCATCTTCGTACATTTTAATTTCTTCACATACGACATTCTTCTCTTTTTTCAGTTCTTCCTCATCAAATGTTGAATTAAAGAACATATCTGCTAAAACATCTAAAGCATATTTAGCATGCTCATCTAATACTTTTGCATAGTAACAAGTATATTCTTTTGAAGTAAATGCATTCACTTGACCACCAATGCTATCAAATGATTCTGCAATCTCTCGTGCACTACGTGTCTCTGTCCCTTTAAAGAACATATGCTCTAAAAAGTGAGAAATCCCATTATTTTTTTCATTTTCATTTCTTGATCCCGCATGGATCCAAATACCAATTGCAACCGATCTTACAGTTGGTATATTCTCCATAACTATTCTTACACCATTTTTACAAGTATATTTTTTAATCAAAAACTTTCCTCCTACTGCCAGTTTCTCTAAATAAAACGCTATTATTTAATGATAACAAGTTTAAGGATGAATGTCATGCAAATGTATTTAATCCACACGTTTTTCATCCAGTAATTCAGTTATATTCCCCACTTTATATCCTTGTTCCTTCAATTTTGTAATCATTATATCTAAAGCCTCTGCTGTAGACGAAGTAGGATGCATTAATATGATAGCACCTGGATGTATTTTTCTCATTACTCTCTGCAATAGTACATCTGGCTCAGGTCGCTGCCAATCAATCGTATCTACAGTCCACATAATCGTTCCCATTTGAAAATCATCTGCAATCTTTACGACTTCATCTCGAAAGCTTCCACTCGGCGGGGCAAACCATCTTACTTTTTGATTCGTTGCTACTTCTATCATTCGATTTGTTTTTTGTAACTGATCTCGTATTTCATCTGAGGATAACGTTTTCATATTAGGGTGTGTGTATGAGTGATTTCCAACTTCTTGTTTTGCATCGACAATCATTTTTGCAAACCGCAAATTTTCTTTCACCCAACGTCCTTCTAAAAAGAAAGTGGCCTTCACATCATGCTTTTTCAAGATTTCTAATATGCGAGGCAAATACTCATTTCCCCATGCCACATTTATTGTTAATCCTACCATCTTTTTATTTGGATGCCCTCTATAAATTGGAGCTGGTGATAAATCTTCCAAATGAACACTCGGTGAGACTTCTTTGAATTCAAGATATTTTTGATCAAATTCCTTTAGCTTCTTCATATTATTATACGATGCTTCAATATCCACTTGTCTTCCATTATATCCAGGTGTTGCCTTCCATATTTTATCAATCATCGCATTTTGAGGTGCAATCTCATACTGTTTTGCATGCTTTTGAATTTCTTCATGCAAGTTATCTTGTGCAAAAACAGAATAAGAGCCTAAACTGACATATAAAGAAAATATACATATGTATGCCAATATACGAACTTTCATATAAACCCTCCCAAATTAACTATATAAAAACATTTTCTTCTTATCTTTGTTAATTTGAGCGTTATAATGAAAACTATACCTATACCGACATAAAAATATATGAACATCATGTTTTTTACATAACAAAAAAAGCCAGTTTAACTGGCTTTTACTTATTGCTGCTCTTGTTTGTCTTCTTCTTTAGCAGCTTCTTTTTCTTGCTCTTCTTTTAGCAATACTTTTCTAGATAGATTTACGCGACCTTGCTTGTCAATCTCGATAACTTTAACTGTAATTACATCACCGATTTTCACAACGTCTTCTACTTTACCTACACGCTCAAGTGCAAGTTCAGAAATATGAACTAATCCATCTTTACCGCTGAATAATTCAACGAAAGCACCGAATTTCTCAACACGTTTCACTTTTCCTTCGTAGATCTCACCTACTTGTACTTCGCGAACGATATCTTCGATAATCTTCTTAGCTTTGTCGTTCATTTCTTGATTTATTGATGAAATGAATACTGTACCATCTTGCTCGATGTCAATTTTAACACCAGTTTCTTCAATAATTTTATTGATTTGTTTACCGCTTGGTCCAATAACGTCACGGATTTTATCTGGGTTAATTGTCATTGTAATAATCTTTGGAGCGTAAGCTGATAATTCAGTACGTGGCTCTGCAATAACAGATAACATATGATTTAGAATGTGCACACGACCAATTTTCGCTTGTTGTAATGCCTCTTCTAAAATCTCACGTGATAAACCATCGATTTTAATGTCCATTTGCAGTGCAGTTACACCTTGTGCTGTACCTGCTACTTTAAAGTCCATATCACCTAAATGATCTTCCATACCTTGAATATCAGATAAAATTGTGTAATGCTCACCAGATTTAACCAGACCCATTGCAATACCTGCAACTGGAGCTTTAAGTGGAACACCCGCATCCATCATTGCTAAAGTACTACCACAAATACTTGCTTGTGAAGTAGAACCATTTGATTCTAATACTTCAGATACAAGGCGTACTGTGTATGGGAAATCTTTTTCAGATGGAATTACAGGCTCAAGTGCGCGCTCTCCTAGTGCCCCGTGACCAATTTCACGACGACCTGGTCCACGCATCGGTCTTGTTTCACCAACACTAAATGATGGGAAATTGTAATGGTGCATAAAGCGTTTTGATTCTTCTACACCAAGACCATCTAAAATTTGCACATCGCCTAATGCACCTAATGTACAAATACTTAATGCTTGTGTTTGTCCACGTGTGAATAAACCAGAACCGTGTGTACGAGATAAAATACCAACCTCTGATGCTAAAGGACGGATTTCGTCACCTTTACGGCCATCTGGGCGAATTTTTTCAACTGTAATAAGACGACGTACTTCTTCTTTTACAATTTTATATAAAATCTCATTTACTTGTCCTAATGTATCAGCGTCAGCTTCTTCAGCTTCGTAATGCTCAATTACACGCTTTTTCACTTCGTTAATTGCATCTTCACGTGCATGTTTCTCATGTACTTGAATTGCAGAATGCATATCCTTCTCAGCCATTTCACGTACAGCTTGATTAAGATCAGCGTCAACTTCATAAAGTTTCACTTCTGATTTCTCTTTACCTACAGCTTGTACAATCTCTTCTTGGAATGCAATTAAACGTTTAATTTCGTCATGACCAAACATAATTGCTTCTAACATTGTTTCTTCAGGCACTTGATCTGCTCCTGCTTCAACCATGTTAATCGCATCTTTCGTACCAGCTACAACTAAGTGGATATCACTTTGTTCTTGCTGTTCTACTGTTGGATTAATAACGAATTCGCCATTAATACGACCAACTGTCGCACCAGCGATTGGACCTTCAAATGGAATATCTGAAATCGATAACGCTAATGAAGAACCAAGCATAGCTGCCATTTCAGAAGAACAATCTTGATCAACACTCATTACAATGCTGACAACTTGCACTTCGTTACGGAAACCATCTGCGAATAGCGGACGAATTGGACGGTCGATTAAACGACTTGCCAAAATTGCTTTTTCACTTGGACGACCTTCACGCTTAATAAAACCGCCAGGAATTTTTCCGACTGCATATAAACGCTCTTCATAGTTTACTGTAAGTGGGAAAAAATCTACATTTTTAGCTTCTTTTGATGCAGTTGCTGTAGATAGAACCGCTGTATCGCCATATCTTACTAATACTGCTCCGTTCGCTTGTTTGGCAAGCTGACCAGTTTCAACTGTTAGCTGGCGACCAGCTAAATCTATCGAGAAGACTTGCTTTTCTTGACTCATTTAAGTACCCCTCTCAATTTAAAGTATTCAATTCTTCTATGTAAATGGATAGTATATCACAATATTCTACCTCTAGTATTGCCTAAAATTAAGTAAGCTATAAAGCGTAGAAGATATATTTTTACCTAACAAAAAAGCGGGAATATTCCCGCTTCTTTGACTATCGACGTAAGCCAAGCTTTGTGATTAATTCACGGTAACGTGTGATATCGCTATTACGAAGGTAAGTTAGTAAGTTACGACGTTTACCAACCATCTTTAATAGACCACGACGTGAATGATGATCTTTCTTGTGAGTACGTAAGTGCTCGTTTAGAGTGTTAATTTGCTCCGTTAGGACAGCAATTTGAACCTCTGGAGAACCAGTATCAGTCTCATGAGTTCTAAATTGTGCAATGATTTCGTTTTTACGCTCTTGTGTTAAAGCCATCCTATTTCACCTCCTATTAATTAAACCCCCAATTACCTAGCAAGCGTCGGTGAGTCGCAATGCCAAGCAATGGTTGTCATAAAGTACATAACATAGAATACTACTTTTCATTTGAAAAAGCAAGTATATTCTTTTCGCTCGCAAAATATTCTTGTGCTGTTTTCTTATCTTTTGCGATTTGTTCAACTAACTCATCAATGCCATTGAATTTCTTCTCTTCTCTTATACGCATATGCCACTCTACTGTAACATTTTGGTCGTATATATCTTTGTTAAATTCAAATAAGTGCACTTCAATTGATAATTGACGCTCATCTTCTTTAAAAGTCGGTTTATATCCAATATTACATACACCATCGTACCATTCATCGTGAACTTTTAATCTCACTGCATAAACACCTACAGGTGGCAATAAATACTCATCACTTAAACCTACATTAGCTGTTGGAAAACCAATTTGGCGTCCACGTTTGTCGCCGTGTATAACTGTTCCCGCTACAGTATAGGCTCTACCTAAAATAGATGGAATTTGTTCCATTTCGCCATTTCGAATTAACTTTCGTAATGCTGTAGAACTTACTTTCTCTTCTTGAAATTCAACTTTTTCAATCACAGTCTGTGTAAACTCCCCTCTTGCATGAAATGGTAAAGTCTCCATCTTTCCTTTTCCTAAACGTCCATATGAATAATCAAACCCTGCTACTACATGCTTTACATTTAAACCAATAATATAATCATCTACAAATTGTTGCGGTAATAACCCTGCAAATGATTCATCAAATTTAATCACATATAATATATCGATTCCTAAGCTTTCGACTATTTTTTCTTTATCACGCATTGGTGTAATATACTCCACATGCGCATCCTTTTTCCCTAAAACAACAGATGGGTGGGGATGAAATGTCATAACTGCACTTTTATATCCTCTGTCGTCCGCTATTTTTTTCGCAGTTCGAATTACACATTGATGTCCTAAATGAATGCCATCAAAAAATCCTAATGCCATTACAGTAGGTGGTAATTCTAATTTATTTTGTTCATGTGGATGAGTTAAATGAATAAGTTTCACGCTTGAATTCACCTTTTTCTGTAATAATCCTTCCAATAATTCATTATAGCTTTAGTTCTTGATTATTCACAAGTACTTTCATCGGCTTTAACATGCCAGGATGTTTCGGATGATGTTCATAAATTGCTAAGCAACGATCATTTTTATCAAACACTGTAATAAATGGTGCCGTTATTTCTAATTCATTCTTTAAGAACATACCATTCTTAATTTTCTCTGCTTGCTTTTCATCTACAACCATTTTTGGAAACTTACTTAATGCTTCATCAATTGAAATGAAGATAGACTCTACTGTTCCATTTTGCACGTTTTCTTCAATTTCTTCAAATGATATGCAATCTTCTAATAAAAATTCACCAGATGCCGTTCTTACAAGGTGAGACATATGTGATGGGAAACCAAGTTTCTCCCCAATCATTACCGCTAACGTTCTTACATATGTTCCTTTACTACACGTTACACGGAAACGGAATGAAATATTTTCTCCTTCAAAAACTTCACGATCATCAAGTAATACGAACTCATGAATCGTAATTGTACGAACTGGACGTTCCACCTCTTGTCCTGCTCTTGCATATTCGTATAATTTTTTCCCGTTTACTTTTACAGCCGAGAACATTGGTGGCTTTTGTTCAATCGTGCCTGTTAATTCAGCAAGAACTTTTTCTATTTCCTTACGAGTAATAGCACGATCTATATTTTTCGTTTCAACAACCTCACCAGAAGCATCTTCAGTTGTCGTTGAAAATCCTAATGTTACTTCACCTTCATATGTTTTCGTTTCACTTGTTAAAAATTGTGCAATTTTTGTTGCTCTTCCGACGCAAATTGGTAATACTCCTGTTACATCTGGGTCTAATGTTCCCGTATGACCAATTCTCTTTTCTCTCAATACCTTTCTTAATTTAAATACACAATCATGTGATGTCATGCCTTTTGGCTTATGTAATAATACTACACCTTCCATATATGTTCACCTCATCATAATTCTTTCGTAGTAAATATCCAAAACTTATTTTGCATTGAAAAAATGGATAGACAAATGTCTATCCATTATTCTTCACGTTTACCGTCTTTATTAATTTCATGTAAAAGTGTATCAATTCGATGACCATATCCGATAGACTCATCAAACTCAAAGGTAATTTCCGGTGTTTTACGAAGACGAATACGTTGGCCAATTTCTGAACGAATAAAGCCTTTTGCCTTCGCTAAACCTTTTAACGTATTTTCTTTCTGTTCTTCGTCACCTAAAACAGAAATATATACTTTGGCAATTTGTAAATCACCACTCACTTGTACATCTGTTACTGTAACAAATCCGATACGTGGGTCTTTAATTTTACGACTAATGATGTCGCCTAATTCTTTTTTCATTTGCTCGCCTACACGGTTTGCACGTAATTTCATAACTCTTCACCTCATTCAATACCATTCCAATTGTGTTATCGTACGTTCAATTTCAGGAAATGAATCGATGTACTCCAGTACACGATTCATTTCTTTTTCACAGATAACACGATTTGAGGATACGGAAACAATCGCAATTTCTGTACGTTGCCATACATCTTGATGCCCAACTTCAGAAACAGCTACATTATAGCGCTGTTTCACACGAGTTAGCACTCGTTGCAAAATTGCCCGTTTCTCTTTTAAAGAATGTACATCGTAAATCATACACTCGAATGAGAGTGAAGCGACAATCATCGCTTCACTTCTTCCATAACGTATGCTTCAATGATGTCCCCTTCTTTAAGGTCATTATATCTCTCAATTGTAATACCACACTCATAGTTTTGTGCAACTTCTTTTACGTCGTCTTTGAAACGTTTTAACGTATCAAGTTGTCCTTCGAAAATTACTATACCATCGCGGATAATACGAACGCCACTATCGCGTGTAATTTTACCGTCAATTACGTAACAACCTGCAATTGTTCCAACTTTTGTTACCTTGAATGTTTGACGAACTTCCGCTTGACCGATTACTTTTTCTTCGAATTCTGGATCAAGCATACCTTGCATTGCTAATTCAATTTCTTCGATTACTTTGTAGATAATGCGGTGTAAGCGAACATCAACGTTCTCTAATTCAGCTGTACGCTTCGCGTTCACATCCGGACGTACGTTAAATCCAATTACAATTGCATTAGATGCAGAAGCTAAAATAATATCAGATTCTGTAATCGCACCTACACCAGTGTGAATGATTTTAACTTTTACGCCTTCAACATCAATTTTACGAAGTGATGCTGCCATCGCTTCAACAGAACCTTGTACGTCTGCTTTTACGATTAAGTTGATTTCTTTTACATCGCTCTCTTGGATTTGTTGGAATAAATCTTCAAGGCTTAATTTAGATTTCTCACCACGTTGTGCAACTAACGCTTCTTGTGCACGTGATTCACCGATTTGACGAGCTTTCTTCTCATCAGCGAATGCCATGAAACGATCTCCAGCCTGTGGTACTTCATTTAAACCTGTAATTTCAACAGGAGTTGATGGACCAGCAACTTTTACACGACGACCAATATCACTTACCATTGCACGAACACGTCCGAATGAAGTTCCAACAACAATTGGATCTCCAACTCGAAGCGTACCGTTTTGAACTAATAATGTCGCGATAGTTCCTTTACCTTTATCAAGCTGTGCTTCAATTACAGTACCCGTTGCATAACGATTTGGGTTTGCTTTATATTCTTCTACTTCACTTACAAGAAGAATCATCTCTAGCAAGTTGTCAATGCCTTCGCCTTGAATTGCAGAAATTGGTACGAAAATTGTGTCTCCGCCCCAAGCTTCTGGAACTAATTCATATTCTGTTAATTCTTGCATTACACGATCAGGATTCGCCGCTGGTTTATCCATTTTATTCACAGCAACAATAATTGGTACTCCAGCTGCTTTTGCATGGCTAATCGCTTCAACTGTTTGTGGCATAACACCGTCATCAGCTGCAACAACAAGGATTGTAATATCAGTTACTTGCGCACCACGAGCACGCATTGTTGTAAATGCCGCGTGACCAGGCGTATCTAAGAATGTAATTTTCTTATCATTTACTTCAACTTGGTATGCACCAATATGCTGAGTAATTCCACCAGCTTCGCCAGCAGTTACTTTTGAATTACGAATAGAGTCAAGTAATGTTGTTTTACCATGGTCAACGTGTCCCATAATCGTAACAACAGCTGGACGCTCTTTTAAGTTTTCTTCATCATCTTGCTCATCCATGAATGTTTCAAACTCAGTTTCACTTACCACTATTTCTTCTTCTACTTCAATACCGTAATCAGTAGCGATTAACTCAATTGTATCTTTATCTAAATCTTGGTTAATTGTCGCCATAATTCCTAGCATGAAGAGCTTTTTAATAATTTCAGATGGCTCTTTGCTTAACTTTTTAGCAAGTTCACCTACTGTAAGGCTTCCAGAGAAAGTAATTTTATCTGGTGTTTCTACTATTTGTGTTTGTTGTCTTCCAGCAAAGTTATCTTGACGTTTGTCTTCATTTCCTTTGCCTTTTTTCTTTTTCTTATTGCTGTTCTTTTTACTGCGAACAACTTTCTCTTCTACTTCAAACTCATCTGCAACAGAAGGTTTTTCCGCTCCAGTGTTATATTCATTATCTAATTTATTTACTACTTCGTCTTCTAACATTGTCATATGATTCGAAACCTCGATATTCATCTCTTTAAGTTTTGTCATAAGATCTTTACTTGAGATATTATTTTTTTTTGCATATTCATGTACTCGAATTTTACTCATACCTTCACCCCCGGTAATTTGTATCGAGCATGCTACGTAGCTTTTTCGCAAAGCCTTCATCTAACACAGCTACAACGACTCGCTCGTCTCTCCCAATCGCATGCCCTAATTGTTGTCGATTTTCGACTTTTTTCATTGGTACGTTGTAGTACGTCGTTTTATCAGTGATACGTTTAGTAGTGTTCGCTGACGCATCTTCAGAAAGCAATACGAGCTTTGCTTTACCACTTCGTACTTCTTTTAAAACGAGTTCTTCACCCGAAATGATTTTTCGAGCGCGATTTGCTAGTCCTAAAAACGATTTCCAATCGGACACTTATTTCGACTCCTTCTCAACAAGCTCAAGAAGCTCTTCGTACAGAGAACTGTCGATTTTCGCTTTTAGATGATGTTCCAAAATGTTTTTCTTTTGGGCTTGTATAATGCATTCTTTATCTTTTGACAAATATGCACCTCGTCCTGATTTTTTTCCAGATAAATCAATAGACACTTCGCCCTCTTTGGAACGAACAATGCGAACCAGCTCTCGTTTTGATTTCATCTCTTGCGTCGCAATACATTTTCGTAACGGAACTTTTCGATTGCTCATACTCATCACCTCTATTCGATTTCGTCTTCAACTGAATCGAATCCGAATGCGATTACGCTATCTTCTTCTGTAACAATTCCAAGTTGTTTCGCATCAGACTCACTTTTAATATCAATTTTCCAGCCTGTTAATTTAGCTGCAAGACGTGCATTTTGTCCACGCTTACCGATAGCTAACGATAGCTGGTGGTCTGGAACAACAACAGTTGTTGCTTTTTCATCTTCATCTACAAGTACTTTAACAACTTGTGATGGGCTTAAAGCATTTGCAACATATTCAACTGGGTCATTTGACCAGCGAACGATGTCAATCTTTTCACCTTTTAGTTCATCTACAACACGTTGTACACGTTGTCCTTTCGGTCCTACGCAAGAACCAACTGGATCAACATCAATGTTTTCTGCATGCACAGAGATTTTAGAACGATCTCCTGCTTCGCGCGCTACAGAGCGAATTTCTACAGTTCCATCATAAATTTCTGGAACTTCCATTTCGAATAAACGTTTTAAAAGACCAGGATGTGTACGTGATACGTAAATTTGTGGTCCTTTTGTTGTCTTTTCTACTTTTGTAATAAATACGCGAATACGATCATGTGGCTTATATTGCTCATTTGGCATTTGCTCACTTACAGGTAATAAAGCTTCTACTTTGCCTAAGCTTACGTAGATGAAACGAGCATCTTGGCGTTGTACAATACCAACCATAATGTCTTCTTCACGATCACTAAATTCTGAGTAAATAACACCACGTTCTGCTTCACGAACTCGTTGTGTTACAACTTGTTTTGCAGTTTGCGCTGCAATACGACCAAAATCTTTTGGCGTTACTTCAATTTCTAGTACGTCGCCATCTTGGTAGTTTGGATTAATTTGTCTTGCCTCTTCTACAGAGATTTCAAGACGTGGATCAAACACATTATCAACAACGTCCTTACGTGCTAAAACTTGAATTGTTCCCACTTCTGGGTTAAAGCTCACACGAACGTTTTGTGCTTGGTTAAAATTGCGTTTATAAGCAGAGATTAATGCTGCTTCAATCGCATCAATAATAATATCTTTACTAATACCTTTTTCTGACTCTAATACGAGCAAAGCATCTAACAACTCAGTGCTCATGAAGATCCCCCTTCTTACTAAAACGTAACAGCAAGTCGCGCATTTGCAACTTTATCCATTGGAATTTGGATTTCTTTTTTACGTGTTTTAATTGTTAATAGTAGTGTAATTGTAGTACCGTCGTAGGAAAGTAACTTTCCTTCAAACATCTTTTCGCCATCAATTGGCTCATATGTTTTAATTGCCACTTGTTTTCCTACCGCTTGCTGGAAGTCTTTCTCTTTCTTTAATGGGCGTTCTGCTCCAGGAGATGATACATCCAAAAAGTAAAGGTGAGGAATTGGATCCTCTTTATCTAAAGCTTCGCTTAAACGTTCACTTACCGCACCGCATTCTTCAATGTCGACTCCCTTTTCAGAATCGATGAATACGCGTAAGAACCAGTCTTGTCCTTCTTTCACATACTCTACATCTACAAGTTCAAGATTTAACTCTTCAACGATTGGCTGCGCAAATGCTTCTACAACTTCTGTGACTTTCTTATCCATAAACAGCCTCCTTCCTGCCGCCATGTACCATTTACAAGAAAAGATCCCGTTCACAAAGACGGTCTATCTTATTCTTTCTCGTTAGCTAACAAAAGCCCCTGCCGTTAAGCAGGGAATATCTGTCTTAGTATTACCAAATTTAAGAAGTAAAACTTGTAACAAAATATGTATATACGACAGAAATGTCTTTACTATCTACATGAATAAAATGTAGATAGTAACACGAAAGAGTGGGTTTCCCCACTCTCTTTTTCACAAAATATACATGACATGGTTATCTCGGTTTATAGTATACCATAGCAAATATTGATTTGCAAAGACTTTTCCTACCTATTAGAACAGTGATAATTGGTTTTGATCTGGCAAATCTCCTAAACAACCTTGGCTATCTAAATACTCAATAATTGTTTTCGAAACCTTACTTCGCTGCTGTAAGTCTTCTTTTGATAAGAAGTCTCCATTTTTGCGCGCTTCCACAATACTTAAGGCTGCGTTCGTACCAAGACCAGGCACTGCATTAAATGGAGGAATTAAAGTATCCCCATCAATAATAAACTCAGTTGCATGCGAGCGGTATAAATCGACCTTTTGGAATGAATATCCACGCTCACACATTTCCAGTGTCATTTCTAGTACTGTTAATAAACTCTTCTCTTTCGGCGCTGCATCCAATCCTTTTTGAGCAATTTCATCAATTTTTACACGTATGGATGCTGAACCTTTCGCCATCGCCTCTACATCAAAATCATCTGCACGGACTGTAAAATATGCCGCATAGAATAAAAGTGCAAAATGTACTTTAAAGTATGCGATACGCACAGCCATAAGTACGTAAGCAGCCGCATGGGCTTTAGGGAACATGTATTTAATCTTCTTACATGAATCAATATACCAACCTGGCACATTATTACCTTTCATGTCATCTTCCCATTCTTCTGGTACACCTTTACCTTTACGAACCGACTCCATGATTTTGAAGGCTAATGATGGATCTAAACCTTGATAGATTAAATATACCATGATGTCATCACGACAACCGATAACTTCACTCAGCGTACATGTACCGTTATAAATTAACTCATTTGCATTACCAAGCCATACGTCAGTACCATGTGACAGCCCAGAAATTTGGACCAATTCTGAAAATGTCGTTGGTTTTGTCTCTTCTAACATCTGTCTTACGAACTTCGTACCGAATTCCGGGATACCAAGTGTACCTGTTTTACAGTTAATTTGTTCTTCCGTTACCCCTAACGTTTCTGGACCAGAGAAAATTTTCATTACTTCTGGATCATCCGTTGGGATTGTTTTCGGATCAATACCACTTAGATCTTGTAACATACGAATAACGGTCGGATCATCGTGTCCTAGTATATCAAGTTTCAATAAATTATCATGAATCGAGTGGAAGTCAAAATGCGTTGTTCTCCACTCAGCACCAATTGAATCAGCAGGAAACTGTATTGGTGAGAAATCAAAGATATCCATGTAATCTGGCACAACGATAATACCACCTGGATGCTGTCCAGTTGTACGTTTTACCCCTGTACATCCCGCTACTAAGCGATCAATCTCTGCATTTCGAATTGTTAAATTGTGATCATTTGCATAACCTTTTACATATCCATAAGCGGTTTTTTCCGCAACTGTACCAATCGTTCCAGCACGGTATACATAGTCTTCACCGAACAGTACTTTCGTATAGTTATGGGCACGTGGTTGGTATTCCCCGGAGAAGTTCAAATCGATATCGGGTACCTTATCTCCTTTAAATCCAAGGAACGTTTCGAATGGAATATCATGTCCATCTTTCACATATGCCACATTACATGTCGGACAATCTTTATCTGGTAAGTCGAAACCAGAGCCTACGGAACCATCATTAAAGAATTCAGATTGCTTGCACTTTGGACAGACATAGTGTGGTGGTAATGGGTTTACTTCTGTAATTTCCATCATCGTTGCAACGAACGATGAACCTACCGAACCACGCGAACCTACTAGATATCCGTCGACTAACGATTTTTTCACAAGCTTATGTGAGATTAAATAGATAACGGCAAATCCATGTCCAATAATACTTTTCAATTCTTTTTCTAAACGAGCCTCTACAATTTCTGGTAGTTCTTCACCATATATACTGCGTGCCATTTTATAACTCATATCACGTGTTTCATCATCGGCACCCTCAATTTTCGGTGTATATAGATCATCTTTTACTGGACGAACATCACCAATTAATGACGCAACCTTTTGTGTATTCGTCACAACAACTTCTTTCGCTTTGTCTTCACCTAAAAATGAAAAACACTCTAGCATTTCATCAGTTGTACGGAAATGTACTGGCGGTAATGAATGTCGATTTAACGGATTGGCTCCGCCCTGCGAACTGACTAAAATTTTACGATACATTGCATCTTCTGGATCTAAGTAATGCACGTTCCCTGTAGCAACAACTGGTTTATCTAACGTCTCGCCTAGTTTTACTAAGTTAGAGATAATTGTTTTTAATTGTCCCTCATCTCGAACGAGTTCACGCTCTACTAAATGACGCAACACCTCTGGAGGCATTACTTCAATGTAATCATAAAACTGTGCAATTTCTTCTACCTCCTCAGGAGCTTTTTGCATCATTGCCTCAAACACTTCACCTTTATCACAAGCCGTTCCTACTAAAATTCCTTCACGATATTTTTTTAATAGTGACCTCGGTACTCGTGGTACACGGTAAAAGTAATTAAGGTGAGAATATGAAACAAGTTTATATAAATTTTTCAATCCAACATCTGATGTGGCAAGTAACGTCAGATGGCTTGGACGGCCACGCTTATACGCATCCCCTTGCCCCATACTATCATTTAATTGATCGTGATATTCAAATCCCTTTTCAATTACGTCTTTCAACATTTTCACAAGTAAATATCCCGTCGCTTCTGTATCATAAATCGCACGGTGATGTTGCGTTAATTCAATATCAAGTTTTTTACACATCGTATTTAATCGGTGATTTTTCATTTCTGGGAATAAGAATCGTGCAAGTTCTAACGTATCAATAACAGGGTTATTCGTTTTTTCTAACCCAGCCTTTTTAAAACCTACGTTAATAAATCCCATATCGAAGCTTGCGTTATGGGCAACAAGGGTATGGTCACCCATCCATTCCTCAAACTTTTTAAACACTTCGTCCACTTCTGGTGCATCAGTTAACATATCATCTGTAATACCTGTTAATTCAATAATCGTCGCTGATAATGGTTGATGTGGGTTTGCAAAAGATTCAAAACGATCAATGATTTCGCCACCCTTTACTTTTACGGCAGCCAACTCAATGACTGTATCGTATACAGCTGATAAACCTGTCGTCTCAACGTCGAAAACAACATACGTTTCCTCCGCAAGTAAACGATGCGCTTCGTTATACGCTATCGGTACACCATCATTAACTAAATTCGCTTCTACACCGTATATAACTTTAACTCCAGCCTTTTTCCCCGCAGAATATGCCTCCGGGAACGACTGAGCCACAGCATGGTCTGTAACCGCAATAGCTTCATGTCCCCATTTACCAGCTTGGGCAACAAGCCTAGAAACAGGAGTAACAGCATCCATTTGGCTCATGGGAGTGTGAAGATGAAGTTCTACACGCTTTTCGCCTTCTGGCGCTTTATCTTTACGAGACGGACCTGTTATTTCATTAATATCATTCGCAATCATTACTAAATCTCGAACAAATGTATCGTTTTGAACTGAACCACGGGCTTTCACCCACATTCCTTTTTTCAAGGATTGCAGCATTGGAATATCTTCTTTGTCACGCGAGAACATTTTGATCATAATAGAATCCGTATAATCCGTTATTTTTAAAGTTAATAACGTACGTCCACTACGAAGCTCTTTTGTCTCTACATGGAAGACATATCCTTGAACCGTTTTTCTTCTTTCTTCATCTTGAATTTCTCGCATCGGTGTAATCTCTTCATCTGGCTTAATAAGATACCCGAGTGTAATCGGTCCTTCATACACAACGCTACTTTCTTCAGCTTGCTTCTTCGCCATTTCTTCCATAGCTTGTATAACACGCTCGCGGTCTTCTTGCTGCGTTTGCTCACGAAACTTTTGCATTTCTTCTGCATTTTGCTGTATATGTGTGTCTAACTGGAAACGTGGAAATCCAAAAGCTTCGTATTGATCCCCTACTGGTTTCGCAACGTTTTTCTTTAAAGCAGTAGACTCCAGCTCATTATTCACATTTATTAGCAACTTCACTCCATTCACCTGCGGAAGCTGTTTCTTTAAGTAAGCAAACATAGGTGAAAATGTAATTCGTTCCGTACAAAGCGGCCAATACGCCCTCACTTCTTCTTCTGTAAATTGTTTATTCTCTGTTTCTAATGCAAATGTTGTTCTTGCAATATGAGAAAATGATTGCTTAAGCTTTGTTTCTAGCAATTCATATAATTCTGTAGGCAAAATACGTGGCACTTGTAAATCAAAATGCCAACTTTTATTCGCTTTATCAATAACGAGCCTTTCAATACCACCGCCTTGTAAATATTGATTTATAAGGTCGTCTGGTATTTGCAACTGCTGGAGCAAAATTTGAAATCGCTCTTGTTGTTCATTTGTTAAAGACATAAGCACTCTCCTTCCATTTGCTATTATAAATTGAAACGTACTACAAAGAAAGATTTCTCACTTCTTCTTTTACAAAATACGTTTACAAAGAAAGAGAAGGTACCCCATTACGAGGTACCTCTTCTTATTTTAAAATATTTGCAATATATGTTTGAAGTTCTTCTACTTTTACTTCTTCAGACTCACCTGTAGCACGTACTTTCACTTCTACAATACCTTCGTCTGCTTTTTTACCAACTGTAACACGAACTGGAAGGCCGAATAAATCTGCATCTGCAAATTTAACACCTGCACGTTCTGCACGATCGTCTAATAACACTTCATAGCCTTTTTCTTGTAATGAGTTGTAGATGTTTTCACCCATTTCACGTTGTGCATCAGATTTCATATTTACTGGAATTACATGCACATGGAACGGTGCTACAGCTTTCGGCCAAACTAAGCCGTTCTCATCATTAAACTGCTCTGCAATTGCTGCCACTGTACGAGATACACCGATACCGTAACAACCCATAATAAGTGGTTGTGTTTTCCCATTTTCATCTAGGAATGTTGCGTTCATTGCTTCACTATAACGAGTTCCTAATTTGAATACATGACCAACTTCAATTCCACGTGCAAAAAGAATTGTTCCGTTTCCGTCTGGAGATTGGTCTCCTTCTTGAATAAAGCGTAAATCTGTATACTGACTTACTTTAAAGTCACGTTCTGGATTTACATTTACATAATGGAATCCTTCTTCGTTCGCTCCTGAACATCCGTTGACAATTGATACTACAGCATGGTCAGCGATAATTTCGATATCACCTGTTACACCAATCGGTCCTAATGAACCAACTTCACAATTTAATAATTCTTTTACTTCCTCATGAGAAGCAAGCTCAACAACTGAAGCGCCGTATACATTTTTCACTTTTACATCGTTTACTTCGTGATCACCACGAACAAGTACAACTACTAATTTCTCATCTACTTTAAATACCATAGACTTAATACACTTGTCAGCTTCAATGTTTAAGAATGCAGATACTTCTTCAATCGCTTTTTGATCTGGCGTTGCAACCTTTTCAAGTGCCATTTCCGCTTCGTCACTCTTCGTATACGTAGCTACAACAGGAGCCATTTCAATGTTCGCTGCATAATCAGATGTATCAGAGTATGCAATTGTATCTTCACCAACATCAGATAATACCATGAATTCATGTGTATCTTTTCCGCCCATTGCTCCAGAATCAGCAATAACTGCACGGAAGTTCAAACCACAACGAGCAAAAATGTTAGAATATGCTTTGTATAAGCGATCGTATACTTCATCTAAGCTCTCTTGTGTAGCATGGAAAGAGTATGCATCTTTCATTAGAAACTCTCTTCCACGTAATAAACCGAAACGAGGTCTTTGTTCATCGCGGAATTTCGTTTGAATTTGATATAATGTTAACGGTAATTTTTTATATGATTTTATTTCATCACGTACAAGATCAGTAATTACTTCTTCATGCGTCGCTCCTAAAGCAAACTCACGAGCGTTACGATCTTTCATACGCATTAATTCAGATCCGTAAGAATACCAACGACCTGATTCTTGCCATAATTCTGCAGCTTGCATAGCTGGCATCAATAATTCCACAGCTCCTGCGCGCTCCATTTCTTCTCGAACGATACGTTCTACTTTGTGTAATACTTTTAACCCAAATGGTAGAAAACTATAAATACCAGAAGCATTTTGACGCATAAAACCTGCGCGAAGTAATAATTGATGACTCTTAATTTCAGCATCAGCTGGAACTTCACGTAATGTAGGACTGAATACCATACTTTGTTTCATTTATTTGCACCTCTTCATTTTACTCTTACACGCAGTAAAACCCCTCACCTCGAATTAGGTGAGGGATTTTATTCTACGGGCTCTATTTCATTATAAGTTTCATTCTATTTTACAAGAAAAACTTACGAATGTCATTCCATGTTACAACTAACATTAATAACATTAATAATGCAAAACCAATAAAGTGAACCATTCCTTCTTTTTGACGGTCAATTGGTTTTCCTCGTAACGCCTCAATTAAGAAGAAGAATAAACGGCCACCGTCTAAAGCAGGAACTGGTAATAAATTGAATAAACCAAGATTAATACTTAAAACTGCCGCTAAACTTAGTACACGCGTAAATCCATAATCTACAACTTGATCTGTTAGATTATAAATTCCTACTGGACCTGACAACTCATTAATAGAAAATTGACCAGTTACTAATTTCACAAGAGATTCAAAAATTAGTTTCGTCCATTGGTATGTTTGTTCAAATCCTGATTTAATAGAACCCATTACTGTTTTCTCTACAGGGGAATAAACACCAATTCTACCAACTTCGTCTTTTCCTTCTTTATCGAGTGTTGGCGTTACTTTCACATTAAACTGTTCATTATCACGCTTTACTTGTAACGTAATTTCTTTATCCGGATTTTCACGTACAATGTCAACAACATCTTTCCATGTACTTGTGTTTTTTCCATCAATCGCTTGAATTGTATCATTCTCTTTCAATCCAGCTTGCTGTGCTGCACTATTATCCATCACTTTTCCGACCATTGGTTTGTCAATAGGAACCCCTTGTACAAATCCAAGAATCACAAAAATAACAAATGCTAAAATGAAGTTCATTGCAGGACCCGCAAAGATTGTTAAAGCGCGTTGCCCTAATTTTTTTGAACCAAATTGTCTATTATACGGAGCAATTTGAATTTCTTCCCCCGCAGTAATAATACGAGCTTTTTCATTCACTCGGAACGTTTGAAGCTCTTCCTCGTACTCCTCATAGCCCGAAATTGTTAGATTGTGCTCCAAATCAGCTTGTTCGACTTCAATGACACGAACATTTGGATACTTTTCATATCCATCAAAAACTAATTTCACAACTTCGTCTTTTTCATTTAATACAAGGCCAACCTTTTTCCCAGGCTTTAACTCAACTGTGTCCGCATCCTCGCCAGCCATTCTTACATAGCCACCAAGGGGCAGTAATCGAATCGTATACACCGTTTCATTCTTTTCAAATGAGAATATTTTCGGACCAAAACCAATCGCAAACTCGCGGCATAAAATACCTGCTCTTTTTGCGAAATATAGATGTCCTAGCTCATGGAAAAATACGAGTGCACCGAAAATTAATATAAAGGCAATCGCTGTATTCAATTCCATAACCACCTTTGCTAAATTTGTTCCATCACAAACCGTCTTGTGGCTGCATCAATTTCCAGAATTTCCTCTAAGCTCGGACGTGCAATGACATTGTGATGGTTCATTGCTTTTTCAATGAGGTCTTCTACTGTTAAGAAACCAATTCTCTTTTGTAAAAAGGCTTCAACAGCTACTTCATTCGCTGCGTTCATTACAGCTGGCATACTTCCACCTGCTTTTCCAGCTTCATACGCAAAACGTAGACAACGGAATCTTTCTTGGTCCATTTTCTCAAAATGCAACGTCCCTATTTCCCATAAGTTTAACTGTTTTGTGTCTGAAAGAGGCAATCTATCAGGATATGTAAGTGCGTATTGAATTGGTACTCGCATATCAGGTGAACCAAGCTGCGCCATTACACTACGATCTTCAAATTCAACCATAGAATGGATAATACTTTCTTTATGTAAAACAACATCGATTTGCTCGTAAGGGATACCAAAAAGCCAATGTGCTTCAATTACTTCTAGTCCCTTATTCATCATTGTAGCAGAATCAATTGTAATTTTCGAACCCATTGACCAGTTTGGATGTCGAAGCGCATCTTCTACGGTCACATGATGCAATTCATCCCTCGTTTTATCACGGAAACTTCCACCAGAAGCCGTTATAATAAGACGAGAAATTCTTTTCTCATTTTCACCATTCAAGCATTGAAAAATAGCTGAATGTTCACTATCTACTGGAAGTAACGAAACATTATGTTTTCGTGCTGCTTCCATTACAAGATGTCCTGCAGTTACTAACGTTTCTTTATTTGCAATTCCAATTGTTTTTTTCGCCTCAATTGCACGAAGTGTTGGTAACAACCCTACGCTACCTACAACAGCATTTACTACAATCTCCGCATCTGGATGTAATGCTACTTCTAAAAGCCCTTCACTACCATATACAATTTTTGTATTACCAGAAACAGCTTGTAATTTTAAAACATCTTCCTCTCTTTGCACAGAGACGATTTGCGGAGAAAATTCTTGAATTACCTTTACTGCGTAGTCAATATTTTTCCCTACAGAAAAAGCAACGAGACGGAATTGGTCTGGGTGCGAGCGTAATACATCTAAAGTTTGTGTACCAATTGATCCGCTCGCACCTAATAAACTAATGTTTTTCATGACTCCAACCCCTCGTTCATTTATTAATTGTATTGTAATAAGAAGTAGAGAATTGGTAAAACGAATAACCAACTATCTGTTCGATCTAATATACCACCATGTCCAGGTAAAATTGTACCTGAATCCTTTACGCCATAATGACGTTTAAAAGCAGATTGTACTAAATCACCAATTTGTCCAAAAATAGAAATGATAATTGTCAGCACAATTAAAATTACTACATTCGATTCAACTGGGAAGAACGCGTTGTAAACAAGTGCCACGATAATTCCGCAAACGATGCCGCCTAATGAACCTTCAATCGTTTTATTTGGACTAATTTCTGGCCACAATTTTCTCTTGCCTAATGCTTTTCCTACGAAATATGCGCCTGAATCAGTAGCCCATATAATAAATAATGCGCAAAACACATATTTAATTCCTAATATTCTCGTTTCATTTAAATATAAGAATCCCATTGCCACATATGTCGTTGCCATCAGTAAAAATGAAGCATTATCAAAAGTAAATGTATTCTTAGAAAGGACTGTATATGATAAAAGTAATAAAACAATCACAAATGTGATTTCCAATTTACCTAATCCAATCCATGTAAACAGTTCTGATGCACTACTTGGAATTAAAAGAATCCACAATAATACTGCAGCTAAAACTGTCGGTACTGAAATAAGCGTAAGCTTATTCATACGAATTAATTCATATAAACCTATAGAAGCAAGTGCATACACTAAAACCGTAAAAGGCACGCCACCGTATATTACGATGGGAATGAATAGCGCGGCAGCAACCACTCCAGTAATAATTCTCTGTTTCACTACCAAACCCTCTCTTTCTACACGCCTCCGAATCTGCGCCCTCTATGTTGAAAGTCAGTAATTGCATTTAGCAAATGTTCTTCTTTGAAGTCTGGCCAATACACGTCTGTAAACCAAAACTCCGAATACGCAATTTGCCATAACATGAAATTACTAATACGTAGCTCTCCGCTTGTTCGGATTAACAACTCTGGATCAGGTAAAGAACTCGTCATTAAGTAGGAAGAAAGCATTTCTTCACTTACCTCTTCAGAACGAATTTTTCCTTCCTCGTTATCTTTCATCATATGTTGCACAGCAGAAACGATTTCATCTCGACTTCCATAGTTTAACGCGAAATTAAGAATTAATCCCGTATTCTCTTTCGTATCTTCCATGGCTTTCTCCATCGCTCTGCGTGTATGCGTAGGAAGACGATCTTTTTGCCCTATTACTCGGACTTGTACGTTTTCTTCAATCAATTCTGGTAAAAATGTACCTAGAAATTCTTCTGGAAGCTTCATTAAATAATCAACTTCCTTTTTCGGTCTTTTCCAGTTCTCAGTTGAAAAAGCATAGAGAGTTAACACTTTCACATTAAGTTTACTTGCAAATTTTGTAATTTTCTTTACAACTTGCATACCTTCATGATGTCCCGCAATACGAGGCATTGCTCTCCTCTTTGCCCATCTTCCATTCCCATCCATAATGATGGCAATATGTTCTGGGATATATCCTTTTTTCACTTCTTCAACGAGATGATCAAACGATGTGTCCTTTTTACCTTTAAAAAAAGGAAAGTTTTTAAACATCATTCATACCCTCCAACAAGCAGACGTATGCCTAAAAGTGTAAAAAGACCCCCTTAAGAAGAGGGTCATATTTGCGAAGTTATCGCTATTACACTTCCATGATTTCTTTTTCTTTGTTTTTTGCGATTTCGTCAACTTTTGCAATATATTTATCTGTTTCTTTTTGGATATCTTCAGTATATCCTCTTAAATCATCTTCTGTAATCTCGCCAGCTTTTTCAAGCTTCTTAAGATCATCATTTCCGTCACGACGTACGTTACGAACAGCAACTTTTGCTTCTTCAGCATATTTTTTCACAACTTTAACAAGATCACGACGACGCTCTTCTGTTAATGCAGGGAATGCAATACGAATTACAGTTCCATCATTAGAAGGGTTTAAGCCTAAATCTGCTTTTAAAATTGCTTTTTCGATATCACCGATAGAAGTTTTATCATAAGGTTGAATTACAAGTAAACGTGCTTCTGGAACTGTAATGTTCGCTAATTGCACAACTGGTGTTGGTGCACCATAGTAATCAACTTGTACCTTATCTAATACAGACGAGCTTGCACGACCAGCGCGAACTGTTGCTAATTCACGAGAATAAGCAGCAACTGCTTTTTCCATTTTTTCATTTGAAGACTTCAATACTTGTTGTCCCATATTTATTTCCCCCTTACAACTGTTCCAATATTTTCGCCTAAAACGGCACGTTTAATATTACCTTTTTCCATAACCGAGAATACAATTAATGGAATATCATTATCCATACATAGAGAAGAAGCTGTAGAATCCATTACACCTAAACCTTCTTTTAATACATCTAAGTAAGTAAGCGTTTCGTATTTCGTAGCCGTTGGGTCAATAGATGGATCTGCGCTATATACGCCATCCACATTATTTTTCGCCATTAAAATAACGTCTGCTTCGATTTCCGCTGCACGTAATGCTGCTGTTGTATCTGTAGAGAAGTATGGATTACCTGTACCTGCTGCAAAGATAACAACACGTTTTTTCTCTAAGTGACGAACTGCTTTACGGCGAATGTAAGGCTCTGCCACTTGACGCATCTCAATTGAAGTTTGTACACGAGTTTGGATTCCAATATTCTCCAAGCTATCTTGAAGAGCTAATGAATTCATAACTGTAGCTAACATGCCCATGTAATCTGCTCCTGCACGATCCATGCCCATTTCACTTCCAATTTTCCCACGCCAAATGTTACCGCCACCAACAACAACAGCAACCTCTACATCAAGTTCTGCAATTTCTTTTACTTGTTCTGCAACTGACTTAATAACAGTTGGATTAATTCCAAATCCTTGCTCTCCAGCTAAAGCTTCTCCACTTAACTTTAAAACGACACGATTATATTTCGGTTTACTCATAATGAACCTCCAATTGCTTACATCTTTATTTTAAAAAAGGGAACACAATGTGTTCCCTAATCTGTATTAGTTACTACCTTTTACTTGGTTCATTACTTCTTCAGCAAAGTTGTCTTCACGTTTTTCGATACCTTCGCCAACAGCGTAGCGAACGAATCCTTTTAATGTTCCGCCTTTAGACTCAACGAACTGACGAACTTTCATATCAGGGTTTTTAACGAATGCTTGGTCAAGTAAGCAAATCTCTTCGAAGAATTTGCCTAGACGGCCTTCAACCATTTTTGCAACGATTTTTTCAGGCTTGCCTTCGTTTAATGCTTGTTGTGTTAATACTTGACGCTCATGCTCAACTTCTTCAGCTGTTACAGCATCGCGGTCGATATATTTAGGGTTAACTGCTGCAATGTGCATTGCTACATCTTTAGCAGCTGCTTCATCAGTAGAACCTTCAAGAACTGTTAATACACCAATACGTCCACCCATGTGTAGGTAAGCGCCGAATGCATCTGCATCAGTTTTTGATACGATTTCGAAACGACGAAGTGTAAGTTTTTCACCAATTTTAGCGATTGCTTCGTTGATGTGCTCTTCTACTGTTTTGCCGCCTTCAATTGTTTGAGTCATAGCTTCTTCAACGTTAGCAGGTTTGTTAGCTAATAAGTGAGCAGCTAGTTCTTTAATTAATGCTTGGAAACCTTCGTTTTTCGCAACGAAATCAGTTTCAGAGTTTAATTCTAAGATTAAAGCGTCGTTACCGTTTGTTTCGATGAAAGTTAAACCTTCAGCAGCAATGCGGTCTGCTTTTTTAGCAGCTTTCGCAATACCTTTTTCACGTAAGAAGTCAATTGCCTTCTCCATGTCGCCGTTAGTTTCTGTTAAAGCTTTTTTGCAGTCCATCATACCTGCGCCAGTTTTTTCACGTAATTCTTTTACCATTTGAGCAGTGATTGCCATACTTTTCATCCTCCTAAAATATGTATTTATACTTTTTATAAAGGTGTTTATACCTTAAAAAAGGTGATAAAAGGCCGAACCCCTTATCACCTTTCCAACTTTGTTACGCAGTAACAGTTTCTTCACCTTGTTTTGCTTCAAGGATCGCGTCTGCCATTTTAGATGTAAGAAGTTTTACAGCACGAATTGCATCATCGTTTGCTGGGATAACGTGATCGATTTCGTCTGGATCACAGTTTGTATCAACGATACCGATGATTGGAATGTGTAATTTGCGTGCTTCAGCAACTGCAATACGCTCTTTACGAGGGTCTACTACGAATAATGCACTTGGAAGACCTTTCATATCTTTAATACCGCCTAAGAATTTCTCAAGACGCTCTAACTCTTTTTTAAGTTGAACAACTTCTTTCTTAGGTAGTACTTCGAAAGTACCATCTTCTTGCATTCTTTCGATGTCTTTAAGACGCTTGATACGCTTTTGGATTGTTTGGAAGTTTGTTAAAGTTCCACCTAACCAACGTTGGTTAACGAAGTACATACCCGCACGAGTTGCTTCTTCTTTAATAGCTTCTTGTGCTTGTTTTTTAGTACCTACGAATAAAATGTCTCCACCTTCAGCAGCGATGTCACGCATCGTTCTGTAAGCTTCCTCAACTTTTTTCACAGTTTTTTGTAAGTCGATGATGTAGATACCGTTACGCTCTGTGAAAATGTAACGCTTCATTTTTGGGTTCCAACGACGAGTTTGATGTCCGAAATGAACACCAGCTTCAAGCAATTGCTTCATAGAAATTACTGACATAATATAGTTCCTCCTAAATGGTTTTTGATATCCTCCGTTTACTTCATCTCTAAGCGAAACTACAAACGTAGCACCAACACTTAAATCAGTAAACGTGTGTACTTTGTACTGACACCACTGCTTACTATATCATACTGAAATATTACAATCAAGTCGAAAATGCGAACAATGTAAAACTTTCTTTGTTCATACTCGAATTCTAGTATTACCAACCTTCATTTCTTTTAAGCAAAAAAGCAAAATACAATTAATAGTTTTCCCAGAAAACACGCTTATGCCACTTTTCACAAGCACCATCAATCATTGCACAAAAAAAACTCTCCTCAATCGAGGAGAGTTCTTTATAAATTAGTTTGTTTTTAATTTAGCAAGTTCCTGTAGAAACTTGTCGTTTAGCACTTTAATGTATGTTCCTTTCATACCTAAAGAGCGAGACTCAATAACACCAGCACTTTCTAATTTACGTAGTGCATTTACGATTACAGAGCGAGTAATTCCTACGCGATCAGCAATTTTACTTGCAACAAGTAAACCTTCTGTTCCATTTAATTCTTCGAAGATGTGCTCAATTGCTTCTAACTCACTGTAAGATAATGAGCTGATCGCCATTTGAACAACAGCTTTACTACGTGCTTCCTCTTCGATTTCTTCTGCTTTTTCACGTAAGATTTCCATACCTACAACAGTTGAGCTGTACTCAGCAAGGATTAAATCGTCATCTAAGAACTCTTGACCTAGACGAGCTAATACTAATGTACCTAGACGCTCACCACCACCAACGATTGGTACGATTGTAGTTAAACCTTGACCAAATAATTCTCTGTTTTCTACTGGGAATGCTGTGTAAGCACTGTTCACATCCAAGTTTGAAGATGTTTCTGTAATGTTGAATAAGCTTTGTGTATATTCTTCTGGGAATTGACGTTCTGCAAGCATTTGCTTCATGCGTTCGTTTTCGATTTGTTGGTGAATTGCATAACCTAGTAATTTACCACGACGGCTAACTACGAATACGTTTGCTTCGATTACTTCACACATTGTGTCAGACATTTCTCTAAAGTTTACAGGCTTCCCTGCTGCGCTCTGTAATAACGCATTTAATTTTCTTGTTTTTGCTAATAATTCCATTTCAAAAGTTCCTCCTACATGTTACTCACATATTTTTTCATCACTTGGAAACTAGGGCGAGTCACCTGATGACACTATTACAAAATAAACTGGCTCACATCTTTATTTTTAGCAATTGTTGCTAATTTCTCCTCAACGTATTGAGGGGTTATCGTTATTTTCTCTAACGTAATTTCAGATGCTTCAAACGATAAATCTTCAAGGAGCTTCTCCATAATCGTATGAAGTCTTCTTGCTCCAATATTATCTGTATCCTGATTAACTTGATAAGCAATCTCAGCAATCTTACGAATAGCTTCGTCTGAAAATTCAATTTCTATACCTTCAGTCGCTAATAATGCCATATATTGTTTAATTAACGCATTGTCAGGCTCGATTAATATTTTAACAAAATCGTCTGTCGATAATTTCGTTAATTCTACTCGAATCGGAAATCTCCCTTGCAATTCCGGAATTAAATCCGACGGTTTAGACATATGGAACGCTCCAGCTGCAACGAATAAAATATAATCCGTTTTTACTGATCCGTATTTTGTCGCAACATTCGACCCTTCTACAATTGGCAAAATGTCACGTTGCACACCTTCACGTGATACATCTACGCTATTCGACTGCTTACCAGCAATTTTGTCAATTTCATCGATAAAAATAATCCCGAGCTGTTCAGCACGATAAACAGCCTCTTGTGTAACTTCATCCATATCAATTAAGCGCTGTGCCTCTTCATTTGTCAAGAGTTTTCTTGCTTCTTTTACAGAAAGTTTACGTTTTTTTGTTTTTTTCGGCATAAAACTCCCTAACGCATCTTGGAAATTCATTCCCATTTGCTCCATGCCAGTTCCTTGTAACATATCAAACATTGACGACTGTTGCTCAGTCACTTCAATCGATACAATTTCGTCTTCAAGAAGCCCTGCAGCAAGCTTTCTCTCCACATCTTGACGTTTCTTTTCAATTTCACCATCTTCTTGTGTATCAGACGTTTGACTCGAATTTTGAGCGCCCCCAAAAAGCATCTCTAATGGATTTTTAAATCCAGATTGCTTCTCCGGACTCGGCACTAAAATTTCAACAAGACGTTGATTCGCTTGCTCTTCTGCTTTATCTTGAACTTTCACTACCATTTCTTCTTTTACAATACGAACGGATGTTTCCACAAGGTCACGTACCATCGACTCTACATCTCTACCCACATATCCAACTTCTGTAAATTTTGTAGCCTCAACCTTAATAAAAGGTGCTCCAACGAGTTTCGCCATTCGTCGTGCTACCTCTGTTTTCCCAACACCTGTCGGTCCAATCATCAAAATGTTTTTAGGTGCTATTTCATCACGTAAATTTTCAGCTAATTTACTGCGACGGTATCGATTTCTCAACGCTACAGCAACCGCTTTCTTTGCGTCTTTTTGACCGATGATGTATTGATCTAATTTTTCCACAATTTGGCGCGGAGTAAAATGTAAATGCATATAAAATGCCTCCCTTACGATTCTACAATTCTTCAACAATTATGTTGTGATTCGTATAAACACAAATATCGCCAGCAATCTCTAAACTCGCTTTCGCAATTTGTTTCGCTGTTAAGTGTTCACTTGCATATTGCTTTAAAGCACGACCTGCAGAAAGTGCATAATTCCCACCAGATCCAATTGCTAAAATACCATCATCCGGTTCAATCACTTCTCCTGTACCTGAAACAAGGAGCATAGTTGTTTTATCCATGACAATGAGCATCGCTTCTAGTTGACGTAACATTTTATCGCCACGCCATTGTTTTGCCATTTCAACAGCTGCACGCTGCAAGTTGCCATTATACTCTTCTAATTTTCCTTCAAACATTTCAAAAAGAGTAAATGCATCAGCAACTGAACCTGCAAAACCAGCTAAAACTTTACCTTGGAAAAGTCTGCGAACTTTACGAGCTGTATGTTTCATTACAACAGCATTTCCCATTGTCACCTGACCATCTCCAGCCATTGCACATTCTCCATTATGATGAACTGCAAATATCGTTGTAGCGTGGAAATTCCCCATAGAAAAAACTCCTTTATTTGTTTTTATAGCTTTTAAAGCAATTTATGCCCGCGGGTGATGCTTCATGTAAACAGAACGCAATCTTTCTTTAGAGACATGCGTATAAATTTGTGTGGTCGACAAATTCTCATGACCTAATAGCTCCTGTACAGTACGTAAATCCGCCCCTTCATCTAACATATGTGTAGCAAATGTATGCCTTAACATATGGGGACTTATTCGCATTGTCAGTGAAGCCTTTTTAATGAGTTCATTTAAAACATAACGCACTCCACGACTTGTTAGCGGTGTACCTTTCGCATTTAAAAACACCATACGAGAGTCTTCGTCAGTCTTATTAACTAACTGTTTTCTCCCATTCTCTATATAAGTAATTAAAGAATCTTGCGCATAGCTTCCGAACGGAATATACCTTTGTTTTTTTCCTTTTCCCATTACTAAAATTGTTCCCACCGCAAAGTCAATATCGGTAAGTTGTAAATTGACACATTCACTCACACGGATTCCAGTCGCATACATCAACTCTAATAAAGCTTGATTCCTTTGACCTAATGGCGTTCCCGTGTCAGAAACTTCAAATAATTCCTCTAACTCTTCAGCATATAAAAACTTTGGGATTGACAATTCTTTTTTGGGGAGTGACGCAAGTGCAAACGGATTATCTTTCCGATAACCTTCACGCATCAAAAAACGATATAAACTTCGTAAGCTTGATACTTTTCTTGCGACAGATTTACGGGCTAACTTTTCATCGTGCAACGTCGTTAAGTACAAACGAACATCCGCGTATGTAACGTCTAAAAAAGAGGATATGCCTTCTCGCTCCATAAATTGCACAAAATGTTCTAAATCATTTTGATAACTTGCAATTGTATATTTTGAATAATTTCTTTCAATTTGTAAATATCCAACGAATAATTGTAACAATTTCTTCACATTCACACAACTCACCTCAATAAAGGCTACTAAATCGTATCACAACTTAGTAGCCTTTGCAAGAAATTTAACTAAATATTTACAAAATTTTGAATTGTTTCTAAAGCGCGTGTTGCGTATGCTTCATTTCGTTCCGCTTTCTTTTTAATCTTCTTCTCTAACGGTGCAAATAGACCGAAGTTCGCATTCATCGGTTGGAAGTTTTTAGCGTTCGTTGCCGTAATGTAATTTGCCATGCTGCCCATCGCAGTTACTGACGGTAATACAACTGGCTCTTCACCTTGCACAAGACGTGCAGCATTAATTCCTGCTAATAATCCTGATGCTGCTGATTCAACATATCCCTCTACTCCAGTCATTTGACCAGCGAAGAATAAATCATCACGTTGTTTATATTGATATGTTGGACGAAGCAAATTAGGTGAATTAATAAACGTATTACGATGCATTACACCATAACGTACAATCTCTGCATTTTCCAGTCCCGGTATTAACTGTAGCACTTCTTTTTGTGGTCCCCACTTTAAATGCGTTTGGAAACCTACGATATTGTATAAAGTTCCTGCTGCATCATCTTGACGTAACTGAACAACAGCATATGGCGTTTTCCCTGTTTTTGGATCTTCCAATCCAACAGGTTTCATAGGTCCAAATACTAGCGTCTGTCTCCCTCTACTTGCCATAACTTCTACTGGCATACAACCTTCAAAGAAAATTTCTTTTTCAAACTCTTTTAAAGGCACTGTCTCAGCAGCAATTAAAGCCTCATAAAAACGGTCAAACTCTTCTTCTGTCATTGGGCAATTTAAATATGCAGCTTCCCCTTTGTCATAACGCGATTTTAAATATACTTTATTCATGTCAATACTGTCTTTTTCTACGATTGGTGCTGCCGCATCGTAGAAATAGAAATAATCTTCACCTGTTAGTTCTTTTAATTGTGCAGCAAGATCAGGAGATGTAAGTGGACCTGTTGCAATAATTGTTGGTCCTTCTGGAATTTCAGTAAGCTCTTCGTTCACTACCGTTACATTCGGATGGTTTTTTACGTATTCTGTTACTTTAGCTGCGAACTCATGACGGTCTACAGCTAACGCACCTCCAGCTGGTACAGAGCACTCATCTGCCGCACGAATAATTACAGAATCCATTAAACGCATTTCCTCTTTAATAACTCCAACTGCATTTGTTAAAGTGTTTGCACGAAGTGAGTTACTACATACTAATTCAGCAAATTTATCTGTGTGATGAGCTGGCGTTTGCCTTACCGGCCTCATTTCATATAATCTAACTTGGACACCACGTTTTGCAATTTGGTAAGCCGCTTCACTTCCTGCAAGACCTGCGCCAATGACGTTTACTACTTGTGTTGTCATATATATCACCTTTCCTTTTCTTCCCGAAAAAAATGTGAGCAGTTACGCTCACATTTGTTGTTCTTCTTCATAATCGCACGAAATACATTGTACTTGCACGCCTTTTTTCAACTTCTTCTCTACAAGCATGCCTTCACACTTCGGACATTTACGACCAATCGGCTTATCCCAAGATACAAAGTCACATTCTGGATACGTACCGCATCCATAGAAAAGGCGTTTCTTTTTGTTACTACGACGCTCAATAATTTGTCCTTCTTCACATTTCGGACAAGTTACACCGATTTCTTTCACAATCGGTTTTGTATTACGACAATCAGGGAAATTCGAACAAGCCATAAACTTCCCGTATTTACCCATTTTAAAGACCATTGGATGTCCGCATAATTCACAGTCTTCCCCAGCTGGCTCATCTTTAATTTCCACTTCACGCATTTCTTTTTCCGCTTTTTCTAAGCGCGGTTCAAATCCTACGTAGAAATCATCAACAATTTTCACCCAATTGGCATTTCCTTCTTCCACTTCATCAAGGCTTTGCTCCATATTGGCAGTAAATTCAATGTTAATAATTTCCGGGAAAAATTCTAAAATAAGTTCAATTACTATTTCACCAAGTTCAGTCGGAACGAAGCGTTTATTATCCAAGCCTACATATCCACGTTTTTGAATCGTTTCAAGTGTAGGTACATAAGTCGACGGTCTTCCAATTCCAAGTTCTTCAAGTGTTCTTACTAGACGAGCCTCTGTATAGCGCGGAGGAGGTTGTGTAAAATGTTGCTTCGGTTCTAAATCCTTCGAAAATACAGTTTCCCCTACTTCTAAAGGCGGCAACATCTTATCCTTTTCTTCAGCACCATCATCTTTCGACTCTACATACACTTTCATAAATCCTGGGAACTTTACAACCGATCCACTTGCACGGAACTGAACATTGTTATTAATGAGTCTCGCTGTCACAGTATCCATTATAGCAGACGCCATTTGACTTGCAACAAATCGCTCCCAAATCAATTTATATAATCGAAGTTGATCACGACTTAAGAAACTTTTTAGTTCCTCTGGCTTTCTCATTACCGAAGTAGGACGAATTGCCTCATGTGCATCTTGTGCATTTGACTTTTTCGTTTCTTTCTTCTTTTCTGTTCCTATGTATTCCGTACCATACGCTTCAGTGATGTAAGTACGAGCCTCTGTTTGAGCTGTTTCTGAGATACGTGTTGAATCAGTTCTCATATACGTAATAAGACCTACAGTTCCTTGTTTTCCAAGATCTATCCCTTCATACAATTGCTGTGCAAGCATCATCGTTTTCTTTGCTCGCATGTTTAACTTACGTGCTGCTTCTTGTTGCAAGGAAGATGTTGTAAACGGTAATGCAGGATTACGTTTTCGCTCTTTGCGCATTACATTTTCAACTGAAAACGCATTGTCTTTCATCTGTTCAATTATTTCATTCACTTGCGTTTCATTCGTTAATTGAACCTTTTCCCCATCTACACCGTAAAAGCTTGCTTCAAATGTGTCTTTTCCTTTTACAAATTCTGTTTTAATTGTCCAGAATTCTTCAGGTTCAAAGCTTTGAATTTCCTTTTCACGTTCGATGATTAAACGAACTGCTACAGATTGTACACGCCCTGCACTTAATCCTTTTTTTACTTTCTTCCATAATAAAGGACTAATATTGTAACCAACAAGACGATCAAGTATACGTCTTGCTTGTTGTGCATCTACTAAATCCATATTAATTGCACGAGGATGTTTAAATGATTCTTTGATTGCATCTTTCGTAATCTCATTAAACACAACCCGACAATCTGATTCAACGTCCACATTTAACGTATTCGCTAAATGCCAAGCAATTGCTTCCCCTTCGCGGTCTGGATCGGCCGCGAGATAGACTTTCTTTGCTTTTTTCGCCGCTGATTTTAAATCTTTTAATACGGGACCTTTACCACGAATGGTAATATACTTCGGGGTGAAGTTGTTCTTTACTTCTATCCCCATTTGACTTTTTGGCAAATCGCGAACATGTCCCATAGACGCGACAACTTTGTATTTTTTCCCTAAATATTTCTCAATGGTCTTCGCCTTAGAAGGCGACTCCACGATCACGAGGTAATCTGACATGCTAGTGCCTCCTTAAGAGGTGGATTCAAGTCTTCATTAATCTTATTGATTTCTCTTGTTTTTGTCAATCAAGAATGAATATACCATACAGTGCCAATCTACCATTTGTCAATAATTGTTTAATAAAAATTTAAAAATATAAGGTTAATTTAAAATCTCTTCCAAGATATCTTCTGCATTTCTTACTAATTTTGCGCCTTGTTGAATAAGATGATTTGTTCCCGATGCCCCCTCTATAAATATAGGTCCAGGAAGCGCAAACACCTCTCTATTTTGCTCTAACGCAAGGTCTGCAGTAATAAGTGTCCCACTTCTCGATTTCGCTTCTACAACTAAAACACCTTTACTTATACCACTAATAATCCGGTTCCTTTTTGGAAAATACCATTTTTTCGGTGCATAGTGCGGAGGATACTCTGTCAATAACAATATATATTCCTTCCACATTTCATATAAATGTCTATTTTCTTTCGGATACATAAACGACAATCCATGCCCTAATATCCCAATAGTGGGACAATGATGCCTTACTGTAATCTCATGAGACATTGTATCTATCCCTTTTGCAAACCCACTGACAATAAGCCACTCTCTTTCTAATAAAGGGTGTAAAATAAATTTCAAGCTCTCATGACCATATAATGATGGTTCTCTCGTTCCAACAACTGCTAATTTATTTACTTTATTTAGAAAATCTTTCTCTCCTTTTCCATATAAAACGAAGGGAGGGTCTTGTATTTCACGTAATAATTGTGGATAATTTTCATCCCATATCGTTATATAAAAGATACGATTTTTCTCTAAATAAGATATATATTGCGGAAGATTTGAACTTTGAAGAAATTTCACTAGTTCTGAAGATTTTTTCGAGGATATTCCAGTGTAGTGCTCCATTTGTTTTTCGTTAAAATTATATATGTTCTTTAATTCTGGATCGACATATAGTAGCCTCTCCATCGCTTTCCAATAATCTGCTAGCAAGTAATGAAGATGTAATAACCGCTCTCTTTTCATCTTGATTCTCCTTACCCATAATTTTTATTATGTAAACAGAAAAAAGTGTAAAAAGACACCCTCAAGTAAGAAGGTGTCTTTCAACAGATTAATAGTTTTTGCAAGTCTCAAATAGACCTTTTTCTTTTAAAACAGAGATTAGCGTTTCTCCCATAACTGCTGGAGTTTCAGCTACTTTAATGCCACAAGCTTCCATTGTTTTAATCTTTTCAGCAGCAGTTCCTTTACCACCAGAAATGATTGCACCAGCATGGCCCATACGTTTGCCAGCAGGCGCTGTTTGACCACCAATGAAGCCTACAACAGGTTTTGTCATATTAGCTTTTACCCATTCAGCTGCCTCTTCTTCTGCTGTACCGCCGATTTCACCAATCATAATTACAGCATGTGTTTCTTCATCTTCATTAAATGCTTTTAACGCATCAATAAAGTCTGTACCGTTAACAGGGTCTCCACCGATACCTACAGCAGTAGATTGGCCAATACCTTCTTGTGTTAATTGATGTACAGCTTCATACGTTAATGTACCAGAGCGAGATACGATACCAACATGACCTTTTTTATGAATATATCCTGGCATAATACCAATCTTACATTCATCTGGTGTGATTACACCTGGGCAGTTTGGTCCAAGTAAACGTGTATGTTTACCAGCCATATATCTCTTTACGTTTACCATATCTAATACAGGAATTCCTTCAGTAATACATACTACTAAATCAATTTCTGCATCAACTGCTTCCATAATTGCATCTGCCGCAAAAGCGGGTGGAACGTATACAACTGAAGCGTTTGCGCCTGTTGCTTTCACTGCATCTTCTACTGTATCAAATACTGGTACACCTTCAATATCAGTGCCGCCTTTACCTGGTGTTACACCACCGACAATTTTCGTACCGTATTCAATCATTTGTTTTGTATGGAATAAACCTTGAGAACCTGTAATACCTTGAACAATAACTTTTGTATCTTTATTAACTAATACGCTCATTTTTCTCCCCCGCTTTCTATTAGCCCACTAGTGAAACAATTTTTTGTGCACCGTCTGCCATAGATTCTGCTGCAACAATATTTAAGCCAGACTCATTTAAAATTTTCTTACCTAGTTCTACGTTTGTACCTTCAAGACGTACAACTAAAGGTAACTCAAGACCTACTTGTTTCGTTGCTTCAATAACACCTTCTGCAATAACATCACACTTCATAATACCACCAAAAATGTTAACGAAGATACCTTTTACATTTTTGTCAGAAAGGATAATTTTGAATGCTTCTGTAACTTTTTCAGCAGTTGCACCGCCACCAACATCTAAGAAGTTAGCTGGGTCACCGTGGTAATGTTTAATGATATCCATTGTAGCCATCGCTAAACCTGCACCATTAACCATACAACCGATATTTCCATCTAAAGGAATGTAGTTTAAATCGTATTTTGAAGCTTCAATTTCTTTTGAATCCTCTTCATCAAGATCACGAAGCTCTAAAATGTCTTTATGGCGATATAACGCATTAGAATCAAAGTTTAATTTTGCATCTAATGCCATAACTTTACCTTCACCTGTTGTAACAAGTGGGTTAATCTCAGCGATAGAGCAATCTTTTTCGATAAACGCACGGTATAAGCCCATCATAAACTTCACAGCTTGTCCTACAAGCTCTTTTGGAATATTGATGTTAAATGCAATTCGGCGTGCTTGGAAACCTTGTAAGCCTACTGCTGGATCAATATATTCTTTAAAGATTTTTTCAGGTGTTTTTTCTGCTACTTCTTCAATTTCTGTTCCGCCTTCTTCAGACGCCATTAAAACAACTTGAGAAGTTGCACGATCTAAAACTAGACCTACATAATATTCTTTTTTAATATCGCAACCTTCTTCGATAAGTAAGCGTTTTACTTCCTTACCTTCAGGACCTGTTTGATGTGTCACAAGTGTAGTTCCTAAAATGCTTTCTGCATATGTACGAACTTCATCTAAATTTTTTGCAACTTTTACTCCGCCAGCTTTGCCGCGTCCACCAGCGTGAATTTGTGCTTTCACTACACATACATCTGTTCCTAGTTCTTTCGCTGCTTCTACAGCTTCTTCTACTGTAAATGCAACCTTCCCGTTCGGAACGCTAACCCCATAGCTTCTAAGGACTGCCTTACCTTGGTACTCATGGATATTCATGGTCCCATCCTCCCCTGTTTTCCTGTTTTACTCGAAAAGTTTTTTAATGTTTAAAAAACATTACATTGCCATTGTATAAGATGATTGGCACGCTGTCTACAATAAAGTGTCAGAAAACTGAAATCGCTTTATTCTTTTTCGAAAATAGTAATGTTTATATGCCAAAATAAAAAATAAGCTGTATATTTACAGCTTATTTTTGAATCATATCTTTAATTGGCGCGAATGACTTTCGGTGTTCATCTAATACTCCATGCACTTCAATTGCCTCTAAATGTTGCTTTGTGCCATATCCCATATGTTGCTCAAATCCGTATTCAGGATACTTTTCTCCCAGTTCTTTCATCATACGATCTCTCGTTACTTTCGCAATAATAGATGCAGCTGAAATAGAAATACTTTTCGCATCACCTTTAATAATTGAGGTTTGCGGAATTGGTGTAGGAAGCTTCATCGCATCAATTAATAAATGTTGGGGTGTACAAGATAAATTTGCAACTGCATCTAACATTGCTTGTTTCGTTGCTTGGTAAATATTAATGTCATCAATAACTTGCGGTGATACAATTCCTACTCCAATTGCAATTGCTTGTACTTTTATTTCATCATAAAAACGCTCACGTTTCGCTTCACTCAGCTTTTTTGAGTCATTTAACCCTGGAATATAAAAATCCTCTGGAAGGACGACAGCTGCCGTCACAACAGGCCCAGCCAACGGGCCACGCCCTACTTCATCAATACCCGCGATATATGTGACCCCTTTTTCACGCAAAGCATTTTCATACTTGGACATTTCAAAAAAATTCTCTTTTTCTTTCTGTTCTAACTCTTTTTGTTTATACCACTTCAAAACGAGCTTTTGAACGCCTTTTCGCTCATCTTTCATTAACAGTTGAAAGCGATCATCTTCTTCATTCATAATTTCTTTCAATACATTTTCCGCTTCTTTTATCGTCATTTTTTGCATTTATACAAACTCCTTTTTAAACGTATCCAAAAAGAAAAGACGCACAAACGCACGTCTTATACTTCTTCTATTTTTCCACATCTTCTACTTGCTCTGCAAACTCTTCCGGTGTTTCAAACGTCATTTTTCCAAGTTTGCCACCACGAAGCTCACGAAGTACAAGCTCAGATGTCTTATCATAATCAATCATTCCGCCGCCCATTAAGCAGCCTCTATTTTTTCCAATTGCATCGAATAATTCCACAATATCTTCTGGAATCTCATTTAAATTATAGCGTTCTTTCAAGCGTTCTGGATAATGTTTCTCCATAAAACGTAATGCGTAAACAGCTACATCTTGTAAATTTAAAATTGAATCTTTAATTGCACCCGTCGTCGCTAAGCGAAGACCCACTAATTGATCTTCAAATTTAGGCCACAGAATACCTGGCGTATCTAACAATTCCATTTCCTTCCCAACTTTAATCCATTGTTGAGCTGTTGTCACACCTGGACGATCTCCTGTTTTAGCAATATTTTTCTTTGCCAATTTATTAATTAATGTAGATTTACCAACATTTGGTATACCTACAATTAATGCACGAATCGCTCTCGGTCTAATACCTTTTGCAACCATTTTATCAAATTTTTCTTTAACAAGCACTTTACAAGCTGCTGCAATTTCTTTCATACCTTGTCCAGCTTGCGCGTTAATCGAAATTGCCATATGACCTTTTTCTTTAAAATATGCGATCCATTGTTTTGTTAAACGGTCATCTGCCATATCCGCTTTATTTAAAACAACAAGCCTTGGCTTATGTGTAATGATTTCATCAATCATTGGGTTTCGAGATGATAATGGTAATCGAGCATCTACAAGTTCAATTACAACATCAATTAATTTTAATTTCTCCGTTACTTGGCGTCTAGCCTTCGCCATATGCCCTGGAAACCATTGAATTACCATGTTGCCACCTTCTTTTTCATTTATTTCACAATACGTGCGTCTTCTAACGGCCAATATAACATATTAGCTTTACCAATTACTTGATCCATTGAAATCGTACCGATTGAACGGCTATCTTTACTAAAACGACGATTATCACCTAAAACAAATAATTGATCTTTTGGAACGGTTTTCTTGCCTGTCATTTCTTCAAGATTAAAATCATATGTAAGCGGTCCGTCAGCAATTTGCTTTTTCTGCTTGTCTAAATACGGCTCCTCATAAGCCTTTCCGTTAACATACAGCTTATCATTACGATACTCTATTTCATCGCCCGGTAGGCCTATAATGCGCTTAATGTAATCTTTATCTTCTGTTGCTCGAAATACGATAATATCAAATCGTTTCGGATCTCCAATGTGATAACCAATTTTATTTACAATCATTCGATCACGATCATGTAAAGTAGGTGCCATCGATACCCCGTCTACGAGAATTGGCGCAAAGAAAAACTGTCTAATAACACCAGCTAATACAACAGCAATCAAAATTGCTTTAATCCATTCCCAAAGTGAACTCTTCTCTTTTTTCATGCATTTCCCCTCCACGGTTATGTAAGCTGTTCGTATTATACCAAAATTTCATATAGATTGGAAAAAGGGAGCTTGTGCATTTACAAGCTCCCATACATGTCTTATCGAATTTCTTTAATACGTGCTTTTTTACCGCGAAGGTTACGTAAGTAGTATAACTTAGCACGACGTACTTTACCACGGCGAAGTACTTCGATTTTCGCGATTCTTGGCGTGTGAACTGGGAATGTACGCTCAACACCTACACCGTAAGAAATCTTACGAACTGTGAATGTTTCACTAATTCCGCCACCACGACGTTTAATTACAACACCTTCGAAAAGCTGAATTCTTTCACGAGTTCCCTCAACAACTTTTACGTGTACACGTAAAGTGTCACCAGGACGGAATGAAGGAAGGTCAGTTTTTAATTGGCCTTTTGTAATTTCTGCGATTAATTGTTGCATATTAAATTCTCTCCTTTAAACAGATGCTCTTATAAAGTCTTAATAAATTACAGCGGAACATCGTTAATACGGCTACTGATTTCAGTAGCACAAATGTTATAATAGCATATTACTAGGCCTGTTGCAATAGCAAATATATGAAGTTATTACTGCTCTCGCTTTATTTCCTCAAGCCATTTTTTCTCTTGTTTAGATAGATCTCTATCATCTAACAAATCAGGTCTACGCGTATACGTACGGCGCAAAGATTCCTTATGTCGCCATTCGTCAATATTTTTATGATTCCCTGACATTAATACATCCGGTACCTTCATACCACGAAAATCAGCCGGACGTGTATAATGAGGATGCTCTAATAAACCTGTACTAAACGAATCCTCTACTTGTGAAGCATGATTTCCTAGCACGCCTGGCAAGAGACGTACAACACTATCAGTAATAACCATAGAAGCTAATTCTCCGCCCGTTAATACATAGTCACCAATAGAAATCTCATCCGTTACGAGATGCTCACGAATTCGTTCGTCATACCCTTCATAATGCCCACATACAAAGATCAAATGTTCTTCCCCTGCAAGCTCTTCCGCTTTCTTCTGCGTAAATCTTTCGCCCTGCGGACACATTAAGACAACTCTCGGCTTACGCTCTGTCTCTTTCGTCAAATCTTCTACAGCGTCAAAAATAGGCTGAGGAGTAAGCACCATACCAGCTCCTCCGCCGTAAGGATAATCGTCTACGCTATTATGCTTACTTGTTGTATAATCACGAAAGTTAACAACACGAAGGTTTACCGCTTCCTTTTCTTGTGCCTTCTTTAATATAGAAGATCCAAATACACCGGTAAACATGTCTGGGAACAACGTTAAAATATCAATTTTCATTATAGCAATCCTTCCATTACATGAATGGTTACTAATTTATTTTCAATATTAACTTGAAGTACAACGTCATCAATATAAGGAATTAAGAGATCTTGACCCTTCGGACGTTTAATCACCCAAACATCATTTGCACCAGGAGAGAGAATCTCTTTGATTGTCCCTAGCGCTTCTCCTTCTTCCGTTACAACGCTGCAACCAATAATTTCGTGATAGTAGTATTCACCTTCAGCAAGTTCACCTAACTGCTCTTCCGGTACTTTTATTAAAGAACCTTTAAACTTCTCTACTTCATCTACATTGTTATATCCTTCAAATGTTAATAAATCGAATGTCTTATGTTGGCGATGAGAAGTTACCTTCACTGGAAGATAGTCTGTGTCTTTCTCATTCGATATGTATAGCGTGTTTCCTACTTTATATCGCTCTTCTGGAAAATCAGTACGAGAAATCACACGGATTTCTCCTCTTACTCCATGAGTATTTACAATTTTCCCTACGTTAAACCACTTTGTCATAAATAGTATGTCACCCCTGGTTTCTATATAAATTAAGCATCTCCATTTCATAGATGGAACATGCAATCTCTATTTAAATGTTAAAAAAGGGAGAGGAATAACTCCTCGCCCTTTTTACGTTTATTGAATTTCCAGTGTTACTTTTTCATCATTATGATGTCCCACTGAATACAAGAGCATTCGAATCGCTTTCGCAACTCTCCCTTGCTTTCCAATGACTTTTCCAACATCCTCAGGATGTACAGTTAATCGATACTTTATCTCTCCGTTGCAAAGTTCCTGTGTAACTTTTACATCTTCAGGATGATCGACAAGAGGCTTGACAATCGTCTCGACTAACTTCTTCATAGTCATTGCCTCAATTACTTACCTTGTTTAGATAAGTGGAATTTCTCCATGATACCTTGGTTAGAGAATAAGTTACGAACTGTATCAGATGGTTTAGCACCATTTCCTAACCATTTTAATGCTGCTTCTTCGTCGATCTTAACTTCAGCTGGTTGAGCAACTGGATTGTAAGTTCCGATTTCCTCAATGAAACGTCCGTCACGAGGAGAACGAGAATCTGCAACAACTACACGATAGAAAGGAGTTTTTTTAGCTCCCATACGTTTTAAACGAATTTTAACTGCCATTTATAAAGCACCTCCGAATTTATTTCACACAGATAATTATATTAGCAAAAAGACTATTGCTTTGTAAAGTATTTTTTCTTAACAGAGCCATCTTTTTTTCCTTACATGAATGGAAACTTCAATCCACCTAGTCCTTTTTTCTTGCCTTTTTGCATTCCCGTCATCGTCTTCATCATTTTTTTCATGTCATCGAATTGCTTAATTAGACGATTGATTTCTTGTACAGTTGTACCGCTACCTTTGGCAATGCGCTTTTTGCGACTAGCATTGATTATTTCCGGTTGTTCTCGTTCTAATTTAGTCATAGAACGAATAATTGCCTCAATATGCCCAATTTGTTTTTCATCAACTTGCGCATTTTTCAGCCCTTTAATTTTATTTGCACCAGGAAGCATTCCTAACAATTCATCAAGCGGTCCAAGTTGACGCACTTGTCCAAGTTGTTCTAGGAAATCGTCAAGCGTAAACGAAAGCGTACGCATTTTTTGCTCAAGTTCTTTTGCTTTCTCTTCATCAACTGTAGCTTGCGCTTTTTCAATCAATGTTAAGACATCGCCCATCCCTAAAATACGGGATGCCATACGCTCTGGATGGAACGCTTCAATTGCATCTAGTTTTTCACCCATACCAGCAAATTTAATCGGTGTGTTTGTTACAGCCTTAATAGATAATGCAGCACCACCGCGGGTATCACCATCTAATTTCGTTAATACAACACCTGTTAAACCTAACTGTTCATGGAAACTTTGTGCAACATTTACCGCGTCTTGTCCCGTCATCGCATCGACAACAAGGAAAATTTCATCCGGCTTCGCAACTTCTTTAACTTTCGCTAATTCATCCATTAGTTCTTCATCAATATGCAGGCGACCCGCTGTATCGATTAAAACATAATCATGATGATCTTCTTTTGCTTTTGCAATCGCTTGTTTCGCAATTTCAACAGGACTTACTTGATCTCCTAAAGAAAATACAGGCATGTCCAATTGCTTCCCTAATGTTTCAAGCTGTTTAATCGCTGCTGGACGGTAAATATCCGCTGCAACAAGCATCGGTTTACGATTATGCTTTTTACGAAGCAAATTCGCAAGCTTACCTGTCGTCGTTGTTTTACCCGCACCTTGCAGACCAACCATCATAATAACAGTCGGTGGCTTATTAGCAACAGCAATTTTGCTTTGCTCTCCGCCCATAAGTTCTGTAAGTTCTTCCTGTACAACTTTAATTACTTGTTGTCCAGGTGTCAAACTTTTCATTACATCTTGTCCGACAGCACGTTCAGACACACGCTTCACAAAATCTTTTACTACTTTAAAGTTAACATCTGCTTCTAAAAGAGCTAGACGAACTTCTCTCATCATTTCTTTCACATCGGCTTCAGAAACTTTTCCTTTGCCGCGGATTTTTTGCATTGTCTGTTGAAGTCGGTCGGCTAATCCTTCAAATGCCATATTGCCGCCCTCCTAATCTAATTTTTCGATAGCTTCAACAACTTGTTTCATTTCTTCATTCACATGCTCTTCTTCGCTGATTAGCTGTTTTAGCTTTGCAACAAGTCGCTGTCGCTCTTGAAACTTTTGAAGTAATACTAATTTTTCTTCATATTCTTCAAGCATCGCTTCAGTCCGTTTAATGTTATCATACACGGCTTGGCGACTTACATCAAATTCTTCCGCAATTTCACCAAGAGATAAATCATCTAGATAATAAAGCGACATATAACTTCTTTGTTTTTGCGTTAACAACGATTGATAAAAATCAAATAAATAGTTCATTCTCGTTGTTTTTTCGAGCATGTTGGATCATCCTTTGTTAAGTGATTTCCCTTTACATAAGTTAGTTTACATGGAGTCCAAAAGAGTGTCAAGTTTTTTTCTTAACATCATATATTTTTATAGAAAAAGAAGCGGAAATACCGCTTCTTTCGCTTACGCTTCTTCTGTTTCTACTAAGTTCGCAAATAAACCATACACATATTGTTCTGGATCAAACTGCTGCAAGTCATCCATTTGCTCTCCTAATCCAACAAACTTCACCGGTACATCAATTTCGTTACGAATCGCTAATACAATACCACCTTTAGCAGTTCCATCTAACTTCGTTAAAACAATACCTGTTACATTCGTTGCTTCACGGAATGTTTTCGCTTGGCTTAAACCGTTTTGTCCTGTTGTTGCATCAATAACAAGCAATACTTCATGAGGAGCACCTGGTACTTCACGCTCAATTACACGCTTCACCTTCTCTAACTCTTTCATTAAGTTTACTTTATTTTGCAAGCGTCCTGCTGTGTCACATAGTAATACATCTACCTTACGTGCTTTTGCAGCTTGTACAGCGTCATACATAACCGCCGCTGGATCAGATCCAGATCCTTGTTTAATCACTTCTACACCAACGCGATCGCCCCATACTTCTAATTGTTCAATCGCCCCAGCACGGAATGTGTCTCCTGCCGCCAATAAGACTGACTTACCTTCTGATTTAAACTTATGCGCCAGTTTACCAATTGTCGTCGTTTTTCCTACACCGTTAACACCAACAAATAAAACAACCGTTAATTGGTCTTCTTGCATATTAATTTCGTTACTAAAATCTCTGTCACCTTTGTAAATTCCTACTAGTTTTTCTGAAATAACAGCTTGTACTTCTTTTGGATCTTGAATGTTACGACGTTGTACTTCTTCTTTCAATTGATCAATTAATTCCATTACCGTTGCGACGCCAACGTCTGCACCGATTAAGATTTCTTCTAACTCTTCGAAGAAATCTTCGTCCACTTTACGGTAACGATACACTAAATCATTCACTTTATCCGCAAATGAATTTCTAGTTTTTTCTAATCCGTGTTTAAATTTCTCTGTAACTGTATCCGTTTGTTTTGAAATTTTTTCTTTTAGTTTTTTAAAAAAACTCATACTTTCCCATCCTTCCTATTCACTTGCAATAAGTTCTTCTCCGGCATCTAAACGAACCGAAACAAGTTTAGATACCCCTGATTCTTGCATTGTTACACCGTACAACACATCAGACTCTTCCATTGTACCTTTTCTATGTGTAATTACAATAAACTGCGTCTCATCACTAAATTTCTTTAAATACTGTGCAAAACGAGCTACATTCGCTTCATCAAGGGCGGCCTCTACCTCATCTAGTACACAGAACGGTACTGGGCGCACTTTTAAAATACCAAATAAAAGCGCAATTGCCGTTAAAGCACGCTCTCCACCTGAAAGTAAACCTAAGTTCTGCAATTTCTTCCCTGGCGGTTGTGCTACAATATCAATACCCGTATTTAGTAAATCCTCTGGATTAGTCATTACTAAATCCGCTCTTCCGCCTCCAAATAACTCAGAGAATACCGATTGAAACTCCATTCTAATGCCTTCAAACGTAGTAAAAAAGCGTTTTTTCATTTCTTCATCCATTTCGGTAATAAGCTGGTGCAATGTCGTTTTCGCTTCTTCTAGGTCGTCTCTCTGCTCTAGTAAAAATGTATGACGCTCCGCTACGCGTTCATATTCATCAATTGCCCCTAGGTTCACTGTACCTAACTCTTCTATGGATAATTTGATTAATTTTACTTTCTTACGCGCATCTTCTGCAGGCATTGTCATTGTATATTTTAGTTTTGCCGCTTCAAATGAAATCGTATATGTTTCACGTAAATGTTGTAATCTATTTTCCAACTCTACATCAAGTCGGTTTATTTTCACTTCTTGATCTTTCAACATTTCAATAATATATTTATGTTTACCTGTCGTTTCTTTCAAATTACGCTCTAAATGTTCTACTCTCTCTTGCAACGAGACACGTTGTTCGCGACGAGAGCGAATTAATTCTGAAGTTTGATTACGATCATACGCTTTCTTCTCAATCATATTCGTAATTTGCTCTTCACCACTTGAATTAGATGTCATTTCTTGTTTTAAGAAAGCTAAATCCTCTTTCGTTTTTACAAGTGTCGCATCCGTTTCTTCTTTTTCCTTCGTAAATCGTTCAACTTTTTCTTTTTGATTAGATAAGCGTTGTTGCTTTTCAGCTACCAGCACTTTTAACTCAGTCATTTCTTTTTGAACTTTTTCTTTTGAAGAATGTTGCTCACTTTTTTGTTTTGTTAAAGCTACAATTTTACTATCTAACTCTGTGATATCAGCTTGAAGATTCGTTAAAATCCCTTCTAACGCCTCTTTACGCCCTTGTGTTTTTACTCGATCTTGTAAAAAACCTTCAATCTCTAAATCATAAATAGACAAGCGGTCATTAATACGATGTTCTTCTAATTCTAAACGATTAATCTCTTCTCTTAATTTCTGCTCATCTACACGCTCTGCTTCTACAGTTTGCCTTAGTTCGCGTATTTTCACTTCTTTTTCTTGAATCTCTTGTTTTACTGCTTTAACAAAGTTTTCTAACTTCGTTGTTTTTTCTTCCATATCAGTTAACTTGCGAGTCCACTCTTCCAGTTCACGTTGGCGTCCTAATAAAGAAGATTTCGCTTGTTTTACCGCTCCACCAGTCATAGAACCGCCAGGATTCACTACGTCCCCTTCGATTGTTACAATGCGATAACGGTATTGCAGTTGTTTCGCCAACTCATTTGCTCCGCGTAAATCTTTCGCAACAATAACAGTACCTAATAAATTTGAAACTACATTTTCATATTTATTATTGTACTGCACAAGTTCTGCCGCCACACCTACAAACGATGGGTGTTGATTTACAATGCGTAATTGCTCAAATGATAACGACCTACTTTTAATAACAGCTTGTGGTAAAAACGTTGCACGCCCATGTTTATTTTGCTTTAAAAATGCAATTGCATTACGAGCATGTTCCTCTGTTTGTACAACAATGTGCTGCATCGCTGCACCTAGAGCGATTTCCATTGCAACTTCGTATTCTTTAGGTACCGTTAACAGTTCCGCAACAGCACCCTCGATACCTTGCAACCTATTTTCTCTAGCTTTCAATACTTCACGTACACCTTGATAGAAGCCAGAATAATCTTCTTGCATCTCTTCAAGCATTTCTTTTCGAGAACGTGCCTGTTGCACAAATTGATATGCTTGATACAGTTTTGTTTCATTTTCACTATACTGCGTCTTACATTTCCCGAGCGCCGCCTCTGTCTTCTGTATGTTTGAGAGGATGCCAGCTACTTTTTCTTTCACTTGTTCGTAATTTTCTACAAGTTTCGTCTTTTTCGCTGTAATTTCCATACGCATTTCTACATATTTCGCATTCTCTTCATCCAGCCGCTCGTTTTTAGACGTTTGCTGTTTAGATTGTTCTTCAATCATAGATAATTCATTGCGATGACTAGCTTGTTGATTTAAAAGTTCAATATAGTCACCTTTTAAATTCTCAATCTGTTCCTCTAAATTGTCAGCAAAAGTAGCAAGTAGTTGCTCATTATCATGCAATTTTTGCTCTAACTCTTTTACTTCATTCACAAATTGCATTAAAGCTTCTGTACTTGACGCAATTTCACCATCGTAACTTTTAGCTTTCTCTGTTAATTCAACAATTAACTGCTCAAGTTGCGCACAATGCGTCGTAGCATTTTGCTTTCTCTCTTTTAACAACTCGCGCTGTCCTTCTAGTTTTTCTAGCTCTTTACTAGAAAGAAGAAGTACTTCTTGCAACGAATCTACAGACTCATCTACCGCTTGTAATTGTCCTCGTAATTCCTCAAGCTCTTCTTCACTTTTTTGTAAATCCGTTGACATTTTAGCTTCTTCGTCTTTATTATGCCCAAACTGATTTCGAAGCGCTTCCCATTTCTCATGCAATTCTTCAATTTCATGTACAATAAGCGCAGCTTCTACTTTCTCTAATTCTTCTTTATTCTCAAGATAATCTTTCGCAATAGAAGCTTGTCTTTCTAAAGGTTCTACTTGACTACTTAATTCATGAATTATATCTTGTACACGATTTAAGTTTTCTTGTGTTTCTGCTAACTTCCCTTCAGCTTTCTTTTTGCGAAGTTTGTATTTCAGTACGCCTGCCGCTTCTTCAAATACACCTCGACGCTCTTCTGACTTACTACTTAAAATCTCTTCCACTTTCCCCTGGCTAATAATTGAAAAAGCTTCTCTTCCCATACCAGAGTCCATAAATAAATCGATAATATCTTTCAATCTACATGATTGTTTATTAATATAAAAATCACTATCACCTGAACGAGATACACGACGTGTTACACACACCTCATTGTATTCAATTGGTAAACGTTGATCTTCATTATTTAAAGTTATTGTTACTTCAGCAACATTAACCGCTCTCCTCGTATCACTGCCTGCAAAAATAATATCCTCCATCTTTGCACCACGTAATGATTTTGCAGATTGTTCACCAAGTACCCAGCGAATCGCATCAGTAATATTACTTTTCCCGCTTCCATTAGGGCCTACTACAGAAGTTACACCTGGGACAAAATCAACAGATACACGCTCAGCAAAAGACTTAAATCCTGCTATTTCTAATCTTTTTAAAAACACGAAAGGCCTTCCTCCTATTCTCCGTTGCTATAACTGTTATCTATACAAAAACGAGCTATCATACGGATTTCCCTTCCTTTTATTCACAAACAAAAAGAAAGTTTCATTCTATGCATAAGGAATCCCCCTCATTCAAAGGGGGATTCCTTATAGTTGTTCTTTTAATTTTTTCAATGCTTCTGCAGCAGCTTGTTGCTCTGCTTCTTTTTTCGACTTACCACTACCAAGACCTAAAGCTACGTTATTTAACGTAACACGTGACACAAATTCTCGATTGTGAGCTGGTCCTTTTTCTTGCAAAATTTGATACTCAACATTGCCACTACCATCACGCTGAATCAATTCTTGTAACTGACTCTTATAATCCATCACATGAGAAAAAGCACCCTCATTAATTTTCGGATATACAATTTCTTTTAAGAATTCCCAAACTGTTTCTAACCCTTGATCAAGATAAAGGGCACCAATAAACGCTTCAAAGACATCCGCTAATAAAGCTGGTCGTTCACGTCCACCTGTCATTTCTTCACCTTTTCCTAATAAAACAAGGCTACCAAATGACAATTCGTTCGCAAAACGAACAAGAGATGGCTCACATACAATAGCTGCACGTAGTTTTGTTAACTCTCCTTCGCTCATTGTCGGATATTTTTGAAACAGATACTGCGATACAGTAAGTTCCAATACTGCATCTCCAAGAAATTCAAGACGCTCGTTATCTTCATGCGGTTTTTTTCGATGCTCATTCACATACGATGAATGCGTAAATGCTTGAATCAATAATTTTTCATCTGTAAACGTAATACCTATCTTTTCTTGAAACACTTTAAATGCTTCACGATATTTTGTTTCGTATTTTTTTTCTCTATATTTTCGGTACGGCATAGGTCCCTCCAGATATAAGCCAGAAAGCCCCGCTAAAAAACGGGACTTCACTTAAGCATTATAGATGACTCTCTATGTAAGTCACAGCATCGCCAACAGTAGCAATCTTTTCAGCATCTTCATCAGAAATTTCCATTTCGAATTCATCTTCTAATTGCATTACAAGTTCTACTACATCTAGGGAGTCTGCTCCTAAATCTTCCTTGAAGCTTGCAGCTGGTACTACCTCAGTCTCTTCTACTCCTAAACGATCAACGATGATTTTTGTTACGCGCTCTAAAACATCTGCCATTCCATTCACCTCCCCTCAAATATTATATTAAATATTGACCAAAAAAACTAGGTGAAATCGATTCTTTTATTACATTACCATACCGCCATCAACATTTAACGTTTGACCTGTAACATATTTGCTTTGATCAGAAGCAAAAAACGTTACAGCATTCGCGATATCTTGCGCTTCACCAAATTGAGTAGCTGGAATAACTTTTAACATTTCTGCTTTAATATTCTCATCTAGTACATCTGTCATATCAGTCGCAATAAAGCCCGGCGCAATTGCATTCACTGTAATATTTCGACTTGCTAACTCTTTTGCAGATGTTTTTGTTAATCCAATAACACCCGCTTTAGCAGCAACATAATTAGCTTGCCCTGGGTTTCCTATAACACCAACAACCGAAGCGATATTTATAATTCTACCGTGACGTTGACGCATCATATAGCGAGATACTGCTTTTGTACATAAGAATACACCTTTTAAGTTTGTATTAATAACTGTATCCCATTCTTCTTCTTTCATACGCATTAATAAATTATCTTTTGTTACACCAGCATTATTTACAAGAATATCAACTTGTCCAAATGTATCTACTGTTTGTTTCACCATATTTGTAACATCATCAGCATTTGCAACATCTGCTCTTACCGCAATTGCATCAGAACCTAATTTCTTAATTTCATCTACTACTTCATTTGCTTTTTGTTCATTACCTGCATAATTCACTACTACATTTGCCCCTTGTTTCGCTAAATCGATCGCAATCGCGCGACCAATTCCACGTGAAGCGCCAGTTACTAATGCTACCTTCCCTTTTAACATCAGTTTTCTCCTCTCAAATTTGAAATGGTATCTTTTAATGTCTCTTCATCATATATCGCATATGCTTTCACTGATGAATCAATCGACTTCATAAGTCCAGCAAGTACTTTTCCAGGTCCAATTTCAATAAATATATCTACTCCCTGCTGCACCATACATTCAATAGACGGGTACCATAATACAGGCGAATAAAGCTGTTCGATTAACTTTTCTTGAATGTCAGCACCACGTGTAATAACATCCGCTGTAACATTTGCAATAACAGGAATATTCGTGTCATGAATTGTAATTTCATTTAAAACACTTTGGAACTTCTCAGCTGCCGGCTTCATAAGTGAAGAATGGAAAGGCCCACTTACTTTTAGTGGAATTGCTCTCTTTGCACCATTTTCTTTCGCTCTTTGAGAAGCAACCTCTACACCTTGCTTCGTTCCAGAAATCACAATTTGCTTCGTACTATTCATATTAGCGATTTGCACTGCATATCCTTCACTTGTTACTTCTTCTGTAACTTGTTTCAGCATATCTAGGTCAGCACCTAATATAGCTGCCATCGCACCTTCCCCGTCTGGAACAGCTTCTTCCATATATTCGCCACGTTTCCTTACAGCATATACAGCATCTTCAAAAGTTAATGCACCAGCTGCTACAAGAGCGCTATATTCACCTAAACTATGACCAGCGACAAAGTTAGGTGTAATGTCATACTCTTTCAAAGCTGTCAAAATAGCAAAACTCGTTGTTAATAATGCAGGCTGAGCATTTGTTGTTAATGTAAGCTTTTCCTGCGGTCCTTCAAAAATCACTTCTGAAAGTGAATCTTGTAACACCTCATCTGCTTTTGCAAACACTTTTGCAACCTCTTTATTATTCTCTGCTAATTGTTTACCCATTCCAACTGCCTGTGAACCTTGGCCTGGAAAAAGAAATGCTATTTTTCCCATTTCAAATCCTCCTCTTATTGGAGTGACTCTTTCTCCATTACGCTTGAAATTGTAGGAATTACTTCTTTCGCTACCATTTCTCTCGTTTGACGAATCGCACTAAATATCGACTGGTCATTAGAAGAACCGTGAGCCTTAATGACAGGTGCTTTCAATCCAAATAATGCAGCTCCCCCATACTCCGAATAATCCATTTTATCTTTTAATACCATAAGTTTTGGCTTTAATACCGCCGCTGCTAATTTGCTCGTAAACGAACTCATTAGTTGTTCTTTCAACATAGAGAATAGCGCAAGTGCTGTTCCTTCTAATGATTTCAACGCTACATTCCCTGTAAAACCATCACATACAACAACATCTGCTACACCTTGCAATAAATCTCTCGATTCAACGTTCCCAACGAAATTAATTGGCGCATCCTTAAGCATTGCAAATACTTGCTTTGAAAGCTCGTTTCCTTTTCCATCCTCTGTTCCAACGTTTAATAGTCCAACACGAGGATTTTCAATTCCTCTTACCTTCTCAGCATAAACAGATCCCATTACTGCATATTGATATAAATGAATTGGTTTTGCATCAACATTTGCTCCAACATCTAACATAACAAAACCTTTTCCATCTACAGTTGGCATTGTAGGCGATAAAGCTGGTCGCTCAATTCCTTCCATACGACCGACAACAAATAATCCAGCTGCCATTAAAGCTCCTGTGCTACCTGCGGATATACAAGCGTCTGCTTCTCCATCCTTTACTTGCTGTGCCGCAAGTACCATTGAAGCTTGTTTTTTTCGACGAACCGCTCTTACTGGTTCTTCCGTCGATTCTATTTTTTCGTCTGTATGAAGAATAGTAATTCGTTCATCACTCGTTAAGTATTGACGAATTTCCTCTTCTTTCCCTACTAACGTAATATGTAAATCAGAATATTCCTTAATAGCTTTCATTGCCCCTAATACTACAGCCTTCGGAGCGTGATCTCCGCCCATTGCATCTATTGCGATTTTCATAAGTTGTTACCTTCCTCACTATAATTACTAGATCGATACATTTCAAAAGTGCCTGTAAAAACAAGTTCTTCTCCAACGAAGCTACGCACTTTGACAACCGTCCGTCCCTTATCATTCTCTACGTCTTCAACACGCGCTTTTGCAACAACACGCTCTCCTAATTTTACAGGGCGAATATATCGAATGGTAGACTTTGCAGTTAAAGCTAATTCTTCATCAATAACCGCAACAGCTAGTGAGTTTGCTTGCGCAAACAGATGATGCCCACGGGCAATTTGATTTCTTTTAAATACATGTTCTACCTTTACTTCAAAGATAGAGATTGCATGTCTATCTAATTCAATATCAATAATTTCTCCGACAACCTCTTCTAACGGTAAAGATTTCACATCTTCTTCATGTTGCTTTGTAGCTACATGTTTAATTCTCTCTCTTAATTCAGGAATAGACAATTCCATACGATCCAGTCGTACTGTTTGTATACTCACTTGAAATTTTTCCGCTAAATCTTCATCCGTAATAAAAGGATTTGATTCGATTGTTTGTTGTAATAATTCTTGTCTTTCTTTTTTACTTCTTCTTTTCTTCATACCGCACCATCCATTTTTATGACTAGGTACTAACAGTAGTATATAATCATTGAAAGTAGAATGCAACAATTTTTTTGTTGACTCCCTTTAATCGAGCTTCTCTCCTTGGAACACACCTGTCCCATCAAGATACGTACGCAAGGCAGCGTATTGATCATTGTGCCAAAATGCTTCTGACTCTACTAGTATCGCCGCATCTTGCCTTGCTGTTTCTAACGCTCGATAATCGTGTACCATGTCAGCAACCTTAAATTCCGGTAAGCCACTTTGCTTACTCCCAAAAAAATCTCCAGGACCTCGTAATTCTAAATCTTTTTCTGACAATACAAATCCATCATTTGTTTCAGTCATTATGCGCATTCTTTCTTTTCCTGTTTCTGATTTAGGGTCTGCTATTAATAAACAATATGATTGTTCACTACCACGCCCGACACGCCCTCTAAGCTGATGAAGCTGCGATAAACCGAAACGTTCTGCATCATAAATAACCATCACAGTCGCATTCGGTACGTTCACACCAACCTCAACAACTGTTGTCGATACAAGAATTTGCACTTTATTTTCACTAAACTGTCCCATTATCTCTTCTTTTTCCTGAGACGATAATCTCCCATGCATCAATCCAACTTGGCATTTCCCTTGGTAATGATGCGTCAGCATACTATGTAAGTCGATAGCATTTTGCACATCAAGTTTCTCAGATTCTTCAATTAGAGGACAAATAACGTATGCCTGTCTTCCTTTTTTTATCTCCTTCTCAACAAAACCGAGGACGCGATCTAACATATCATGTTTTGCCCAGTATGTTTCAATCACCTTTCTCCCTGCTGGCATCTCATCGATTATTGAAACATCCATCTCTCCAAATGCAGTAATTGCAAGCGTACGCGGAATTGGTGTCGCTGTCATAAATAATACATCTGGACTTTCACCTTTCTCCCGTAAAACTCGGCGCTGCGCTACACCAAATCGATGCTGTTCATCCGTAATAACGAGACCCAACCTATGAAATATAACTTCATCTTGAATTAAAGCGTGCGTTCCAACAAGAATATCTATTTCTCCTTGTTCTAACTTCGCTAAAATGTCTCGTCGTCTCGCACCTTTAACAGAACTTGTTAGCAGTTCCACCTTCATACCAAAATGCGAAAACGTTTCAGCAAGCGACTGATAATGTTGCTCAGCTAAAATTTCTGTAGGAACCATTAAAGCACCTTGATAATGAGCTAATTTCGATGCATAAAGGCCAATCGCAGCAACAACTGTTTTCCCAGAACCAACGTCACCTTGTAATAGTCGGTTCATCCGATAAGGAGATGTCATATCTTTTAAAATTTCATCTACAACTCGGCGCTGCGCACCCGTTAACGGAAACGGCAGTGCATCGATAAATTCTTGTAATTCTACTGACGGAATCTCTTTCTTCGTCCCTTTTGAATTTTCCCTCTCCATTTTCCTCAGCGTTTGCATTTTCAGCTGAAATAAGAAAAATTCCTCATATACAAAACGGCGACGCGCTTGCTTTAAATCCTCCTGTCCTACCGGAAAATGCAAAGCCTTAAGTGCTTCATATCTTGGTAATAATTTATACCGGCCTAACAAACCATCCGGTAACACTTCGACTATAGAATCTCCATATTCCTTTAACGCTTGAGCAATAAAACGACGCATCTGTTTTACTGTAAGTTTCCCCTTTACTGAGTAAACTGGCTCCACTTCTTGTTGACGTACAACTGGCCCAAAATGAAGTTCTGATACAGCAATTGTTTGACGATGTTGATCCCATTTACCAGTAATCGTTACCGTTTCATCTAACGTTAATTTTTGCTTATAGTAAGGCCTATTAAAACATACCGCCGTAATTAAATAACGACCGACGAGAACACGAACTGTTAGACGCGATTTCTTCTTACCATAATATTGCAGCAAAGGAGCACTATGAACCTTCCCTTCAACCGTTACACGTTCATCATGCTTTACTTCAGCAAGATCTTTCATCGCATAATCTTCATAACGGTACGGAAAATGTTCTAATAGATGAGAAACTGTATAAATCCCCATCTCATGTAGTAACTCAGATGTTTCTCCTCCGATCCCCTTTACATCCGTAACAGGAACTTGTACAACATCATTCAAGATTCTCACACCCCGTCACATTATTTTCTTTATTGCATTTTATTTGAGTACCAATTAGCATCTGTAATCGCTCTCTTTCACCTTATATATTCTATCATAGGCATTCTAAGAGAAACTACTCAAATCCCTTATATAAAACAAGTAAAAAAGAGCCTCACTATTAGCAGCAAGGCTCTTTTCTCTCTTCAATATGCTAGCCTTTTGAATAAAAACTAGTAATAAACTTCATATTACTACTCCTTATCCATTAGCAAGTAAGTAATCCATTTATTTTCAAAACGAATCTTATCTTATTCTACAGAGAAGATGAAAGAATACACTGGTTGGTTTCCAGCATGCACTTCTACTTCTGCATCTTCAAATTTCTCTTCTACAAATTCAACTAACTCCGCTACTTCTTCGTCAGTTGCATCTTCACCTTGTAGAATCGTTACGATTTCAGAATCTTCATCAATAAGCGCTTCTAGTAATTGCTTCGCAGCTCCTACTTTTTCAGCATTTGTAGATACAATTTTTCCATCTGCAATACACATGAAGTCATCTTTTTGAATTGCTACACCATCAATTTCCGTATCACGTACAGCATACGTAATTTGACCTGTTTTCACATGAGATAAAGCTTCTTGCATGTTTTCTTCATTCTCTTCTAACGTTCCAACTGGGTTAAATGCTAACATTGCTGCCATACCTTGAGGAACTGTTTTCGAACGAACAACAATAACTTCTTGATCTACAACTGATGCCGCTTGTTCTGCTGCCATTACAATATTTCCGTTATTCGGTAAAATAATGATTTTTTCAGCATTTGCTTCTTCAATTGCCTTCACGATATCCTCCGTACTTGGATTCATCGTTTGACCACCTTCGATAACTTTCGTTGCGCCGATGCTCTCAAATAAAGTTTTAATACCAGACCCCATTGCCACAGTTACGATACCATATGGTTGTTTTTCTTTCGATTGAGCTGGTTGTTCAGGAACCATAGCAGGTTCATCTAATAAAGCAGTATGCTGTTCACGCATATTTTCTACTTTAATCTTAATTAAACTACCGTATTTTTGCCCGTAGTTCATAGCGTCTCCAGGATGTTCTGCGTGGATATGAACTTTTACAATTTCATCATCAGACACAACTAGTAGAGAATCACCATATACACTAATATCTTCACGGAATTTTTGTTCAGAGAAATTATGCTCTTTCACCTTTTCAGCCTCTAATTTCACCATGAACTCCGTACAATATCCATACTTAATATCTTCTGTACTCAATTGGCTTTGTACACTACGGTGATGTTCTGCGCGTACCATCTCATTCATAGATGTTTGCGTCGGTGCATCAGAAGAAATCGTTTCTCCTTTTAAGTCAGCTAAAAATCCTTCGTATACCACTACAAGACCTTTACCACCGCTATCTACAACGCCAACTTGTTTTAATACAGGTAATAAATCTGGCGTACGATTTAACGATGCGTTTGCTTCTTTCACAACGTCTTCCATAAACAAAACAAAGTCGCGCTGTTTTTTCGCAACTGTTACTGCATATTTACCCGTTTCTCTTGCAACCGTTAAAATCGTTCCTTCAATCGGTTTCATAACCGCTTTATAAGCCGCCTCTACTCCAGCTTCTAGTGCTGCAGCAAAATCAACTGTTGTTAATTCTTCTTTTTGTTCAATGGATTTAGAGAAACCACGGAACAACTGAGATAGAATAACTCCAGAGTTACCACGAGCTCCCATTAATAATCCTTTGGCTAAACTTACGCCGACTTTACCAGCATGCTGTGAAGGATTTGCTTTCACTTCACGCGCACCTGAAGTCATAGATAAGTTCATGTTTGTACCGGTATCGCCATCTGGAACTGGAAATACGTTTAATGCATCAACAAGCTGAACATTATTTGTTAAATTATTCGCTCCTTGCATGATCATTTGTGATAAACGTTTTCCATCAATTTTTTGAATTGACACAGATTTTCCTCCTTAATGCACATTACAAGTTTATTACTTTAACTCCTTGTACGTAGATGTTTACAGAATCTACTGCTAGTCCTACAGTTTGATCTAGTGTATATTTCACTTTCGTCTGCACATTATGTGCCACTTCTGAAATTTTCGTACCATAGCTCACAATAATATACATATCAATATGTACTTCATCTTCATCTTTACGAACAATAACACCTCTAGTGAAGTTTTCTTTTCGTAAAATGTCTGTTAATCCATCTTTTAACTGATTTTTTGATGCCATACCTACGATACCGTAGCAATCTACCGCGGCACCTCCAGCAATTGTTGCAATTACATCTGTACTAATATCAATTTGACCGTACTTCGTTTTAATTTCAATTGACATCTCGTTTCCCCCTTCATAAATGGTGAAAGTGAGCTAGACTACTTTAGTTACTATCATATAATCTTTTTAAAGAAAATTCCATCGTTCTTTCTTTTCACTCTCATATTTTATGTTTTAAATTACACTTTTTTATGATGAGCAAAATAGTCCATTGTTATTATACAACATGTACCACTATAATATGTCAAGCAATTTTTATGGATTTTAACTTTTCTTCATTGACATATAGTGTCAAGTAAATTTTCTTGATTTCTTTTTTCTACGGTGTTGCATTCTCTTTTTAGTTGTGTTAAATTATAGTAGTGTTTTTAGCATCGCATAAAAGACTAACATTGAAAAATTACGTATGGTAAGGTATCAAGGGAGGGAAATATAAATGGCTCGTGTTTGTGCTATTACTGGAAGAAAAGCTCGTTCTGGTAACTCTCGTTCTCACGCAATGAACGCTACAAAACGTAAGTGGGGCGCTAACCTTCAAAAAGTTCGCGTACGCATCGACGGAAAAGTTCAACGTGTTTACGTTTCTGCTAGAGCATTAAAATCTGGCAAAATCGAACGTGTTTAATAATAAAAAAAAGAGCCGATAGGCTCTTTTTTTACTATAACAATGGAAAAAGCACCGGTGATAGGTGCTTTTTTAATCTTTTTTGAAGGTATTTAACATTGCACGAACAATTCCACCAAGAAATTTAGGTAACTTAATTGTATAAAATCTCATGGTTTCCCTCCTAATCCCCATTACTCCACTTGGTCACTATATGATGTAAGGAGCAAAATTGTTTCTTCAATCAGTGCTTCTTATCAACATTAATATGCCAGAAGTAAATGAAAAAGTACCTTTTTCCTCAACGAGTTCGTTACTAATACAAAGTGTTGATCCCCACTCTATTGTTTTATTAGTAAGAGGGTACTTAAAACCAAACAATGTAATCCCTTCCACTATTTCAGTAACTGGTACAAAAGATACATAAGGAAAATTTTTATTTTCTTCAATTATATGTGTACCCACTTTTTTAACTGTTATTTCATTTTTATTGTCCACAATACACATTTCTATCTCTACTTCTAACCCTTTTAAAAGCATTTGTATATTTGCCAAACCGTGATCAAGTCTTCCACCGGTAGCACCAAAAATACGAATTAGTGCCGGCTTCTTTCCTAATGCCCAGTTGATTGCAATTTCTAAATCCGTTTGATCTTTTTCCCGCGGAACAATATGTAATTCGTTCGTTTGCTGTCCCATCCATACTAATTCTTCTTCAGTAACTGAATCGTAATCTCCAAACGCAACAGCCGGGGTAATCCCTTTCTTTAATAGACGGTATACTCCCCTATCAACCGCAGCCCACACTACTTCCTCATTCTCATATCGAGCAAAATCTGCGCAATATTCCGAAGGTCCTCCTGCCAAAATATGAATAATCATTTTTTCTTCCCCTTCCATTGTAAAAAGGCAATCTGCCATTCGGTAGATTGCCTTTTTACATATTTTTACCCTATCCTATGAATACCTTACTAGGATAAAAGTTCATCACTACCCACGAATTACGCGAATTGCTCCACCGCGGTCTTTTTGATTGTATACTGCTGATCCAGCTACAAGTACATTTGCTCCTGCTTCCACACAAAGTCTTGCTGTTTCAGCATTTACACCACCATCAACTTCAATTTCTACTTCTAGATTGCGCTCTTTCACCATGTCTGCAACTTGTTTAATTTTCGGTAATACAGAATGGATAAACTTCTGTCCACCAAATCCAGGGTTTACTGTCATAAGTAATACCATATCTATATCTTCTAATACATGCTCAATCACTGAAACTGGCGTATGTGGATTTAATACAACGCCCGCTTTAATACCGTGAGATTTAATTAACTGAATTGTACGATGCAGATGTGGACACGCCTCTGCGTGAACAGTAATAATATCCGCTCCCGCTTGTGCGAAAGTCGGGATATAGTTATCAGGATTTTCAATCATTAAATGTACATCTAATGGTAATGATGTAATTGGACGGATAGCTTCTACAATTAATGGTCCAATCGTAATATTTGGTACGAAATGTCCATCCATTACGTCAACGTGAATGTAATCCGCTCCGCCCTTTTCTACATCTTTAATCTCTTCCCCTAATTTTGAAAAATCTGCTGATAAAATCGATGGTGCAATTTTAATCATAACTAATACCTCGGCTTTCTCTCTCTAATTTCTTCTACGAATTGTTTATAGTTCTTATAGCGATATTCTGTAATCTTCCCTTCTTCAACCGCAGCTTTCACAGCACATTTCGGTTCAGAAAGATGTGTACACCCTCTAAATTTACAGTATTGGCTCGCTTCTTTCAACTCTGGAAAACAATATGTAAGATCTTCTACTTCTATATCAATGAAATCTAGTGAACTAAAACCCGGTGTATCTGCTACTAGTCCACTCCCAATTGCAATTAATTCTACGTGTCTTGTCGTATGCTTCCCGCGTCCTAAATGGGAGGAAATATCATTTGTTTTCAGCTCTAATTCTGGACGTAGCACATTAAGCATTGAAGATTTCCCAACACCAGATTGACCCGCAACAACAGAAACACAATTTTCTAAGTATGGTTTTAATATATCAATACTTTCTGACGTATTAATAGAAGTAAATAAAACATCATAACCCATCTCACGATAATCATTCGCATAAGCTTCAACAGTTGCTTTCATCTTTTCATCTACTAAATCCATCTTGCTAATACAAATAATTGGCTTAATGTTATGATATTCAATCAGCACTAAAAATCGATCTAACAGTCCAGGATTAAAATCTGGTTCTACTGCAGAGAACACAAGGATCGCTTGATCGACATTAGCAATAGGAGGTCTAACAAGTTCATTTTTTCGATCAAACACTTCAAGCACATAACCTTCAGTTGGATTATCTGCCTGAAAAACAACTTGGTCTCCTACAAGTGGTGTAATTTTATTTTTTCTAAATACACCTCGCCCACGACATTGCGTAACCCCTTCTTCATGCTGCACGTAATAAAACCCACTTAAAGCTTTTATAATTTTTCCTTCTGGCATAGAATTCTCCTTTTTTTGTATAAGGTGATGCTGAATTTAAAAATGAATGGATTTAAATTTTCCAAATAACGATTTCAAAACCTACCATATATACTTTCGCTAATATACATTAAATCTTCCATTAAATGCAAAAAAATATTTACAGCTGCATCACTTTACTAGCTTTTTGAATCATATATTTTTGCCTGCTATACCGTCCACTTTGTAGACAGCATAACAGGCAATAATAATAAGTAGACTTTCACTATTATTGAGTTGGATATGGTACTTCTTTATCAATAATCGTTACTCCATCTCGTACAATTTTATAGTGTCCCTTTGAACCTTCTTGAATTACAAATTCTAAAGAAATAGTCGCTGATTCAGTAATTGTTCTCGTTTCAACCGGTCTATCCATTTTTTGCTGCATGTCTTCTTTATAAATTTCTATTGTTTGCGGCTTTTTTTCACCTGTTACAGCAGGCTCATATGGGATAGAGATATTGTCCACTTTTACCGTTTTAGTCACTTTAGGCTTTTGACCATCAGAGATAATAATAGTTACTTTATCTCCCTCTTTTAATGGTGTACCTGGTTTTGGAAATTGCGAAATTACAAGTCCTTTTTCGACTGAATCTGAGTACTCTCGTTTTATATCTGACGTTAGTTTTCTCTCATTCAAATAACCAGTTACACTATTTTCAGTCCACCCCGAAAAGTCACCTGGTCTAATTTGATAAGGACCTTTACTTACCCAGATTTTCAGTTCTTGCTCCGCTTCTATAACCATTTGATCAGGCGTCGGAATTTGCTCTACAATTTCACCTTTCGGCTTATCATTTTCAATATAATTTACTGTAACTTGTTTATATTTTTCTTCTAACTCAGCTTTTACACTCTCAAAGTTTTGCCCTGTGAAATTCGCCATCTTACTTTTCTTTTTTCCACCTGATTGATAGATAGTAATTTTAGCGTTTTCTTTTACGACTCTTCCTGCTACAGGTTCCGTTTTTATTACATCCCCAACTTCAACATCATCTGTATATACAATATTAGGCTCCGTCACCTCAAAGCCCTTTTCTACTAACGTATTTACAGCTGTCGTGTATTTCATACCAGCCACATCAGGCACTTTCACATCTTTCGGAATAAATAATCCTGGAATAACCGTAAGCGCTAATGTTATTCCTATTGCTAAAAATAAAAATGTTGAAATTAAAACTTTAAGCCACTTGTTACTCCGTTTTTTCTTCTTATCTAACTCAGCTGCTTCTGCTCTTATCGGTTCTTCCACCTTACTCCCTTTTAAAACAATCGTTTCATCACTTACATTTTCAAATAATTGTTCTTGTTGAATAATCGGAATCGCTTTCGTCGCTTCCATATCTTCTGGTATGTAAAATGGTTGCTCATTTATCCTCTCTGGATATAGCGCAGTTTCAATATCTCGCTTCATCGCATTGGCAGATTGATATCGATGGAAAGGATCTTTTGCAGTTGCCTTTAATATAATATTTTCAACACTTTGCGGAATATTTTCATTCCATCTTTTTGGTGATGGGATTTCACTTTGTAAATGTTTTAAAGCTATAGCAACAGCAGATTCGCCAGAAAACGGTTGTCTTCCTGTTAACAATTCAAACATAACTATTCCAAGAGAATAAATATCCGATTGTTTATTTGCTATCCCGCCACGTGCCTGTTCTGGTGATAAATAATGGACTGAACCCAGTACTGAATTTGTATGTGTAATTGTTGTTGCACTTGTAGCTGTCGCAATTCCAAAATCTGTTACTTTTATTATTCCATCAGCTCGAATTAAAATATTGTGCGGCTTTATATCACGATGCACAATTTCAAAATGATGGGCGTGTGCCATGGCGGATGTTAACTGCTCCATAATATCAAGAGCTTCTCCTATAGGTAACATACCTCGCTCAATTATGTATTGCTTCAATGTTTGCCCGGGTACATATTCCATGACAAGATAATATATACCATCTTCTTCTCCGACATCATACATATTCACAATATTTGGATGCGACAACGTTGTAACAGACTGCGCTTCTCGATGGAAACGTTTAATAAACTCTTCGTTATTTGAGTAGTCGAGTCTTAATATTTTTACCGCTACATCTCGGCCAAGTATATCATCATGAGCTAAATATACATTGGCCATTCCGCCACCACCAATCATTTTCAGTAGCTTATAACGGTCATTTAAGCGTTTTCCAATCAGCACGTTGCACTTCACCTACTTTCGTTTGTCGAACCCGCATAATCAATAAGAACAAGTGTGATATTATCTTCTCCACCGCGATCATTCGCCAATTGAATGAGACGCTGCCCTTTACCTTCAAGCTGTTCATTTAACTGTAAAATTTGTTGCATATCATCAATAGAAACTTTGTTTGATAACCCATCAGAGCAAAGAAGTAATTGATCATCTTCCTCAAGCACCAACGTTTTAACATCTAATCCAACTTTTTCTTCTGTTCCTAGCGCTCTTAATAACACATTCTTTTTCGGATGATACTCTGCATCTTCCTTTGAAATTTCACCATGTCTCACAAGCTCATTTACAAGCGAATGATCTTCCGTTACAAGCGTCATTTCTCCTTCTGATACCATATAGCAACGACTATCTCCTATATGCCCTATCGTCACAAAACTTGTTGTACAAACAGCTATTATAAGCGTTGTTCCCATACCATTACATTCTACATTTTGCTGAGCGTATTCATATATACGCTCATTAATAATCCCAACACTAGTATGTAACCATTGTTCTACTTTTTTCGGTTCATTCATATTATGCGTTTGCTTCCAATAATCATGGAATAATTGAATGGCCATCGAGCTAGCTACATCACCAGCTCGATGACCTCCCATTCCATCTGCTACTACCGCTAAAACATTTCCATCTAAATTGTGAAAAACTCCTGCACTATCTTCATTATGTTGACGAACTTTTCCTTTATCCGATAGAAATACGGCTTTCATCTCGTCACCTCGTCTCTTCTTTGCGCTCCTTCGCACGCAACTGACCGCAGGCTGCGTCAATATCATGACCTTGTTCACGGCGAATCGTTACATTCACTCCACGATCTTTTAACGTTTTCTCGAACAAGAAAATTTGCTCACGTGGTGTACGTACATAATCACGTTCAGGTACGTAGTTTACCGGGATTAAGTTTACATGACATTTTACACCTTTTAAGAGCGCAGCAAGCTCTTCAGCGTGCTCAACTTGGTCATTTTCTCCTCCAAATAATCCATATTCAAAAGTAATACGGCGCCCTGTTCTATTTACATAGTATTTAATAGCTTCCATTAAATCCGGTAATTTATAAGCACGGTTAATCGGCATTAATTTTGAACGTAATTCTGAGTTTGGAGCATGCAATGAAATCGCAAAATTAATTTGTAGTTCTTCTTCAGCAAACTTATAAATTTTCGGGATAATTCCACTCGTCGAAACAGTCATATGTCTAGCACCAATATGAAGTCCTTTTTCATGGTTAGTGATGCGTAAGAATCCCATTAAATTATCGTAATTATCAAATGGTTCTCCAATTCCCATAACAACAAGAGAACTTACACGTTCTTCTGTTTCATCAAGCGCACGCTGAACTTCTACTACTTGCGCTACGATTTCTCCAGCTTCTAGGTTTCGTTTTAGTCCACCAAGCGTCGAAGCACAGAACGTACATCCAATACGACAACCAACTTGCGTTGTTACACAAATGGAATTTCCATATTCATGTCGCATTAATACCGTTTCAATAGAATACCCGTCATATAATTGGAATAAGAATTTAATCGTTCCATCCGAAGACGTTTGTTTTACTAACGTGTTTAAAGTAGTAATATCAAAGGAATTCGACAATTTATCACGCAATCCTTTAGAAAGGTTTGACATATCCTCATAATTTTTTACACGTTTTTTATATAGCCAGTCAAAAATTTGTCCAGCGCGGAACTTCGGTTCTCCTTGTTCCTTTAACCAATCTTGCATTTCATGAATTTGTAAAGAGTAAATTGATGGTTTCTTCGTTTCTACATTTTTCTTTTGTTTTCTTACAGTCGTTTCCATGATGCTACACCTTCTTCCTTAAACAAGCAATATAAAAGCCATCCGTTGCAAAATAATGCGGTAAAATTTGTACTTGACCTTCATTAATATACGGACTTAATTTTTCTGGCATACGTTCTTTTATCGTAGTATCCCATTCAAATTCAGGATGTTCTTTTAAAAATTTATCTATTACTTGTTCATTTTCTATTTTCTCAATTGTGCACGTACTATAAACAAGACGACCGCCTTGTTTTAATAACGGTGCTATTTTTTCTAGTATCGCAAGTTGAATCGTCGATAATCTTTCACTATCGCCTTTATCTTTTCCTAACTTAATATCAGGCTTACGTCTAATTACACCAAATCCAGAACACGGTGCATCTACCAATATTTTATCAAACGTTTCATTTGAAAAGTGCTCTTGCACTTTTCTAGCATCTAGCGCTTTTGTTTCGACATTTTCTAACCCAAGTCGCTCTGCTTGCTGTTTAATTAAACGTACTTTGTGTGCATGTAAATCAAGAGACATTACTTTACCAGTTCCCTTTAAACGCTCAGCTATATGCGTAGTTTTACCACCAGGAGCCGCACAACTATCAAGAACTGTCTCTCCCTCATTTGGTTCTAAAGCGCGTGCTACAAGCATAGAACTTTCATCTTGAATAGAAAGAAATCCTTTTTTAAACGCTTCTGTATGCGCTACATTTCCTCTTTCAATCTGAATTGCATCATCTGACAAGTCACCACGTTTTGCTTCTATACCTTCACTTGCCAACAACTCAATCGCTTCTTCTACCGTTACCTTATCAACATTCACACGCGCTGTAGGTACAGGAGGTAACATATTTACTTCGCACATTTTCTCTGCAGTTTCTAAGCCATATGCAGAAGTCCACTCTTGTACAAGCCAAACTGGATGACTCATCGCAATTGCAAGCCGTTCTACTGGATCCTTGATTTCATCTACAGAAGGTACACCTTCTCTCTGAATCGAACGTAATACACCGTTCACCATACCAGCAATTCCTTTATGCCCGCGACGCTTTGCAATCTCAACCGCTTCATGAATAGCCGCTCTTTCTGGCACTCGGTCTAAATAAATCATTTGATATAAAGATAAGCGAAGCAATACTCTTACCCACGCCTCAACCTTCTTTTTTAAAAAAGGCTGTAAATAATAATCTAATGTGTCACGACGTTGAATCGTTCCATATACAATTTCAGTTAATAAACCAATATCTTTTCTATCAATTGCACTTTTTTCAATTAAATTATTTAAAAGTAAGTTGCTATATGCACCACTTTTTTCCACTTGAATTAAACCATCAAGAGCTAATTCACGAACATTTTGTCTCATGCATTTTCTCCTAACTTCGTTCCAATTTCAGGTTTTGTTCCACGTAAAAATTGTGAACAACTCATACGCTTTTTACCAGAAGGTTGCAATTCAGTAATTTTAACACCTGTTTCATTACTAGTTGCTACTACAAAACCATCTTCTTCGATCGCAACAATCGTACCTGCTTCAGCCGGTTCAGTTACAGGCACTTTTTCTCCCCACCATACTTTAACAACTTGTCCTGCTAAAGTTGTATAAGCAACTGGCCATGGATTCAATCCGCGAATGTGATTGTATACTTCTTCACCTGTTTTTGTCCAATCAATTTTCTCTTGCTCACGTTTTATATTGTACGCAAACGTTACTTCTTCTTCGTTTTGTTTAATCGGTTCTAACTTACCTTGAATTAATAAAGGTACTGTTTTAGATAGAAGATGTGCTCCTGCTTCACTTAATTTATCAAATAATGAGCCTGTCGTTTCACGCTCTTCAATTTCCACTTCCACTTGCGTTAAGATATCACCAGCATCCAATTTTTCTACCATATACATAATTGTAATACCTGTTTTTTCTTTACCTTCCATAATTGCATAATGAATTGGTGCACCACCACGAAGTTCAGGAAGTAAAGAAGCGTGGACATTAATACATCCATACTTCGGTGCTTCTAAAATTTCATTTGGTACAATCTGACCAAATGCAGCTGTTACAATTAAATCTGGCTCTAATGCCAATACTTTTTCATATTCATCTTTTTCACGAATTTTTAACGGCTGTAACACAGGGATACCATGTTTTTCCGCTTCAACTTTAACAGGTGTAGGTGTTAATACTTTTTTTCTACCTACTGGACGATCAGGTTGCGTCACAACACCTACTACCTCATAGCCATCTTCAATAAGACGACGAAGCACCGGCACTGAAAAGTCCGGTGTTCCCATAAACACTACTTTTATCATTTAAAAACCGCTCCTTTTAACACCTATTCTAGTTCGTTTTCTTCATAATATCTTGTCACTTTCGATGTAAATAAAACACCGTGTAAATGATCGATTTCATGTTGAATTGCACGCGCTAAAAATCCTTCCGCTTCTAATAAAAATACTTTCCCACGGCGATTTTGTGCTCTTACTTTAATATAATCCGCACGTTCTACTTCACCATAAAGTCCCGGGAAGCTTAAACATCCTTCGGGACCTACTTGTTCACCACGTTTTTCTAATATTGATGGATTGATTAACTCGATTTTCCCAGTATCATCATCGACATCAACAACCGCTACTTGCAAGCTTACACCTACTTGAGGCGCAGCTAAACCGACTCCGTCCGCAATTAACATTGTTTCATGCATATCTTTCAACAATTTCACTAACTTTTTATCAAAGTTAATTACTCTTTCGCATGGTGTTTCTAACACTTCATTTGGATGCTTTACTATTTCTAAAACTGCCATATTTCCCTCCGCTACATTAACATTGTTGGATTAAAATCAATTGAGATTTGTAGCTCTTTTTGCATTTCTGCTTGATAATGTTCATTTACCATTTTGAGCACGTTCTTTAAGTTTGGTTCCCGTTTGTATTTTATCATGCATTGATAACGATATCTATCTTTTATCCTTGGAATTGCTGAAGCAACTGGTCCTAACACCATTGTTTGCTGCGAGCAATGCGTTCGTAAATACGAGGCAATTTTTTCCGTCACTTGTACCGCTTTTAATAATTCAGGATGAGATACGGTTACGAGTACAACATAGTAATATGGAGGATATTGTCTTGTTCGTCTCATTTGCATTTCTTGGTCAAAAAACACATCATATTGTTGGTTCTTCGCTAACTCTATACTGTAATGTTCTGGCGTATACGTTTGAATCACAACTTCCCCTGGCAATTCATGTCTACCCGCTCGTCCACTTACTTGCGTCAATAACTGATATGTCTTTTCACTTGCACGAAAATCAGGTAAGTGAAGCATCGTATCTGCAGTTAAAACCCCAACAAGCGTTACTTTCGGAAAATCTAATCCTTTAGCAATCATTTGTGTTCCAAGTAATATATCTGCTTTTTCTTCCCCAAACGCCTTTAATAATTTTTCATGCATTCCTTTTCGACTTGTCGTATCTACATCCATTCGAATGACTCGCGCCTCTGGAAATAGTTTTGTAATTTCTTCTTCTACCTTTTGTGTACCTGTACCAAAGAAACGAATGTATGTACTTTGACAAGCTGGACACTCAGTTGGCATATTTTCTTCGTAACTACAATAATGACATTTTAAACGATGATTCATTTTATGATATGTCAATGAAATATCACAATGCGGACATTGTACAACATACCCACAATCACGGCACATAACAAATGTAGAATGACCTCTTCTATTTAAGAAGAGTACCATCTGTTCTTTCTTTTCTAATCGATCTGCTATTTTTTCATGCAGCGCCTTAGAAAACATTGATCGATTCCCGTCACGAAGTTCTTCTCGCATGTCAACAATCTCTACCGTTGGTAAAGCTTGTTCATTCATACGTTTTTCCATTGTTAGTAGTTCATAAACACCTTTTTTCGCCCTTGCAAACGATTCAAGTGTTGGTGTCGCACTACCAAGAACGATAGGACATTTATGGTATTGCCCTCTCCAGACAGCCACATCTCTTGCATGATACCTTGGATTATCTTCTTGTTTGTAACTTGATTCATGCTCTTCATCAATAATAATAATCCCTAAATTCTCAAAAGGCGCAAAAACGGCTGAACGCGCACCAACTACAACTTTCACTTCTTTTCTTAAAATCTTACGCCACTCGTCATACTTTTCTCCAACAGACAACGCACTATGAAGAACTGCAACTTGCGAGCCAAACCTACCTTTAAAACGATCCACCATTTGGGGTGTTAGTGCAATTTCAGGAACAAGAACGATAGCTTCTTTTCCTTTCTCGAGCACTGCTGCTATAGATTGTAAATATACTTCTGTCTTTCCACTTCCTGTAACACCATATAGTAAAAATGGATTATAAGTTTCATTTGTAATTGATGATAAAATCGGTGTAATAACTTGTTTTTGTTCCTCCGTAAGTGGCAATGGTTTCGTTTGTTCAAAACCATCATCGTCATACGGATTTCGGTATACTTCCACATACTTTTCTGAAATGAATCCCTTTTTAACAAGTGCTTTTATTGGAGCATCTGTTATTTGTAACTCTTCTGTAATTACTTTCAACGGTACACTTTTATAATTTTCCACAAAATAATAGAGTACATCTTGTTGTTTTTTACTTTTCAGTTCAAATGCCGCTAATTCTAATTTATCTTCTGGCAACTCCGGCTGAACAACTCTTTGCTTCTTCTTTTGTACTTTATCTTTCACTTGATAAACGACTTCAACCGTACCATTTTTAATTTCTTGTTGAATAGTCCGGTATAAATGTGGCTGTTGCTCGATTACTTCAAAATCAATTGCTTCTTTATCCTGAAATAAATATAGTATTTTAGGTGCTATTTCTTCCTGTTTACAAAGTTGTAGACGTTTTTTATACGTTGCTTTTATCGCAGTTGGAAGCATCACTTGAAAAGCTGAAATCATGTAGCATAACGTTTCACTTGTAAGCCAATATCCAAGTTTTAATAATTCATCATTTAAAACCGGTGTTACATCTAATATTTCATGGATCGTCTTTAACTTCTTACTTTCTACATCCACCGAATCTTTAATCCCAATAATAAAACCTTGCAATTTTCTTGGCCCAAACGGAACTACTACCCGCATTCCTGTCTGTACAATATCTTCCCATTTTTTAGGTATAATGTAATCAAATGGTCGATCTGTCTGACGGGCAGGTACATCAACAATTACACTTGCAAATTTCATAAACGATCATCTTCTAACATCATTTCAATTTGCTTTAATATTTCACGAGCTACCTCTTTTTTCATTAAAAGTGGCAACTCAATAACTTTTCCATCTTTTCTATACATCGTTACAATATTCGTATCCGTGCCAAATCCAGCTCCTTGCGCTTTTACATCATTCGCGACAATCATATCTGCATTTTTCTCACGTAGTTTTTTCGTTGCATATTCCTCTACATTTGTCGTTTCAGCAGCAAAACCGATAAGTAACTGTTTATCCTTTTTCTGACCTAACGTTTTTAAAATATCCACCGTTCTTTCGAGTTCAATGACAGCATCACCATTTTGCTTTTTCATTTTATTATCATGAACATATTTCGGACGATAATCTGCAACTGCTGCTGTTTTAATGACAACGTCTACGTTTTGATAATGTTGAAGAACTGCTTCTAACATATCTTGTGCAGATTCCACTTGCACTGTCGTTACATGTAACGGTGGATTTAATGCTGTCGGTCCTGAAACGAGTATAACATCAGCGCCTAAATTCGCCGCCACTTCTGCAATCGCATACCCCATTTTTCCAGAAGAAAAATTCGTCATAAAACGAACTGGATCAACTTTTTCACGTGTTGGGCCAGCAGTTATTAATATTCTTTTTCCCTGCAATGGTTTGTGTTCTGAGAAAGCTTCCTCTAACCGTGCGATAATCGCTTCAGGTTCTTCTAGTCGTCCCTTTGCTACATATCCACATGCTAAAAAGCCTTCCCCAGGCTCAATAAACGTATATCCTAGCGTTTTCAATGTCATCATATTTTTTTGAACAATTTTATTTTCATACATATGCACATTCATAGCAGGCGCAATCCATACCGGAGCTGCAGTAGCTAACAAAGTAGTTGTAATCATATCATCTGCAATACCACCAGCTAACTTTCCAATACAATTGGCAGTAGCAGGTGCGACAAGTACAACATCCGCCCAATCTGCTAAATCAATATGAGCAATAACAGCCGAGTCTTTCTCATCAAATGTATCCGTATATACATCATGGCGAGAAAGTGCTTGGAATGTAAGAGGCGTAACAAACTTCATTGCCGACTCACTCATCATTACTTTTACAATCGCGCCAGATTGTGTCAATTTACTCGTTAACGCAGCTGCTTTAAAAACCGCAATGCCTCCTGTTACACATAGAAGTATCTTTTTCCCTTTTAGCATATGACTCGTCCTCTTTCTTTTTCAAACTTATAATACTGAAATAGAATTCCCAGCTCGTCAGTACCAATATTTCATTCCTTTCGTAAAAAAATAACAACCTACTTGTAAATAGGTTGTTACCGTTACATAGAAAATTATAAAGTCTATGTTTTATTTTGTCGAAGGCAAAGGCTTATTCAGCAACTTTATCTTCACTTGGTACGTAGCTTAATACTTCCGCATCGATTTCTTCTAATGCTTTACCTACACACTTATGAGAAACCGGTTGCTCTACAACACAGTTATTAGCAAGTTGCATTTCACGTGCACGCTTTGCAGCCACTGTTACTAGTGTGTATTTAGAATCGATTTTTTGTAGTAATGAGTCAATTGATGGATTTAACATAATTATAGACCCTCCGTCATTTCTTTATAATATTTTGCTACCCTTTCGCGGCGGCAATGTTCGCCAACCACAATTGCTTTAATTCTATCACAAGCTAATTCAACTTGATCGTTTTCTACTACATAGTCGTAAGCGTCCATCATCTCGATTTCTTCTTTCGCTACAGTTAAACGATTTTCAATAACATCTTCAGTCTCTGTACCACGGCCGACAATACGGCTCTTTAGTTCAGATAAACTTGGAGGTGCTAAGAAAATAAATACACCTTCTGGGAAAGCTTTCTTAACTTGAATTGCTCCTTGCACTTCAATTTCTAAGAATACATCTTTTCCTTCTTGTAATGTTTTTTCAACATAGTCAATCGGTGTTCCGTAATAATTACCTACGAACTCAGCCCACTCAAGTAATCTTTCATTACGAATCATTTCCTCGAATTCTTCTCTTTCTTTAAAGAAATAATCCACACCATCTACTTCACCTTCACGCGGCTTACGTGTCGTTACTGAAATAGAGTACTGAAAACGTGTATCCTCATGGCTAAACAGCTCTTTACGAACCGTTCCTTTTCCAACCCCAGAAGGCCCTGAAAGAACGATGAGCAATCCTCTTCTACTTCTCATAAATATGTAAAACCTACCCTTCCTCACTTAAATCTTCTTTATTATTCAAACGATGTGCAATCGTCTCTGGTTGAATTGGACTTAATACAACATGCCCATCATCCATAACAATAACCGCCCTTGTTTTTCTCCCATACGTAGCATCAAGCAAAGCATTATGTTCGCGTGCTTCCTGTACTGTTCGTTTAATAGGAGCTGACTCCGGACTTACAATAGCAATAATTCGATGAGCAGATACAATATTTCCGTATCCAATATTTAAAAACCGCATGGCCATAGTTTGCGCCTCCTAGTAAGTCTATCCGATTTCTCCACCACGTATAACTTTATATATTTTTTGAAAGCTACTCAATATTTTGTACTTGTTCACGAATTTTTTCAAGGTTATTTTTCATTTCTACAACATATTTTGAAATTGTTAAGTCATTTGCCTTAGAACCAATCGTATTAATTTCTCTATGCATCTCTTGCACGATGAAATCCATTTTTCTTCCAACAGGCTCTTCAATCTGCAATGTTTCATGAAATTGCTCTAAATGACTTTGCAAACGAACTAACTCTTCATGAATATCACAACGCTCTGCAAAGATTGCGACTTCTGTTAGCAATCTTTGTTCATCTAACTCTTGATTATGTAATTCTTTTAAGCGATTTTCTAATCGTTCACGATATTTTTGTGTAACAATTGGTGCATGTGGAATAATTGCATTTACACAATTGCTAATCTCTTGTAAACGATACGCTATATCTTTATGTAATCGTTCTCCTTCGCCATCTCTCATCGTTTTCAACATATGAGCAGCTTGACGAACAGCCTCATATAAACTGTTCTCAAAATGTTCATTTACATTTTCTATTTCTTCAATTGCTGTTACTTCTGGCATTGCCATTAATTGCTCGAGTGTAATAGAATCTTGTAATTGAAACTTTCCTTTTATATCTTCCATCATCGATTGGTACTGCTCAAGAAGTGACCAATTCACACTTAATTTTCTTTCAACAAGTCCTTCACCTGCTATACTAATAGACACCTCAATGCGTCCACGTCGAACTTGCTGTGCAATTATTTTACGAATTTTGTCCTCAAATACCATCATTTGCTTAGGAAGTCGAATACTCATCTCTAAAAAACGGTGGTTCACCGATTTCATTTCTACTGTAATTTGAAAAGTATCACTTTCTACTTTCGATCTTCCAAACCCTGTCATACTAGAAATCATTTTTATCACATCCAAGCCATAAAATAACTCAATGAAAAAGGTAATAGAGACAAGGCTCTACTACCTTCTGTAAATTATATCACATTTTCATAACATTGACTATTTCAAGTTTAATCCCTTCTTATATAACATTGGCTTTTTCTTTTTCGCCTTTTTCCCTGTTAATAAAGAACCTACTAGTAAGAAAGTCGGAATTGATGACAAACCTCCAATTAATAACCAATCTCTTGCTTGTATCGGCATTGTGCTAAAGATCGGTTGTAACGGTGGATAATATATAACCACTAGCATGAGTAGTAACGAAATGATAACCGCCCCTACTAAATACACGTTCCCAAATGGATTGCGGTGAAAGACAGAATGCTCACTACGACAATCAAATACATGAATAAGCTGAGCAAGTACCAACGTCGCGAACGCTACAGTTTGTGCATATTTCAGTTCATTTGGATGTTGGTTATACGCAATAATAAACGCTACTAACGTCACTGCCCCAATTAAAAACCCTCGACTTATTATTTTCCACGCAAGCCCTCTAGCGAATACCCCTTCTTTCGGGTGGCGCGGCGTTCTCTTCATCACATCTCCTTCAGCCTTATCCAAACCTAATGCCATCGCTGGTAAACCATCAGTAACTAAGTTCACCCATAAAATTTGAATAGGAACCATCGGCAGTGGTAATGCAAGTAACATCGCAAATAACATGACTAAAATTTCTCCAACGTTTGACGCCAATAAGTAGCGAATAAACTTACGTATGTTCTCGTATATATTTCTTCCTTCTTTAATTGCTGATTTAATTGTAGCAAAATTATCGTCTAGTAAAACAAGTGAAGAGGCCTCTTTCGCAACATCTGTCCCTGTAATTCCCATCGCTATCCCAATATCCGCTGTTTTTATAGCTGGAGCATCGTTCACTCCATCGCCTGTCATGGCTACTATATGTCCTTGATTTTGCAGTGCCTTAACAATTTTTAATTTATGCTCAGGTGATACACGAGCGAATACATACGTATCTTCTACAACATTTTCTAATTCCTCCACATCCATATTCGCGAGTTCTACGCCTTCAACAACGCGTCCATCTGGTGGCAAAACTCCTAATTGTTCAGCAATCGCCATTGCTGTCACTTTATGATCACCTGTAATCATTACCGTTCGAATACCAGCTTCTTTACACTCTTTTACCGCCTGCGCCACTTCTGGCCTTGGCGGGTCAATCATACCTTGTATCCCAACCAACATAAAATCTTTTTCAACGTCTCTTTCATGTTCAATAGAATCCGTGACTTTTAAAGGTTTAAACGCAACTGCAATTGTTCGAAGCGCTTGACTACCTAAGCTATGAATAGCCGCCTGTACTTCTCTTCTATATAACTCACTTAACGGCTGCTGCTTATCCCCCCATAAAATCGTTTGACTCATTTGCAAAAGAACGTCCGGTGCTCCCTTCGTAACAATAAACTTCTTCCCCTCTCGATCTCGTACAATAACACTCATCATTTTTCGAGTTGAATCAAATGGAAATTCACGAATAATTTCAAATTTCCCTTTCAATGCCTCACGTGTAATCCCAGCTTTCATTGCTGCAGCTACAAGCGCTCCCTCTGTTGGATCTCCATCTAATACGTACGCCTTTTTCTTTTGAATAATATTTGCATTGTTACATAGTGAACCAAATGTAAGTAGCTGATAAAGTGCTTTTGTCTTAGCTGGATTCACTTCTATTTCACCTTTCATAAAAGAGCCATTAGGTTCATATCCTTGCCCTGTCACTTTCCACAATTCTCCGCCTGACCACATATGTGTTACCATCATTTTGTTTTGCGTCATTGTCCCCGTTTTATCAGAACATATAACGGAAGCACAACCTAACGTTTCTACGGCTGGTAACTTTCGTACAATTGCTCTCTTTTTTATCATCCGCTGTACACCAAGTGATAAAGCTACTGTAACAATTGCTGGCAACCCTTCTGGAATAGCCGCAACAGCTAGCGATACGCCAGCTAAAAACATATGATATACTTCATTCCCTTGATACACACCAGCCAATACAACGAGCGCTGTCAAAATAAGAGCTACAATAATTAATATTTTTCCGAGCTGTTCTAACCTTCTTTGCAGTGGTGTTTCCATTTGCTCTGCATTTTGTAACATATTTGCAATTTGACCCATCGCTGTATTCATACCAGTTGCTACAACGACACCTGTTCCAGATCCTCGCGTAATCATTGTCCCCATAAAAGCCATATTTTTTTGATCACCAATTGCAACCTCTTGCCCTTGCAATGCTTCTACCTTCTTTTGCACAGGTACGGACTCCCCTGTCAAAGCAGACTCTTCAATATATAAACTTGATGCCTCAACAAGACGCACATCAGCCCCAATACGATCACCACTGGAAAACTTAATAATATCACCTAAAACAAGTGCTTTAGATGGTGCTTTTACCCACTTTCCATTCCGCATTACAGTAACTTGTGGAGCAGCTAGTTCCTTTAAAGCTTCCAATGATTTTTCAGCTTTTCTTTCTTGAAAAAAGCCGAGAATACCATTGATAATAACAATGGCAACAATAGCAATAGAATCAATGTATTCACCTAAAAACGCAGAAACAATTGTTGCTCCAAACAAAACGAGTACCATGAAATCTTTAAATTGCGCTAAAAATACCATTAGTGCAGAAGGCCTTTTTGCTTCTTCTAATTCATTTGTACCAAATTTCTTAATTCGCCCTTCTGCTTCTTTCTCCGTAAGTCCAACCTTTACATTCGTATTCGTTCTTTCTTCCACTTCATGTGCTCGCATTCCATACCAGTTCATCCTGCCATCGACCTCCTGATTCCAGACATACTCTATTGAAAGCTTATTCAGCCTCGTCCAAAAAAATGCTATAATTAACTTTTAGTTAGAAAGGAGTGTTCATTAATGGCATTCGATGGATTATTTACAAGAGCGATTACACATGAAATTGAAAATTCTCTTTACACGGGAAGGATTTCTAAAATATACCAACCTTCAAAATACGAGATTTTATTACATATTCGAGCGAATGGAAAGAACCAAAAACTAATTCTTTCATCTCATCCTACATATGCGCGTATGCACTTAACGAATCAAAACTACGATTCGCCAGCAATACCGCCGATGTTTTGTATGCTTCTTCGTAAACATTTAGAAGGTGGATTTATTGAAAAAATTGAACAAATCGACTTAGAACGGATTATCCAAATTACAGTTCGCAGTCGTAATGAAATCGGAGACGAATCATTAAAAACATTAGTAATTGAAATAATGGGAAGACATAGCAACATTATCTTATTAGATACGAAAACAAACGTGATTTTAGATAGCTTAAAACACGTTTCATTAGCCGTAAACCGTCACCGAACTGTATATGCTGGTGCTGAGTACGTCGCGCCACCAGCCCAACATAAAATCAATCCTCTGCAAATTGAAACCGCAGATGATTTTATTAGACCGCTAGACTTTCTATCTGGAAATATGGATAAACAACTCGTCGGGGCTTTCATGGGAATATCCCCATTATTTGCAAAAGAAGTAGTAAAGAAAGCCGGTATGGTAAACGAGAAAGCATTATCAGAAGCATTTTTCTCTATACAAACACCATTACTATCTCATGCATATACACCAGCAATGATTACTGCAAATGGAAAAGAATTCTTTTATCTTTTCCCTCTTACACACTTGCAAGGAGAAGAAAAAACATTCTCATCAGTGAGCGAATTGTTAGATCGTTTCTTCTTTGGCAAAGCAGAACGTGATCGTGTAAAACAACAAGCTCATGATTTAGAACGCTTTATGCAAAACGAAAAAAATAAAAACGAGAAAAAACTCATTAAACTCGAAAAAACACTGCAAGATGCCGGAAAGGCAGATAAATATCAACTATTTGGAGAACTACTTACAGCCAATATGTACGCTTTGAAAAAAGGGGATAAAGATATTGAAGTCGTTAACTATTACGACGAAAATAGCGGAACTGTAAAAATTACATTAGATCCTTTAAAAACACCATCTGACAATGCGCAACGCTATTTCCAAAAGTACCAAAAAGCGAAAAATTCAGTTGTTATTGTAGAAGAACAAATCGAAAAAACAAATGAAGAAATTCTTTATTTTGATAGCTTACTTCAACAAATGGAAGCTGCTTCTTCAAAAGATATTGAAGAAATTCGTGAGGAATTAGCTGAAGAAGGTTATGTGCGCAATCGCAAAACGAAAAACACAAAGAAAAAACCTACTAAACCAGTATTAGATAAATATTTAGCAAGTGATGGTACAGAGATTTTCGTTGGTAAAAACAATAAACAAAATGATTATTTAACAACGAAGTTTGCCCGCCGTGATGAAATTTGGTTACATACGAAAGACATACCTGGCTCTCACGTTGTCATTCGTTCTTTAGAGCCTGCTGAAGAAACTTTACTAGAAGCTGCCAAAATTGCTGCGTATTACAGTAAAGCGAAAGAGTCTAGCTCTGTACCTGTTGATTTCACCAAAATACGCCATGTCAAAAAACCGAGTGGTGCAAAACTTGGTTTTGTTACGTACGACAATCAGCAAACCGTATATGTAACACCAGATGCTGATATTGTAATGAAATTAAAAGCGTAAATAAAAAATGCGTTGCTTATAAGCAACGCATTTTTTATTTTCAATTTAGTTGCTATATCCATTCAATATTGTCAAAAAAATTGACAGTGTCATTTTACATTTGTATAAATTTTTTAAAGCATGTAAATAAAGTACAAGTGTAACTCCAATCAATATTTTTTCATCCCCCTGCTATTTATTGAAGCAATCTGAATTTTATAAACAAACCGTCTCCCACAAATGGCGGGCTATTTTCTTATCTCCCTTAAAATATATGTTTTCCCTACTATCCTTTCTTCAAATATACATTTTGGCACACTATTTGCTTTATTAAATACTGTGAATAGGGGGAATTAACATGACTTTAAAAATTAATAAAATCCAAAATCAACTACAAAACTATGAAATTGACGGGTTACTCATTACCAAAAAAGAAAATCGCCAATATGCAACAGGCTTTACAGGTAGTGCTGGCGTCGTCTTAATCTCTGCGGATAAAGCTGTTTTTATAACTGATTTTCGCTATGTAGATCAAGCGAAATCACAAATAAAAGATGCTGAAATTATTATGCATACAGGAAATTTAGAAAAAGAAATTGCAAATCAAGTATCAAAATTAAACATTCAAAAACTCGGAATTGAAGAGAACAACATGACATTGCAACAATATAAAAACTTACAAAAATGCGTACATGTGGAAATGGTTCAAGTGTGCGAAATCATCGAAAATATTCGTATTATTAAAGACATGCCGGAAATAGAAACAATGAAAATCGCAGCTAATATTGCTGACGAAGCATTTCACCACATCATTACGTTTCTAAAACCAGGAATAAGTGAAAATGATGTACGAGATGAGTTGGAATTTTTCATGCGAAAAAAAGGGGCTACATCCTCTTCATTCCAAATCATTGTAGCTTCTGGCGTTCGTTCTTCACTTCCTCATGGAGTTGCATCAAATAAAATAATCGAGCGAGGCGACATCGTTACATTAGATTTCGGTGCACTTTACAATGGATATTGTTCCGATATAACTCGTACTGTAGCAATCGGAGAATCATCAGAAGAATTCAAAAAGATATACAATGTTGTACGAGAAGCTTTAAAACGTGGAACTAAAGCAATTAAGCCTGGAGAAACTGCGAAAAGTATCGATGATATAACGAGAGATTACATTACAGAACATGGATACGGTCAATACTTTGGACACTCTACTGGTCATGGTCTTGGGTTAGAAATACATGAACCTCTTCGCCTATCCCAAGAAAGTCAGGCTACTTTAGAAGAAGGTATGGTTGTTACAGTTGAACCTGGTATTTACATACCAAACTGGGGCGGTTGTAGAATTGAAGATGATATTGTCATCACAAAAGACGGATATGAAGTTATTACAAAATCAAATCGGGAACTAATTGTGATTCCTTGTTAAAATCATGAACTTTTTAAAAGGAGTTTTTCTCTGCACATAGAATTCTTTCTCTGGAGTCATCGTTTAAAGAGGGGGAATTTTAATTGAATTTTGTAATTGATAAATTGGAGGGTTTACATGTAGAATTTTCAAAGCTTGTTTCCATGATGAATTACGCTCGCTATACAACAATGCAAGCAGTGGAAAGTTTAACAATTGAAGAACTTGATTATTTATATGATAAGGAAGCAAATTCAATTGGCATGTTATTGTATCATATGGCTGCTATTGGATTTTACTACCAGATTCATACTTTTGAAGACCGTGAACCAACGGAGGCTGAATTAGAACACTGGTTACCTGGCATTGAATTAGGCGATCTTGGACGTGAGAAAATAAAAGGAAACGCTATAGAATTTTACATAAATACATTACAAGAAGTACGTTCCAAAACAATCGAGAATTTTCAATCGTTACCTGATGAATGGTTATTTAAAACGACAGACTTTTGGTATGACAAACCAGCAAATAACTATTTTAAGTGGTTTCACGTTTTTGAAGATGAAATCAATCATCGTGGACAAATTCGTTTAATTAAAAAGATGCAAAAAGCTCATGCAGTAAAATGAGGAAATGCCACCGAATAAGGTGGTATTTTCTTTTATTCATTAACGAATAGCTTTTCGTTTATTATTTTAGTGACTACCACTACCAACATTAAAATGCATATTAAATATAGCATTTTCGCAATAAACAACCACCCTTGAAACATTACAATTCCATCTATTATCTCATTTCCTTTCCATAACAAAAACGGAATTGTGCTGATTATAATGACAAATTCGATGCTGAAAACCATTTTCTTTTTTCGACTATATGCTTTCCATTCATTCCAGCGATACATAGGTGCAAAAATCAATACTCCTATACATAATATAACTGCTACCCATTCACTTTTTAAAAATTGCCCTGAAATAACTGATAATAGTAAACAAACGAGCACACCATAATATCCTATTTTTCCTCTCATTCTTACTACCTCCATTCTATCCTCTCTTTAATATGTAACTCCATATTCTTATCGTGAACCTAAGAAAAATAACAACTACAATTACAATATAAAGACCTTTTGCAGAAGACATCCATTCTTGAAAAATAGACATTTTCTCCATCTGTTTCTGTCCTTCTATTAAAATAAACCCTATGAAAAATGAGCAAACAACAATGATACCTATCATAATTCCAATGCTTTTCTTACTATGTTGTTTCATGTCATCCCATCGGTATAACAGTATAAAAACAAACCCAAAAAGAGGGGTGATACTTATCCATTCATTGTTTGTAAATAGATTTAAAATGATTAATAGACTACAAGATATAATGAATCCCCAAAACCCGATTTTTTTGCGCATAAGCCCTCCTTAAATTCCATTTTTAGGATTAATTGTATTGTAACATCCATTTCTACTTCTTACCATTACAGTACATGAAATTTCACTTTTTTTTCCTATACTCACATACTTTTACTGCTTTCATACAATAAACTACACGAATGCCTAAAGGATGTGAATGTTATGGGAGTTGAATTAACGCTATTACACGCTCTCTATGTTATTTGCTTACTCACTATTATTACCTTTTTTATTCTCCGGAAAGATACGACGATTATTTGTATCGTTTTTATCTTTTTATTAGCATTAACCGCTACAAGTTCTATCCCTCTTGCCGTTAGCGGTATTTTTCAAAGTTTCATTTACGCTATTACTGAACTTTTACCAACTATATTAATCATCTCTATTATCGTATCAATGAGCAATCTACTCGTTCATACTGGCATAAATGATACGATGATTTCACCATTTACAAAGATGATTCGTACCCCTACCCTCGCCTACTGGATTATCGGCCTTTTAATGATGACAATTTCTTTCTTTTTTTGGCCTTCTCCAGCTGTCGCCTTAATGGGAGCTATTTTATTCCCCGTCGCTGTACGCGTCGGTCTTCCTCCAATTGGGGTTGCCATTGCTATGAACTTATTCGGACACGGCATCGCCTTATCTGGCGACTTCGTTATTCAAGGTGCACCGAAATTAACTGCAGACGCGGCTGGTCTTCCTGTTTCCAGCGTCGTTTCTGCCAGTGTTCCCCTCGTTATCGTGATGGGCGTTGTTACAACTTCTGTCGCTTTTTTCTTCTTACGAAAAGAATTTGATACAGGATTATCCTTGCAAAACTCCCCTGCATCAACGGAACCATCTAAAACTACTATTTTATTATCTCCTCGCATAAAGAAATGGCTCGCTATATGTATCCCTATCGTATATATCATCGATATCCTTTGCATGATTCAATTTAAACTACAAGGAAGCGATGCAACAGCACTTATCGGCGGAACGACTGTTATTATGATTATCATCATTTCCCTCATCGCCTACAAAGGTAATGGACTAAATAAAACAACCGATTATTTTATAGAAGGGCTCCAATTTGGATTTAAAATCTTTGGTCCAGTTATTCCAATTGCTGCACTCTTTTATTTAGGAGATAGCGGTTTTGTGAAAATTATCGGAGACTATTTACCGAAAGGTTCACATGGAATCATTAACGACTTAGGGATTGCCTTATCTCAAACTGTTCCTTTAAATCAATACGTATCGGCGGGAACATTAACTATCGTTGGTGTCATAACAGGATTAGATGGATCTGGCTTTTCTGGTATATCACTTGCTGGTTCAATTGCCAATCTTTTCGGAACAGCACTTGGGCATGGAACAGCTACATTAACAGCACTCGGGCAAATTGCTGCCATATGGACCGGAGGCGGGACTTTAATTCCTTGGGCGCTTATTCCTGCCGCTGCCATTTGTAAAGTGGATCCATTTGAACTCGCACGCCGAAACTTTTTACCAGTTGTGATTGGCTTAATTGTCACCACGATCGTTGCGATGTTTATTCTATAGTGTAAGCAAGTTTTCTCTTGCTTACGCTTTTTATTATGAAATCCAGTGACTTTCTAAAGGGATTATCTACATGTTAGCGAAGTTATATTAAGAGAATATTTATTTAAAAAACGTTTACGAGGTACAGATTACTTCCATTAGAAAAGGGGACATAACTATGAATGAATTGATTTTCGTCTTATTAATTTGTCCATTACTTATCTTTATCGTTTCTGTTATTGGAACACGCAAGACGAAAACGTATTACGTAATGCCGATTGTAACGTTTGCTAGTTTTTTAATAATAGGTGTTATCGCCTTCACTCCAAAATTCTTCTTTTGGGTTGGCATGTACAGCATCTTCTCATTTATTGTTTCTTATATGACTCTATTGTTTGTAAGAGGATATGAGCTTGCAGAAAGCGCTAAGTAGTTTTTAGTAGAAAGATTATAATATGAATTTTCTTTGATATCGATAGGACTTTACTTGAATTTTTAACAATGATAAAAAAGACGACTGCGTTCCCCCGCAGTCGTCTTTTTTTATGTTACGCTGTGATCCAAGCTTCGTCAGCTGGATTTTTACGCCACTCTTGTAATTTTTTCGTTTCAGCTTGTCCGATCATACCTTTTTCTGCTGCAACTTCAGTTAATGCACTGTAATCACTTAAAGAATATGATGCTACGTTAGCTGCTTCTAATTTTTCTTTTCCTGACTCTAGCTCGTATGTGAAGATTGATACGATTCCTAATACTTCACAGCCAGCTTCGCGAAGTGCTTCTACACACGTAATTGCACTACCACCAGTTGAAATTAAGTCTTCTACTACTACTACTTTTTGACCTTTTTCAGCTTTTCCTTCAATTTGGTTCCCTTTACCGTGACCTTTTGCTTTACTACGTACGTAGCACATTGGTAAATCCATACGACCGCTTACCCATGCAGCGTGCGCAATACCAGCAGTTGCTGTTCCTGCAATAACTTCTACAGTTGGGAAGTGCTCTTTAATTAACTCTTCTAATCCAGCTGCAATCGCTTGACGTACTTTTGGATAAGATAAAGTTAAACGGTTATCACAATAAATTGGTGATTTCATACCTGAAGACCAAGTGAATGGATCATTCGGTTGTAAAAATACTGCTCCAATTTCTAATAAATGCGATGCGATTTCTTTTTTCATACTGTTACACCTTCCCACTGTTGTTTTACTGTTTTATACGCTTCAAGCGGATTTTCTGCTTTCGTAATACTGCGTCCAACTACGATGTAGCTTGAGCCAAGTTCCCTCGCACGTTTCGGTGTTGCTACGCGCACTTGGTCATTAACATCATCACTTGCAAGACGAATCCCCGGTGTTACTGTTACAAATTCATTTCCGCATACTTCACGTAATTTTGGAACTTCAAGTGTTGAACAAACAACGCCATCAAGTCCACTGTCTTTCGTTAATTTTGCATAATGAGCAACCGCTTCTTCTAACGTTTTCTCAATGCCAATCTCTTTTTTCATCATAGCTTCCGAAGTGCTTGTTAGTTGTGTAACTGCAATACAAATCGGTCTCTCTTTTCCTTCTTGCTTACCTTCCTCTAATCCCTCAATCGCAGCTTTCATCATGCTACTTCCCCCAGCAGCATGAACATTTACCATATCAACATCTAGACTAGCTAGGCTACGCATAGCGCTTTTTACTGTATTCGGAATATCATGAAGTTTTAAATCTAGGAAAATCTTATGTCCTTTTTCTTTTAAGTACGTAATAATTGCAGGGCCTTCTTTGTAAAATAACTCCATACCTACTTTGACAAATAACTCTTCCCCTTCAAAGTGGTGTAAGAATTGTTCTACTTCTTGTTTCCCTGGAAAATCTAGTGCAACGATTAACGACTGTGACATGTTTGCTTCCAGCTCCTTCCTTGACATTCCGAAATATGATCAAATCCTAATTCATCTAGTAATGCTGGTAACTCTTCAATAATTGTCGGACATACGAACGGATCGATAAAGTTCGCTGTACCTACTGCAACTGCGCTTGCGCCAGCGTAGAAGAATTCAATTACATCTTCCGCTGTTTCAATACCGCCCATTCCGATAATTGGAATGTTAACCGCTTGGCTTACTTCATGTACCATGCGAATTGCTACTGGCTTAATCGCAGGACCTGATAATCCGCCTGTACGGTTTGCTAAAATTGGTTTAGCTGTTTTTAAATCTAGACGCATACCAAGCAATGTATTAATCATCGTTAAACCATCTGCACCTGCATTTTCAATCGCTTTTGCAATTTCCACTATGTTTGCCACGTTCGGTGACAATTTCACGTATACAGGTACTTCAGAAACCTCTTTTACTCGCTTCGTTAAATCAGCAGCAATTTCAGGATTTGTACCAAAGGCGATACCACCTGTTTTTACGTTTGGACAAGAAATATTTAATTCTAGTGCATGGACATTAGGCGCTTTAGAAATTTCCTTCGCAACCGCTACGTAATCCTCAGCCTGTGAGCCTGCAACGTTCGCAATAATTGGAAGGTCAAATTGTTCTAACCATGGTAATTCCGAATTCATTACTTTGTCTAATCCCGGGTTTTGAAGTCCGATTGCATTTAACATGCCGCCTGGTGTTTCAGCAACACGAGGCGTTGGATTTCCATAACGTGGTTGTTCTGTCGTCGCTTTAATCATGATTGATCCTAGTACACTTAAATCGTAAAACTGTGCATATTCACGACCAAATCCAAAGCATCCAGATGCCGGTATAATTGGATTTTTTAATGATAATCCTGGTAATTCAACTTGCAATCTGTTCATAGTACAACCTCCCCGATTGGAAATACTGGTCCGTCGCTACACACCTTCTTGTAAGAATGTCCACTTGGATCTTCTTGTAAGTGGCATACACATGCGAAACAAGCTCCAATACCACAGCCCATACGCTCTTCTAATGAAATATATGCTTTTTTCTCTTTGTAACGTCCTTCTAATGCACGAAGCATCGCTAACGGGCCACATGAATAAAGAATGTCAAATTCGATTCCGTAATTATCAATTACATCTGTGACAAATCCTTTTGTACCGTGTGTACCGTCTACTGTCGCAACGTACGTATCACCAAGTTCTGCAAATTTTTCTTCATAGAAAACAACATCTTTCGTTTGAAAACCTAAGATGTGAATCACACGTACACCCTTTGCAACGAGGCGCTGTGATAATTCATAAAGTGGTGGTACACCAATTCCCCCGCCTACTAGTAAAGCTGTTTGACCAGCTTCTGCTTCTTCTACAGGAAAACCGTGTCCTAATGGTCCTAGTACATCTATCATTTCACCTTGTTTTCTAGTTGCTAATGTTTTTGTCCCTTGTCCTTCGGCACGATATAGCATTGTAAATTCGTTCTTCTCTTGATCTACATTACAAATACTAATTGGGCGGCGCAGAAGGGGCGCAATGCCCTCTGCTACCTTAATGTGTACAAACTGCCCTGGTTCGTTCATTTGCTGTACTAACGTTCCTTGAAGCACTAATTCGTAAATGTTTTTTGCGATTTCTTTTTGGTTAACGACAATCATATTTTGCTTTTGCATCATGCATGTACCACCTCGTGACGCTTTGTTTGCGTAATTTCTTTCATTGAATGAGCTGAGAATGTCATAGATTCCAATACTCGTAAGATTGCTCTCGTTGTATCAAGTGATGTTAAGCAAGCCACACCATTTTCTACTGATTCACGGCGAATGCGGAAACCATCACGCGCTGGTTGTTTGCCTTTTGTTAATGTATTGATTACAAACTGTGCTTTTCCTTGACGGATAATATCAAGTAAGTTATAGTCTTCAGAATCAATTTTGTTTACCACTTGCACTGGAATATTTTGCTCTGCTAACGATTGTGCTGTTCCAGCTGTTGCTAATAAGTTATAACCGATTTCGTGGAAACGTTTTGCAATTTCCATTGCCTCTTCTTTATCTTTATCCGCTACTGTGATGATTACTGATCCGTGCGTTGGGATGTTAATTCCAGAAGCAACTAATCCTTTGTATAATGCTTTTTCAAGCGTTAAGTCTTTACCCATTACTTCCCCTGTTGACTTCATTTCAGGTCCTAATGTTGTATCAACTGAGCGTAGTTTCGCAAACGAGAATACCGGCGCTTTTACATATACTTCTTTCTCTTCTGGGTGATAACCAGTTCCGTATCCTTGCTCTACTAAGTCTTGACCTAAAATAACTTTCGTTGCAACATTCGCCATCGGTACGCCCGTAATTTTACTTAAGAACGGTACTGTACGACTCGCACGTGGGTTTACTTCAATTACGTACACTTGATCTTTGAATACTACGAACTGGATATTTAGTAATCCAACAATGTTTAAACCTTTTCCAAGTGCAATTGTATGTTCAATGATTTGTTCTTTTAGTTTTTCAGATAAGCTTTGTGGTGGGTATACTCCAATTGAGTCACCAGAGTGAACTCCAGCGCGTTCAATATGTTCCATAATACCTGGAATGAATACATTCTCACCGTCTGAAATTGCATCTACTTCAATTTCTTTACCAACCATGTAACGGTCAATTAATACCGGATGCTCTGCATGAACTTTAACTGCATTTTTCATGTAGTGCAGTAATTCTTCTTGACGATATACGATTTCCATCGCACGTCCACCTAGTACGTAAGACGGTCTTACTAATACTGGATAACCAATTTCTTCAGCGATTGCTACCGCTTGTTCTACAGTTGTTGCTGTTTTACCAACTGGTTGCGGGATACCAAGCTGTGTTAGAGCTGCTTCAAACTTATCACGATCTTCTGCGCGGTCTAAATCTTCAAGTGATGTTCCTAAAATTTTCACACCGTGTTCTTCTAATTTCGCCGCTAAGTTAATTGCCGTTTGTCCACCGAACTGAACGATAACACCTTCTGGCTTTTCTAAATCGATAATGTGCATTACATCTTCAATTGTTAATGGTTCAAAGTATAATTTGTCAGAAATACTGAAGTCTGTTGAAACTGTTTCTGGATTGTTATTAACAATGATTGCCTCATATCCAGCTTCTTTAATTGCCCATACAGAGTGAACAGTTGCGTAGTCAAACTCAACACCTTGACCGATACGGATTGGACCAGATCCTAGAACTACTACACTCTTACGATCTGTTCTAACCGATTCATTCTCGTCACCATATGTGCTGTAGTAGTATGGTGTTGCAGATTCAAACTCTGCCGCACAAGTATCTACCATTTTATAAACAGGAGTTATATTGCTTTCTTTACGCATATCGTAAATTTCACGCTCTGTTTTATTCCAAGCTGCTGCAACGTAGTGATCGCTGAAGCCCATCTCTTTCGCAGTTTGTAGTACTTCCATATTTCCTACATTCGCTTTTACTTCACGTTCCATATTTACGATGTTTTCAACTTTTTGTAAGAAGAAGAAGTCCATTTCACACCATTCGTTGATTTCTTCTTTCGTTACACCTTGACGAATTGCTTCTGCTACAATAAACAGTCGCTCATCATCAGCTTTTATAATGCGTTTTTTCATTGTTTCTTTATCAAGTTCTTTTAAATGCTCTAACTCTAAGTGATAAACGCCAAGTTCTAAAGAACGAACCGCTTTTAATAATGATTGCTCTAAGTTACGTCCGATTGACATAACTTCACCAGTTGCCTTCATTTGTGTACCCAGTGTTCTGTTTGCTGATTCAAACTTATCAAATGGCCAGCGCGGAATTTTTGAAACGACATAGTCTAATGCTGGCTCGAAGCAAGCGTATGTTTTTTGTGTTACTGGATTTATAATTTCATCTAATGTTAGACCGACTGCAATTTTTGCCGCTAGCTTCGCAATTGGATATCCAGTTGCTTTAGATGCTAGTGCAGATGAACGACTTACACGCGGGTTTACTTCGATTACATAGTATTGGAAGCTATGTGGATCAAGTGCAAGCTGAACGTTACATCCACCTTCAATTCCTAATGCACGAATAATTCGTAATGAAGTGTTTCGTAACATTTGATATTCACGGTCACTTAATGTTTGGCTCGGTGCTACTACGATAGAATCACCTGTGTGAACTCCAACTGGATCGATATTTTCCATATTACATACTACAATCGCGTTATCATTTGAATCACGCATTACTTCATATTCAATTTCCTTACAACCAGCAATGCTCTTTTCTAATAAACATTGTGTTACTGGACTATGTTTTAATCCACCTGATACGATTTCAATTAGTTCTTCTTCATTATTACAGATTCCGCCACCTGTTCCCCCCATTGTAAATGCTGGGCGAACAATAACTGGATATCCAATTTCTTTTACAAATTCATGTGCTTCTTCTAGCGTATGAATGATGGTACTAGATGGAATTGGTTCATTTAATTCCTGCATTAATGTACGGAATAAATCACGATCCTCCGCTTGCTCAATTGCTGATAATTTCGTTCCTAAAATTTCAACTCCACACTCTTCAAGTATGCCTGATTTCGCAAGTTCAACAGCCATGTTTAAACCTGTTTGACCACCTAATGTTGGTAAGATTGCATCTGGACGTTCTTTACGAATGATACGGCTTACGAATTCTAGTGTTAATGGTTCTATATATACTTTATCTGCTGTTGCAGTATCTGTCATAATTGTTGCTGGGTTAGAGTTAACAAGGATTACTTTGTAACCTTCTTCTCTAAGAGATTGACAAGCTTGTGTACCAGAGTAGTCAAACTCTGCTGCTTGCCCAATTACAATTGGTCCTGATCCGATTACTAAAATTGTGTTAATGTCTAGGCGTTTTGGCATAACTCTTCCCCTTCTTTCTTGAAGTTTTCAATCATTTCTAAGAAATCTTCGAATAAATCATTTGCATCTTCTGGTCCTGCTGAAGCTTCTGGATGGTATTGCACTGTAAATGCTGGGAACTTCGTATGACGAAGACCTTCTACTGTTCCATCATTTAAAGCGACATGTGTAATTTCAAGTTCTGTATTTTTAACTGATTCTTCTTCTACTGCGTAACCATGATTTTGAGATGTAATTGCTACTTTTCCAGTTGCAAGATGTTTTACTGGATGGTTTAAACCACGGTGACCGAATTTTAACTTACTTGTATTCGCACCAGATGCTAGAGCGAATAGTTGATGTCCTAAGCAAATTCCGAATAAAGGAACTTTACCGATAATGTCTTTTAACATTTCAATTGCTTCTGGTACATCTTTCGGATCTCCAGGTCCGTTACTTAACATAATTCCATCTGGGCTAAGGCGTAAAATTTCTTCTGCTGTTGTATTGTAAGGTACTACAATTACATCACAGTCACGTTTGTTTAATTCTCGTAAAATACCATGTTTCATTCCGAAGTCTACAAGTACAACTCGGTGTCCACGGCCTGGGCTTGGGTATGGATCTTTCGTTGATACGCGTTTCACGTGATCTGTAAATACTGTCGCTTTTAATTGGCTCACGATGTATTCTACATCTGCATCCATGTTACATAGACGTCCACGTAATGTACCGTATTGACGAATTTTTCTCGTTAATTTTCTTGTATCAATTCCTGCTAACCCTGGGATATTTCTTTCTTTTAAGTAATCATTTAACGAAATTTCATTACGGAAGTTTGATGGGTGATCACAAATTTCGTTTACGATTAAGCCATTTACAGATGGGTGAATCGATTCAAAATCGTCACGGTTAATGCCGTAGTTTCCGATTAATGGGTACGTGAATGTTACGATTTGACCGCAATATGATGGATCAGATAATGTTTCTTGATATCCAGTCATTCCTGTTGTAAATACAACCTCACCTGACTTTTCAATTTCGCCTCCGAAACCTTTTCCAATTAATACTGTTCCATCTTCTAAGATAAGTTGTCTTTTCATACTAATGCACTCTCCTTTTGCCATGCGATCTTACCACCAACGATTGTCATTACCGGCCATCCTTGGCATTTCCAACCTGCGAATGGTGTATTTTTTCCTTTTGATAAGAATGTTGTTGGGTCAATCTCTTCTTCTTGTTCTAAATCAATGATTGTAATATCAGCTGTTCTATCTTCTTTCAGGCGACCTGCTTTTAAGCCGAATGTATCAGCTGGCTTTTCTGTTAAGAATTGAATTAACTGCTCTAATGTAATAATTCCTTTTTTCACAAGGTTTGTGTATAGAAGTGGGAATGCTGTTTCAAAACCAGTAATTCCGAATGGCGCTCTTTCAATTCCTTGTGCTTTCTCTTCCGCTGTATGCGGTGCATGGTCAGTTGCGATCATATCGATCGTTCCATCTAGTAATCCTTCAATTAATGCTGCATGGTCTTCTTTTCCACGAAGCGGTGGGTTCATTTTAAAGTTAGGATCAACTGATGGGATATCATCTTCACATAACACTAGGTGATGTGGTGTTACTTCTGCTGTTACTTTAATTCCAGCTCGTTTCGCATCACGGATTACACGTACAGAACCTTTTGTACTTACGTGACATACGTGATAGTGACAATCTGCTGCTTCAGCAAGCAGTATATCCCTTGCAATATGTACAGATTCACATACTGATGGGATACCGTTTAATCCGTGTTTCTCAGAAAACTTCCCTTCATGTACACAACCTTTATTAATAAGCGTATTCTCTTCACAGTGCGCAACTACTGCCATATTTAATTTCGCTGCACGTTTCATAGCCGCTAACATCATGCTAGCATCTTGTACGCCTACGCCGTCATCTGTGAAAGCAAATGCTCCAAGTTCTTTTAATGTTTCGAAATCTGTCATTTCAGAACCAGCTTGACGTACTGTAATTGCTCCGTATGGTAGTACGTTGACATGCGCTTTTTCTTTAATACGTTTTTGCAGGTCTTCCATATGTTCTCTGCAATCTGGTACTGGGCGTGTATTTGGCATTGAGCAAATTGTAGTGAATCCACCTTTTGCCGCTGCTAGTGTACCTGTTTCAATTGTTTCTTTATGTTCACCACCTGGTTCACGAAGATGTACGTGTACATCTACTAATCCAGGTGCGATTAAATTTCCGTTCACTTCGATTACTTCAGCATTATCTGCCGTAATATTTTCTGCTACCTTAGCGATTTTACCGTCTTGTACGAGAAGATCTGTTGCTACGATTTTTCCTTCTTCATTCATATAACGACCATTTTTAAACAAGTAATTCATGTTTCATTCCTCCTAATACATTTGGTAAGGCGCGTTTTAGTACAGCCATTCTTACGTAAACTCCATTTTCCATTTGTTTAAATATGCGTGAACGCTCACACTCAACAAGTTCACTTGCAACTTCAACATCACGGTTTACAGGAGCTGGATGCATAATAATGCTTCCTTCTTTCATACGCTTTTCTCTTTCCACTGTTAATCCGTGTCTCTCATGATACTCTTTCATAATGTCTGTTTCATAATGATCATGACGCTCATGTTGTACACGAAGTAACATCATTACATCCACTTCTGGAACAAGTTCATCCAATGGTTTGTATGTTCCAAATGTGCTGTCTTCATCTTTCCACTCTTCTGGACTTGCAAAGTAAATTGTTGCACCCAGTTTCGTTAATGCTTCTGCATTAGAACGTGCTACTCGGCTATGACGAACATCTCCTACTATCGCAATCTTTAATCCTTCAAATCTTCCAAACTCTTGTTTAATTGTAAGAAGATCGAGTAGGCACTGCGTTGGGTGGTTTCCACATCCATCTCCAGCGTTTAAGATTGGGATATTTACCTGATCTTTTAGTTCATCGAAGTAGCGATCTTGCTCATGGCGGACGATCACCGCTTTTGTTCCGATTGATTCTAGTGTTCTTATCGTATCGTATAGAGTTTCTCCTTTTTGTACGCTAGATGCATCCGCTGAAAAGTTTAAAACATCTAGTCCTAATCTCTTCTCAGCAACTTCAAAGCTAAATCTCGTTCTCGTACTATTCTCAAAGAACAAGTTCGCAACAAAAGTTTGCTCTGTCGTTTTGCTCTCTTTTCCATTCGCGAAATCTTCTGCGTCTTTTAGGATTTCTGAAATTTCTACTTCCGATAATTCACTCATCGTTAACAAATGGCTCATCGTCATCCCTCATCTTTCTGATTTTTATGTTACCACTTTTGTATTTTTATAACAACATTTGTATAAAAACACCCTAGTCATGTAAGACTAGGGCGCAAGGAAGAAGCCACCCTTTTCTGTCTCACAGGACTGAATTAAAAGGTTATTATTATGAAGCAATCTGCTTAGGTTGTTTTATTTGTTTCGTTTCCGGTAGTAGTAGATTTAACAGTACACCTACAATTGCTGCTAGTGCCATTCCTTCTACTTGGAACGATTCTCCTATGTGAAGTACCGCTCCACCAATACCGATTACTAGTATTACTGATGCAATCATTAAGTTTCGTTTGTCACTTAAATCTGTTTTATCATCTACCATCATGCGTAATCCGCTTGATGCAATTACACCGAATAGTAAGATTGATACCCCACCCATAACTGGTGTTGGGATCGAATGAATCAGCGCAGAAATCTTACCGATAAATCCGAACATGATTGCGAATACTGCTGAACCGATGAATAAGTATACACTGTATGCTCTCGTAATTGCTAGCACACCGATGTTTTCACCATACGTTGTATTCGGTGGCCCACCGATTAGTGATGCGATTAATGTTGCTACTCCGTCACCGAAGATCGAACGGTGTAAACCTGGTTTTTCAATTAAATCTCTTTTAATAACATTTCCAAGTACAATTTGATGTCCGATATGTTCTGATATTGTTACTAGTGCAACTGGTACCATCAAGAGTACAATCTTCCATGAAAACTCTGGTGTGTATGTGACAAATGGTACTGTGAAATCTGGTACAACAAACCATTTTGCCTCAGCTACCGGCTTTAAGTCTACTAGCCCTTGGAAGTAAGCGAAGATATATCCGCCGATAATGCCAAGTAACACTGGTATGATACTGAAAAATCCTCTTCCGAATATCGAGCATATAATTGTAATTGCTAATGTTACTAATGCTACTGAAAAGTGTATAAAGCTATATTTGCCATCCGCACCGTTCATCGCCATATTAACTGCTGTATGTGCTAACGCTAAACCGATTACCATTACTACCGGTCCAACTACGATTGGCGGAAGTAATTTCATAATCCACTCTGATCCTGATTTCTTAATTCCGAGTGAGATTAAGATGTACACAAGCCCTGCTAGCAAACCACCAAGCATTGCTGCTCCCGGTCCACCTGCCGTTTTCGCTGTTATAATCGGTGCGATAAAGGCGAATGATGATCCTAGATAGGCAGGTACTTGACCTTTCGTTATAAGAAGAAACGCTAACGTTCCTAATCCACTTGATATTAATGCTACTGATGGATTCAATCCTGTTAAAAACGGAACAAGCACTGTTGATCCAAACATCGCGAACAAATGTTGTATACTCAAAAATAACCATTTTCCCGGTTTCGGTACTTCATTAACGTCTAACACTGGCTTTTGTTCCATTGTTACATCCTCCTTCAGTTTAAATCTTTGCAATAAAAAAACTCTTTGTGCCTGTGCACAAAGAGTCCTACACTTTCGTATGCCAAATTTGACATATGAAAGCCAAGACCCTTTGGCAGCCTCACAGGACTACATTTAAAAGGGCTTTACTTATCGTATATGCTTACTCGATCTTGTTGATCTGTCTCTTGCAAATCAACTTCGATACGCTCTTCACTTGATGTTGGAATGTTCTTTCCTACATAATCAGCGCGAATTGGTAGTTCACGATGACCTCTATCAACAAGAACCGCCAGTTGGATTTGAGATGGTCTACCTAAATCCATAAGAGCATCCATTGCTGCTCGAACTGTTCTTCCTGTATATAACACGTCATCCACAAGGATAACTTTTTTCTTCGTAATATCTACAGGGATATCAGAACCTTTTACAAGTGGTTCTTTATTTTTGGATTGCAGTGTTAAATCATCACGATATAACGTAATGTCTAACTCTCCAACTTCCATTTCTTTTCCTTCAATTTGACCAATTCGTTCTGCCAAACGTTGTGCAATAAAAATTCCACGAGTTTTAATTCCGACAAGAACACAATTATCGACACCTTTATTTCGTTCCACGATTTCATGACTAATTCGTGTTAAAGCACGGCGAATCATTTGGTCATCTAAAACGACAGCTTTCTCTTGCATGCTCTACACCTCCAAGCTTTTTTTCTTGCGTGAGAGTAATGGTATAAAAAAAGTCCTCTCAGCGTGTGCGAGAGGACTTTTGAAAAAAGGGTACAGCATACCCTAAGTATTTCAAACCGTTACCTTCTCAACCTCACGGGGCTGTGTTAAAGGATCATTATTTAACTGTTGTCAGTATCTCAGTTTTCTTGTGATTTGTCAATACTATTTCCGTAAAATATTTAATGCTTCTTCAAATACTTCTGGAATCGGTGCCTCAAACTGAATATATTCACCAGTACGAGGATGATCAAAGCCTAAAATACCTGCATGAAGTGCTTGTCCATTCATATCTAACGTTTTCTTGGGACCATACTTCGGATCTCCTGCAAGTGGATAGCCAATATATTTCATATGAACACGAATTTGGTGCGTACGTCCCGTTTCTAAGCGACATTCTACAAGTGTAAAGTCTTTAAAGCGTTCTAACACTTGGAAGTGAGTAACAGCATTTTTACCATTTTCATCAACTGTCATACTTTGACGCTCTTTCTTATCACGACCAATTGGTGCATCGATAGTCCCCTTATCATGCGGGATAACACCGTGCACAATTGCTTTGTAACGTCTTGTTACTGTTTTTGCTACAAGTTGATTTACAAGTGATTCATGCGCCATATCATTCTTAGCAACCATTAATAATCCAGATGTATCTTTATCAATACGATGCACAATACCTGGACGCATTACACCGTTGATACCTGATAAATCTGTACAATGGTGCATAAGGCCGTTTACAAGCGTACCACTTGTATGTCCTGGCGCTGGATGTACAACCATACCACGTGGTTTATTTACAACAAGCACATCTGCATCTTCATAATAAATTTCTAAATTCATATCTTCTGGTTGAATATCTAACGCTTCTGGATCAGGAATCGTTACTGTAATTTCATCTTCTTCTTTTACTTTATAATTCACTTTTACTGCTTTCCCGTTTACTGTCACAACATCATCTTTAATCCATTGCTGTACTTGTGAACGTGACCATTCGTTATTTATTCCTGCAACGAATTTATCAATTCGCTCATTTTTTTGCTCTTCTACAACTGTTACTTGTACTACTTCACTCATTCAATTACTCCTTCGCTTTCTTGCCTTCTAATAATGTTTGAATAATAATTAATACAACACCAATACATAACGCTGAATCAGCTATATTGAATACTGGATAGTTGTACGAGAAAATATACACGTGAATGAAATCCACTACTTCTTGTCTAAATACACGATCAATAAAGTTACCAATTGCCCCGCCTAAAATTAGGCCTAACGAAATACCTAGAAGCTTATCTGTTTTCGCATACTTTTTCATATAAAATACGATAAACACTACAAAAACAACTGTAATAATGTAGAAGAACCACATTTTATTTTCTAAAATACCCCAAGCAGCGCCTCTATTTCGATGTGATGTTATGTATAATACATTGTCGATAATCGGAATACTCGTACCCAATTCCATGTTCTTTACAATTAACCACTTCGATATTTGATCGATAGCAATGACAAATAACGCTATTACATAATATATCATTTTCATTTCCCCCACAAAGACAGTGTACCTCAAAATTTTAGCATAGCTGCTACCTTTTCACAATGAACCTTTATAGAAGAATAAAATAAATTAAAAAAAGGTAATATAATATCGTTGTGCGTATTCATACATTTACCTTTTCATAGAAGAATTCATGAATCGTACGAGCAGTCGGCATTGTCTTCATTTGCTTTGTCGAAATTAATCTCCCCGTCTCTTCACAAATACCGTACATGTCTATTTCCATTTTAAATAATGCGCGTTCTACATCCTTTAAATCCTCTTTTATATCATGTAATAGCAATTTTCTCTTTATCTCTTCCTTAATTTCATATCCAAGCTCTTGGCTGAACTCGACATCATATTTGTGCATTACTTCTTTAGCTAGTCTCTCTTGCAACTCTTTTCTCATCAATTGCAATTCTTCTTTTATTTCCATGTAAATTTCATTCACGTGTACATTCCTCCTAGCTGTAATGTACAGTTAGTGTGTCCGAAATTTATTTGCTTACCTCACACACATTTTTCCTTCACAGGAAAGAGTCTGAAAAGTTTTTTTGATATGCCATCAACAAAAAAAACTGACTGCATGAATAGCAGTCAGTTTTTTATTATTTTACATAGTTTTCTTTAACAACTGTTGCACAACGCTCACATAATGTTTCATGTTCAGCATCTTTACCAATTGTTTCTGAAACTACCCAACAACGTTCACATGTTTCACCAGTTGCTTGCGCAACAACAACCGCTGTATGTTCATACTTCGGTGCATCTGCTGGCGCTTCATCCATCATACCACCAAGTTTATACTCAGAAACGATGAATAATTGCTTTAAGTCTTCGCTAATAGACTCTAACATAGCTTTCATTTCTGCAGTTGGATATAGCGTAATGCTTGCATTTAATGACTTACCGATTACTTTTTCATTACGAGCTACTTCTAGTGCTTTTAACACGTCATCACGTAATGTCATAAATGCATCCCATTTTGTTTTTAACGCTTCCGCGTCATCTAATTGTACAGCTTCTGGCATATCAGTTAATTGTACACTTTCTTCTGTTACGCCTGGAATGTATGGCCATACTTCATCAGCTGTATGCGGTAAGATTGGTGTTACAAGTTTTGTTAACGCAACAAGAACATCATATAATACAGTTTGAATTGCACGACGATCTTCGTGATTTGCACCTTCAATGTATAAAATGTCTTTTGCAAAGTCTAAGTAGAATGAACTTAAATCAATTGTACAGAAGTTATGAATTGCATGATACACAGCAGCGAAGTCGTATGTCTCATATGCTTCTTTAACTTTTGTAATTAAGTCATTTAATTTCACTAACATGTAACGATCTACTTCACGAAGTTCAGCTACAGCTACTGCATTTTCACTTGGCTTAAAGTCGTCTAAGTTTCCTAATAAGAAACGGAATGTGTTACGGATTTTACGATACACTTCTGCTACTTGTTTTAAAATATCATCTGAAATACGTACGTCAGATTGATAGTCAACAGAAGATACCCATAAGCGTAAAATGTCTCCGCCTAATTGATCCATAATTTTCTTCGGTACGACGATGTTTCCAATCGACTTACTCATTTTACGTCCTTCACCATCTAATACGAAACCGTGACTTAATACGCCTTTATATGGAGCTTTACCTGTTACAGCAACTGCTGTTGATAATGAAGAGTTAAACCAACCACGATACTGGTCAGATCCTTCTAAATATAAATCAGCTGGACGCTGTAAATCTTCGCGCTCTTCTAATACCGCTTGGTGAGAAGAACCTGAATCGAACCATACATCCATGATGTCTGTTTCTTTACGGAATTCGCCATTTGGGCTACCCGGATGTGTAAATCCTTCTGGTAATAGATCTTTCGCTTCACGCTCGAACCATACGTTAGAACCGTGTTCACGGAATAAATCTGCTACATGGTTAATTGTTTCATCCGTAATAATTGGATCGCCATTCTCAGCATAGAATACCGGAATTGGCACACCCCATGCACGCTGACGAGAAATACACCAGTCACCACGGTCACGAACCATATTATGAAGACGAGTTTCTCCCCATGCTGGTACCCATTTCGTTTCCGCTACAGCTTCTATTAATTCTTTACGGAATGCTTCAATAGATGCAAACCACTGTGCTGTCGCACGGAAAATAATTGGTTTTTTCGTTCTCCAATCATGTGGGTATGAATGTGTAATGAATGTTAGTTTCAGTAACGCGCCTACTTCTTCTAATTTTTCTGTAATTGGCTTGTTAGCTTTATCATAGAATAAGCCTTCAAATCCAGGTGCTTCATTTGTTAATACACCTTTATCATCGACTGGGCAAAGTACTTCTAATCCATACTTTTTACCAACAACGAAGTCATCTTCCCCGTGTCCTGGTGCTGTATGAACACAACCTGTACCTGCATCTGTTGTTACGTGATCTCCTAGCATAACTAATGAATCACGATCGTAGAATGGATGTTTTGCAACTGTGTACTCAAGTTCGCTACCTTTTACTGTTTTCACAACTTCAGCATTTTCCCACTCTAACGTTTTTGCAACTGTCTCAAACAGCTCAGAAGCAATGATAAATTTCTCATCATTTACTTTTACAATACTATATTCAAGCTCTGGGTGAACAGAAATACCTAAGTTTGCAGGTAATGTCCAAGGTGTTGTTGTCCAAATGATGTACTTTTCATCACCTTCTAATACATTCTTTCCATCTGTTACAGGGAATGCTACGTAAATAGATGCTGATTTTTTATCTTGATATTCAATTTCAGCTTCTGCTAAAGCAGATTCACTCGTTGGAGACCAGTAAACTGGTTTTTGACCTTTATAGATATAACCTTTTTTCGCCATGTCACCAAACACTTTAATTTGTTGTGCTTCATAAGCTGGCTCTAAAGTAATATATGGATTATCCCAATCTGCACGTACACCTAAACGCTTAAATTGTTCACGTTGACGTTCTACTTGTTCATATGCATACTCTGCACATAACTTACGGAACTCAGCAACTGTCATTTCTTTACGCTTTACACCTTTATTTGTTAAAGCTTGTTCAATTGGTAAACCGTGCGTATCCCATCCTGGAACATATGGCGCACTAAAACCAGTCATTGATTTATAACGAACAATAAAGTCTTTTAATACTTTATTTAATGCATGTCCCATATGAATGTCACCATTCGCATATGGAGGTCCATCATGCAATACAAATAAAGGACGACCTTTTGTATGTTCTTGTACTTTTTCGTAAATATTCATTTCAGCCCATTTTTCTTGCATTGCAGGCTCACGTTTTGGTAAGTTCCCACGCATTGGGAACTCTGTTTTCGGCATCAGTAATGTATTTTTGTACTCCATGCTCAATTCCTCCTTACATGTATATAAGAAATACTTAAAAAACGGAATAAAAAAGAGACTTTCTCATCCCAAAAAGGGACGAGAAAGTCTCCCGCGGTACCACCCTAGTAGATCATATACATATGTATAGAATCCTCTTATATTCTTAACGCGAATACACGCCTACGCTTACTCTATTTGTTCAGCGCGGAACTCCAGGGTGATATTCCCACTATCTCCTTATCCTGAGCTTACACCGTCCTCAGTTCGCTATATAAGGTTTGAAAAGGTACTTATCCCTATCTTCGTTTTTCTTAATAAATATGTTGTTTAAAATTATATGTAATAATGAGAAAAACGTCAAGCTTACACTGTTTCTTCTTTTTTCAACAGTTCATCTACTTCGTCTTCTAACTCAATTAGTTTATCCCAATCATCGTTGTTTAACATTTCAAGCTGTGTTTCTAATAACATACGGAAACGAGTTCGGAATACTTTCGCTTGTTTCTTTAACTCTTCAATATCAAAAGCAACTTTTCTTGATTTTACTAATGCTTCGTTAATAATACGATCAGCATTCTTTTCAGCTTCACGCACAATTAATTTCGCTTCTTTTTGCGCATTACGTTTTACTTCTTCCGCTGCTTCTTGCGCAACAACGATAGATTTGTTTAACGTATCTTCAATATTAGAGAAATGATCTAACTTCCCTTCTAACTGCGCAACTTTTTCTTCTAAAGCTTTTTTCTCACGAATGACCAATTCATAATCTTTGATAATTTGATCAAGAAACTCATTTACTTGATCTTCATCATAGCCACGGAATCCGCGACCAAATTCTTTGTTATGAATATCTAATGGTGTTAACGGCACAACGCCACCTCCAAGTAGTTATCTAAATTTCCTCTTTCAATTATATCTTTTCTTCGACAAAATAGGAGGATTTCCTTCTAAAAAACCAATCATTTTAGTATACCATACAAAATTCTCCATTTGTCGCGTTTTGTTCTACCTTCTACAGAAAATAATTTACTTCGGCCATATCCTCTAACAGAGAAAACGTCTCCTGGATAACATTCATAAGAAGTTTGTTCCACTATTTTCCAATTAACTTTTACTAAACCATTTTTAATGAAAGGTTGTACTTTCTGTCTAGATAAATGTAACATTTCAGCTAACATAACATCTAAACGAAGTGAAGAAACCGTTCCAGATTTCTCCCCCCACGTTTCATGTATCTGTAGAATTTGTTCTCCTTGTACTGCTGATAAGGAGACTTTTACTTTTCCTATTGCTTGTAAGTTCATCTCAATGTACGATACGATTTCTTTCGCAACTACAATTTGGGCACGATTTTCTTGCAGCAAAATATCACCACATTTTTCTCTCGTTAAACCAAGAGACATAAATGTACCTAATATTTGCCTATGTTCTAGCGTATAAAACTTGGAAGGATAGTCAATTTCTAATACTTCTACTTGAAATTCTTCTTCATTTAATTCTAGATAGTCTGGATAAATGAGTGCTCTTTTACGCTCTGCATTAGGCGTTGCACCACCAAATTGCACAGCAACATCTCCTTGTCCAATTACCATAGAAACAATTTGTTGCTGTCTTGGATCAAGGAAATCTGTTAATTTCACTTGATGGTACTCCGCCGTTCGCTTCCACTCTAGCACTTTATCTACAAAGACCTCTTCATCAGGCCTAAAATGTTCGTAAATGCTCATGTATTTAACCTCTTACTATAAGAAATAGCCGAACAAGCTGAACAAACCACTTTTAGCAAGTTTTAACGCAAAAATCGCAACGAGTGGAGAAATATCAATCATACCCAGCGGCGGAATAAATCTGCGGAATGGTTCTAAATACGGTTCACAAATTCGCGCCAAGAACTCTCCAAAAGATGATTCCTTTGCACCAGGAAACCATGATAGGAGAATGTAAATAATCAGTGCCCACGAGTAAATCTCGATAGCAGAACTTAACACCATTAAAACTGTTGTCATGGCGTATTACCACCTCTTTATATTTGTTTCTTCTTCTTCACCGAATAACTCTGAAATTGCACCAACAATATCAACATTTTCAGGTGTACACATAAATGTTTTCGGTCCTATTTTTTGAATGTCCCCGCCTATAGCGTATACAGTACCACTTAAAAAGTCAACGATACGTACCGCTTGATCAGTAGACATTCTCTGCAAATTAATTACAACAGCTCGTCTACCTTTTAGGTGGTCCGCAATCCCTTGCGCTTCCGAATATGTGCGTGGTTCTAATAAAACAACTTTTGAAGATTGTTTTGCTGTTTCAATACTCACAACATTTTGCTTCGGTTGCGCTTTCGGAAACGTAACATCTTGTTGTTCTGGTGGATCTTGCTGCTTTTTCATGTCTGTTTGCTCCTTTTCATAACCATATTGAGCTGCTTCTTTTTCTTCCGGTGTATCAAAAAAGAAGTATTTTACTTTTGACCAACTCATAATAAGATTCTCCTTCCTTTTACGCTTTTCCTACTAAAATCGTTCCCAAACGAATATATGTAGCCCCTTCTTCAATTGCAATCGTGTAATCGTTGGACATTCCCATTGATAATTCTTTACATGGCGCATGTAATAACTCTAGCTCCTGCACCTCTGTTTGTAGCATACGTAATTCCTTAAAACAGCGTCTGATTTCTTCCTCTTCTTCTGTAAATGGAGCCATCGTCATTAGTCCGACCACTTCAATTTTATCGAATTCTTGCAAACTTTGAATAAAAGAAACAACCTCTTCTATTGCCAATCCTTGCTTCGATTCTTCGGATGAGGTTTTCACTTGAATAAAGCATTTCACTTTCTTATCAGCACGTTTCTGAATTTCTTTCGCCAGGGAAAGACGATCTAACGAATGTAAATAATCAATTTCATTAATGATTTCTTTTACTTTTCTCGTTTGTAATGAGCCAATAAAGTGCCAATTAACTTTTGAACCGAAATGCTCGTATTTCTGTAAGAAACCTTCATTTCTATTTTCACCTAAATCGATAATTCCAGCTTCAATTACTTCGTTTGTTTTTTCAATCCCTACAGTTTTTGTCACTGCAACAAGTTTAATATCTTGCAACGAACGTCCAGCTCGAGCGCAAGATTCTTTAATAGCTTCGTTTACAATCACTAAATTTTCTTGTACTGTCACTTGCTTCCTTCCTCCTTAAAACCTATGAAACTCAACATTCTTCCTGTCTTACCTTGATCACGACGATGAGAGAAAAATAGTTGCTCTTCACAGCTTGTACAAAGAGATGACATTACAATATGCTCTTCTTTTATGCCTGCTTGTACACATAATATACGATTAATTTCTTTTAAATTAATTGCGTACTGCCCGTCAGAAATTTTTTGATGAGGAACAGCACCGCTAACTACTTCCTGTGCTGCTGTTAATACACGATCATCCACAACATAACAACAAGATCCGATCGACGGCCCAATTGCAACATGAATTTCATCACTTGAAATACCTTCTGCATTCCACTTTTGAATCATTTCCTTTGCAATCTCTTGTACAGTGCCTTTCCATCCAGCATGCGCAAGTCCTATCATACCATGTGATGGTGCATAAAAATAGAGCGGAACACAATCCGCGTAACAAGACGTTAACAGAACATCTTCATTACTCGTATAAATGCCATCTGTTTTTGAAATGCCGTCCTCATATGAATAGACGCCACTTCCTTTTTCCTGTTGCCCTACTTTTTCAACATGATGAGCATGAACTTGTTCAGAGCAAATCCAGTTTTCTAATGGTTTTTGTAACTTATTTGCTAAAATGCGTCTGTTTTCATGAACGTTCTCCACGATATCATTCACATGTAATCCTAAATTCATCGCATGAAAGGAGCCCGTACTTATCCCACCATCTTTTGTCGTAAATCCAGCAGTAATGTTTCCAAGTTCTTTCCACGCTTGTAAATACAGTATACCGTCCACATATTTAAATGGTTCTCTCATAATAAAGCGGCTCCTTTTAATTAAAATAACAGAAAAAAGCATGGTACTTCCTGTCTATTTTACCATACTTTTATTTTTTCATAATCCTAACAGAAAAAAAAGAGGAATTTGTAATATTCTTTATGAAATTGTCGGTGTTTGTATTGATTCTGTTACAGAATTAACAGGATTTACTCTTACAAGTATGACATCTTCCCCAATTTTCACAATTTCCTTCCAAGGAATTACAATCTCAACATCTTTTCCAAAAATACCTAGCATACGTGTCTGTTTGGAAATAATAACAGAACAAATTTTCCCTGTGTTCATATCAATTTCAATATCTCCAATATTCCCAATCCTTTTTCCATCTGAAATATTTATAACATCCTTCATCTGTAACTCTGAAATTCGTATCACCATTTTTATCCTCTCCCTTATATGACGAATTGGAAACTGTTTCTCATATTTACAGGAAGCCACCTATACGAAACACCATGCTAGTTTCATTATATGAACACTAATCCCCTACTATGAGCACAAACCATATTACATATAAAAAGGTCTCACCATAATTGGTGAGACCTTATCCTTGAATCGTTTTATTCATTTGTTTAATGGCTGACTTCTCTAAACGTGATACTTGCGCTTGGGAAATCCCAATTTCTTCTGCAACTTCCATCTGTGTCTTTCCTTGGAAGAAACGTTTTCTAATAATCATTTTCTCTCGATCATTTAAACGCTTCATTCCTTCTTTTAATGCTAATTCTTCAACCCACTGCTCGTCCTTTTGTTTTTCATCACTTAACTGATCCATAACAAAGATAGGATCTCCTCCATCATTATAAATCGGTTCAAATAATGAAACTGGGTCTTGAATCGCATCTAAAGCAAATACTATCTCTTCATGAGTTACTTCTAGCACTTTTGCAATATCCATTGCTGTTGGTTCTTTTGAATTTTCTGCAATCAACTTTTCTCTTACTTGCAAAGCTTTATACGCAATATCTCGCAATGAGCGCGATACGCGAATTGGATTATTATCACGCAAATATCTGCGTATTTCCCCAATAATCATCGGCACAGCATACGTTGAAAATTTTACATTTTGGCCTAAATCAAAATTATCAATTGATTTCATAAGTCCAATGCAACCAACTTGAAATAAATCGTCAACATATTCTCCTCTGTTATTAAATCTTTGGATGACGCTCAGTACAAGACGTAAGTTTCCATTCACTAATTTTTCTCTTGCGCTTATCTCTCCACTTTGCATTTCACGAAATAATTTACGCATCTCTTCATTTTTTAATACTGGAAGTTTAGCTGTATCAACACCGCAAATTTCTACTTTGTTTCTCGTCAAAGTGTTCCCTCCTATCGGGAGTTGCTGTACAGTGTAAAGTATTTCCTTTGAAGGGGATTTTATGCATATGGTTTTTTCACGATTTTTTATTTAAATTATCTTTCCTAATACAACTAAATAGAATAAGACCAGCCTACATAACGGCTGGTCTTATTCTTCACACCATTTTATTAAATTCTTTTCGTAATCTTTTTATAATTCTTTTTTCTAAACGCGAAATGTATGACTGTGAAATCCCAAGCATATCCGCCACATCTTTTTGCGTCTTTTCCTCTCCTCCGGCAAGACCAAACCGAAGTTCCATAATTTGTTTTTCACGATCATTTAATTGGTGTAATGCTTTCATTAAAAGGTGACGATCTACAGTAGCTTCTAAATCTTTTGTAATAATATCATCATCTGTACCTAACACGTCAGACAACAACAGTTCATTCCCATCCCAATCAATATTTAGCGGTTCATCAAAAGAAACTTCTGAACGATTTTTGTTATTTCGACGTAAATGCATTAAAATTTCATTTTCTATACAACGCGATGCATATGTTGCTAATTTTATTTTCTTTTCTGGATTAAATGTATTTACCGCTTTAATAAGGCCGATTGTTCCTATACTAATCAAATCTTCAATATTTATCCCTGTATTTTCAAACTTTCTTGCTATATATACAACGAGCCTTAAGTTACGTTCAATAAGTAATGACCTTGCTGCCTGATCTCCCTTTGGCAATTTATTCAAAAGAACTTCCTCTTCTTCTTTCGTTAACGGTGGTGGCAACGCTTCACTTCCACCAATATAATAAATTTCATCGGTCTTAATTCCTAATTTCAGCAATACTTTATACCAAAGGTATACTAAATAAAATTTTAATTTCATCATATTATCCCGCCTCTCATTATTAAGCGATCACCATTTTTTGTGAAATCAACATTTTTGGATGCACAATACATTGATACTCCCCATTTGTAGACAGTTGTTGTGTATTTAATCCAATTAATACTTTGTTTACAACAATAGAACTACCTTCATGATCAACTTGCACACTGTCAGGCTTAATTGCCCACAAAAATTGACTTTCTACTCCTACTGCACGGAAAGGAATTAAACGTAATTTTGTCGCCCAACCAGAATCATTTTCTGGTATTTGAGGAATTTCTGTTTTGGAATAAATTTGTTCTGTTAACCAAGATGGTAAGCAATGTTCTAATGATGAAACATGCATAATCATAACGGGTGTTTTTGTTAATGGATCGTAAAGTTGGTTCCCACTGTCAATAAGACCTGCCAGTTCTAGTTCTTCTTCGGCCAATTGAATTTTTACTTTCACAATTTGGTCATAGTGTATTTTCGTGACCTCTACGCTTTCAATACGCTTTTTAGAAAAATAATAAATTACCGGAAAGCCAAAAATAACAAATAACCAACTAATTGGATCGCCGTAAGAAATTGACTGAGATTGAACCAATCCATTTACCATTTCATTCGTTTGCAAAAAGAAATGAGTTCCAATTAATCCTCCGCCAACCATAAAGGTTACAAAGTAAAAAGTAAAAACAGTCTGTGCATAATTTCTAAATGTTGTAAACCCAAATGCTGTATACACAATAAGTAACGAGTACAGTAGTTTCATAATTGGATGTGTCATCATAGAAGCAAAAGGAGTAAAGGCAAAAATAACAATAGTTGAACCTATAAATGCCCCTAACACAAGCCTCCATCTTTTGATTTTCTTTTTTAACACGGTAGCTGTTAATAAAAGCAGAAGAAAATCAATGCAGGCGTTTAACAACCAAACAACGTCGGCGTAAACAACCAAACAATTCACCTCTTTTTTCAAGTTGAGACTAGTATAATGCATATCCAATAGGAAAGTGTGTCAATTTGCGGAGGTGTTTTTTTGTTATTTTGTGATTTCTAGACATAATCTGTCGGTAAAGAATAAAAGTACAAATTCATAGAATGATATACTCTTATTTTCACCAACAAAATATATTGAAATATACGAAATAAAAAAAGACCTGCTTAGCAGGTCTTTTCCATTTAAAAAACAAAAAAGGAGCATGAAAGCTCCTTTTTTTATCGTCTACGACGGTTACGTAAAAATGCTGGAATATCGATATCATCTGAATCTGAATGACGTTCATGTACAACTGGCTCTTCACGCTTCATTTCACGTTTTACTTCACGTTGTTTTGAAGGTTGAGCTACTGGTTGTTGCTGTTGTTGCGTGTGGTTCGCATTCGGACGAATAATTGGTTTTGGTGGTTGAGTTGCAATGCTATCATCAAAACCAGTTGCAATTACAGTTACAACGATATCATCTTTTAATCCTTCGTTAATAACAGAACCGAAGATCATATTTACTTCTGGATCTGAAGCTGAGGCTACGATATCTGCCGCTTCTTGTACTTCATATAAGCTTAAGTTAGCGCCACCCGTAATATTCATGATAACACCTTGAGCTCCATCAATAGATGTTTCTAGTAATGGACTAGAAATCGCTTTTTTCGCAGCTTCTGCAGCACGATTTTCCCCGTTACCAGAACCAATACCCATTAAAGCAGAACCTCTATTAGACATAATTGTCTTTACGTCTGCAAAGTCTAAATTAATTAAACCTGGCGTTGCAATTAAATCCGAAATACCTTGAACACCTTGACGTAATACGTTATCAGCTTCACGGAATGCTTCTAACATTGGCGTATTTTTATCAACGATCTCTAATAAGCGATCGTTTGGAATTACAATAAGAGTATCTACATTTTCTTTAAATGCTGCAATACCAGATGCTGCTTGCGTTGCACGTTTACGTCCTTCAAAAGTAAATGGACGTGTTACAACACCAACTGTTAAAGCACCTAATTCTTTTGCAACTTGAGCAACAACTGGAGCTGCACCAGTTCCAGTTCCACCGCCCATACCAGCAGTTACGAAGACCATATCTGCACCACGAAGTGCTTCTTGGATCTGTTCTTTACTTTCTTCTGCAGCTTTTTTCCCTACTTCAGGGTTTGCGCCTGCACCAAGTCCACGCGTTAATTTTCCACCAATTTGCATTTTTGTTTCAGCTTTTGATAGATTTAATGCTTGTGCATCAGTGTTCACAGCGATAAAGTCTACACCTTGTACACCGTGTTCAATCATACGGTTTACAGCATTGTTTCCGCCACCGCCGACACCGATAACTTTTATATTCGCTAATTGATCTTGAGTAGTATCAAACTCTAACATGTCGAAATCCCCCTAGAACCTCATTTTTCGTGTCCAATTTTAATCCCATAAATAACGGAATACACGTTTTACTTTTGACATCATACGGTCATCATTTTGATTATTATTGTTTTGATTACGAGTTTTTTGTTTCGCAGGTTGCTGTTGTACCGGCGTTGGTGCTGGTGCTGGTACTGTTTCAAAATGCTCTTGCTTTTCCTGCACATTTTTCCCACGTAATTTAGCTTTTTGATAAGAATGTTTAATTAATCCAACTCCGCTTGTATATTGGGGCTCACGCACACCAATATAATCAGGAGTTGCTACACGAACATTTTCATGTAAAATATCATATGCAAGATCAAGAACACCTGGCATAGAAGCAATTCCGCCAGTTAGTACATAACCAGAAGCCACTTGCTTTACTCCTAACTTACGCACTTCATCTTGAACAAACATTAAAATTTCCTCTACACGAGCCTCTATTATATCCGATAATTCCAACTGAGAATATTGTTCTGTTTGATCACTTCCCATAATAGGAACCGTAAACATCTCTTCTTCAGATGCTGTATCATAAAAAGCATGTCCATATTTCAACTTAATTTGATCTGCATTTTCTGTTGAAGTTTTCAACCCAATTGCAATATCCTTCGTTATATGGTCTCCACCTAATGGTAATACGCTCGTCGCTTGTAACTCTCCGTCTTTAAAAATAGATAAAGTTGTAGATCCTCCCCCCATATCAACAAGGGCTACTCCTCTATTTTTTTCATCTGAAGATATAGCAACTGTTGCAGCCGCTAAAGGTTGAAGACAAATATCAACAATTTCAAGACCTGCTTTTTCTACACAACGAAGTAGGTTATGTAGTAAAGTTCTCGAGCCTGTAATAAGTGTACCTTCCATTTCTAATCTTACACCGATCATCCCGCGTGGATCGTTAATCTCGTCAAGACCGTCTACGATGAACTGTCGAGGTACCACATCAATAAACTCACGTTCTGGAGCAATTGACACAACTTGTGCTGCATCTAGAACGCGTAAGACATCTTCATTCCCGATTTCACGATCTTCATTTGAAACAGCGACTACTCCGTGACAAGGAAGTAGCTGTACCTGGTTTGCATTGACACCTACTACAACTTGCTCAATATGGATTCCCACCATACGCTCAGCTTGTTCAATTGCTTTTTTAATTGATCGAACAGTCTCGTCTATATCAACTATCGATCCCTTCTTTAAACCATTTGATTTTACATTTCCAACACCAATAATGTTTAAGCTGTCATTAACCATTTCACCAATGATGACTTTAACATTGGATGTACCGATGTCAAGACTAACATATATTTCATTGCTGTTCATTCTTTGGCACCTCCTTCTTTATTTATACCATACAACTCAATATATGGAACAACAATCGCAACTTTACTATTTATAAGAAAAATATTCAACGTCTTTATACGTTTCCCTTTTTTAACCCTATATTTTTCTTATTTTTATTTAGCATTCAATTAAGAATATCGCAGTAAACTATGAATAACTGCTTATCTTGAAATAATTCTATTTCGAGTGTAAAGTTTACCGCCAAGTATAAGTCTACACTAAGATGTACTCATAGAAAAGTGAAACTTGTACCAATACTAGTATGAATCTAAGAATTTTTACATATTTTTCATCAAATGAACCATTCTTCTAAATTCGTATGCATATAATAGAACGTTTGTTTTGTTTTTTCTGCTATAAGCAACGAAAACTACCATTCTATTCTTTTTTTTCTTCCGCACCTAATTCTTTCGTATATGCACCTACTTCTAAATCAATTAATACCTTCTTACCTGGCTCAATTGTTTTTAAAATAAGCGGATAGGCTTCCATACGTTTTGCGAAATTTTGAATCGTAGTGCTCACTTCATAACCTTCATTCATATATAAAGTAAGATGATCTTCATTCGCATTCGTTGGAGAATAGCGAATCTCCGAAATAGATTTTAAAATAGCTGGTGTTAATTTTTCTAGTTCAGCGATTAACTCCTTCATTTTCTCTTCTTTAAAAGGTTCGAAAATCGGTGCTGCAACAGGAAGTTTTCCATTAGGTAGTACATCAAGTGTTTTTCCATTCTCTAATAACGGTTGTAATTTTCCCTCTTTATTTATATAACCAATCGTTAAATATTCTTCAATATGAACATCAATCTTGTTTGGAAAACGTTTTTTTACATTTACTGCTTTAATTTCTTTTCGCTTCGTTAAGTTTTCTTCAGCTTTATGTGCTGTCACTCGGAAATAACTTGTATCATATGTCACGCCTGAATCCTTCATTACTTGCTCATCCGTCATATAATGATTTCCAAACACACTAATCTTTTTTATATTACTAAGCGGAGACCGAAAATAAATTAAAAAGAGCACTAATAAAAATAAAATTGATATGTATAAAATCAATCGATGATTAACATTTTTTTTGTTTTTTTTCTTTTGATTTTTCAATTTTGGTACACGATCTTGTAGTTTAATCACTTTACTATTATTCATGTACGATCCCCCTATGTAACATAAAGAACGGCATGTTCCTCATGCCGTTCTTATCTTCTTATTATAACATAAATGATAATGAGCGGAACGAATAACCGTTATCTTCCAATGATTTCTACTTCTGTGTGCATATCTACATCAAATTTATCCTTAATTGTATGTTTTATTAATTCAATTAAGGACAATACATCTTGCGCTGAAGCTCCCCCGGTATTAACAATAAAATTGCCATGCATTTGAGAAATTTGAGCTCCACCAATCCTATAACCACGAAGCCCTGCTTTTTCTACTAAATCGCCTGCAAAATGTGGGATTGGATTCCGAAATATACTTCCTGCACACGGGTGATTCCATGGTTGCGTTTCACGGCGGTAATCTTTATTATTTTGCATGCTACGTACAATTTCTTCACGTTTTCCCGCCTGTAATTGAAACTCCGCCTCTAAAACAATACCAGGCCGTTTCGTTTGCAATACAGATGCCCGATAAGAAAACTCCAGTTCTTTATTCGTTAACCAGTCAATTGTACCGTCTTCAAACAGAATGAGAGCCTTCGATAATACACTCGATATATCCGATTTATGTGCACCTGCATTCATATATACTGCACCACCGACACTTCCTGGAATGCCGCTTGCAAACTCCAATCCAGCTAACCCTTGACGACTAAGTAAAGTTGACAATTTAATAAGAGAATATCCACTACCAACTCTTACCTTATGTTTTTCGACCTCTAAGTGATCTAATCCTTCTCCTAAACGAATAACAACACCTTCTATGCCTCGATCAGATACAAGAAGGTTTGAACCGCGCCCAATTACAGTCCACTTCGTTTTGTATTGCTTTACTAACTGTAATGTTTTTTCAATACCGGCTACATGCTTAGGCACAATTAAAATATCCGCTGGTCCACCTATTTTCATAGTTGTATAACGCGCTAACGACTCGTTAACTAAAACACGACCAACGTCTGCTTCTATAAGCTCATTTACTAATTGTTCCATAGACAATCTCCCCCATATTAAGTCTCCTTATGACAATAATATGCAGGGCGTTCACCTAACGTTATCCCTCTATTTACGGGCATTACAGCTCCTAAATCAAAATTCGGCGGTAACAAAGAAGTTAGGCGGTATCGGGATGCCAGTAAACATCCGATTAGTGAAAGGTAATAATCAACGAGAGAGAATCACTCCCCACTGATTAAAGCCTCACTTTATTTTTTTACAAGCTTATTCATTACTTCATACAGCTTATTTGCTGCATCTGGAATACCTAGTTTCTTAGCAGCTAGCTTCATATTTTGTAATGTTTGTGCATCCAATAAAATCTCATCAATATCACGAATAAGTGTTTCAGCTGTTAAATCTTTTTCAAGTAACATTTTTGCCGCTCCTTTATCAACAACTGAACGTGCATTCTTTTCCTGATGATTATTTGTTACGTACGGACTCGGTATTAACACACTTGGTTTTCCTAACGCTGTTAATTCTGCAAGTGTTGTTGCCCCAGCCCTTGAAACAACAAGGTCTACACCAGTTAGTACCTCTGGCATATTATGAATGAACGGCTTAATAATAACATTGTTCGGGTTCCCTTTTTGCTTCACGGCTTCCATCACTTTGTCATAATGTACTTCACCTGTTACATATAGTATTTCGTAGCTTTTGTTCCCAAACTGTTCAATTGCTTCAACGAAGGCATCGTTAATCGGTCTAGCCCCACGACTTCCACCAAATATAAGTACAGACTTTTTAGGAAGAGAAAGCCCAACTGAACGTTTCCCTTTCATTCCATTTTGATCCATTACCTCTGATGCTCGCGGATTACCTGTCATTACCACTTTTGACTCTGGAAAATGCTCTGTAGCTGCTTCAAAACAAACAGCAACTTTATCAACATAACGACTTAAAAATTTGTTCGTTACACCTGGTACACTATTTTGTTCATGTACAATAGTCGGAATACCTAATTTGGCTGCAGCGTATACAACTGGTCCACATACATATCCACCCGTTCCAATTACGATATCCGGATTAAAACGACGAATATATCGTTTACTATCCTGTACACCTTTTAGAAAACGCATTACTGTTTTCACATTATCTAATGATATTTTTCGTTTAAATCCGCTTATAACAATAGATTGAAATGGTATACCTGCTTTTGGAACGATTGTACTCTCTAGTCCATTTTCCGTACCAATATATAAAAATCTTGCTTCTGGATTTAACTTTTTTATTTCTCTAATTAAAGCAAGAGCTGGATAAATATGACCACCAGTACCCCCACCACTCACTAATACACGCACTACTAACTCCTCCGCTTCTCTTTTCTTATTTCCATTATATTTATTTCTATATACATATTGCATTTTTACACACATACGAAAAACCCTGTCTTATAAACAGGGTTTAGTAGCGAGAATGGCGACTTATATTTAATAATACACCTACTGCCATTAACATTAATGTCAAACTTGATCCACCATAACTTAAAAACGGCAAGGTAATACCCGTAACGGGCATCAGTCCTGTTACAACACCAACATTAATCATTACTTGAATCGCAATCATCGCCACAATACCTACTGCTAAAAACGTACCATATAAATCTGGCGCTCCTAATGCGATACGAATCCCGCGCCATAATAATAGACTAAATAATAATAACACAAATGAACCACCAATAAAACCTAATTCCTCGGATAAGATTGCAAATATAAAGTCAGTTTGTGGTTCAGGTAAATAAAGAAATTTTTGTCTACTTTGTCCAAGCCCAAGTCCAAATAATCCACCGGGTCCAATTGCGAGTAATGATTGGATAATTTGAAATCCACTTCCAAGCGGATCTGCCCACGGGTCTAAATATGATGTAATGCGCTTCATTCGATACGGTGCTGATGCGATTAACCCTACAAACCCTGCTACACCAAGCAAACCAAACATCGCAAAGTGAAAGACCCTCGCTCCCGAAATAAATATCATAATGATACATGTCCCAACCATTACCGTTCCTGTCCCAAGGTCTGGCTGTAACATAATCATCCCAAAAGCAAGAAACACAAAACTAAGAGCCGGTAATAAACCACGTTTAAAAGATGTAATCAATTTTTGCCGTTCCGCTAAAAACTTTGCCAAGAAAATAATCATCGCAAACTTCATAAATTCTGACGGTTGAATCGAAAATGCTCCGATCCCAATCCAACTTCGTGCTCCTCCTCGAACAAGACCTACTCCAGGAATAAGAACGAGAATAAGAAGAATGAAGCAAACTAGCAAAATTACTTTTGAATACGTACGCCACACCCAATAATCAATTTTCATAATAAAAAACATAGCTACTACACCAAGACCCGCAAACAGTAATTGTCTTTTGGCAAAAAAGAATGAGTCCCCCATTTTATAAGAGGCCCAAACTGCACTCGCACTATAAACCATAATCATTCCGATTGTCAACAATGAAAGTGTTACGATGATGAGAATAAAATCAGGCGTTTTCTTCATTACCCACAAACACCACCTCTTTAGGCAGAACCTTTTGCCCTATGTAACAAAACATCAGTAGGTGTTAGCCTACTGATGTTTTGATTTACTTTATATAAGTTTATGCACAGCTTGTATAAAAATGTCTCCTCTTTCTTCAAATGTTTTAAATTGATCCCAGCTTGCACACGCTGGAGAAAGAAGAACAACATCATCTTCTTTAGAATGAGCATAAGCTTTCACCACTGCTTCATCTAAAGTATCGACACTTTCAATTATATCTAATCCCGCTTTTTCTGCCGCTCTTACTAGTTTGGGAGCTGTTTGTCCAAATGTTACAATCGCTTTTACATTTTTGAAATACGGAATTAAATCATCGAATTCATTTCCGCGATCAAGCCCACCTGCTAGTAACACAATCGGTTGTGTAAACGCAGATAGTGCTTTCTCAGTCGCTAACATATTCGTTGCTTTTGAATCATTATAAAACTTACGGTTGTTAATCGTTGTTACATATTCTAAACGATGTTTTACACCAGTAAAACGTTTTAACACGACCGTAATTGCTTCATTAGAAGTACCTAATAATTTCGCAATACTCATCGCAGCTAAAATATTTTCTAGATTATGTTGACCAGGTAAAACGATATCACTTACTTCAACAACTTTTTCACCTTTGAAATAAAGAGCGTTATCTTTTATACACGCACCATCTTCAATTTCTTTCGTTGTCGAAAACAGGATTTTTTGACCTTTAGTATCCGCAGATAACTCCATCACATCTGCATCATCCGCATTTATTACACTATAATCGTTTTCTGTTTGGTTTTTAAAAACATTTGCTTTTGCTAAACCATATTCCTTCTTCGTCCCATGGTAATCTAAGTGGGCTTCAAATAAGTTTAAGAACGCTGCAATTTTAGGTTGGAACGATTCTACTCCCATCAATTGGAACGATGAAAGCTCTGTAACTACAACTTCATTTTCTTTTGCATCCTGTGCTACTTCACAAGCTACAGTTCCTATATTCCCTGCAATAACAGGATGCTTTTGCCCTTCTTTTAACATTTCAAATGTCAGCATTGTTGTCGTCGTTTTACCATTAGACCCTGTAATTCCAACAAATGGTGCTTTTGAAATACGATATGCTAATTCAACTTCCGTAACAATTGGAATTTCTTTTTCTTTCGCAGCAACTAATATTGGATTAGAATACGGGATTCCTGGATTTTTAACGACAAGAGAAATATTTCTCTCTAATAATTCTAAAGGATGGCCACCGCATACAACGTCCATTCCTTTTGCTTGTAATTCTGCAGCAAGTACATTGTCTGCTAAAGGCTTTCCGTCATTTACAATGACATTCGCCCCTAATTTTTGCAACAAAGTAGCTGCTGCATAACCACTCTTTGCAATGCCTAATACAAGAATATTTTTATTTTGAAATTCAGTTACAGTTTTCAATTACATCCACACCCCGATATAAATTCCTAACACAGCTAATAAAAATCCTACAGACCAAAACGTTACAACAACGCGCCATTCTGACCAACCACATAATTCATAATGGTGGTGTAATGGACTCATTTTAAAGACACGTTTTCCTGTTGTTTTAAACGAAATAACTTGAATAATAACAGATAAAGTTTCCATTACGAATACTCCACCAATAATTACAAGTAGTAATTCTTGTTTTAATAAAATTGCTACAGCTGCGATAGCTCCACCTAAAGCTAAGGAACCTGTATCCCCCATAAATACTTTTGCTGGATTCGCGTTGAATACTAAAAATCCCAGTACTGCTCCTACAACTGCCATACAGAATATCGCAACTCCAAATTGTTCTTGCGCTACTGCAATAATACTAAATGCTCCAAATGCAATAGCCGCTGTTCCTGATAATAAACCATCTAAACCATCAGTTAAGTTAACCGCATTCGAGCCACCGATTAGCATAAATAGCACAAGTACAAAATACGCCCAACCTAATTCAAACTTAACATCCGTACCTGGAATCATGATATATGTGTGAAATGCTTGCCCTTTTCCAATTAAAAAGAACGCAATAGCAATAACAAGCTGACCTACTAATTTTTGTTTTGATGTTAAACCAAGATTTCTCTTCTTAACTACCTTTATGTAGTCATCTAAAAATCCAATCAATCCATAACCAAATGTCACTAATAATAATAACGAAACCTCTGCACCTAAATGATTAAACTTAATCGCCATAATAAGTGAAGTGACCATCATAGATACATATATGACAATACCGCCCATTGTCGGTGTCCCTGATTTTTTTTGATGTGACTTTGGTCCCTCATCACGAATACTCTGTCCGAACTTTAATTTTCTTAAAAATGGAATAAACAATGGCGAAAGGGCAACAGAAATTAAGAATGCTACCCCAGCCGTTACTAATAAACCTTGCTCAAGCACATGTAGTCCTCCTCTCACGTTGTTACTCTTCGTTGTTTAAACGCCCTGTAATTGCTTCTTTCGCAACTTCACGATCATCAAAATGATGAACTTCTTTACCAATAATTTGATACGTTTCATGACCCTTACCAGCAATAATAATGATATCATCTGCTTTCACATTAGCGATCGCATGGTGTATCGCTTCTTTTCTATCAATAATCACTTCATAATTATTCCCACTTGCACCCTGTACCATATCATCTAAAATAGCCGCTGGATCTTCACTTCTTGGATTATCTGATGTATAAATTGCATGAGTTGCATATTTTGTTGCAACACTTGCCATTATCGGTCTCTTTGTTCGATCCCTATCGCCGCCACAACCAACGATACAATACACATCACCTTTTGCAAATTGTTTTGCAGTTTTTAATACATTTTCTAAACTATCCGGCGTATGCGCGTAATCAACAATAACTGTATAATTTTGTCCGCCATCAACAACTTCAAAACGTCCTGGAACCCCAGCTAGTTCTTTTATAACAGCAATGATTGTTTGTAATTTCACACCCGAAACAAGTCCTGCTGCTGTTGCTGCAAGTACGTTATATACATTGAATTTACCTATTAATTTCATCGTAACATTTACACTTTCATACGGTGTGACAAGCGTAAATGTAGTCCCGCCACTCGTCATAACGATATTTTTTGCCATAATGTCACTTGTTGTATCAATACCATATGTTACAACTGTTGCTGCAGTACTTCTCATATACTCTTCTGTTACATTATCATCGCTATTCAGCACAGCGTACTTTTCACGATTATGATTATAACTATTGCCAAGCTGTGCAAATAGTAACCCTTTTGCATGTTTATATTCTTCCATCGTTTTATGATAATCTAAATGATCTTGTGTTAAATTCGTAAACACCGCTACATCGTAATCACATCCGTGTACACGACCAAGATCTAACGCATGTGACGAAACTTCCATTACCGTGCTGTCCACACCTTGTTCAACCATTTTTGAAAACGTCTGTTGAAGTGTTAGTGCATCTGGTGTTGTATTTTTCACCTCAAATGTTTCATCACCGATTTTCATATTAATCGTCCCAATTAGCCCTGTTTTATGACCATGTGCTCGCATAATCTCATCCATAATATGCGATGTTGTTGTCTTTCCATTTGTACCTGTAATTCCGATTAAATGTAACTTGTGTGTCGGTTGACCATAAAAATAATCAGCTAAAACCGCTAACGAACGAAAAGTATTTTTCACAAGTACAACTGGAACGTCAACATCAATTGGTCTTTCCGCAACAATAGCAGCCGCTCCTTGTGCCGCTGCTTGCTTAGCAAAATCATGGCTATCAACCGTATATCCTTTCATACATACAAATAAGCTTCCTTCTTTCACTTTACGTGAATCAGCTTCTATAGATGTGATTTCTGGATTTTCTTTTGGAACAACTGGAAAATCATGCAAACATGATAAAAGTGTATGCAACTTCATTTCACTAAACCCTCTCTACATTGTTTATTTATCTTTTTTTCAGTAAGCAACACATTACCTCCTATATAAGGAGGTAAGTGCTACTGGCCTATTTATGAATGAGACACTTATTGTCTCACATTAAGTAACTGTTCTATAAAGAACTCACTTCCACCAATTGTACCATAAAACGTACTATGTTACCTTTAATTCCCGAAGTAAATTCTAATTTTTGAGCCTTCTTTTACTTTAGCTCCCGCTTCTGGTGATTGCTTAATTACTTTCTCTCCATCTCCACTTATATCAAGCTGCAAATCGACGAGTTGTGTTTGTAAGTCTTTCTTTTTCATTCCAATTAAATTCGGAACTTCCACAGTTGGTGTATCGCCCCATTTATATTCTTTCTCAACTTGTTCTTTTCTCGGTTTCACTCCCATAACAGGAAGAGCATCTCGAAGGATATTCCCGACAATTGGAGCTGCTACCACTCCACCAAACTGTGTAACCCCTTTTGGATTATCCACAGCAACATACACAACAATCTCTGGATCATCCGCTGGAGCAAATCCGATAAAAGATACAATATAATTATTCTCTAAATATTTACCATCTTTCACCTTTTGAGCAGTACCCGTTTTTCCACCTACACGATATCCATCAATATAAGCTCCTTTACCAGAACCTTTCGCTACAACATTCTCTAATGCATAACGAACTTTTTCTGAAGTTTCCTTGGAAATAACTTTTCTTTTCTCAACAGGTGTCTTTTTACTAACAACTTGATTATTTTTTGGATCAATAAACTCCTTAGCTATATACGGCTGATACAATGTTCCACCATTTACAGCCGCCGCTACAGCTGCTACTTGTTGAATTGGTGTAACAGAAACCCCTTGGCCGAATGAAGTTGTTGCTTGCTCTACTGGACCAACTTTATCTAAATTAAATAAAATCCCACTGCCTTCACCTTGCAAGTCAATTCCAGTCTTCTGCCCAAAACCAAAATTACGAATGTATTTAAATAATCGGTCTTTACCAAGGCGATCACCAAGTTCAATAAATCCCGGGTTACATGAGTTTTGAACGACTTCTAAAAACGTTTGACTGCCATGACCTCCTGCTTTCCAGCATTTCAATCTAGCTCCACCGACTTCAGCTGCTCCATCATCATAAAACGTATCCTTCTCTAAGTCTACTAAATTTTCATTCAATGCTGCAGCTAATGTAATGATCTTAAATGTTGAACCAGGCTCATACGTACTCCACACAGGTAGATTTCTGTTATACACTTCTGGAGAGACACTTTGAAAATCCGCTGGATCAAAACTCGGCCGACTAGACATACCTAAAATTTCACCATTTTTAGGATTCATTGCAATCGCAATCATACCGTCTGGATTATAAGTTGACTCCGCAATATTCATTTCTCTTTCCATAATCCTTGTAATACGCGCATCGATTGTTAATCCTAAATTTAAACCAGCTTCTGGTTTTTTGAAATCATCACCAACATTAGGCATCCTTTGTCCTTTCGCATCTGCAAAAAAACGCACATGACCTTTGTCCCCATTTAGCTCCTTATCATAATATTTTTCTAGTCCCATAAGACCTTGGTTATCGCTACCTGCAAAACCTAATACATGTGATAAAAAATTCCCAAATGGGTAGTACCGGATAGAATCCTCTGCGATATACACGCCCTTCAAACTTAAGCCTCGTACCTCTTTCGCTTTGTCATGTGATATTTTCCTTCCGCCTTTATCTAACCTTACAATCGATTCTTTTTTTGTAATCCTCTTATAAATCTCATCTTTTTCCACACCTAATACTGCAGCTAACTTCTCTGCAGTCTCTGCTGGTTTTTCAATTTGCCTCGGTACAACAAAGACAGTTGGAGCACTTTTATTCGTGGCAAGTTCCACACCATTTCGGTCTAAAATTTTCCCACGTTCGGGTTCAAAAGTAATATTACGACTCCATGAATCTTTCGCACGATCCGTTAACATATTCCCAAGAAAAAATTGCACATATCCAAGACGAATATCGATAATAGTGAAGATAAGTATACCTGATATAAGTATAAAAATAAGTCGTTTTCTAACTGTTACATTTGATACACGCATATCGGAACAAGCCTCCCTTACGCCTAGCTTGTTCCAATATATGCTTGTACTTATTTAATTAGAACTTCTTCTCTTTTACCATTACGGCTTTTCTGCTTCTTGTTGTGGTTCGAGTGGCGGTACGAGTGTGACACCTAATTCTGTACCAGGTTGTAATAATGTTCCTTCCGCCACACTTTGTTCTGTTACGTATCCTGTACCAGAAGGCTTCAAGTTAAGCTGTAATGTCTTCGCTAAATTCATAACATCACGCAGTGCCCATCCTTGTATATTTGGCATTGTAGGCTTATCTCCTACCAAGAAGACTCGGTCGCCTTTCAATGTTTGTTCAGTCGCTTTTGGTACTTGTTGCTGTACTTTCCCTTCACCTAATACGATTGGACGAAGTTTTGCTTTATCAATTGCTTTCCCCGCTTCAGCCATCGTTTTACCAGTTACATCTGGAACAGTAGTTTGTTGCTCTTTCAGATGTTTTTTCGGATCTTTCACTTCATTTGGCTTAATCTTTAAATACTCTAAACTATTTTTTGTTACATATTTAAAAATATCAGCTAAAGGCTGTGCACCGTTCTCATCATCTTTTAATTTCGGCTGTTTTACAGCTACATAAACAACAAGTTGTGGGTCGTCCATTGGTGCCATACCTAAGAATGAGAATATATAATTCTGTCTTCCTGTCATATAGCCGCCTTTTCCATCCGGAATTTGCGCTGTACCTGTTTTACCACCAACTGAATATCCATCAATTTTATAAGCTGTCCCTGTACCTTTCGGAGATGTAACAACACGTTCTAATAACTGTCTTACTTGCGCTGCTGTTTCCTTTGTAACAGGTTTTCCTACTTCTTCTGGCTTATGTTCTAATTTTACTTTCCCTGTTATCGGATCTACAATTTTATCAATTGCATAAGGTTTCATCATTTTCCCATCATTTGCAATAGCTGTTGCAGCTTGTACAAGCTGAATTGGTGTTACAGTGGAACCTTGTCCAAAAGCTGTTGTCACTTGTTGTATTTGCTGATCAAATAAAATTGTATTCGATCCTTCACCTGATAAATCAATGTTCGTTTTTTCATCTAATCCAAAACTATGAATATATTTTCGGAAACGTTCTGGACCAAGTTTTTGATCTCCTAAAATTGCAAACGCTACGTTTGAAGAACGTTCTACCCCTTCATCAAACGTGATAGAGCCCCAACCAGCACCGCCGTTATGATCTTTTATTTTCCTATTTCCGACTTGATATGTCCCGGACTGATAATAATCTTGCCCTTTGTACACACCTTCATTAATAGCTGCCGCTAACGTGAAAATTTTCATTGTTGATCCAGGTTCAAATGCATTGGCAATTGCGTCATTGAAGAAATATTTAATTTGACGATCATTAGGGTCATAACTAGGTTTAGTAGACGTCGCTAATATTTTTCCAGTTTTCGGATCTGCAACAATCCCTATTAAACTTTCTGGTTCATATTGCTTACTTGCTGCTTTCATCGCGTCTTCTAAATAACTTTGGACACGGTGATCAATTGTTAAATACGCGTTATCTCCATTTTTAGGTGCCTTTACATTAACTTTTCCACCATCAAGAGACACACCTTTACGGTCACCTGTATATGCTACTTCTCCGTTAGAAGCACTTAAATATTTATCCAAGCTTTTCTCTATGCCAAATTGACCTACCGAGGTTCCATTCTCATTTGGTTTTGCATGACCTATAACGTAAGATGCGAAATCACCGTTTGGATACACCCTTGCATTTTCTGTAATAAAAGATATTCCCGGCAACTTCAACGCTTCTATTTGTTCCTTCTTTTCTTTCGTCAAATCCTTACCTAACGTTCCAAATTCGACTTGACTTCTACCTTCCTTATTTAAAGAAGCTAAAATATCCTCTTCGCCTTTTCCAAGTACTCCTGCAATTTTCTTTGCAGTATCTTCTTTATTCTCAACAGAGTTAGCACCTTTTAGGGCGGCTACTATTTTATAAGAGTTTGCGTCTTGCGCTAACACATGACCGTTTTGATCATAAATGGTTCCTCTGTTCGCTTCAAGAACTCCTGTTTTACTATGCTTTTGTTTAGCAAGTGCATCTAAATCTTGATTATGAACTGTTCCTGTTGATTGTATGTAAAAAAATCGGGCTAATAACAGCAAAAAGAGCAGGAGGAAAAATATCATAAAATAACCTGCTCCCTTATTGGTATGAAATTTAGTCATATTCTTCTTCATCGTTCCTTCACACCTATTGCCTTATTTGAGGCCTTTCACATTATTCGCATTAATTTCTAGCCCGTGTTTTTTTGCAACTTCAGCGATTCGTTCATAGCGACTTAACTTCTCTACTTCAGCTTGTAATTCTTGATTTTCTTTTTGCTGCTGTACAATTTTTTCTTCTATCGTCGCTGCTTCTACATTAACTTGATAAAGGCCTGCTTTATTTCCAATAAACGCGACACAGGCATACAATAAAAAGCCAATAAACGCTACATACAACAGTTTTTCGATTCTTGTAATTTTCGCTTTAACTTTCGGCTTAACCATCTGCTGTGGGGGCGTTTGAATTTGCACCTCTTCTTGCGCTTGTTGTTTGTACTTTACAGCTAAATTAGTCATACCTCTCTCTCCCTTTTATCGTTTTTCAGCGATTCTCAACTTCGCAGAACGCGCACGATTATTTTCTTCTAGCTCTATATCAGAAGGTAAAATCGGTTTTCTTGTAATAAGCTTTAATTTTGGCTTAAATTCATCAGGAATAATCGGTAATCCTGGCGGCAATTGTGGCGTTGTACTATTTCGCTTAAACGTTGTTTTACAAATACGATCTTCTAATGAATGGAATGTTATAACACTAACTCTTCCACCTGGCTTAACCATCTCAATAGCAGATTCCAATGCTTCTTCAAATACTTTTAATTCATCATTTACAGCTATACGAATTGCCTGAAACACTCGCTTAGCAGGATGCCCACCAGTTCTACGAGCAGGAGCCGGAATACCTTCTTTAATTAGCTCTACTAATTCTCCTGTCGTTTCAATAGCTTTATTCTCACGATAAGCTTCAATTTTTCTTGCAATTTGTTTTGAAAATTTCTCTTCACCGTATTGGAAGAAAATCCTTACAAGTTGTTCATATGACCAACTATTTACAACATCATATGCTGTTAATGGGGCATCTTGATCCATCCGCATATCTAACGGTGCATCATGATGATAACTAAAGCCTCGCTCTGGTGTATCTAATTGTGGGGATGAAACACCTAAATCAAATAAAATACCGTCTACTTCTGTTATACCTATTTCCTGCAGTTTTTCAGCTAAATAGCGGAAGTTACTCTTTACTGTTATAAACTGTTCACCGTATGAAGAGAACTTTTCTTTCGCGTTTTGAATCGCTATCTCATCTTGATCAAACGCTATTAATTTTCCACCTTCAGTTAATTGGGATAATAAATAAGAACTATGTCCTCCTCCCCCCAGTGTACAATCTACATATGTACCATCTGGCTTTATATCTAAGCCGTCTACTGTTTCCTTTAAAAGCACTGTTACGTGTTTAAACATTGTTGCACCTACTCTTTTTCCAATTAATTATGTTGAATGTATCCCTTCCTCTAAACACATCTTTCACGCTTAGAGAATGAAATAATACGAAAGAACGACTCATTTAACTTACCAATAAAGGCAACATACTATACAAATCGCTATTTTCTTTTATTATATACTAAATTTTATCATCTTTTGCGGGAATTTAAATAAAAAACTGTCGAAAAAGCGAATAATACGTTTACATTTTGTGCTATTTTGTCATATATTTAAGTATCCAACACAATTATCACATCTATTTTTTTGATTGATAATTCAGAAAAAAATCACTTCACAGTAAATTCAACGGAATAAAAATAAAATCCTGCTCCAAGGAGCAAGATTTTATAGTTTTATAACATGATGTTTTCCGTCCCAAGAAAAAGGGTTTTCCATTACACGATCAACGAAATCCAAACCAAACTGATTTAAATAATAACATACATTCCACACACGTTCTTGCGGCGCACCTAATGGACGAAGTGCGAATTGTATACGGCGAAATTTATTTAGCTGAACCTCATACTTTTTCTCAACATTTCTTTTCAACATTCTTTCCAGCAGTTCAATTTGTTCATTAATTTTCAATTCGTTTTTCCCTGCAAACGCACTTAACCCCGGCTCTATTTTCTTTACAAATTGCTGTAAAGATGTATGAATATCGGCAATTTCTTTTTTCGCCTTTTCAAAATGATTATCAATCGGTTCCTCTATTTGATTAGACAACCAGTTTTCACGCAGTTTATCGACATCATTTAAAAACGGATCACTTTCTCTCAATTGCAGATCGAATAAATCTGTCGCTATACATCTCTCCACATAAGTAATTGTAAGACGAGGAACGACAGGTGGCATTTGAAAACCGACAGTATGGAATACTTGTTGTAATTCACTCCAATAAGCTAATTCCCCTGGACCTCCAATAAATGCGAGCGTAGGAAATACATACTCTTGCATAAGAGGACGTGTTACAACATTATTACTAAAACGTGCCGGATTTCTCTCCATCTCTTCAATCAACTCTTCGTATGAAAATGAATGCGCCCCATCCTTTCCAACAAACTTACCTTGATGCTCTTCAAGCAATACTCGTTCATTATCTATTTCCATAAATATATGCACTGCATGAGACTTCGTTTCAATAATCGGTTTGTATCCTAGTTCTTTAATTACTTCCTGCTGATTACGAAGGCCCTCTTGTACCTCTTTATACTTACTTATAATTCGCTTAAAAAATGGAATTTCTAACTTTCTTAATTCAGGATGATGTGAATCAACAAGGATTAAACCAGAATTAGCAAAGATTTTCGTAATAAGATAAGCAAAGAAATCTACATACGTATTCGATTTTTCCAAAGCATCATCAACAAATTTTAATACATCCTTTGTAAAATTTGTTTCTGGATATGTTTTAAAAATCTCTTCAATCCAATTTCTACAATCTTCAACAGAAAGTTCAGACTCAGAAGCACTCGCCTTTTTCGGATTACGATCATAAAAAATAGTTTTTTTCATCTTTTTATTTTTCGCTAAAAAAGTATGGTTAATCTCATCCATATCATGGTCTTCACCCGCAATCCAGAAGACAGGGACAACTTTCACCCCTAAACTTTCTTCTTTTTCCTTTGCAAGCTTTAAAATTGAAATAACTTTATGAATTGTATAAAGCGGTCCAGTTAATAACCCCGCTTGTTGTCCAGCTATTACAACATATGTATTTTCATCTCCAAGCGCTTTTACATTTTGAAGTGTAGATTCTCCCGCTTGTAATTTTGTATTATATTCTAATAAATGCGCTACTACATCTTGGCGGAAAAACTCCCTTTCACGCAAATCATGTAAACGCTGTTTAAAAGCATCTTCTGTTAACATATAATCAAAACATGACTGTATCTCTTTTTTACCGTTCATATAGTCCGCTACAACACCTTGTTGCGGAACAGAGATTTCTTTTATCTCCATATAATTCTTCCTTTCGTATCCAGTTCTCTCACCAATCCACATTGTAGTCAATGTTTCACGTAAAAGCAAAGAATAACACTTATACTCTTGTTTCTAACCCTTTTATTGCATCGAACAAAAATTGAAGTGTCGGAACTGGTCGTTGCTGTTTCTTAGCCTCTTCTAATACATATCCAACAATCGCATTAATTTCCGTCTGTCTATTCGCTCTTACATCGGCTAGCATAGAGGATGTATTACGAGACGTTCCTTCACACACATTGCGTACCATTTGCCATACCATCTCTTTTTCTCCTCTAATAAGAAAGGCGACCTCCTGAAACACTTGCTCCATCATTTGATAAAAAAAACGATTCTTGGTTAATTCACCATTCTTAACTCCCAATAACGCCGTCAACGGATTGATACATACATTTACCACTAATTTTTTATGCATAATCTCTTTCCAATCCGTTTCTATTTGAACTGGAAAATAAGACACGGGAAAAGAATGGAATACACTTTCGAAATGTATAGATTGACCACAAACCACTCCAAATTTCGTTACCCCAACTCCAGTATGATGAACGATATGCCCTCCCTCTTTTTTCGCACCATGTTCTACAATACCAACAGCTATATTTTCACACCCTATGTTCAGCATCTTTTGAAGATGTGACATTCCGTTTTGCAAAAAGATTAATGATGCTGCCCCTTCCACAAACGGTAGTATGTCATCTATATGATATTGCTTCACAGCAATAAATATATAATCTAAATTTTGCGCTACCATACTTTCTATCGGTAAAACAGATGGATATACTGTTTCACATGTTCTATCTCTAATACAAGTTACACCTGTTTCATTTAACTCTTCAGCCTGCTTAGCTGTTCTTGTAAACAACGTAACATTTTGGTTACTTTTTTGTAAATAAAATGTATACAATAGACCAATAGCACCTGGTCCGACAATTCCAATTTTCATTTTCACACAAGGGATTCACATTAAGCGCCCTTGCCGCCCCCCTTTTTTATATCTTTTTAAAGTACATGAGCACGCCCTATAATTTCGTTGTCCTCTGCCAAACAAATACACTCTCATTTTTCACTACGTATATACTGCCTATTAATACACTTATACTCTTAGTTTAGCAAATCCTCAAAAAAATAATAAAAGAAATATACTATCTTCTTCATAAAAATAAAAAAATGAGTTATACTATTATTGTAAATATTTTTACTTTTCTGCATTCAACGAGATAAGAAAAGGATGTGATGTAATGGGATTCCCAAAAGTTGAGCGCTTGCTCATCAATTATAAAACGTTAGATGAATTTAAAAAATTTAAAGGGTGCGGAGCCCAAGAACTATCTATGCTGGAAGAATTGCAAGCAAACATTATTGAAAACGACAGTGAATCTCCATTTTACGGTATTTATTATGGCGGATCACTAATTGCACGTATGAGTCTATATATGAAAAGAAACGGCGGAGAACCATTCGAAATTACAGGTCCTTACCTAGAACTTTATAAACTTGAAGTATTACCAACTTTTCAAAAACAAGGATTCGGGCAAATGCTTGTAAATCATGCGAAACAAATGCAATTTCCTATTAAAACGATAGCGCGTATTCATTCATCTGGTTTTTGGGATAAATTAAGTTTCAACCCCGTATCAGTAACTGATGGAGATTTTTATATTTGGCATCCAGAAACAAATTTGAATGCGGTTACAAACGAAGAATCGGCTTAATAAATAAATAAAAAAAAACAGCTGTATAACAGCTGTTTTTTATTTCTTAAGCTTCTCTAACTTTTCATTCGAGCGAGCGTTGTTTCTTTCCACTACCATTACACTTCTTTTTTGATCGATATAATCAAGTAATGTTCTATACTCTTCCTCATATACTGATAATCGCTCCAGAAGACGCTCTCTTTCTGTTTGTAATGATTCAACTTGTTGTTGCAACACCGTTAAAGAGTTTTCATCTTTATAATTTTGCAAGAAGTCAATAACATCATTCAACGTAATTGACGTAGGTTCTAACACCTTCGTCTCTTTCACTTCATAATTTTCTACTTTACGAAGTTGCTTTGCTTCCTCAATACGTTCTTTATATTGCTTTCTTACGTAAGAATTCCATCTAAATCCACATGCTGCTGGTGTACGTGATAAATTTTTTCCCACTTCCTTAAAGGCAGAAAGTTGTGTTCCACCTTCTCGAATATGCCGGAGTACTACTTCTGCCAGAAGCAAATCTTCATCATCAGTCCAAGCATCTTGTCTTGTTGTCGCCATCTCTCTAGTCCTCCCTATGCATTTTTTATTAAGCATATGCAGTTACTAGAAAAGATAGAATACAACAACTAAAGATTAAGACAAAAAAAAAATAAACGCAGAAGATATCTTCTGCGTTTATTTTCCCGCAATTACTTGCTGATTACTTCTTTACCTTTGTAAGTACCGCATGCTTTACATACACGGTGAGCTAATTTCGCTTCACCACAGCTTGGGCACTCTACCATACCAGGTACTGATAATTTGAAATGCGTACGACGCTTTCTTTTTACTGTTTTAGAAGTTCTTCTAAAAGGTACAGCCATTCTTCCCACCTCCTTAAAAGAAATAGTTATTTTCATATGAAGGCCTGAACCAGTCTTCCGATTATTTGTCAAAAAACTTTGCAAGTCCTGCCAATCTTGGATCAACAGTCTTTTCTTTGTCTTCTTCCGAAATCACTTGCCAGTCTTGACCTTGCGTCGGTGCTCCACCAGAAACATCATCACTGAAAATTTGCATTGGAATCTCCAAAAGTATATTTTCCTTGATTACGGGCAGTAAGTCAAGTACTTCTCCTTCTAAAGAATGAATTTCAGCTTCAGTTTCAAATTCTTCTTGTGAAGTTTGGAACACCTCAGTTGTTTTAATGTCAAATGGTAATGTCACATCTACTAAAGAGCGAGAACATGGTAAAACCATGCTTCCAGTTATATGTAGATGAAACGTAAACTTACCGGAGCCAAAATCAACTCTTCCCATTACATGCACAGGATTAATTTCACGAATATCTTTCTCGACCTCTTTTAGCTCACTTACATCTACCATCTCATCCAATGTCAATCCTTTATTTCTCAATTTATTCAATTGATGGATGGACCATTTCATATCATATCACCTCAAGGCAACAAACAAAATTATAGCTAGCCATTTTATATTTGTCAATGTTTTTTCTTTACACTATAATGAAGTCATCATAGTAAATAATATATAGAGTATCACGTTTTTCAAAAAGATGCTACATCGAAAGGAGAGATTACCATAAAAGCTGGTGGTATTGTTGTTGAATATAACCCTTTTCATAACGGTCATCTTTATCATGTGCAACAGACAAAAAAGTTAACACAATCCGATATAATAATTGCCGTTATGAGTGGTCCTTTTTTACAGCGTGGTGAGCCCGCACTCATTTCCAAATGGTATCGCACTAAAATGGCCTTAGCAAACGGCGTAGACCTTGTTGTAGAGCTTCCATACGTCTTTGCAACACAAAAGGCTGAAACCTTCGCAAATGGTGCTATTTCCATTTTAAATGCCCTACGTGTTTCTGAAATTTGTTTCGGTAGTGAGGATGGACAAATCAAAAACTTTTATAATACCATCTCCGTACAAAAAAACGAAGAAGAGACTTTTAACTGCCTTGTAAAACAATTCATGGACGCTGGTAATAGTTATGCAAAAGCAACATCAGATGCTTTCTCACACATTTTAACATCCGAAAACAACATTGATATGTCACAACCAAATAATATTTTAGGCTTCCAATATATGAAAGCAATTCTGTCACAGAATAGTTCTATACAAGCTCAAACTATACAAAGATTTGCCTCTCATTATCATGATGAAACATTTAATGACCAATATATTGCAAGCGCGACAAGCATCCGAAAACAACTCTTTAGCGAAGAAGGATCATTTACAACAATTGAACCTTTTCTCCCACAGGCAACCACTTCGCTTTTAGCAAATTACAAACAAAACTACGGGATATTACATAATTGGGAACAATACTTTTCATTTTTTAAATATAAACTCATGACGATGTCTCCAGGGGACTTACGACATATATATGAAATAGAAGAAGGTTTAGAGCATCGTATTTTATCAAAAATACAAAACAGTTCCTCCTTCTATTCATTCATGGAAGCATTAAAAACAAAACGTTATACATGGACTAGATTACAAAGAGCTTGTACACACATTTTAACAAACACAACAAAAGAGGAAATACGTAGCGCAAATATAGAACAACACGCACCATATATCCGCCTGTTAGGCATGTCACAAAAAGGACAAACTTATCTTTCAAAAAACAAGAAAAAAATCGAACTTCCAATCCTTACTCATACAAAAACATTTGACCATGCCGCTTTAGATATAGAGAAAAAAGCAAACTCTGTATATTTCTCCATCATGCACGAACCGTTACGCACGCAACTATTAAAACAGGATATAACACACCATCCTATTCGCTATGATGAAACAACTACAAAATTCCTATAAAAAAACCTCTCTATTTCAGAGAGGTTTTTTCCTTATCCATCTTTTCTAAATATGTTAACGCATCATCCAGCGTATCCACTGGTATAATTTTCATTTTTGTTTTAATATCCTTTGCAGTCTCAAGTGCATCTTTATAGTTCGATTTCTCCGCACCTTTTTCATTTGGCGCAAAGAACACTTCAGCCCCGGCATCGCTAGCAGCCACCACTTTTTGATTTATACCACCAATTGGGCCCACTTCTCCTTTTTCATTAATTGTACCTGTTCCAGCTATCTCATGTCCTTTTGTTAAGTCTTCTTCCACAAGTTGATTATATATTTCTAATGTAAACATTAAACCTGCGGATGGTCCACCAATTTCATGAGAATTAATTTTCACTTTCGGATCGACCACTAATTCTCTTTCCGTAACGATAGAAACACCTATACCGACACGTCCATTTCCATTAGGAATCGTCTTTACATTTAAATTTTCTTTCAATTGTTTTCCATTTCTCATGTACTCAATACTTACAGCATCGCTTTCTTTTTTCCCAGTCATATATTCAATAAATTGCTCCGTCTTTTCAAATGTTTTTCCGTCAACAGCTATAATAACATCACCAAGCTTAAGCTTTCCTTCTGACGGCATTCCTTTTGCCACACCAGCAACTAATACACCTTTATTTTCAAAAGAAACAGAGCGATTTGCACGTTTATATGCATTATAAATTGCGGCATTTTGTGAATCTTTCATCGCATAATTTTGGCGAAATTGATATTCTTCATCACTCTCACCTTTTTGCAATATTTCTTCCGCTTTCGAAATATGTGTATATTTATTAAACTGTGCCGCTATTAAATTCACCACATTTGCTGGCCCCATTGAAACCGTAACAAGCATAAAATCACCAGATTCTTTCGTTCCACCCTCAACTTGAACGTAAGGCTCTAATTTGGCAGCCATTCCTGGTTTTGTTACATAATACGGTAAACGTACGTAAACAAGTAACATCGCCAATATAACCCCTATTAAGATTGCATATATAAACCGAAAACGCTTAAACATTATGTTTCTCCTTCCACTGCTCAATTAATAAATAAATATTTGAAACATGTTTTTCCGCTTCTACTTCTCCAACTCGAATAATGTCTTCAATGTTCGTAAAAGCACGTGAACTAAATTGCTCTACAGCTGGTCGCATCATTAAATCCGATGCAATTTGCCGATTCATTACAAGCTCATGCTGCATAATTTCAATACTTTGCATGATTACGTCATAAATGGACGTAACATCTCCATTCACCTTAATTGGAGATACATCAACAGCGATAACAATATCGGCCCCTAACTCTTTCACAACCGATACTGGGATGCGATCAATAACTCCACCATCCACTAATAATCGTCCATCTATTTTTTCTGGTACAAACACTCCAGGAACAGATATGCTAGCCCTAACCGCATCTGCAACTGGCCCACTTGTAAAAACCACTTTTTCCCCCTTCAGTATGTCAGTAGCCACAACAGCCGTCGGGATATCTAACTCTTCTAAATTTTTATTATATGTAAACATTTTAATCATATCTTTGACACGTTTTCCAGCAATAAATCCCATTTTTGGTACCGTGAAATCTAAATAATACTTCCGCTTAAAAACAGATGCCAATTTATACAATCTTTCAACGTTACTACTTGCCGCATAAAACGTACCTATTAGCGCCCCCATACTACTTCCTGCAATCATATGAATAGGGATATCCGCTTCCCTTAAAACCTTTATTACACCAATATGAGCAAACCCTTTCGCTCCTCCAGACCCAAGCGCTAAACCAATCTTTGGTTCTTTCATTTTTCTCACCCTTTAATTTTTTTCATTCCTTTTTCATACTTATGGTCTAAATTCACTACGTATCCACGTATACTGAAATGAACGTTTTTTGGGACAAAGGGGGATTTACTTACATGTATGAAAAATGGAAAACCGCTTTCCTTACCATATCAACGCTATTTTTAACCTTTTCTCTTGTACTCCACCCCCAAGCCGCTTTGCAAGCTTCTATTCGCGGGTTAAATATATGGTGGGAAGTTGTATTCCCTTCACTACTACCGTTTTTCATCATTGCAGAACTTCTAATTAGTATCGGTGTTGTAAAATTTATTGGCGTTATATTAGAACCACTCATGCGCCCACTTTTTCGCGTTCCAGGGATAGGTGGATTTGTTTGGGCCATGGGAATGGCTTCTGGTTTCCCTGCAGGCGCCAAATTAAGCGCTAGACTACGAAAAAGCAATCTTTTAACTCAGATTGAAGCGGAGCGCCTCGTTTCTTTCACAAATTCTTCTAATCCACTTTTTATTTTCGGTGCTGTGTCTATCGGTTTTTTTAATAATCCGAAATTAGGAATTATATTAGCGGCTGCCCATTATTTCAGTAACTTTGCCGTCGGATTAATTATGCGTTTTTACGGACATAATACCGCTTACAAAAATAATACACACACTACAAAAAAACGCCGCTTTCAAAACCCTTTTTTAATTCTTCACGAGACGCGCTTACAAGAAAAAAGGCCAATCGGTAAATTACTTGGGGATGCTATCGTTTCTTCTATTCAAACATTACTTATGATTGGCGGATTTATTATTTTATTCTCTGTGTTAAATAAAATGATTACTGTATTCCACATTACAGCAGCTCTTTCTTTTATTATGCAACATATTTTATCATTCTTCCAACTAAGTACGGATTTTAGTATACCTATATTATCAGGTATTTTCGAAATGACACTCGGAAGCCAAATGATTAGTCAAATAAATGAAACACCGCTCTTACAACAAGCTATGGTAACAAGCTTCATTTTAGCATTTAGCGGTCTTTCTATTCAGGCACAAGTTGCTAGCATATTAGCTGAAACAGATATCCGATTTAAACCCTATTTTTTCGCACGAATTATTCAAAGTATTCTTGCCCCTATTTTTACATTTGTATTTTGGACACCATTTTATGAGAAAGTGAGTTCTTTCTCACCTATACCAAAAGATATTCCTGTATTTTTATCCAAGCATCCTTCTATACTACATGAAATTTGGACATCTTTTATACATTACGGACCAATTTTTACATTATTTTGTCTATACTTATATATTATTTTATTATTTTTGCGCACGTATAAAGAAAAACCCCGTTCACTTTAACGGGGTTTGAAACTTTTCTTTTAAAGCACGCTCCACAATAGGAGGTACAAGATCTACTACACTTCCTCCATACCTCGCAACTTCTTTCACAATACTCGAGCTTAAAAATGAATATTGGTTGTTTGTCATAATAAAAAATGTTTCAATATTTTCATCTAATTTTCGATTCATAGAAGTAATTTGCATCTCATATTCAAAATCAGAAACTGCTCGTAAACCACGTAATATTGCATTTGCATTACGCATTTTTGCATACTCTACTAACAGCCCACTATGCGAATCTACTTTTACATTCGGGATATCCTTTGTCGCTTCTCGAATTAGTTCTAATCGCTCTTCAACTGAAAAGAATGGTTTTTTTGATGAATTGTTTAAAACGACTACGTACACCTCATCAAATACTTTTGCTCCCCTTTTAATAATATCCAGATGCCCAAGGGTAATTGGATCAAAACTTCCTGAAGAAATAGCTATACTTGTCATTCTGTCCCCTCACCTTCATACTTATAAATCGATATTGCAGTAATCCCATAATTCTCAGCTCGTACTTTCACAAGCCTGCCTATTGAATTAGGTAAAACCACATCATGACCATGCTCTGCCATAATTAATCCATCACTATGCAGCAATCCATGTTGATCCATTACACTAATTAAAGATACAATTTTTTGCTCTTTATATGGAGGATCTATTAATATAAGATCGAATGACATTTCACGTTTTATTAGCGCCTTTACTGCACGTTCCGCATCATTTCGATATACTTCAGCTTGTTCCTGTATTCTACAACTTTCTAAATTTTGATGAATTACTTTTATCGCTTTACTATCCCTATCAACAAAAATCGCTTTATCGATCCCTCTGCTCAAAGCCTCAATTCCAAGACCACCACTACCACCAAATAAATCAAGGGCAATACCACCATCAAAATAAGGACCTATCATATTAAAAATAGATTCTTTTACTTTATCTGTCGTTGGACGTGTTGTATTACCAGGAACCGCTTTAAGTGGGTGTCCTTTACATTTTCCTGAAACTACTCTCATCTGTTGTCACTACCTTTATTTCAATATATCGAGCGATTATACAAAGCCATTCCCACTTCGGTAACCGTTAACAAATTACATTCACCTAAATATCGGAAAACTCACCATCAAATAACCGCTCATTATTTTTATGTATTCATCTCATCATTCACTAATATGAATCCAATATGTATATTAGTTCCACTTTATCTTTTTTATCCTATCACAAAATAAAAAAAAGAAAAATAAAAAGCCCAACATAAAATTTAATTTCATTATGTATATCTTCATTTAGATTGGACATAAATAATTATAACAACATCACCTTCGATGTTGTTGCCAACCGCGGAGAAGACTTACGTTTCCCCATAAGTTCTTCCTCCGGTTTCTCCTCTCCCTTTTCCTTCTTACTAGTACATGCTAGTATAAGAAGGGCCCTGCTATGCAGGGTTTTTTTTCTTTGTGTGCTTTTCATTTAAAAAGTGAAATGGTACAGTAAAAGAAAGAGGAGGAAAAAATATGATTCAACGCTTTATAGAACTCGGAGAAGGCTACTCTGATTTATATGAATTACTTGAAATTGCCAAAACAAATCAAGAACGTATAGCACATATGTTACAATTTGAAACGATAAAAAACGATAAAAAAGTGTGTTCGCTTGGTGTAATATTAAAACCAACTACTACTGGTGATTTCCAACCATTATACATATGTCGTGAAGGCATTCCTGTATTTGAAAATAAAAAAAGTAAACGTGTCATTTTATTTGAAGAAACGGCAGAGCAACTCGGAAAAAAAGTGGCTACTTTTACTGTAAAGCCATCTACAACTTTCCCAGAAAAAGAACTATTTTTTAATCATTTAATTGGCATTTTACGAATGAACAATTTCATTCCTCCGATGAAATAACACTTTATTTCAATTAAAAAATCCCCCGCTAAACTTAGCAGGGGATTTTTTCTATTAGCTATAATCGTATTCTTTTGCTCGATCAGGACGGGAATTTTCAAATTCCGTTTTTAAATACGGGCGATACGACTGTTCTATCTTTTTCACAAAAGGAAGTTTGTTCAACTTATGCATCATATGCTCAATTTGTTCCATGTCACAATATACTACAGCATATTTTAATCGTTTTGATATGTAATGTATGTTACCATATTTCCTTAAAATCTTGGCATGTTTCAATGAATGTAAATAAACAATCATACTTTGTCGTTGCCCGAACATAATCTTCTCCATCTTCTCCTTTTAAAAACATATATTTTATATTCTATGAAAACCAATCAGAAATTTATAACATTACAGGACAAACTCTGTATACGTTTTCTTCCAACTTCTAAAAAACGGGGTACATCACCCCGTTTTTTTACAACCACAACCTCCGCCAGTACCACAACCTCCACCACAGCCACCAGCATCAAAGAATGGATTTCCTGTTGGTACTTTAATGGAAGAAGACACTTCCGAACCGATTGCTACACTAACTTCATCTAATAACTTCTGCAAAGCAGTTTCTGCTCTTTTAAAAGCTGCAACCTTATCATGTAAGTCCACAGAACGCTTTAATTCTCTCATTTTCATTGATACGGTAGTGTAGTCAGGATGGTATTTTCCAAAACGCTGTACTTCCTCATACCGTTCTTTCATCGCTGTAAATTGCTGAATTAACGTCTGAAGTTCTATATCTTCATGTAATTCTCTATAATACTTACGATAATCTTCTGCTATATCTGAACAGATAATCGCTTTTGCAAGCTGCTCTGCCTTATCTAATATTAATACGCTTTCTAGCGTCGCTACAATCATGAGAGACACCTCCGAGTATCCATCATACCACATTTAGATTAGAACTACTAATTGAAGTGACTTACTCAAAAGAAAGATATAATGAAACTATTTTCACACTATATCCGTACACACTTATACATTAATATGTTCCGCTATATTATATTTAAGAACATCCCATTTCCCACTATTTTGTTTCACATAACTAATACACGCATTTTTTAATGGTGTCTTAAATGTAATTTCATCTGGTTCAATGGCATGTAAAATTGCTTTTATCGCGTGTGAGTGAGCAACAATAATAATACGTTTGCCAAAATGAGTTGTTGCAACATCTTCTAAAGCAGCAAAGCAACGAGCTACAATCTCTTCATCTTGCTCCATACCTTCTACTTTACCCTCAGCAATCAACTCTCTAACAGTCGCAACTGGCTTCCCTGAAGCTTCTCCAAAATTCCGTTCAACAAATCGATCATCTAATAAAATCGATTGTAATCCAGCCGCCTTTGCGATTTCATTAGCCGTTTCTTGCGCTCTAATTAACGGGCTACTTATAATGATATCCCACGTTTCTTCTTGTAAAGCAGCTGCACTTTGACTTGCTTGCTTCTTACCAACTTCATTAAGCGGAATATCTTCTCGCCCCTGAATAATTTCTTGAAAATTCCAATCAGTTTGTCCATGTCGTACTAAACAAATTTCCGTCATGCTGCAACTCCTTTTTAAATAATCAATCTCTATTGTAACAAAAGTTCTGCATGACGGACATATTTTTCACTTGCAATTAGGTTGCATTTTGTTGCTTCATATACTGAAACATATCAATCATGATCGAAGCAACAGCCAATTGATTTTGAAATTTTTCCACTTTATCTGGTATTGTTTTTTTGAAATGTTGCATCGCCGCTAACTCAAAAGCCTCTTTTTCTTCAGGATTTCGTGTTAATTTTCTATACCAGTACGGTTGCTCTCTAATATAGCGAGATAAATCCTCATCAGCCTTTATAAACTCCATAATTTCTGCTCTCATCATCTTTCCCCCCTAATCCTTTTGAAAGAAAAACGGGTTATTTTCTGAAGTACTTTGTTCTTGCTGCGTACGGTTACCTTGAAATTGCTGAATAACTTGTTGCACGCTCCCAATAGCACTCGTCACATTGGCTAAATGGTTCTGCATTTGTTCCACGTCCAACTTTTTAAAAAAAGAAAGCATTTGCCCCATCACATCAGCAGTTTTTTCCTCTTCAGTTCGATTATCTTTTTCTTTTTTATTTTCTTTTACCGAAGAAAACGCAGGCGCTCCATCCGGTCTATAAGTTGCCCATATTGGATCTTCTTCACCAAGTAAGTACCATTCTTCATAAAATTGTTGCCAAGTTTTGTGACCATTTCTAACCTCATGAACCATTTTAGGGTGATGGTTTACAAATTCTTTAAACTGTTGAACCGATGGATGTAACGGCCCTTTTGTTGTTGGCATAATCCTCACCTCTCCATGTATATCTACTATATAGTAAGAAAAAAAAGGCACATGGTTCGCCTATTTTCAGACGATTCATGCACCTTTTTTTCTGCTATTTGCATACGGTCAGATTCCCACCTACAATTCAGTGAATACGAAGTAACTAATTAGGTGATGTAACACCCCACCGCTTACAGTTTCGCTTTATTTTCGAATAAAGTTTTGTGTATACAATTTATCGTATACACCAACACCTAATCCTGTAAATTGTTCATTTAATAAATTCTTTCTATGCCCCTCACTATTTAACCAACCTTGCACTGCCGCAATTCCATCACTATGTTGCGCCGCTATGTTCTCACCAGCAAGTTGAAATCCTACTTTCCCGCGCTGCAATCGATCTCCTAGCGTACCTAATGTAGGTGAGTCATGAGAAAAATAATTATTGTCTTTCATATCTTTACTGTGACCAACAGCAACATCTGCTGTTTCCTGATCCCATGTTAATAATGATAATTTATGACGACTTCGAATGATATTTGTTAAATCAAAAATTTGTTGCATATTCCCATTTTCTACTTGTTTTATTTTTTCTGGAGTCAATGGTTGTTCTGCTATTAATTCACCTGAATAAACGAGCTGATACGGTCTTTGGCGTAATAATGTTTCATCATCCATATAACGAACACCCACAAGCTCATGTGTAAATTGATCAAAATACAATTGCGCCCATCCATCTTCTACAGGTATTAACGGTTGTTCCATGACTTCGGTATCAGATAGTTCAAATTGATAACTATTTTTCCCTCTTTTTAACGCAATTTCATGCGAAGGCGGACTTTTTTTATATACTTCTTCATATTTTTCATTTATATAATAAGGTGGAACCTTAACTTGTTCACCAGCAGCATACGCCGTTACAACTTTACGTTCAGAAACTCCAAATTGAGCATACTGAGTTAAATCCTGATTGTATACCCACCATTCATATCCGTATGCAGACGGCTCTATTCGAGAGGGTTCTCCCCACTTCGCCAATAAATTTTCAGAGTCTTCACCAATCATATTTAAAACAGTGTCTGAGGAGTCTTCCTTAATTTGCTTTTTCTTTTTCACAATTTTATTTTCTTGCTTTGATTGAGATGGGGTTAATATATATTGTGAAACGAGTAATTTTCCGTATAAATCAACAGCTAAAATTAAAAATGTAATCATTACGATACGCAATAATTTCTTCAAACGATATACCTCCTGAACAAAACATAAAATTGAGATATACACAAATCCTTTTCTTTCTTTTTGTGTGTACCGTACTCTTTTCACTATATCATATTTTCGTGAAAAAAGTCTGGATTATCCCTTTTCTCTCAATATGAATTGCACTTTCTTATTATTCATACTATTATAAAAATAATGGTGTAACATTAAAAAAGGAGGTATTATATGCAATTTACAAATACGAAATTTAATGGAGCCGTCGTTGAATTAACTCTTTTAACTGAAATCATGGAAAACAACCACTTCGTACTTGCTGGACAGTGGGATTATGAACGGGTTACATACGATTATAAATTTGAAATATTAAAGGATATTTATTATTTACGAGTGCAAGGAGTTGCTGTTGAAGGTGACATCGGCAGTAGACACGCTGAAGTAAAACTACTCCCCCCCTTATTAGGAAAACATTATTATCCTCACGGCGTTGAATATGGCGATGATGAGACTTTCCCAACGAATGTACTTCAAAAAAGTGAACAACTCCTACAAAATGTCGAAAAAGAGTTAAAAGAACTTCAAATTATTGATTAACAAAAACAAGCGCATCAATATGATGCGCTTGTTTTATTTCCCTTCCCTAAGAATGAATCGTTTTTTTTACTGGATATCCATAAATAGATCCATCTTTTACTTTAATCTCATCTTCCCAAGGAACCTTATATTTACCTTCAGCTAAATCTTTTATAAACGTATATGGGTTTTCTTTCACCCCACCAGGAGTTGCTACATATCCTCTTGAACCTAGATTATATATATTATTTTCTAATCCCCATCCTAATCTAGCCTGATCTGCTAGTTCTGGATATACTTCAGCAGTAACAATCTCCCAAGGATTTCGATGCCCCTGTACTAAAGTAGTCCCATCAAAATTACATACTTGTCCTTCACCAAAGTAATAAAATACACCATCATAACCCGCTAAGTTTACCGACAATGTATACATTAAATTCTGCCATGCATTTGAACGATTGGTTAGCATCCATTGTTCACTAACTTGTGTGCTATATCCAGAAATACGAATCAAGACATTTGCACCTTTATAGGCCGCTTCACGAGCTACTTCAGGGAACATGCCATCATGACAAATACAAACAGCTAATTTACTTCCTCCAGGTCCAACACAAACAGGTAAGCCTAAATCTCCAGCTTTCCAAGGCTCGACTGGTACCCAAGGATTTAGCTTACGATACTTCAAAATCATTTCACCTTGTGGATCAATAATAACTGCTGTATTATATGGCTCTCCACCACCAGGATTTTTTTCCATTATCGAAAAAACACCATATACTTTAGATTCTTTACATGCCTCAGCAAATAAGTCGGTTTCTGGCCCAGGCACTGTACATAAAAATTCTTCTGTGGTCCATTTTTTTGTATTGAGCCCTTGTGTACTATATTCAGGAAATACTATTAATTCTAATCCAGGATAACCTGATTTGGTCGAATGAATTGTTTTTATGATTTGTTGAATTTGTTTATCAATGTCCGCACGTGACTCTACTACTGGTACTGGATATTGAATTAGTGCTGTCAAAAAACCACTAATCGGCTTTACCATACTTCCACTACTACCCATTAAAATTCCCCCTTAAAATAGTTCGTGTTTATTAAAGATAACAATATATATTTGTAACTCTCTAAAAAACTTGCACTACATATGGAATTATTACGCATGAAAGCTAGTAGTAAATTTTATATCCACTTTTAGTACACGCCTACACTAACTTAACATAAAAAGCCAGAAAATTCAACCTTCTTAAAAGGAGCTAAAACTAAAAAGAAAAAGCGCATGGAATCCCATACACTTTTTCACTTAGTCTGTAAATACGGCGGCAATTGTTGCAACTGCTCCTTATCCTTTTCACGTTCTCTACGTGCCCACCTAAAGAATACATAGCCTATAATTGTACCGTACACTATTTCCTGGACAATTTTCATTATGATACCACCAGTTTGCTGGTCTTGTACAACTGGCATCCAGTGCAAAAATTCTGGTCCCGTTATATTTAAATCTGATAAAGTGCCCGCTGGTACACATAGTTCCATCGCTTTCATCCAAGCAGCCGGATCCGTATACGTTGCAAATAACGGGGCTGTCGCAAAAATGATTAACGCACAAGCAGGCGTTAATAATATACCGTTAGCAAACATATAACCAAGTTTCTTTATATCACTTAACGTTTGATATTCTGGTAATGGATTTAACATCGGCCACCACATCATAATTGCTGTAAAAAACAATATAGCTAAACAAATAGGATGAGCTATTTGACTTTGTTTTACTGTATCAAAAACAACTGGTAAATGATAAAAAGAAAACAGGCCGTTAAATACAAACAACGCAATAAGTGGTTTAGCAAATACCTTTAATATAATTTGAACGAACTTAAAAGAAGTAATGTAACGATATAACCAAATCGGTATACCAAGCAACAGTAACGGTGGAACTGCAATATACATGACTGCCATTTCAAACATATGAGCACTAAATATAATATGGCCAATTAAATCAATAGGCCCTCCCTTTACAAAATACAAAAGAACAATACCAGTCGTAAAATAAAAAATTTGCTTCTTACTTACCTTCGTCGCATTTTCAAATCGCATTCTATATGGACCAATAATTAAGAAGTACCCAATAAGAATCGACAGCATAAATATTAAAAAGATTGGACTCCATAAAGCCTGAAATCCAAATATCCACAAGTTACTCATTTTCACACCTACCTTCGTAAGGTTATCCATAATATGAAGAGGGAGCTGTGACAACACAAGCTCCCTTATTTTTCACTTTTCAAATCCAGACGATTGTCATAAATGCTAAAATTGTAATTAACCCTATTAGCAGACCAGAGTATAGAAAGAAACTTGCTGCTTCATGTCCTTTATGACTCATATGCATAAAATAATACAATTGAAAAATTACTTGTACCACTGCTAATAGTAAAATAAATGGAACAGAGAAAGTCGGACTAAAAGTTTTTGGATACGCCACTGCTACAAATGCAACTAATGTTAAAAAAATCATTAATGCAAACGTAATAACTTGATGCTTCATTTCCTCCGCACTTTTTCTCTTCCGATAAACAAGATCAACTTTAGGATTATTCGTTTGCTTTATTGCCATTGTTTATCCCACCATTCCCATTAAATATACTACAGTGAAAATAAACACCCAAACTACGTCAATAAAGTGCCAATAAATCGATGCAACATAAAACTTTGGTGCATTGTATAAATTTAGACCTCTCTTCGCATTTCTAAAGATTAATGTTAAAATCCAACATAACCCAAACAATACGTGGAGTCCATGTGTACCAACAAGAGCATAAAACGCAGAGCCAAACGCACTACTTCTCATAGTATGCTTAAATTCATGTGTATAATGATAAAACTCATATATCTCAAACCCTAAAAACCCTAAACCTAGCAATACAGTTACTAGTAACCAAAGTTGCATTTTCTTAAAGTTAAAGTTTTTCATGTGATACATCGCATATACACTCGTTAAGCTACTCGTTAATAAAAGCATCGTCATAATGAAAACGAGTGGCATTTGGAACATCTCTTGAGATGTTGGTCCACCATTTGTAGAATTCTTTAACGCTAAATATGTGCCAAATAAGGAAGCGAACAATACTGTTTCGCCTCCAAGAAATAACCAAAAACCGACAAACTTATTTTTCCCTTCAAGGGTTGCTTTTTCAGGCTCTGCTGGAAATGTTTCATTCGTTAATTTTTCATCTACATGCATTATGCCTTGCCCCCCTTATCATCTAAATCTTCTTTATGAATATGATATCCATGATCATCGATTACTGAACGTAGGAACATTGCGCCAAATGTAATGATTAAACCAATAATTGCTACCAATAACCAGAACTTATCTTTTCCACCCTGCATATACATTGCACCAAATGCCGCTATAAACAATCCAAAAGAAATGACAAATGGTGAAAACGAAGGATTTGGCATATGAATATCACCAACTGGTTCCGCTGCTGTCATCTCTTTATTACCTTCACGTTTTTCAATCCAAAACGGATCTAATCCGCGAACAAATGGTAATTGTTTAAAGTTATATTCTGGTGTCGGTGCTGGCATTGTCCATTCTAATGTACGTGCATCCCACGGATCACGACCAGCTTTTTCTTTTGATACTGTCGTTTTAATTACATTGAATAGAAGAACAATAGTCCCAAGAGCCATAAACACCGCTCCAATAGAACTAATCATATTCCCCATTTCCAACCCTTGCCCTTCAAGATATGTGTAGTAACGGCGTGGCATACCAATCAAGCCAAGGAAATGCTGAATAAAGAACGTTAAATGGAAACCAATAAAGAATAGCCAAAACGTTATCTTTCCTAATGTTTCATTTAATACTTTATTAAACATCAGTGGCCAATAATAATGAGCTCCTGCAAGTAAACCAAATACAACACCGCCAACGATTACATAATGAAAATGTGCTACTACGAAATAGTTATCATGAAATTGATAATCAGCTGGTGCAGATGCTAGCATAACCCCTGTAACTCCACCCATTACGAATGATGGAATGAAAGCTACTGCCCACATCATTGGTGTCGTAAAACGAATACTTCCGCCCCACATTGTAAAGAGCCAGTTGAATATTTTGATACCAGTCGGAACCGCAATCGCCATTGTTGCAACTGAGAAAATAGCATTAGCAACTGGACCAAGTCCAACAGTAAACATATGATGCGCCCATACCATAAATCCTAAAAATCCAATTAATACAGTCGCAAACACCATCGATGAATAACCAAACAATCGTTTTTTCGAAAATGTCGCGAAGATTTCTGAGAATATTCCGAAAGCTGGGAGTATAAGAATGTATACTTCTGGATGACCGAAAATCCAGAATAAATGCTCCCATATAATTGTATTCCCACCCAATGCTGGATTAAAGAAACTTGTTCCAAATAAACGATCTAACATTAAAAGTCCTAATCCTACAGTTAACGGTGGAAAAGCGAATAATATAAGCGAAGATGTTACAAATGTCGTCCATGTAAACATCGGCATACGCATATACGTCATTCCTGGCGCACGCATATTAATAATGGTGACAAGGAAGTTAATCCCTCCAATTAATGTACCAATACCTGAGATTTGCAAACCGAGTACATAGAAATCAACACCATGACCTTTAGAAGCTAAAGCTAAAGATGCATAAGATGTCCATCCTGCATCAGGTGCTCCACCTAAAAACCAACTTAAATTTAAAAATACTCCACCAAAGAAAAATAACCAAAATCCGAGTGAATTCAAAAACGGGAACGCTACATCACGTGCACCAATTTGAAGTGGTACAGCGGCGTTCATAAATGCAAACACGAGTGGCATAGCTGCGAGGAAAATCATTGTTGTACCGTGCATCGTCAATACTTGATTATAAGCATCCCCAACAAGAAAAGCGTTGTTAGGAATCGCTAATTGAAGGCGAATAAATAGAGCTTCTATTCCGCCTATTACAAAAAACAATCCACCTGCAATTAAATAGAGAATGGCAATCTTTTTATGGTCTACTGTCGTTAAATAATCCCATATGACAGCACCCATCCCCTGTTTTTTTGCTACAGAACTCACGTTTTCAACCTCCCCTTCGCGAATAATCCCTCTTTACTTTTCAACTTTTAACGTTTGTAAGTATGCATTTAATGCATCAATTTGATCATCCGTTAAGTTGCCATATTTGCCAGTCATTTTGTTTCCTGGCTTCATATTTTCAGGATCTTTCAGCCATTTTTTTAAGTTTTCTTCATTGTTTTCGGCAATACCGGCAACCATATCGCGATCCGCAAAGTTTGCTAAGTTTGGTGCGATACGAGCGGAAGGTGGTCTACTATCATTAGATCCAACTGCGTGACAACCAATACAGCTTTTATTAAATATTTCTTGGCCCTCTTGCGCCTTTGTTGAAGCTACTTCTTTCTTCCCATCAATCTTCTTCATATCAGCAAGCCAATTTTTGTACTCGCTTTCATCTAAAGCTTTCACTTTAAATTGCATTAAAGAATGTGATGGGCCGCAAAATTCTGTACAAAAACCATTATAAGTGCCCGATTTATCTGCCTTTAACCACATTTTGTTCACATTGTCTGTATTTGTATCCATTTTCCCAGCTAAAGATGGAACCCAAAATGAGTGTTTAATATCGGCACCCTTCAAATTTAAATACACTTTCTTACCTGTGGGGATGACTAAATCTTGCGAAGTTACTATCTTTTCTGATTTATAAGAAAATTCCCACCAATAAAGATTCGCTGTTACATCAACAACGATAGTATCTTTATCAATATTCTTTTTCTCCATCGCACTTACATCAGCAAGTTTGAATGTATATGTAACCGTTGGAACAGCTAAGATTAGTAAAAGAATAATCGGAATAACTGTCCATATAATTTCTAGCTTGTGATTTCCTTCAACTTGCTCTGGAATATAATCTTCCTGACCTTTCTTTTGTCGGAAACGCACAATTACATACAAGAAAATAATAGTAACTACTAGTACTACTCCTACCATGATTGCACTCGCCAGTAGAAGTAAATCATATTGCATTTTTGCTACTTCTCCTTGCGGAATTAAAGTAGATTGAAAGGCTTTACCGCATCCCCCTAACAGTAAAGCCAGCAGTGAAACGAACGAAAGCAGTCGCCACTGTTTCTTCATACAAACAACCCCCACTTTCCTTGTGAATTAGATTGTACTTTATAGTTAAGTAAAGTAAATCTCAACGTAAAGAAATCCAATTATGTCGTTGTCTTAGAAGAATGTAACTACAATCATTGATACAAATAAGATTGTTAAATAATTTAGGGAATAAACAAACATTTGCACGGACCATTTTATGTCATCTTTCTTACGGAATCCATAAAATCCTAAAACGATCCATCCGATGTTAAGCAGTGTTGCAATTACCATAAATGTTATCCCTAGTCCACTCATATAAAATGGTAGTGGTAATAAACATACTGTCCAAATCATAATTTGGCGTTTCGTAATTTCAAATCCATGAACTACAGGAAGCATTGGAATTCCTGCATTTCGATATTCATCAACACGTTTCATCGCTAATGCAAGGAAATGTGGGATTTGCCAAATAAACATAATTAAAAATAACATCCAAGCAATTGGATGACCTAAAGATGGATCGATTGCTGCCCATCCAATTAAAGGTGGAACTGCACCAGATATACTACCTACAACAGTATTTAGTGTATACTTTCTCTTTGTCCATAAACTATATAGAACAACATATGTGAAAGCACCAATAAATCCCATTAAGACTGCCATTGGTGTTGTTAATAATAAAAATACAAAACCAAGAAGTAATATGACTAGTCCAAATGTAAGTGCAAATCCTGGTTTATACTTTCCAGTAACCGTTGGACGGGTCTTTGTTCTTTCCATTAATGGATCGATGTCTCGATCAATGTAGTTGTTTAAACAACATACCCCTGCCATAACTAATCCAGAACCAACGATTGTAAAGAATAACTTATCCAGATTGTCCATTACACTTAATCCATTAAAGTGTAATGCCAACCAAAATCCTGTAAATACAGTAAGTGTATTTGAGTTTACAATCCCCATTTTAACGAGTGCTTTTAAATCTTGTATCCGAGTTGTTTCCGGTACACTTGTAACAGCGGACTCATCATGCAGCTCACTTGTTGCATGGTTCATCACTCTAACCCCCTCTTAAAACTTTCATCTTTCTTTTTGCGCCTATTTCAAATGAAATAATTCGCTTCTATATAGCAATATTATTACAGTAGAAACATTGTTAACCCATTCTACTACTAATCTACGCCCATACTCCAATATATTAAATCATATTTCCCGAACATTTTGTGAAGAAAACATGAACTTTTTGTGTCGAATATAAAAAACTTCATTCTGACTTGTCCTTATCATAACATGATGTTACCTTCTATAATAAACTATTTTATCCTATTTAACACGTATTCTCCCCATTTCTTTTCAAAACAGCCTATTTTTCACCTAAATTTTTCCTTACGAACCCTGTTTTTACACCTTTTTTCTCCCCCTTTCCTTTCCCCTCCATTTCTTTGCTATTTTATTATTTTTTATATATCATAGGAACTAGCGCGTTTTATTCTATACATAATGGAATGAAAATATTTCGCAATAACTTCATAGCAGAAAGATGGTGAAAGAGATTGCAACGCTTTATTAAATGGTTAGCAGTCATTACAAGCCTTGATTTATTAATAGTTTTATTAGGAGGCGCTTTAGTTACAAAAACAGGTTCTGGTCAAGGTTGTGGTAAATCATGGCCACTTTGTAACGGTGAATTTGTTCCATCTAATTTATCAATGGAAACTATTATTGAACTTAGCCACCGATTAACATCAGGATCAGCTGGAATTCTTGTCACTCTCCTTTGTATTTTGTCCTGGAAATATTATAAACATGTGCGTGAAACAAAAACGTTAGCAATTTTATCCTTCGTATTTTTAGTTGCACAAGCATTAATGGGAGCAGCAGCAGTTGTTTGGGGACAAATGCCAGCTGTACTTGCTATCCATTTCGGTATTTCCTTAATTTCATTTGCTTCTGTCATTTTATTAACGTGTCTTATCTTTGAAATTGACCAAAAATTTGATGCACGTTCTCTTATTATGGACAAAAAAATGAAATTTCATATTTATGGTGTAACAATTTACAGTTATATCGTCGTCTACACAGGTGCTTTAGTACGTCACGAACGAGCTAGCTTAGCCTGTCCAGACTTTCCTTTATGTAGCAAAAACAGACCTATGCCAACTCAACTACATGAATGGGTTCAAATGGGCCATAGAGTTGCAGCAATGTTAATTTTCGCTTGGATACTTTACGCGATGATTCTCGCTATTCGTCATTACAAACAGCAACCTGTAGTATATTGGGGATGGATCATTTCATTTATCCTTGTTACACTTCAAGCTTTAGTAGGAATTTTAGTTGTATTTACAAACGCTAGTTTAGCAATGGCATTGTTACATTCTCTATTCATTTCTTGCTTGTTTGCCGTACTATGCTATTTAGTTATGTTAGGAACAAGAAGTAAAATGAATGCAAAAGAAGCCGGATCAACTTCTAAACAAACAAAATAATTTAAAACTAAAATCCCTTGCCAATTCGGCAAGGGATTTTTTGCAATAAAGAAAAGAGCTGTATTTACACAGCTCTTTTTTTATTTTAGTGATCTAATTCAATAAGTAAATCACCCGTTTGAATTGCATCACCATCGTTAACATATACTTTTTTCACTTTACCATTGAACGGCGCTTGAACTGTCGTTTCCATTTTCATCGCTTCTGTAATTGCCATAGAATCGCCTTTTTTCACTTCATCGCCTTCTTTTACAACTACTTTAATTACCGTTCCTGGCATTGTTGCACTAATGTGATTTGGATTTTCACGGTTTCCTTTCACACGTTGTGCAACTGTTGCTTTCACACTCTCGTCTTTCACGACAATTTCACGTGGTTGACCATTAAATTCCAAGTAAAGGACACGATTTCCATCCGGCTGTGGTTCTCCAATTGATACAAGTTTCACCATCAATGTCTTACCTTGTTCAATTTCCACATCAATTTCTTCACCTAGTCTCATACCATAGAAGAATGTCGGTGTATCAAGTACAGATACATTTCCATAAAGCTCAGCAACTTTTTCATAGTCCATAAATACTTTTGGATATAATGCATATGCAACTACATCAAAAATTGTTACTTCGCGTCCAAGTTTATGGAATAATTCTTCTTTTAACGCGTCGAAATCTACTGGCTCTAGTAGTTCACCTGGTCTTACTGTTAACGGCTCTTTCCCTTTTAAAATAATCTTTTGCAATTCTTTCGGGAAACCACCGTACGGTTGACCTAAATCACCAGAGAACATTTCAACAACAGATCCCGGGAAGTCCAACGCATGTCCACGCTCTAAAACATCTTGTTCTGTCAGGTGGTTTTGAACCATAAATAATGCCATATCGCCAACAACTTTTGATGACGGTGTTACTTTTACAATATCTCCAAACATGTCATTCACACGACGGTACATTACTTTCACTTCATCAAAGCGATCTCCTAAACCAACCGCCTTCGCTTGTTGTTGAAGATTACTATACTGTCCACCTGGCATTTCATGCATATATACCTCTGTGTGAGGTGCATTCATACCACTTTCAAACGGTGCATAGTATTTGCGTACATCTTCCCAATAATGAGATAGCTTTTCTAAAGAATCGATATTAACATCTGGTTGTCTTTCATTTCCACCTAGTGCATAGAATAATGTGTTCGCACTCGGTTGTGACGTTTGACCAGCCATAGAACTCACCGCTACATCGACAATATCAACACCTGCTTCAATTGCCTTCGTATACGTTAATATACCATTTCCACTCGTATCGTGCGTATGCAGGTGAATCGGAATTGATACCGTCTCTTTTAATGCTGAAACTAAATCATATGCTGCGTTTGGTTTTAGTAAGCCAGCCATATCTTTAATACCTAAAATGTGAGCTCCCGATGCTTCCAACTCTTTTGCTAAGTTTTTATAATAATTCAAATCATATTTACTACGTAATGGATCATGAATATCTCCTGTGTAGCACATTGTTGCTTCTGCAATTTTACCAGTATCTCGTACAGCATCAATTGCAACTCTCATGCCTTCTACCCAGTTTAAACTATCAAAAATACGGAATACATCAATGCCAGCTTGAGCAGAACATTCTACAAATTTTTGGATTAAATTATCTGGATAGTTTTTGTATCCAACTGCGTTTGAAGAACGAAGTAACATTTGGAATAACACGTTCGGCATTTTTTCACGAAGATCTAGTAATCGTTCCCATGGATCTTCTTTTAAGAAACGATACGCAACATCAAACGTTGCACCGCCCCACATTTCCGCTGAGAATAGGTTCGGTAACATTCTCGCTGTTGGCTCTGCAATTTGATGTAAATCTTTTGTACGAATACGAGTTGCAAGTAATGACTGATGTGCATCACGGAATGTTGTATCCGTCAAAAGTACACGTTTTTGATCCTGTACCCACTTTACTAATCCGTCCGCTCCACGCTCATCCAAAATTTGTTTCGTGCCATTTTGGATTGGCTCTGAGTGTAATACATTCGGTATACGAGCATCTGGAAAAATTGGTTTCTCTTTTTTCCCTACTCCTGGGAAGCCATTTACTGTTACTGAACCAATATAATTTAACATTTTCGTTCCGCGGTCTTTACGTTTCGGGAACAAGAATAGTTCAGGTGACACATCAATAAACGAAGTATCATATTCTCCTGATAAAAAGTTTTTATGTTTTACTACATTCTCTAGGAATGGAATATTTGTTTTAATACCACGAATACGGAATTCTTTTAAGTTACGTTCCATTTTTGCAGCTGCTTGCTCAAAAGTAAGTGCCCAAGTTGTAACTTTTACAAGTAAAGAATCGTAGTACGGTGTAATAACTGCACCTTGGAAGCTATTTCCTGTATCAAGACGCACACCAAAACCACCGCCTGATCGATACGCCATAATTTTTCCTGTATCCGGCATAAAATTATTTAGCGGATCTTCAGTTGTTACACGAGATTGAATTGCAAATCCATGCACAACTACTTCCTCTTGCTTCGGCACACCTACCATTTTGCTATGTAATGAATGTCCATCAGCTATTAAAATTTGTGATTGAACGATATCTACTCCTGTAATCATTTCTGTAATCGTATGTTCTACTTGAACACGTGGATTTACTTCAATGAAGTAAAACTCATCATCTTTTACAAGGAATTCTACTGTTCCCGCATTTAAATAGTTTACATTTTTCGTTAACTTCACAGCAGCATCACAAATACGCTGACGCAAATCATCTGAAAGTGATACACTCGGTGCTATTTCTACAACTTTTTGATGACGACGTTGTACAGAACAGTCACGCTCGTATAAATGAACAACATTGCCTTCTTCATCTGCTAAAATTTGTACTTCTATATGTTTAGGTTTTTCAACGAATTTTTCGACGTAAACTTCATCATTACCAAAGGCTGCTTTCGCTTCTGATTTCGCTCGATTATATGATTCTCCTAATTCCTCACTAGTACGCACAATACGCATACCACGACCGCCACCACCAAGGGACGCTTTAATAATAATCGGGTAATCATACTTTTCAGCAAATTTTTCGACTTCTTCTAATGAATCTACTGGACCATCACTACCAGGTATAACTGGAATTTGTGCTAGCTGCGCTTGTGTTCTTGCTTTCACTTTATCTCCAAACATATCTAAATGCTTACTTTTCGGACCGATAAAGATAATTCCTTCTTCTTCGCAACGTTTCGCGAATTGAATATTTTCTGACAAGAAACCATATCCAGGGTGGATTGCATCTACATGATTACTTTTTGCAATCTCAATAATGCCTTCAATATCTAGATAAGCATCAATTGGTTTTTTTCCTTCCCCAACTAAATAGGACTCATCGGCTTTATAGCGATGATAAGAACCACTATCCTCTTTAGAATAGATTGCAACTGTTTTTAATCCTAGTTCCGAACAAGCTCGAAACACACGAATTGCAATCTCTCCACGGTTAGCTACCAATACTTTTTGAATACGTTGCAGCTTTGTCATGATTTTCCCCCTCTACTTTCCTACCACTCTAGAGATAAAATATATACACACCTTAAAAAGCGTGAAGTTCTTCACTTTCCACATTATATTATACTTAGAAAGCTTCACTTTATTTTTATCCATCATACCTTATTTTTTAACAAATGATAAGTTTTCTGTGCAATTTGTTTCACAAAAATAGTATAGCATACCTCTTCCTTTTCTAACAACTTAATTGTATATCACATTCAACTTAATGTGATATATCTTTTAACTGAAATATATATTAATACATCACATTTAAAACTACTTAAAAATAAAAAACACATTATGCTCTAAAGCACAATGTGTTTTTTATTTTACAACTACAAGATGTGGTCCATTTTGTTCTTTTTCTTTCATTAATCCATTCTGTTGTTTCTCTTGTCGTTTCACGTGACTAGCAATATTGAGTAGTATCCCCATCGCAAGTAGATTAGCTAATAAAGAACTACCACCGTAACTGACAAACGGTAATGGTACTCCGGTAAGTGGTATTACCCCAGACATACCACCAACATTAATAAACGTTTGAACTCCAAACAAGCTTGCAATTCCGATAGCTATTAAACTTCCAAATGGATCTGTACACTTTTGTGCAACTCTAAATGACCGAATAATAATTAGTAATAAACAGATTAAAATGATAGCTACACCTATAAAACCAAGTTCTTCAGATATAATTGCCATTATAAAATCCGTTTGCGGTTCTGGTAAATAACCATATTTTTGTACACTATTCCCTAATCCTCTACCATTAAGCCCTCCAGAAGCGATTCCAATAAATGAATTCACTAATTGAAATCCATCCTTTTGAGGATCATTAAACGGATCAAGGAAAACAGAAAAACGTGCCTTTTGATATGGATTTAATGCATAATTACCAAGCAGATATAGTGCTGGAATCCATACTATAGAAGTTAAAGCAATTCGTTTAATCCATAAGTTAACCTGTACTCCCGAACAAAGAAACATAATTCCTACTGTTCCTGCAATTAACAAATCAGTACCTAAATCATTTTGCTTTAATATTAAAAACATGATTATACCAACACCAATAAGTACTGGACCTGCCCCTTTGGAAACAGGTGTATTCGTTTCTTGTCTTTTGGCAAAGAAATGAGCTAAGACGAGAATAACTGTTATCTTAACAAATTCTGCAGGCTGTATTCCAAATATCCACCCGTTTGCACCGTTTACTTTCTTAGTGAAAAAAGCAGCTGCAGCTAATAAGGCAACACTAGCACCGTAACTCCCCAACAAAAAAATTCGTTTTCTCCAAACTTTATATGGGATAGTAGCAATAATTATTAATACTATTGTCCCAACAACTAAAGTAATTAATTGTCTTTTAAAAAAGAAATTTGCTGGTTTATCAAATCTCGAAATCGCAACAATGGAACTAGAACTATATACCATTATAACTCCCAGCACACATAAGATAACAAGAGGAAGTACCAATGAATAATCCATTGATTTCCATACTTTTTTCATTTCATTTCCTCTTTCTGTTTCAATTTAATTATTGTTGTATTCCATATGTACATTGATTCTTCCTGCTTTATTATACAAATAAAAAGCTCAAACTAATTTAGTTTGAGCCCCCTTATTTGAACCCGTTATTGTTGTTTGTTTGTAAACGCTTCATGAAGTGCAGATAACTCACGTTCGAGCTCACCTAACATTGCTTTCCCTTGTTCTTCTGCAATAAGACCAAGGCGAACTGCAAAATCGACCTCGCGGGATAGTCCAAACATTTGTGTGTCTAACACTTCTTCATATAATGGACATTGCGGCATTGTAAGATGGTCCATTTGCACCTTAATAAGTCTTAAAATCTTCTCTGCATCCGCTTGTAGAAGGGCTAGTGCCTTTTCCTGATGATTTGCTACTGTCTCAGACGCCAAATTGATTCCCTCCGTTTCCGTCCTACTCTCCTCTATCCTATCTATTAATATTAGCGATAGTTTTCATAAATTGCAATAGAAACATTTTTTGTGACAACAGTGTCTAATACTATTATACTGAAAAGTGGGAGTATAACACAAATGGGGGAAGAACAATGAGCGAAATTTTATTTATTAACGGAAAAGTACGTTTTCCAATCACTATTGATCCAACTGTTTGGATCTTTGATGATCGAAAAGTAGATTTGACAACTTACTTTGATGAAACTAGAGAAAACACGTCTGAACTAGAAACTTATTTAAAAAACACTTCAGAACATTGGGATCGCGAAATCCGTGATGGTGCCGCTTTTCCTCCAATACAACAAAGTGTGAAGAAATATAAAAAAGAACAGCTGATTACTGGAACATTTGGTATACCATTTCATCCATTCCTTGCTAACGCTGAAATTTTAGAGGGCACTACGCAAGTTGAAATTGAAACGGTAGATCATACAATGACACTTCCATTAGAAACTGTCAAAAATGCTATACTAGGCTTTTCAAAAGAAGGAAAACCATTAAAAGAAGACGGACCTGTTCATCTCTATTTCAATGATGGATCTAATCGACAAAATCCAATCCGGAACATCCGTAAATTTACAATTATTTAAAGAAAAGGAGTGAGCTTAAGCTCACTCCTTTTTACAATAAATCTGCTGCTAGTTGAGCTAAATTAGATCGCTCCCCTTTAACAAACTTCACATGACCACTAATGCGCTGTTCTTTAAACTTCTCTACAACATACGTTAAGCCATTATTATATTCATCTAAGTATGGGTGATCAATTTGCTGAGGATCTCCCATCAATACAATCTTACTCTTTTCCCCTACCCTAGTTAGTATCGTTTTCACTTCATGCTTTGTTAAATTTTGTGCTTCGTCAATGATAATGAACTGATCTGGAATACTTCTCCCGCGTATATAAGTAAGGGCTTCTACTTCAATTGAACCCATTCCAGCTAAAATAGCATCTAACTCTCCTGGCTTTTTCGTATTAAATAAATACTCTAGGTTATCAAAAATTGGCTGCATCCATGGTCTTAACTTTTCTTCTTTTTCTCCTGGTAAATAACCGATATCTTTTCCGACTGGGACAATTGGTCTTGCAACGAGTAATTTTTTATATAACCCTAAGTCTTCTGTTTGCATAAGTCCCGAAGCTAATGCAAGTAACGTTTTTCCTGTGCCGGCTTTCCCTGTTAACGTTACAAGCGGAATATCTTCACGAAGCAACAATTCTAATCCCATGATTTGCTGCACGTTTCGTGGTCGTATCCCCCACACTTGTTCATTGTGAAAAATAAGTTTCTTTACCTTCTTACCTAAGTGATCCACGATGCCAAGCGCAGAACTAGAGCCCCCCAATGCATCTTTCATTACTACAAATTGATTTGGATAAAAAGGATGATTCGCAATTTCAGATAGAGGCAATTCACCTTTCTCATAAAAATAATCCAATTGTTCTTTTGATATATATCCTTCTAAAAAGCCAGAATATATATTTTCTACTTCAATTACGCGATCACTTAAATAATCTTCAGCCTTCAAACCAATTGCATCAGCTTTTACCCTTACGAGTACATCTTTACTTACTAAAATAACAGACTTCCCGTCCTCTTTTTCCTGTTCTTCTAAAGATAGATTTTTTGCTACAGCTAAAATTCGATTATCATTTGTTTTTTCTACAAAAATATCTTGTAGTTGCACAAATGAACGATGGTTCAATTCAATACGAAATGTTCCGCCGTTTTCTAGCGGGATACTTTCATGCAACTTTCCTATTTCACGAAATTTATCTATTAACTTAGATACATAACGAGCGTTTCGTCCTACTTCATCCATATAACGTTTTTTCGAATCAACCTCTTCTAATACAACTGCTGGAATCACTACTTCATTGGTTTCAAATGAAAAAATAGATAAAGGATCCTGCAAAAGTACATTCGTATCTAACACATAAATTTTATCCAACCTGTTACCCCCTGACTCCACTTTTAAATTTGTAGAACAAGGGTTTCATCCATAAAATATGGACGAACCATTGTTATAATTATATGTACCGTGTAAACGAGGTAGAATCGAAAATCATAGTCATTAAACCTTTTATTTATTCTTTATTCATTTCTATTCAATATATTACCTTTTATTATAATTATTAACGTTAAATCACAATAACCGATTACAAAAGTGAATAAACGAATTTCTTATTTAGCATCTTTATAATTCTCTTATCCCTACTAGCACTTCGTTATCCAGCTTTTTCGCTGCCCGAAGATCATATGTTTTTTCATATGTTGGTTCAATTGCAAGTTTCGCTCCATAAAACATAACATCACGCACTTCTTGCACATTTACTTCTATTACAGTTAATTTTAAAGAAATACCTTCCATTCTATCTGTCAAAATTTCACCTGCACCACTTATGGAAAATACGGATTCATTCGCCATTATAGTCAATACCACACCTGTATTATGCCGTATATTTTCCACAATACGTGAACGTTGATCTACTGCAAATCGAATACTAGTTTTACTCACTGCATACACCCAAGAAATAGCACTTACGTTAGGAACTTGTTTTTCGAAATCTGTCGTTGCTATCATAACAATACACTCTTTACGCAACGTTTGTACTAAACCCTCTGTTAAGGTAGGCTCTACTACATTCGCCATATTTTCACCTCCAAACATACTTGGTATATCCTTATCATAACTTATTTTTTGAATTGCGAAAATATTATTTTTTCCCACTATTATTCAAAAACATTATACTTCCATGATATACTTATACTGATAGAATTCGTATTGAGGTGACGAAATGAGAGTCAAATGTATGATTTGTGATAAAAAAGATATGTTAGATGATGAAAATCCTATGGCAAAAAAACTGCGTAATCGCCCTATTCATACATATATGTGCATGGAATGTTCGGAACGAATTGCAGAGCGTACAATGGAACGTCATGCAAGTGGTAATTTCCGATTATATCGTGATAAAAAAATCGAAGATGATTGGTAAAATGTAAATAAGTCCTTACTCATATAGATAAGGACTTATTTATATTTTTCTGGTTCACGATTCATCTGATCCAAAAAACAATCAATGGCTTCTAACGGAAACCTTGCAGATTTCCGTTCTCCATTTATTTCGTATGTAATTAAATACATCTCCTCGTTCTTTTCGACTTCCACATTTTTTAATTTATGTTCTTCATATATCATATTTTGAAATAACAAATACGTTTCTTTTGCAGCACTATCATCTGGACGTGCTTCAGCAACTGTTTTAATTGTTAACCAATTATATAGTGCATCTTGTACTGAACGCATAAAAACTCCCCCTTCCTCATCCTGCTTTTTGTTGTTTCGCTTGACGCAAACGTAATCTATAAATCCCAAGTACAATTGCTGCTACAACAAGTCCTTCTCCAACGGGTAAAAATACAGCAAAAAAGGTTAATACTGTACATCCAATTGCTAATGATATGTATATCACAATATTTTTAAGTACAGACAACTTTCTAGCAAACCCTAAATTATAGACGAGAGCACTTAATATAATAATCGTCCCATAAAGTAACCACATTCCTAACTCTGGATTTTCATCTACCTTACACAATTTTGCAAAAAAAGACATCCTTTCTAACACACTCTTCCCCCCTAGCAGTAAAATACAATTTTCTTTATACACTTAATACAAGAGTAACTCGCAAAAAAAATACTGTCCACAAAAAAAGAGTAAATATTCTAAAAAATAAACAAAATAAAAAACAACGACCTTTTATAAAGGTCGTTGTTTTTTTGTTTTTACGCTTCAACCGATTTCTTTTTCTTAGCAGCTCTTTCGCGCTCACTCTTATCAAGAATCTTTTTACGCAGACGAATTGATTCTGGAGTTACTTCACAGAACTCATCATCGTTTAAGTACTCTAATGATTCTTCTAAAGTCATTAGGCGTGGTTTCTTCATTGTTGAAGTTTGATCTTTCGTCGCAGAACGAATGTTAGTTTGTTGTTTCATTTTCACAACGTTAACTGTTAAGTCGTTCTCACGAGTGTGTTCTCCAACAATCATACCAGCATATACTTCTGTACCTGGTTCAACGAAGATTACACCACGGTCTTCAACTTGCATAATACCGTATTGTGATGCTTTTCCTGTTTCAAGTGAAACTAGAACACCTTGGCGACGTCCACCAACTTGTCCAGCGTGTACTGGTTGGTAGCAATCGAATGTATGGTTTAAAATACCGTAACCACGAGTTAATGTTAAGAATTCTGTTGTGTAACCAATTAAACCACGTGCTGGAACCATGAAAGTAAGGCGCACTTGACCGTTTCCGTTATTCACCATATCTAACATTTCACCTTTACGTGCACCCATAGATTCCATAATAGAACCAGTGTATTCTTCAGGTACATCGATTTGTACGCGCTCTACAGGTTCACATCTTACGCCATCAACTTCTTTAATGATTACCTCTGGCTTAGATACTTGTAATTCATAACCTTCACGACGCATGTTTTCGATTAAGATAGATAAATGTAGTTCCCCACGTCCAGATACGATCCACGCATCAGGAGACTCTGTATTATCTACACGTAAACTTACATCTGTTTCTAATTGTGAACGAAGACGCTCTTCAATTTTACGAGATGTAATGTATTTACCTTCACGACCTGCAAATGGGCTGTTATTTACAAGGAACGTCATTTGTAGTGTTGGCTCATCAATACGTAGTAATGGTAACGCATCTTCATGCTCAACCGGACATACCGTTTCACCAACGTTAATGTCTTCCATACCAGAAACGGCTACTAAGTCCCCAGCTTTTGCTTCTTCGATTTCTTGACGTTTTAATCCAATGTAACCGAATAATTTCGTTACGCGGAATTGTTTTACACTTCCGTCAACTTTCATTAAAGCAACTTGTTGTCCAACCTTCATTGTACCGCGGAATACGCGTCCAACTCCAATACGTCCAACATAGTCGTTGTAATCAAGAAGTGCTACTTGGAATTGAAGTGGCTCTTCACTGTTATCAATCGGTGCTGGAATATGTTCGATAATTGTATCAAATAATGATTTCATATTCTCTTCTTGATTTGCTGGGTTTGAATCTAAGCTTGCTGTTCCGTTCATTGCTGATGCAAATACAACTGGGAACTCTAATTGATCTTCGTTTGCACCAAGCTCAATGAATAAGTCGATTACTTCATCAACTACTTCATCAGGACGAGCGAAGTCACGGTCAATTTTGTTTACAACTACGATTGGAGTTAAGTTTTGCTCAAGAGCTTTCTTTAAAACAAATCGTGTTTGTGGCATACAACCTTCATATGCATCAACAACAAGTAAAACACCATCAACCATTTTCATGATACGTTCTACTTCTCCACCGAAGTCAGCGTGACCTGGTGTATCTAAAATGTTAATTCTTTTATCTTCATAGTGAATCGCTGTATTTTTCGCTAAAATTGTAATACCGCGTTCTCTTTCTAGATCATTTGAATCCATTGCGCGTTCTTCAACGTGTTCGTTCGCACGGAAAGTCCCCGCTTGACGTAATAACTGGTCAACAAGTGTTGTTTTACCATGGTCAACGTGGGCAATAATTGCTATATTACGTAAATCTTGTCGTTTTTTCAACATGTCCAACTCCTAATGTCTTTTTAATCCTTCTCTATTATAAGAGCGAAGGGGATACAATAGCAATTAAAATAAAAGCAAGAATGAAAATATAGTTGTATTCTTACTTTTGTGAAAGTAAAATGAGATTGGAGGGTGAAGAAATGGAACACATTCAATATCGCTTTTTATTAACCGCAATTATCGGTGTTATTTTCTTAATCGGTATCGGCATTATGATTGCTGAAAATAGTCCAATCGGTATTATTATTTGCATTATCGGCACATTTGTTGCAGTTGGGTACGGTTTTGTAACAAAAAGAAAAATGCGCAAATCACAATAACGCTAAAAAGTAAGAAGCTTATACACAGCCTCTTACTTTTTTTGTTGCTCTAATATAAACGATAACACTTCTTCATACACTCCTGGTTTTGCAACTAACACACTGCTCTTCTCTATGATAGAAAGTGGCGCTCCAGAGAATGTCGTCACCTTACCTCCAACTTCTTCTACAATTATCTGTCCTCCGCCAAAATCCCATGGTGATAATCTCGGCGTTACATATGCATCTATTCTTCCTGTTGCAACGTATATCATCTCTAGTGCTGCACAGCCATATGATCTCGTGCCCCTTGCTTTCTTAACAAGTGCCATCATACTTTCCATATTAAGCAATGGATTATCTGTAAGCCATATCGCATTTAAAGCTACAATACCTTGCTCTACAGTTCCTTTTTCCAATGGAGGAATTGATATATCATTACAAAAAGCTCCGGATCCCTTGACTGCATGATATAGTTCATCGTGCACTGGATCATAAATAAGTCCAATCTTTCCGATACCGTTCTCATAAATACCAATTGAAATCGCAAAATTTCTTTTTTGATGAACAAAGTTCATCGTACCGTCAATTGGATCAATTAACCAAACAACCCCGCCAGAAGACGTTATCTCGTCTCCATAACCCTCTTCTCCTAAAATATTATGATTCGGGAATGTTTCTTTAATTTTCCCAATTAAAAACCGTTCTATCTCTCGGTCCATATTTGTAACTAAGTCAGCTGCATTTGATTTTGTTTCTATAATAAGTGCTTTTTTCATTGATGCCATCAAATGCTCTCCTGCATCCCGAATCCACCGTTTGGCGTGTGCATCGATGTCTTTCCATACTTCTTGCATGTTTAAACACTCCGATCTATACTGTTCACAGAAAAAACGAACCCTTTATAAGGTTCGCACCAACTAATTTTTTATACATATACTATTATTACGCTTCTAAACGAATCATTTCAAGTCTTAACACTTCTAACTTTTGTACACACTCTTCTTTTTTCTGTTTATCATCTTCCATCATCGCATCATATAAAGTTGCTAATTCATAATCTAGCTCCAAACGTAGCACCGGTATTCTCTTTTCGGCATCTGTTCTCTTTAACGCATTAATCACCTGTCTCATATTATTTGCCTCCTCCCAATATTCGTCTGCCCTCGGACTAGAATTAATTCAATTTTCTGATTTTTTGTTTTATACTATACTATGTTGGATAAATCATCTATGCAACAAAATTATATTTTTTATTTTAATTTTTTTGTGCTGTTTTTTTTATGAATAGTACAAGCTATGCTAAAATAAAAGCAAAATAGGAGTTGGAGGAACAATCATGACAATACAAACATTCAAGTCAACTGATTTTGATGTCTTTACAGTTGATGGTCTCGAAGAACGAATGAGTGCAATTAAAACGAACATTCATCCTAAGCTAGAAGCTTTAGGGGAACAATTTGCAGAATACTTATCCAAACACACTGATGAGAACTTTTTTTATCATGTTGCAAAACACGCACGACGGAAAGTCAATCCACCAAACGATACTTGGGTTGCTTTTTCAACAAATAAACGAGGATATAAAATGCTACCGCATTTCCAAATCGGCTTATGGGGTACTCATGCCTTCATATACTTTGGTTTAATCTATGAGTGTCCACAAAAAGTTGAGACGGCTCATGCCTTCTTAGAACATTTAAATGATTTAAAAACAAATATTCCAAATGACTTCGTTTGGTCCATTGACCATACTAAACCAAGTGTGAAATTACATAAAACACTTGAAACCGAAGACTTACAAAAGATGATTGAACGACTAGCTACTGTAAAAAAAGCAGAATTATTAGTTGGTATTCATATATCACCAGAGGAGTTTTCAGCAATGACCAACGAACAATTCCTTGCTAAGATTGAATCTACGATGCAACCACTCCTTCCTTTATATGCACTTTGTAATCGATAGTAGAAAACGGACAATTTATATTGTCCGTTTTTAGTTGTTATCACATTATATCACTTCAGTTTTTATTTTTCAAAATATTTTTATATTTTTACAACCTTTTGTTCTTCAACTTCCTTTGCCCTTTGAATAGCACGATATATAGAGTATCCACTTACTTCTTGAAACTCTTTATCAATTTTCTTTTCTTCTGCTTTCGATGGAACAATCTCTTTAAAACGACGATATAAACCCATTAATTCTTCTCTTATAATTCCTTTTTCATAAGCTTTCTCAATCGCTTCATAAAACTTCACAATTGTAACCATTTCCTCATTTGACCAATCATAATCTAACGGATATTGATATTCCATTTCGCACCTCATTTATCATTTCTTCTTGTTTCATTATGCTATCTTAAAGAGAATATTTTATTATTCATTATAGCCACTCTGCATTATACACTATTTATTCATTTTAATGGAATTGTCTTCCTCTATTCATTAGTTGAGGCTAACTATTAAACATACTCACCTTAAAAACATTTTTTTCTATACATCTATAATTATTGGTGATATAATGCTTTTGTTTTATAGAAAATAAAGTGAAGCTACCATCTCAAAAACGATTTTTTGAATGGCAGAAAAACAAGCCTCATTCTAAAAAAAGACTTACCTTTTTTAGAGCAGGATTATATAAAACAAATTATACTAAATATTATGAAGAAGAAGGGGTGTATAGATTGTCCCAATACGAAACACCATTGTTTACCGCTTTAGTTGAGCACAGTAAGCGAAATCCAATTCAATTCCATATTCCTGGTCATAAAAAAGGACAGGGCATGGATCCTACATTTCGCGAATTTATTGGGCATAATGCATTAGCAATTGACTTAATTAATATTGCGCCACTCGATGATTTACATCATCCAAAAGGTATGATTAAAGAAGCACAGGATTTAGCAGCCGCTGCATTCGGTGCAGATCATACTTTCTTTTCTATTCAAGGTACAAGTGGCGCTATTATGACAATGGTGATGAGCGTTTGCGGTCCTGGTGACAAAATCCTAGTACCACGAAACGTGCATAAATCAGTAATGTCAGCTATTATTTTCTCAGGTGCAAAACCGATTTTCATGCATCCTGAAATCGATCCGAAGCTCGGTATTTCTCATGGAATCACAATTCAATCTGTCAAAAAAGCACTTGAAGAGCACTCAGATGCAAAGGGCTTACTTGTTATTAATCCAACGTACTTTGGGTTTGCTGCAGACTTAGAACAGATTGTACAATTAGCACATTCTTATGACATCCCTGTACTAGTCGACGAGGCTCATGGTGTTCATATTCATTTTCACGATAAATTGCCGATGTCGGCGATGCAAGCTGGTGCAGACATGGCAGCAACAAGTGTCCACAAATTAGGAGGCTCTTTAACTCAAAGTTCTATTCTTAATGTGAAAGAAGGCTTGGTGAATGTAAAGCATGTCCAATCTATTATTAGCATGCTTACGACTACATCAACTTCTTACATCTTGTTAGCATCACTTGATGTTGCCAGAAAACGTCTTGCCACAGAAGGAACAGCACTCATAGAACAAACAATACAATTAGCTGAACATGTTCGTGATGCTATAAATTCTATTGAGCATCTTTACTGTCCTGGAAAAGAAATGTTAGGTACAGATGCTACCTTTAACTATGATCCTACAAAGATAATTGTATCTGTAAAAGATTTAGGTATTACCGGCCACCAAGCTGAAGTATGGCTTAGAGAGAAATATAACATTGAAGTAGAACTCTCAGATTTATACAACATACTATGTCTTATCACTTTGGGAGATACAGAAAGTGATACAAATACACTTATTGCAGCATTACAAGATTTAGCAGCAACATTTAGAAATAGGGCAGATAAAGGTGTTCAAGTACAAGTAGAGATTCCAGAAATTCCAGTGCTAGCACTTTCTCCTCGAGATGCTTTTTATTCGGAAACAGAAGTCATTCCATTTGAAAATGCAGCGGGTCGTATTATAGCTGATTTTGTTATGGTTTATCCGCCAGGGATTCCAATCTTTACTCCGGGGGAAATTATTACACAAGAAAACTTAGAGTATATTCGTAAAAACTTAGAAGCAGGTTTACCTGTACAAGGTCCTGAAGATATGACATTACAAACATTACGTGTTATTAAAGAGTACAAGCCTATCAGTTGATAGGCTTTTTTTTCACCTTTTTTCCTATTCTTCATACGATACTAAAGAATGTAACGTATAGGTGGGGATACTATTATGATTGTAATAGGCCGTTCTATTGTACATCCTTATATTACAAATGAATATGAGCCATTTGCAGCAGAGAAACAACAAATTTTATCAATAATGGCAGGAAATCAAGAAGTTTATTCCTTCCGAACAGCTGATGAACTCAGCTTTGATCTCAATTTACGAGTTAATATTATTATCTCTGCACTAGAACTTTTTCAAAGTGGATTTCAGTTTCGCACATTTCAACAATCCTTTTGCAACCCCCAGTATTGGAAAAGAACATCCCTTGGAGGATTCGAGCTTCTTCCAAACATACCACCTTCTATTGCCATACAAGATATTTTCAAAAACGGAAAACTATATGGAACTGAATGTGCAACCGCTATGATCATTATTTTTTATAAAGCTTTATTATCATTGTATGAGGAAGAAACTTTCAATCGTCTATTTGCAAACCTTTTACTTTATACATGGGACTACGATCAAGATCTAAGGCTCATAACAAAAACCGGTGGCGATCTTGTTCCAGGTGACCTCGTTTACTTTAAAAACCCACAAGTGAATCCAGCTACGATTGAGTGGCAAGGAGAAAACACAATCTATTTAGGAAATTTCTTTTTTTACGGACATGGCGTAGGTGTAAAAACAAAAGAAGAAATTATTTATTCATTAAATGAACGACGAGTCCCTTACGCTTTTATTTCAGCTTTCTTGACCGATACTATTACCCGTATCGATAGCCGTATAATGAGCCAATACGCTTCTTCTAGTACACCACAGACATCCATAAGCTTTATTCCAATTAGAGATGATGCAATCGTTGCAACAGTTGGCCATACAACTACAATTTATTAAAAAAGCGCCTACACATGTAGGCGCTTTTTCTTATTATTAAGCTTTTGTATGTTCTTTATGGTCACATTCGCAATGAGATCCACATTTCCCGTATAGTACTGTTGATTTTTCATCTTCAAAATGTCCAATTGTTCCTTCACATACTTGGCATACGATTGTTCCCATTTTCATTTCCCCCTGAGTTTTAATAGTAATCTATTTATTTATCATTAAGCTTTCGCATTATCTTTTCTAGCACAGTCACAATTTGTTCCACATTTTCCGTAAAGTACCGTCGTTTTCTCATCTTCAAAATGTCCGATTGTTCCTTCACATACTTGGCATACGATTGTTCCCATTTTTTATTTCCCCCTAAGTTTATGGTCCTAAAAACTTTTAGCTGTCCATTTCCTATCAATTATTGGGCTTTTGTATGCTCTGTGTGATCACATCCGCAAGATCCACATTTCCCGTAAAGTACCGTTACTTTCTCATCTTCGAAGTGTGCAATTGTACCTTCACAATCTTGACATACGATTGTTCCCATTTTTCATTTCCCCCTAAGTTTATAATCCCAAAAACTTTTTTGTAACCGCTTAACTTTCTGTCTTTATTTTAATATGTTATACTTTTTACGTCAATAGGTTTTTAGTATAACACATTAAATATTTTAAATTTTAATTAGTATGCGATATTCAAATAAAAAACAGCCATATTTATAAGTACGACTGTTTCACATTAATTATTCTTCATATTCCGCATGTAAAGAAGTTGACGGAACTAGAAATTTGAAAAACTGAGCTAACTCCTTCGCTTCCTCTTCTGACCCTAATTTAAAAATCTCCTGTATATATTGAACATTCTCTACATCATCTCTTCCGAGTAAAGTAGACCTTCCTGTTTGCATACAAACAATGAGCGGTTTTCCAAAAAACATATTTGTATAAATAACACCAAAATCATAACGTGTATCATGTGTCATAAACCCTAAAAATCGTACCTTCACACTTTCATGCTCATCATACAATTTTTCAAACATTGGTTTCCACCTTTCTACATCACGTTTCATTACTAGTATATTAAACAAAACATGTAATACTCCTTTTAATTGTCAAAAAATTCAGTAGGATGTAGAATAATAGTATTCTACTAAGTTAGGGGGAACTTATATGCAACATGCCTTTATTACGCTTGTACCTAAATCCAATCAACAATCTGTTTCAATAGATGATATAAAACAACTTTTTCATTATTATAAAACAGTTACTTCTAAAACTGGTGCCCAAATTAATTACCCGTATACAAATACCGCTTTTCCTTATGAAATTTTAGATACATCAGCAACAACATTAAAACTTCAATCCAATCACGACCGGTATGACTCAATTTATATTGGTGTTGGTATAGAAAATGAACAATCTTTCATCCAAGTTTCTTTACCACCTAATGCAACATATGGTGACAAAGGGAAAGCGAATGAATTTTGCCGTTTTTTAGCGAAGAAATTAGAAGGAGAGTTACAATTATTTAATGGAAGAACAATGTATTTTTATAAACGTTAATTTAAAAAATAGATAATATGATTAAAAATAGTATACAATTCGAACATGTAAGAAATAAAGCTTGCTTTCTTACGTGTAATACAAAATATGCTATTACATAGGCTAAATACAGGAATACGAAAAAAAGAATAACTTTATAATGAAACTTATCACCATTCGATAATGTTAATACAGTGGAAAAGCCACTCCATAGTAGTAAATGATAAAATATAACATGTAATATTTTCATGGAACCTTCTCCTTTGACATGCTCTATTTTATTAATATATGGGGTTAAGTTTGAATCAATTACATATTATAGGATGATATATATTACCTTTGAAGTAAGTTACGCCTAAATCATTTGTTAAAGTATTATATATTCATTCGACAAGTACGTTTAAAGACCTTGCAAGTCATTTGATGAAAATAAAAATAGCCCCTCTCTTACAATAAGAGAGGGGCTATTTACATTACTTAAATTATTTTACAATGTGAATTGGCATTCCAAGAGCAACTTCAGCTGCTTCCATTGTGATTTCACCTAATGTTGGGTGAGCATGGATTGTTTGAGCGATATCTTCAGCTGTCATTCCAGCTTCGATAGCTAAACCAATCTCAGAGATAATATCAGAAGCACCTGCACCTGCAACTTGAGCACCTACAAGAAGACCATCTTCTTTACGTGTTACAAGTTGTAGGAAACCGTCAGTGCTGTTTAATGATAATGCACGACCGTTAGCAGCGAATGGGAACTTAGATACAGTTACAGTCATTCCAGCTTCTTCAGCTTGTTTTTTAGTGTAACCAACAGATGCTAATTCTGGATCAGTGAAGCATACTGCAGGAATTCCGATGTAATCGATAGCTGATGCATGGCCACTAATTGCTTCTACAGCTACTTTACCTTCGTAAGAAGCTTTGTGAGCTAATGGTGGTCCAGGAACGATATCACCGATTGCATAGATGTTTGGTACATTTGTACGACATTGCTCATCGATTTCGATGATGCCGCGGTCAGTCATTTTAACTCCAACTTGCTCAAGACCGATTTCTTGAGTGTTTGGACGACGACCTACAGTTACTAATACGTAATCTGCTTCTACAGTTTGGATTTCACCTTTAACTTCAAAGCTAACTTTTACGCCAGTTTCTGTTTCTTCAACGCCTTTAGCCATAGCTTTTGTATGGATATTTACGTTACCTTTTTTCTGTAGAGCACGTTTAACAACAGAGCTCATAGCTTTTTCGAAACCAGCTAAGATTTCGTCGCCAGCTTCTACTACAGTAACTTCTGTACCGAAGTTAGCATATGCAGTACCTAATTCCATACCGATGTAACCGCCGCCGATTACAACAAGTTTTTTAGGAATTTCAGGTAAGCTTAAAGCACCTGTAGAGTTGATAACACGTTTAGAGTATTTGAATCCTGGAATTTCGATTGGTGTAGAACCAGTTGCAAGAACAGCATTTTTAAACGTATAAGTTTGAGCTGCATCTTCAGTCATAACGCGTAATGTGTTAGCATCTACGAAGTAAGCTTCACCGCGAATGATTTCAACTTTGTTACCTTTAAGAAGGCCTTCAACACCGCCAGTTAATTTCTTAACTACGCCGTTTTTCCATTCTTGAACTTTTGTAAAGTCAACTTTTACGTTCTCTGCAGTGATACCCATGTCATCAGAATGCATTGCATTCTCATAACGATGACCTGCATTGATTAACGCTTTTGAAGGAATACATCCAACGTTTAAGCATACGCCACCAAGGTTAGCTTTTTCAATAATTGCTACCTTTTGACCTAATTGTGCTGCACGAATTGCCGCAACGTATCCACCAGGACCTGCACCAACAACGACTGTATCTAATTCAATTGGGAAATCTCCTACTACCATTGTTATTACGCCTCCATTACTAATAATTGTGGGTCATTCAATAGACGTTTAATTTGGTTTAACGCTTTTTGAGCAGTTGCGCCGTCAATTAAACGATGGTCAAAGCTTAGAGATAATGCTAATACTGGAGCTGCAACGATCTCGCCATTTTTCACAACTGGTTTTTCAGCGATACGGCCGATACCAAGGATTGCTACTTCTGGGTGATTGATAACTGGAGTGAACCATTGTCCACCTGCAGAACCAATGTTTGTAATTGTGCAAGAAGCACCTTTCATTTCAGTTGGAGCTAGACGACCTTCACGTGCTTTACCAGCAAGATCGTTGATCTCGTTAGAAATAGTGAAGATAGACTTACGATCTGTATCTTTAACAACTGGTACTAATAGACCTTTGTCTGTATCAGCTGCGATACCGATGTTGAAGTAATGTTTATGAACTACTTCTTGAGATGCATCGTCTAAAGAAGTGTTTAACATTGGGTATTCACGTAATGCAGATGTTAAAGCTTTAACAACGTACGGAAGGTAAGTTAATTTAATACCTTTGTCAGCTGCTACTGCTTTGAACTTCTTACGGTGAGCAACAAGCTCAGTTACATCAACTTCATCCATTAATGTTACGTGAGGAGCTGTATGCTTAGAGTTAACCATTGCTTTCGCAATCGCTTTACGGATACCACTCATTTTCTCACGAGTTTCTGGATATTCTCCAGCTGGAATTGGTTGTGCTTTTGGTGCTTCTTCTTTCGCTGCTGCTGGAGTAGCTTCTACTGCTGCTGGAGCCTCAGTTGCTGCTACAGTTTGTCCACCATTTGCAAATGCATCGATGTCAGCTTTTACGATACGGCCATTCTTACCAGTACCAGCTACTTTATGAATGTCTACACCTTTTTCACGAGCGTATTTACGAACAGATGGCATAGCGATTACGCGCTCATTTACTACTTCTGCAGTTGCTGCTGGAGTAGCTTCCGCTGCTGGAGCTTCTACTGCTGCTTCTTCAGCTTTTGGAGCTTCATCATGATCGTCACCTTTAAATTTAAGGTTTTCGTATCCAGGAGCATCAAATTTAATTAATGTATCTCCTACGATTGCAACTGTTCCTTCTTCTACAAGTACTTCAAGTACTTTACCTTTAACAGGAGAAGGGATTTCTACTACTGCTTTATCATTTTGTACTTCAAGAAGTACATCGTCTTCATTTACTTCATCGCCTGGTTTAATAAACCATTTTACGATTTCACCTTCGTGGATACCTTCACCGATATCTGGTAGTTTAAATTCAAATGCCACGGAATTCAGCCCCCTGATTCATTTCATTATTATGGAATATGTGCAAAAGAAACCAGCATGTGCTGATTTCTTTTGCACATGAAAAACTAAAAATTAGAAGTTCATTACTTTGTTTACAGCTTCAACAATATCCTTGTGGTTTGGTAACCATACGCTCTCTGCTTGAGAGAATGGGAATACTGTATCAGCAGCTGCAACACGTACAACTGGAGCTTCTAAGTTTAAGATTGCACGGTCGTTAATTTCCGCTACAACGTTAGCTGCAATACCAGCTTGTTTTTGAGCTTCTTGAACTACAACTACGCGACCTGTTTTTTCAACAGAAGCGATGATTGTTTCGATATCTAATGGTTGAACTGTACGTAAGTCAACAACCTCTAAAGAGATACCTTCTTTTTCAAGTTCTTCAGCAGCTTTTAATGCAGCGTGAACCATAGCACCGTAAGCGATAACAGATACATCTGTACCTTCACGTTTGATATCAGCTTTGCCTAAATCAATTGTGTATTCGCCTTCTGGTACATCTTGGCGGAATGAACGATACAATTTCATATGCTCTAAGTAGATAACTGGATCGTTGTCACGAATCGCAGAGATTAAAAGACCTTTAGCATCGTATGGAGTAGATGGAATAACAACTTTTAGACCAGGTTGTTGAGCCACTAATCCTTCTAAGCTATCAGCATGTAGTTCAGGAGTATGAACACCACCACCGAATGGAGAACGAACTGTTACTGGAGCAGTCCAACGTCCACCAGAACGGTAACGCATACGAGCCAATTGACCAGAAATTGAATCCATTACTTCAAAAACGAAACCGAAGAATTGGATTTCTGGAACTGGACGGAATCCTTCAAGTGCAAGACCAACTGCAAGTCCACCAATACCAGACTCTGCAAGTGGAGTATCCATTACACGATCTTCACCAAATTCAGCTTGTAAACCTTCAGTAGCACGGAATACACCGCCGTTTACACCAACGTCTTCACCAAATACAAGTACGTTAGGATCATTTTTCATTTCAACGCGTAAAGCATCAGTGATTGCTTGAATCATTGTCATTTGAGCCATGGCTTACTTCGACTCCTTTTCTTTGTAGATTTCATATTGTTCAGCTAAGTTGTAAGGCATTTTTTCGTACATGATTTCCATTAAATCAGTTACTTTTTGTTTTGGAGCTTGGTCAGCCTTAGCAATTGCTTGTTTGATATCTTCTTTTGCTTCTTCGATTACTGTCTCTTCAACTTCTTGAGACCATAGGCCTTTAGCTTCTAAGAACTTACGGAAGCGTACGATTGGGTCTTTTTGTTCCCATTCGTTTTCGATATCTTTTGTACGGTAACGAGTTGGGTCATCACCAGCCATTGTATGTGGACCGTAACGGAATGTTAAAGTCTCGATTAAAGTAGGACCTTCGCCATTTACTGCGCGCTCACGAGCGAAAGCAGTTGCTGCGTATACAGCTAATGGATCCATACCGTCTACTTGAATTCCGTAAATACCTGCTGCTACTGCTTTTTGTGCTACAGTTTTAGCTGCAGATTGCTTTTCTACTGGAGTAGAGATTGCATAACGGTTGTTTTGAACAACGAAGATTGCTGGAGCTTTGAATGCACCTGCAAAGTTCATACCTTCGTAGAAGTCACCTTGTGAAGCACCACCGTCACCAGTGTAAGTAATTGCAACAGATTTTTTACCACGTAGTTTCATACCTAACGCAACACCAGCAGTTTGGATGATTTGCGCACCGATAATGATTTGTGGAGCTAATGCATTTACATTCTCAGGCATTTGGTTACCCATGAAGTGTCCACGAGAGAATAAGAATGCTTGATATAATGGAAGTCCGTGCCATACTAATTGTGGTACATCACGGTATCCTGGTAAGATGAAGTCTTCTGCTTCAAGTGCGAAATGACTCGCTAATTGAGAAGCTTCTTGTCCAGCTGTAGGTGCGTAGAAACCTAAACGTCCTTGACGGTTTAAAGAAATAGAACGTTGATCTAATACGCGAGTATACACCATACGACGCATTAATTCTTTTAATTGATCATCAGATAATTCAGGCATAGCTGCTTCATTCACAACTTCACCGTTTTCATTTAAAATTTGTAATGTTTCAAATTGAGCTGCGATAGCTTTCATTTGCTCATCAACATTAAATAGGGTCTTTTTTGTTTTAGTACCCATTCCGTTCACCTCTTCCTCTCTTGAACCATATTCTGAAACGCTTTCACTGGCTATTTTCCAGTTTAAAAAGCGCAACGATGTAAACCAACATGTTTATCTGTCGGTTGAGAATAATTTTGTGTACCTAACAATCTGTACTAATGTTTTTTCAGAAACATATTAATACAATCTTGATCACGTTTTTTAGTTTACAACTATTCTAATTACGATGTCAATTACTTTGAATACGTTTTTTTATAAATAATATGCAGGTTTCTACTACACAAACGTGTTTTTATTTTTTACATCTGTATTAGTAAGCATTGACCTACTGTTATATTATTCCCTTTTTCACTTATTTTTTCTCTTAGAATAATATGTAAACGATTTAATTCTCTTTAGTTTTTCTCTCTTCGTAACAAAAATATACAAACTATCCTTCCTTTTTTAGGTAAATACCTATACATTTCTACCCTCTCTTCCATACATTATAGTAACCGCAGTATTAGCGGGAAATGATAAAGGAGGTCATCTCATGTACGGATACTCATATTGCTATCCAACTTGTTCATATCCTTCCTACGGTTATGGCGGTTCTTGTGGCGGGTCTGGACGCGGCTTCGCCTTAATCGTTGTGTTGTTTATTCTTTTAATTATCGTTGGTGCTGCTTGCATTCGCTAATGTAAAACGAAACAACTATGGAAAGAAAAAGACGGCTTTGCCGTCTTTTTCTGTTTATCACATACATAAATACTCTATAATAGAACGATTTCCAAAATACCTTCCCTTTCTTGCCGATGACTTTTTCCATCTCCTTTGGTAGACTAAAGAGGAAAGGAGAGATTACATATGCTTACAATGAAAGATGTTATTCGCGAAGGAGATCCTATTTTGCGCAACGTTGCAGAAGATGTTTCATTACCGGCAAGCGAAAAAGATACAACTACCCTAAAAGAAATGATTGAATTTGTAATAAATAGCCAAGATCCTGAAATGGCTGAAAAATATAGTTTACGCCCTGGAATCGGATTAGCGGCTCCGCAAATCGGTGTTTCAAAAAAAATGATTGCAGTTCATGTAACCGATGCGGACGGTACATTATATAGCCATGCATTATTCAATCCAAAAATCATTAGCCATTCTGTTGAACGTACATATTTACAGGGCGGTGAAGGCTGTCTATCTGTAGACCGCGAAGTACCTGGTTATGTTCCTCGTTATACAAGAATTACAGTAAAAGCAACTTCTATTAACGGGGAAGAAGTAAAATTACGTTTAAAAGGTTTACCAGCAATCGTATTCCAACACGAGATTGACCATTTAAATGGCGTTATGTTCTATGACCATATCAATAAAGAAAATCCTTTTGCCGCTCCTGATGATTCCAAACCTCTAGAGCGATAATAATAAAGAGGCGGAAGTTAATCTTCCGCCTCTTTATTATGAAATGGGTTCCATATTCACTTATAGCAATCCAGCCCACTTTAGTCCATGATATATACCGTCTTCACTAACATCCTTTGTCACATGATTTGCAAGTTTTTTCAAGTCTTCATGGCCATTTCCCATCACAATACCTGTGCCAACGGCTTCGATCATTTCTAAATCATTTAAACCATCTCCAAATGCATACACTTGATCACGATTAAAACCTAACTTTTCAATGTATTTCTCAATTCCTTTTGCCTTAGAACCACCATTCGGAATGATATCCATTGAATATGCATGCCAACGAATAAAATGAAAATCTGGATAATGATTAATAAACTTTTCCTCTTCATTTACTTCACAAAAAAGTAGTGTTTGATAAATATTACGTTCCTCATAAAAATTAGGCTCATATGGTGGATGCTCAAAGTTTAAGCTTCCAAAGCCTTCTTTTACATAATCATGATATTCCACTGATGCTCTCATATCTTGATGGTCAAGATATACAAGTGGATATCCTTCTTGTTTTGCAAACTGAGTAAACTTATGTAAAGAATCTGGATGTAACGGATTATTAAATATTACCTCATCTTCAAAGACAACGTATTGTCCATTAAAACTAACATAATTATGTATATCAAGTTCCTTACGAATATCTTCGAACATAAATGGCGCGCGCCCTGTCGCAATTGCTACATGTACACCTTTTTCTTGTAACTGTTTTACTGCATCTCGTGTAGATTGTGGAATTTTTTTATCATGATCTAATAATGTTCCATCAATATCAAAAAAGACAATTTTATCATTCATTTGTCAAAATCCTTTCTGGCACTCTATATTCCTATTTTGAATATCACTTTTCAAATTCTAAAAAAAAGTATAACATATTAAACATCTGTGAAGAAAGCGTTCCCTTTCTGACCTTATTTGTAAACTTTGCATATATATATTAGTAAAACATGTGGATACTTGTTCGGATGAATTTTCTTTTCCATTCTTCCTCATACTATACCTATAACTAACGGCTACTAATCGTTACTATAGAATAACTTTCACTGTATGGGAAAGGACAAGACTCACCATTCACTTTTGTCCTATCTCTTATATCAGAGATAGAATTTTCACTAGTAATATGCATGTTTAAAATAAGGAAAGGAAGGAGTAATCATGCTGAAGAAGCTGAAGAAAAAGCTCAAGCGTTATTTAAACGGTCTAGTCCGTAAAAAGACAATCGCTTAAATTGTGCCCATTTCGGGCTTTTTCTTCATTCTCATTCGAAAAAACATGAAAATCGTGACTGTTTGCTTTATAATAAGTAACAGATAATGCAAAACATAGACAAGGAGAGGTTTTCCAAATGATTTTTAAAGTATTTTATCAAGAAAAATTAACTGAGGTTCCAGTACGTGAAAATACAAAAGTTTTATATTTAGAGGCTACGTCTGAAAAGGATGTTCGTACAAAATTAAATAAGTTCGCATATAATATCGAGTTTGTTCAGTCTGTTACTGGCGCTCATCTTGAATATGAAAAAGAAAACGCTGATTTAACATTAGCGGAAATCGTATAGCGATATGAAATTTCTAAAAAACGACCAAGTTGCTGTATTTGCTCTCGGTGGGCTTGGTGAAATCGGTAAAAATACATACGCTGTTCAATTTCAAGATGAAATTATTATAATTGATGCTGGAATTAAATTTCCAGAGGACGAACTTCTCGGAATCGATTATGTAATACCAGACTACACTTATTTTGTGCGAAACGAAGATAAAATTAAAGGGTTATTCATTACACATGGTCACGAAGATCATATCGGCGGAATCCCTTACCTATTACGTCAAGTGAACATCCCGATTTACGGCGGAAAATTAGCAATTGCACTCATCAAAAACAAATTAGAAGAACACGGCTTACTTCGTAAAGCAAAACTTTACGAAATTCAAGAAGATGACGTTATTAAATTCAAAAAAACGTCTGTATCCTTCTTCCGTACAACTCACAGTATTCCAGATTCGTACGGCGTTGTTGTGAAAACACCTCAAGGTCAAGTTGTTCATACAGGTGATTTCAAATTTGATTTCACACCAGTTGGTGAACCAGCTGATTTAACAAAAATGGCTGAAATCGGTAAAGATGGCGTGCTATGTCTATTATCTGATAGTACGAACAGTGAAGTTCCAAACTTTACTATGTCTGAGCGTCGCGTTGGTGATAGCATTCAAGACATTTTCCGTAAAGTAGACGGACGGATTATATTCGCAACCTTTGCATCAAATATTCACCGCTTACAACAAGTTATTGAAGCTGCTGTTGAAAACAACCGTAAAGTAGCTGTGTTTGGTCGAAGTATGGAAGCAGCGATTGAAATCGGACAAAACCTTGGTTATATTCGTTGCCCGAAAGATACATTCATAGATGCATCTCAACTAAACCGCTTACCAGCTAATAAAGTTGTTATTTTATGTACAGGTAGTCAAGGTGAACCGATGGCAGCACTTTCACGTATTGCAAACGGTACACACCGCCAAATTCAAATTATTCCTGGAGATACAGTTGTTTTCTCTTCTTCACCAATTCCAGGAAATACAATTAGCGTAAGTCGTACAATTAACATGTTGTACCGCGCTGGCGCTGATGTAATTCACGGGAAACTTTCAAATATCCATACAAGTGGACACGGTGGGCAAGAAGAACAAAAGTTAATGTTACGTCTAATTAAACCGAAGTACTTCATGCCAATTCATGGTGAATATCGTATGCAGCGTATGCACATGAACATAGCAAATGATTGTGGTATCCCTGAAGAAAATTGCTTCATTATGGATAATGGCGATGTTCTTGCTTTACGTTCTGATGAAGCTAGCGTAGCTGGAAAAATCCCATCTGGTTCGGTCTACATTGATGGAAACGGTATTGGGGATATCGGCAATATCGTATTACGAGATCGTCGTATCCTTTCTGAAGAAGGACTTGTAATTGTAGTTGTAAGCATTGATATGAAAGAATTTAAAGTTGCAGCAGGACCTGATATCATCTCACGCGGTTTCGTTTACATGCGTGAAAGCAGCGATTTAATCAATGATGCACAAACATTAATTACAACTCATTTAGAAAAAGTAATGGAGCGTAAAACAACACAATGGTCTGAAATTAAAAATGAAATTACAGACACATTAGCTCCATTCCTATATGAGAAAACGAAACGCCGTCCAATGATTTTACCAATCATTATGGAAATATAAGAAAAAGGACAATGCTATGAAGGCATTGTCCTTTTCTTTTCTCTTATCTTAAAAAGTGTTTAAATCGATCCACTTCATCGTCATGACCAATGACAATTAATATATCTCCTGCTTGAATATTCTCCGTAGCCCGAGGGGATACGATAACTTCTTTACCTCGTTTAATTGCTACAATATTCAATCCAAACTTCGCACGAATATCTAATTCAATTAAAGAGTGCCCATCAATTTTTTTATTCGCAATAATCTCTACAATACTATGCTCATCTGAAAGCTCAAGGTAGTCTAACACATTGCTTGATGCAATATTATTAGCAATCCTTTTTCCCATATCACGTTCTGGATGCACAATATGATCTGCACCTATTTTACTTAACACTTTTTCATGATAATCATTTTGAGCTTTTACAGTAATATTTTTTACACCCAACTCTTTCAAAATCAAAGTAGTTAAAATACTTGAATTTAAATTATCTCCAATAGCAACGACTACGTGATCAAAATTTCGAATACCAAGGCTTTTTAATACCATCTCATCTGTTGAATCTGCAATTACAGCATGCGAAGCTATATTTGCAAATTCATTAATTTTATCCTCATCTGAATCGATTGCCATTACTTCCATACCTAATTGAGCTAGTTCTCGGCAAATACTTCCACCAAAGCGACCAAGTCCAATGACAGCAAACTCTTTTTCTTTCTCACCCACAGGAATTCCTCCAATAACTTCAAGTACTATTTATTTTCAGTGTAACACACTTTATATGCGTCACAAAAACTGTAATTAGCTCTTATTTTTGTTTTTGTATATAAAAATATTGTTGCAAGTAAAAAGCGATACCAACAAGTAACATAGCAAATACAAATATATTTCCAAACGAACTAAATGTTTCAAAAACGAATAATAATGTTTCTTGACCAAAAAAGGCAAATAGCAGCTGTATGAATGCAAATAACAACGCCCATATGTAATGATTTTGATGAAATAAATAATGCGTTGCACCTAAAAAAGCAATAAACGAAAAGATAAAGATCCACCAATTTTCTAAAAATAGTTGCCAATTAGAAAATTGATATCCATTTACTAATATCGCAATAAGCGCGATAACTGCCATCGTCGGCACACTCCAAAATAATGCCCGTCCTCTAAAGAAACGAGTGCCTTTAACATCTCCTTTTTCATGTGCAATATATGTTAGTACTACTGTGCTTATATACAAAACAGAAAGAATTGTTAAAACGATAATGAGCCAAAAATGTAATTGATAATATTCATGTTCTATATTTGTCACGATTGCAGCTAACATACACGGAATTAACATTCCCGTCCAACCATCTACTTTTCTTTCATTCCAAAAGACCGTATTACCAATCCTTATTCCTAACAGCATAAAAATAATGATACCCAATACAAATAACGTAGTTTTATTCCCTACTAAACTCGTTGAGAAAGCAATTAATCCAATAAATAAAAAGAGCACAAACCCATTCATAATTTCTAGTACAGGTGATAAATATCTCTTCACCCATTTGTATGTTTCGTCATATTCATTATTATCTACTAGACGATAGGCATAAAAACTTATCCCAAAATAAACCGCCGCAATAATAACATACGCATATAAGACGAAACATAAAATCGCACTGCTAATTTGCACGTAATTCCCCACCCTTTTTTCTATGTTTCACATTGATTTTACACACTTTTCATACTAAAAGTAAACATATATAAGTTAGTCAAATAATTAATAATGAGCAGTGGCTAAAAACCCCCTGCTCATTATTAAAACAGTCCAATTAACTTTATTCTTTCATTTGTATGTAAACGCCTAAAATCAATCTATACGAGCGTTACTTACACCTCAGAACAAAATTTTTTTTGGAAACTTCAAGAAAGCGGAAGTTTTATTTTCTATTCCCTTTCCACTTTACATATTGGCTTAAAAATGTAATTGCCTTTTCAATCACTTCTTCGTCTGGCTTTAATTTCGCATGATGTAAACCATATTCTGAATTTACTCCAAGCCAAAACATAAATCCAGGGATTTCTCGAAGCATATAACCAAAATCTTCACCTGTCATTGCCTCAGTACATGTAATAACATTCATATCTGTTTGTTTATGTACAAATTGCATAAACTCTCTCGTTAACTCTTCATGGTTATATACTTGATGATACATTGCTCCGTAATCTATAATCGCCTCACACTGGAAAGAAGCTTCGATACCTGCAACAATTGCCTCAATTCTGCTTTTCACACGCTTCATTGATTCTACTGATAATGTTCGAATCGTTCCTTCTAAACGAGATTTTTCTGCAATAATATTTTGAACCGTACCACCTGTAATTTTTCCGATTGTAATTACTGCACTATCAAGAGGATTTACATTGCGACTAATAACGGATTGAAGCTGTGTAACAAGATGACTCGCTGCAACAATCATATCATTTGCAGTATGCGGATAGGCAGCATGGCCACCTTTCCCTTTTAAATCGATATATAATTCTGAAGTATTGGCAAATAACAGTCCTTCTTTCGTTGCAATTGTCCCTACAGCGTATTCTGGTGCAATATGAAGACCAAGAATTATATTTGGTTTCCATTCTTTTAACTCTTCACTTTCTAACATAGGAAGAGCACCGCCTGGTCCTTCTTCTGCTGGCTGGAATAGAAATACAAGGTCATCATCTATTCTTTCGCTCACAGCTTTCGTTAGAAGGCCTAAACCGATTGTTGTATGTACATCATGGCCACATGCATGCATCATTCCTTCATGAATAGAAGCAAACTCATATCCAGTTTCCTCTGTAATTGGTAAACCGTCTATATCTGCACGATAACCTATTATTTTTTCTGGATTTTTTCCATTTACTTTAACGATTACACCCGTTTTCCATGTCTTCACTTCCACAAATTCATGAGAAAGCGTTCCTATATAATCTAAAATATACTGTTGTGTTTTCCATTCCTTAAATCCGATTTCTGGAATTCTATGTAGATCTCTACGAATTTGGACAAATTTGCTTACTGTCATTTTTGCACCTCTATCTATAAAAAGCGTAAGAGCCCATTTACGCTCTTACGCTTTTTTTTCTTTTTATTTCTCTGGGTTTAATTGACGAAGCTCTTGTTTAATTTCTGTTTTTGCTTTTGTCTTCTCATCAATTTCTTTAATTACACGTGCTGGAGTACCTGCAACAACTGTGTATGGAGGCACATCTTCTGTTACAACAGCTCCCGCTGCTACAACTGCACCTTTACCTACTGTAACACCCTCTAAAACAACTACGTTTGCACCGATTACTACATCATCTTCAACGATAACTGGTTTTGCAGAAGGTGGCTCAATAACACCTGCAAGTACAGCACCTGCACCTACGTGACAGTTTTTACCGACTGTTGCACGTCCACCAAGTACTGCGTTCATGTCGATCATAGAACCTTCACCAATTACAGCACCAATGTTAATTGTTGCATTCATCATAATTACAGCGTTGTCACCAATTTCAACATGGTCACGAATAATAGCACCGGGCTCGATGCGAGCTTTAATACCTTTTAAATCAAGCATTGGGATTGCAGAATTACGACGATCGTTTTCTACAACGTAGTCAACGATGTGCTTATTATTCTCATCAAGAATTGTCTTAATTTCAGACCATTCTCCGAATAATACACCTGATTTTTTATTCACAAATGCTTGTACTGTTCCAGGGAATGTTACTTCTTTTAAATCCCCTTTTATGTATACCTTTACAGGAGTTTTCTTTTCACTTTTTTGAATAAACGAAATAATTTCGTTAGCGTCCATCATTTTCATTCTTGTTGCCTCCTAAATCCATTTATAATGTTACTCTACCAAACGAAAGAGCGAGTAGCAAGATAATAATCTTATTTTTCCCTTTGAATTTCTTCTATAATTTCTAAAAATGCTTGTACTTGCTTCAACTGCCTTGCTGAGTCACTTGTTAACAACCATGTTTCTCTCGTCAATTGAACAGGTGTTTTATACATATTTTCCTGTACTTCCTTTAAAACAGTAGAAGGTAAAAGGGCATAACCTATACCATTTAAAACAAGTTGTTTGCATGTTTCAATTTGGTCAACTACAATCGTTCGCTTAGGCGGATTAGAAAATAAACCATACCACCAATTTTGTATTTGTCCATAATAAGTCGAGTCACTTTTAAATTGAATGAACGGCCTATTTGTTTCTTTTAGCATCGAAATATCTTTTATTTCTTTATCAACTAAATACAGTTCATCTTCAAATAATTTTTGCTTTTGACCTTTATATTCTTGTGTTCCCCTCAGTATAGCAACATGAACGTCTCCTTCATAAAACTGCTTTTGCACTTCACTACTCCATCCAGTAAACAGCGATATCTTTACAGAAGGATATTTATGCACAAACTTTTTCAAAACAGGAGGAAGCCAATATTGACCAATAACTGATGCAACAGCTATTTTTAACGTTCCATGAGTTTCCGTTCTAAAAACAGCTAGCTCACTTTTTATATCCTCTTCCTTTTGCAACATTTCTTTGGCATAATTTGCAACTTTTTCCCCTTCAGGTGTAATTGTCAATCCTTTTTGTGAGCGAATAAAAAACTTCATTCCCCATTGTTTCTCCATAGATTGTAATCGTTGACTCAGCGCAGGTTGGGAAACAAATAAACGTTCCGCCGCTTTTCTCATATTTGATTCCTGAGCTAACACAACCATCATTTGAAAATCATCAATTTGCAACTTTCTCCCTCTTTCCTTAGCTTCCATACACCTTATTTCAACAAGCTTTCATTTAGAAAATACAATTTTCCAGCGCAAACTTTCCTTATGTTTTATGTCTTTTTAAATATAATACATACACAAGTGATATGCACGAAAAAAAGTGACTTCTTCGTTTCTATGAAGTCACTTTTCTCACGTTATCGATTATGTTGCCTTACTTTCTTATTCAACAATTTTAAAATAGCACGACGTGTTAAAATCCCCTCAAAATAGCCTTCTTCATTAACAGCACAAATAAAAGGATGATCAATTGTCATTTCTAAAGCTTTTGCAAATGAATCTTCTAATTTAAGAAAAGGTATATCTTCCTTCATCACCTGCTCTACTTTCATATCATCAAGTCTTTCAAACTCAATACGCTCTAATCCTAACATACCATCTAATATCATGGCAGTACTAATCAAACCATGTAATTTATACATTGGATCTAAGACAGGTATCGCCGAATATCCAGATTTCACAAGAACGAGTAAAGCATGTTCTAAACCATTTCCAATTTGGACATGAGCTACTTTTTCCGATGAAATCATTAAATCCTTCACAAGAATTTGTTGAAATTCGTCTTTCGGAATACTAATCATATTACATCCCCCATTTTCCCTTTTTCCTGCTTATGTTCATAACTCTATTCACATTTTATGACAGCGTTTTCATATTATTATTTTGTCCTAAATTTATTTCAATAAAAATACAATCACACAGCTATTTTAGCATACAGCACAAAAAAAAGACTACCATTCCGGTAGCGCTTAATACCCTTTATTTTTTAATCTGTAAAATAACCTTGTGATTTTTTTATATTGCATCACATCCGTCTGTTTCAAACCATTCTCAATATCTGTAAGTTCCACAGCTAAAATTTCACTTGCATAATTTTGCTGAAATAAAATATCTAGTAGTAAACTTTCTTCTTCCTTCGTTAAAACAACTTCCCTTTGCATATACCCCTCTCCTTACAATCGCATCGTTACTCTTATTATATAAAAAATTTAACCTATTTAATAGATGTAATATTCAGTTTTTACCAAAAGATATGTAGCAATTGTAAACATACAAAAAGTCATTTCGTATATCGATTTGCATAGCTAAACGCCGCATAAGCATCCGGCTTAATTTTTGCAGTTAATCCCATCGCTCGAATTTTTTCTGTCATATCTAAAATAAATTCCTTTGTTAAACCATCATTCCCAATGTCTAAATGAATTTCCATTATGAATCCAGCCCCATCTTGAGCATAAGGATGCAATAACTCCCATATTGTTTGTATATGAGTAGGTGTAAATAGACATGCGATTTCTTGACTAAACTGCGTTTCTAAATATATTTTCTCACGTAAGGTTGCTGGCTTATCTTTTACTGATCTATGGTGTAAACAACCCCAGGCACCTTTTCCAACACGATGAATATGGATTGCTGTAATAAACCTCGTATCCTTTTGATGTGCTTGCGAGTCTGTCCCAATGGATAATCGATATAAATTTCGTGGATCCTTTTCAATGAAACTACAAATACGGCTAAAGACCATATCAAAATTTAAATGTCTCTCTGAAACATTGTAAAATTTATGTGCACCGTCCACAGAGTCACGTCCTTTCAATTAGACAGACTTTTCGTATTCTCATTGTATGGGACAAAAACTAAAATTATAACTTCCTATCCTTTATTCGTTTCAATATTTCGAATTACAAAGTGACAAACTTGGCACGTATAAATTACATTTTGATTAGATTGAGCCGTTAATACATGAGTAATCTCAGCAGAGCTTTGACAATTAGGACAAATCACAACTGGTAAATGTTCCATACGATAACCTCCTAGTTATATTTCTCCCACTATTTGCAGAACCCAGCAATTGTGAGAAGTTTAGCTTCACATATTCATCCGGTTGGCGGGACTACTTATCCACATGGATAGGCAAACTTACACAGATTAAATTTTCATTTTAATACCATTGTAGGAAAAATAAAAAAATTCTATACATTACGCTGGAAAGTAATAGAACTAAAAAAGGTACTGCCATATGGCAGTACCTTTTTTATATGTATCAAGAAATGATATCGTAAATCTCAATTGCAACCATGTCGATATTATCGAATTGGTACACTTGAGGTTTTTCACCTTGTTGATACACTTCTAACTCATACATTTCACTTTTATCGAAAAATTTCACGCTACATTTGCGCTCACCGTTCACTTCAAAATAGCGTTGTGCTACTTCACCGCTTTCAGCTTGTTCTTGTAGACTAACAAGTCGAGTTAAAATTCCTTGGAGTAGAGACATGAAATCTCTCCTTTCTCTGATCTTCCTACCAATAGGTTTTACAGCTATACTCATTCTATCCGTCATAACAGAAAAAATGTTCCACACTCTAGGATAAAGGTTATTGGCCAGAAACTCAACTAAAAATTTGTCGAAATGCGAAGGAAAAAACAGAAAGAACATATTTCCCCTTCTTTATTGCGGTTTTTATACTGGAAGAATATAATAAAAAACAGAAAAAAGGAGGAATTACAATGAAAAAAATTGAGGTTTATACACAACCTGATTGTCCGCCATGTGTTATTGTTAAAGAATTTTTGAAGCATAATAACGTTGCATATGAAGAATTTGACGTAAAAAAAGACGCTGCTGCTCGCAATCGTCTTTTAAACGACTATGATTCTTATTCAACTCCAACAGTCGTAATTGATGGCGAAGTAGTTGCAGGTTTTCAAATTGAAAAGTTACAAAAACTACTCAATATAGAATAGGAATAGGTAAATACCTATTCCTATTCTTATCCCGCTATTTGTAGGTAGTAAAACCCAAAAAATTTAGCTAAAGCAAAGGAGTTAGATGGGCTAGTAATCCCTCCCACTGATTAAAAGTTTCACTTTATAATTGTTGCAACCTTTTTATTTCAGTTAAGAGTTCCTGACTTTCATGATATCCTGCTAACTTCCATTTATCTTGATCCCTTTTCAATGTTACAATTTGATATTGTCCACTTTTTGTCCGCTCATATACATATAAATTTTTATGTTCTTCATCATACGATATTTTCGTTTCTGAATTAAAAGAAAACGGTGCTTCTTTTGCCGGAAGTAAATATTCACCACTTTGTTTATCACTTCTGCTATTTTCATCTGTAAACACTTGAAGGAAATTATCTGTAAAATACGGTGATAACGTCTCTATCATCTTATTCATCGGCAAATGCTTCCCACGAATTGAAAACTGGGTTTCATAGCCTTTTTGTATCGTTGTAAATACTTCTTTCCGATCAACTTTCACTTCCTCTTTCCCTAAAACAGTCGTAACACTATAACCAACTAGAAAGGCAACACATACAAATAGAACAAGCCATATTCCATATTTCCTCATTTTTTCACCTTCCTTTTAAAAGAACTTGTCTTTGTAGTATTCATTGTAACAATGATTATGCAAAGAAAGGACAGATTTCGTTCGTAAAATCTTTACAACGATAGACAGCATTTTCATCACCATTTTCACTATTACCAATTTATGATAAAAACAAACAAAAAATGCACGAATCTCTTCGTGCATTAAAATAAAACATCTTCTTCATATAAATATTCATAAGATAAATCTATAAATAAAAAGTTGTCATCATCTATTGGGAAAGAAAATGTTCGTACCATTTCGCCCGTTTCGATATCTGCATATAAATCTGAAAGCCTTGCCTTATTCTCAAAACGCATTTTCATGATATTCTCGAGAAAATACGGGCGCCAACTCCAGTTCTTCATATAATAATCCGGCATCACAATCCATTCTCCATCTTTTTTCATAACATTTCCTGATTGTTGGAAACCATCTTCATTACAAATAAATATACGAAAACTACACTGTGATACACTTTGACTAAATTGTAATAACCAATCATTTATATCTTCATTCTTTTTTTGTTTTGATAAAACATCGCCAATGCGATCGCGTAACATCTCTGTCAAATTATAAATTTTTTGTAACTTCTTCTTTTCATGCTGAATAAACTGATGACATTCATTACCAAGTCGCTCTTTCAAAACATTCGTTTCAATAAAATCAGGTAAACATTCTTTCAAATAATTACCTTGATAATATCTTCCGCCGTTCTTCCAAGCATATTGCAGTTGATAAAAAGCATCTATTTCTTCATATAACAAAGTTGCACCAATTCTTCTAGCAAGTAATGATAAAGAATATAAAATATCTTGATAAGATTGTAAAAGTGCTGTTTGCCTTAAATTCGTTAAATCTACTTTTAAAATATCAGGTGCTAACACGCTAATACGCTCTAAATTACTTGTGCCCGTTCCGACTTTATTAATCGAAATTTGAATACCATATGTACGATAATACATAAGCAAATGATTAAATTGCTCTATATCTTCTTTACATTCATGTTCTGTAATCTCTAAAACAATTTGTTTTAAATTTAAACCTTGTTCTTCATACCTCAATAAAAGTTGAAGCAAGCTTTCATCATCATCATTCATTAATACATTAGCATTCCGATGTATAAATAATAATAATTTTTGATCGCTTTCTAAATAACGATTTAAAGCTTTTTCTACTATAATATTATCCGCTTCCAGTTGAAATTCACTTGGAATCGAATCATCGTGAAAGAAAGAAGCTAAACTTTGTATGCCCTCTTCTGTTTGAATACGTCCTACTACTTCATATCCAATTACAGTATGCTCATCAGCACTAAAAATAGCTTGATAATAAGGAAGGACTTTATCCAAGTTACTCATTACATCTAATGCATCTATCAACGTGCTTCCCTCCCTTTACTTTTCAAAAATTATAACATGATATTTACGGAAAAATAATAAAAAATCCCTTCAGTTTTCCTGAAGGGATTAGAGGGGTAAAATGCTAAGGGGAATTAGCAATTCTACTATGAAGAAAAAAGAGGTCTTAAATATAACGTATATATGACCTCTTGTAAACACTTTTCTTTCATATGTCACAATTCCGTCACATTTAACCATAAAAAAATGAATCAAACATTCATTTTTTTATCCCTTTTAAAATGGATATTGATGTAAATGTTGTCCTCCATCCATTGTCATGCAAGTTCCATTTATGTACGCAGCTTCATCTGAGCATAAATAATAAGCTAGACCAGCGATTTCTTCTGGCGTACCCAGCCTTCCAAGCGGAACACTTTGTATCGTACGCTTAGCCATTTCTTCTGAAATCCATAATTTATCAGCACCGCCCGTACGTTCAATTGGTCCTGGCGCGATAGCGTTAACTCGTATTCCATATTTACGTCCCCACTCAACAGCGAGCGTCTTCGTCATCGCTAATACCCCTGCCTTCGCTGCAGCCGAATGAATAACTCCTGGACCTGCATCCCATGCATATGTTGCTACCATGTTAATGATATTCCCTTTTATACCTTTTTCAATCCAATATTTTCCGACAGCATGGCTACAGTAAAATGTACCGTTTAACACAATATTAATGACTGAATTCCAACCATTCACAGATAAATCTTCTGCTGGACAAATAAAGTTTCCAGCTGCATTATTTATTAAAACATCAATTCGACCAAACTTCTCATCAATCTGTTCAATCATTTTCTGAATGTCATCCGTATTTCTTACATCCATTTGTACAGGTAATACTTGCCCCGGAAATTGTTCAATTTCCAACTTTGTTTCCTCTAGTTTTTCCTTTGTACGTCCTGTAATAACAACTCGTGCCCCTTCTTTTGCAAAACGAGTCGCCATTCCTTTTCCCATTCCACTCGATCCACCTGTTATAATAACTACCTTCTCTTTCACATACATCCCCTCCAAAAAATGAATACACATTCATTTTATCACTTTATTTAATAGAAATCTTTATATTTTTAAACTTTTCTGATATTTTAATGTAAAGAATTTTCTTTTCATTCATTTTTTTTCGTAATCTATACTAAATTTTTATTATGTAAAGTATATTTTAAATAAACTGAAAGGAGATTCGAGTAGCCTATAAATGGAATAAAAACATTGAGGTATACTCATATTTTTATGAAGCACATTACAAGAAGAAATTTTTTAAAAATTGGTATGCGCACTTGTCTCTATTCATTTATAACCAGTGGCATTGGATACTACTATGCTAAATATATAGAACCCCATTTCATTTCTTTTACACAGCACACATTAAAATCACAACTCATCCCAAAAAGTTTTCATGGTATGAAAATTCTTCAATTCAGCGATTTACATCTTGGATACTATTTCTCGCTTCAACATTTATCTCAAGTTGTTTCTAAAATTAATGCTGTAAATCCAGATATTGTCCTTTTTACTGGAGATCTCATTGATAATTACCAAACGTATACTGACACTCCTTTCGTTGCATCCATTTTAAAAAATATACAAGCCCCCTTCGGTAAATTCGCTATTTATGGTAACCATGATCACGGTGGATATGGAACTGAATACTATGAGCACATCATGCGTGAATCTGGATTTGAACTATTGCTAAATAATGAAAAAAGAATTCGTCTAATGGATAATAGTGAGATTTCTATTTTCGGTCTCGATGATATACTACTAGGCAAACCCAAAATAGAGAAAACATTAGAGCATGCACGACAAAATACTTATAACATTGTTCTTGTTCACGAACCAGATATCGCGCCCCAAGTTTCCAGATATCCAATCAACTTGCAACTTTCTGGTCATAGCCACGGCGGACAAGTACAAATTCCTTTTTTAGGAGCTATTATTACACCATCACTCGCCAAAGACTATATTGAAGGCTTCTATACAATTCAAGATTTAACTCTCTATGTTAATCGAGGCCTAGGAAGAACGCGTGTTCCATTCCGTTTTATGTCAAAACCTGAAATTACACTTTTTACACTCCAACATTCGTAATAATTCGCCTATTTTCTTGCATATCCTTTCTTGTACGCGCTCATCCACGTTTCATTTACCATATGATGAAAGTGAGTCCAATAAAGGAGGTATGTTCATGTATCCATATTATCAACCAATCCCAGTCCGTTCAGCACCTATTGGTCCAGTAGGCGACTCACGCTTCTTCCCGTTTTTTGGCGTTCCCTTTCTAGCTGGAATTGCTGGTGGATTACTCGGCGGAGCATTAGCTTTCGGCCCTCGACCATTTTACCCACCTTATCCACCACCTTTCCCGCCGCCAGCACCTTATCCTTGTTACGGTGGACCATGTCAACAACCATACTATTACTAAGTTAAAATAACGATTATTTCAAATGTTATTCTCTCAACGAGCCACCTTATTACACGCTTATAATAAAACTATTGTTTCTACTCATCCTCCCATTTTGGGAGCATATGAGTAGAAAAAAGTAAAAACCTCTTATAGACATAAGAGGTTTTTACTTTTTTCATTATTCAGCATCTGTATTTTGATACGCCATCTTAAACAACTTCACTTGGCTATCAATTTCTTCTGTACTACCATTAATAACATAATAGTAATCACCATCTTTATTTTGTTCACGTGTTTTCACATTATCAGCTAATGTAAGCTGTAAAATCGCCTTAATTCGTGCCTTCATTTCAATATCTAATATCGGGAAAGATATTTCCACTCGCTTCTCCATATTTCGCGTCATCCAATCAGCTGAAGATAAATATATTTTCTCCTCCCCATTATGATGGAAATAATAAATACGGCTATGTTCTAAATATCTTCCAACAACACTAACTACACGAATATTTTCACTTACATTTGGAATACCAGGTCGTAGGCAACATGTTCCTCGAACAATGAGCTCTACCTTTACTCCAGCTTGTGATGCTTCGTACATTTTTTTAATTAATGGTTTATCTGTTAATGAATTCATCTTAGCGATAATATATCCATTTCCATATTGCCTATGATAACGGATTTCTTCATCTATTAAATCCATAAATTGTTCTCTTATATCAAATGGAGCAACAGATAAATGATGAAAATGTGGCTTTGTTGTATAACCACTTAAATAATTAAAGAAATTGGTTGCATCAACCCCAAAGTCTTTTCTTGATGTAATATATCCAAAATCAGTATATAACTTCGCTGTTGCATCATTATAGTTTCCAGTTCCAAGATGTACGAACCTTTCGATTTTTCCGTTTTTTCTTCTTACAACTAACGTAATTTTACTATGTGTTTTCAAGTGACTTACACCGTAAATAACATGACATCCTGCCTGTTCCAATTCTTTAGCCCAATGAACATTGTTTTCTTCATCAAATCTTGCCTTTAATTCAACTAATACCGTCACTTGTTTTCCCTTTTCAGCCGCTATCTTTAACGCCTGAATAATTGGTGAATCACCACTTACTCGATATAACGTTTGTTTAATCGCAAGTACATTTGGATCGTCTGCCGCATCACGGACAAAATCAACTACCGGCTGAAATGATTCAAAAGGATGATGTAATAAAATATCATGCTCAATTGCTTTTTCAAATACATCTTCTTCATCACCTAAATCTTGAGGCGGTTGCGGAATAAGAGCCGGATATACAAGATGTTCATATAAAGGAGCTAGTTTTTTATATAAAGAAAACAAACATGTTAAATCTAATGGCCCATCCATTATATATACATCTTCATCTTTTACTTCCAGAACCTCATATAATAACGCTAATACTCTTTCATCAATGTGTTCTTTCCCAACTTCTAAACGTACAGCCCCCCCCCACTTACGTTTTTTTAATTCTTTTTCAATTACCTTTAATAAATCTCTCGCACCTTCTTCATGAATCGTTAAATCTGCATTGCGTGTAATACGGAAACGAGTAACAGATGATACTGTATATCCCGTAAATAATTTATGAGTAAAGCTACTAATTACGTCTTCTAATAAAATAAATTTATGCTTTTGCCCTTCGCTCGGTAAAAATATGAAGCGCTCAAGTAATGAAGGAACTTGTACAATTCCTAGCTTCGTCCGATTCTCTTCCTCCGCTTGCTTCTCATCATATAAAAGAGTAGCTAAATTCAAACTTTTATTTAATAACATTGGAAATGGGCGATATGCATCAATAGCTACAGGGGTTAACACCGGAAAAATTTGCTCATCAAAATACTCTTCTATAAATTCTCGCTGCTCTTTCGTCAAATCATGGAATGTTAAACGTTCAATTCCCTCTAACTCAAGCGCTGGCAATACATAATTTTTAAATGTATCATATTGTACTGTCATTAGTTCATGGGCTTTTATCGCAATTTTATTTAGTTGCTTTTTTGGTGTTAAGCCAGCTTTATTTTCTGGCTGATTAAATCCAGCACTCACTTGATCCTTTAATCCCGCTACACGTACCATAAAGAATTCATCTAAATTCGAACTAAAAATACTAATAAATTTCAATCTTTCCAAAAGTGGATTTTTTCCATCTTGCGCTTCTTGTAGTACACGTTCATTAAATGCTAGCCAGCTTAACTCTCGATTATTGTAATAAGCTGTATCATTTAAATTTACTGCATTCCCCTTCGATAATTCCATTCTCTTCACACTTCCCCTTGAAACTTTTTTACTATAATTTAGTTAATTTTATTTTATCAAATTACAATATTACAAAGTGTAAATTTTTCGTAAAGACATCCGTACGACCTAATGTTTTAGTTCAAATAACAAGTTAATATTCGTTTTTAATACTCTTTCTAACTGTTTTTTTTGTTTTTCAGCTTGCACTTTTTCTGCTAATGCAGACTGTTCACATAAAACTTTAAACGTTAATGCCTCTTTGCTTTCTGTTATAGATATGGTTTCAACAAGCGATCGTTGCCTTGCATTTAAAGCAGCTGAAAATTGTAAAACAGCTCCTAATAGACGGATTTTTTTTTGTTCACTTTTATCAAACCAACCTTCAAATGGAGATAAATGTTGTTTAAATAGCATTTTTGATTTATAAGATGCAATAAGCGCTAACCTCACTCTATCTTTATGCATCATGCCATCAATTGTCTTATTCGCCAATAAATAAAACGTATGTAAACGGCTCGCTTCTTCGTCTATATATTTGCCTATATTAAATACTTTCGCTGCTTGATGGAATACTTCCCAGTCTTTTACTGACATAGAAATAAGCCCTATTTCCTCAAGTTGTTTGCAAATTAGTCTTCCATGTTTAATAAGTTGAATAACAAATTCCATGTCCATTTCGTATTCATGTGATAGTAAATGCAAACTTTCTTCAACTACGTTCGGATAATATGAAATCCCCAAATCTTTTGTCAACTCTTCATAGAAAACACCTTCTCTTAATCCTTTTCTACTTAATACAAATGCCGGTGCCTCTATAACATTAACAAGTGTATGAAATACTTCAACCGCTGGAATAATCGTATCCGCTCGATCTTTTGCCAATCCTTCCAATTTCTGAAGTTCTATGAACGACAATTTTTCCAACTCATCTTTTACATTTTCAATATCTTCTTCTTTCATCTTGTATAAATGTAATCCTGCTATAGGATAACATATTAAATTTTGATGGATTTTTACTAAGTTCCTCGCACTACCACCAATTGCAATAAGAGGCAATTTCTTATTGATGAACCATGGTAACGTTTGAAATTGAAATTCTAAATACTGTTGCATTCCCTCTAACTCATCTTTAGTAGGAATATCACCTTTAATAAATTGTTGCTTTAAAGAAAGTGCCCCAAAAGGAAAACTATGGTACTCTAAAATCTCTCTATTTCTAAAGTATGTAACTTCCGTACTTCCCCCACCAATATCTACCGTTATTCCTTCTGAAAACGATGTAGAATTCATAACCGCCAAGTATCCGTAACGCGCTTCCTCATATTCTGATAATACTCTAAGAGTAAAGTCCGTTTGTCCTTCAATAAGCTTTTTAATTTCCTCTTGATTCTCAGACTGTCTAATTGTTGCTGTTGCAACACAAAGTACATGATGCAACTGATGGAACCTTGTACTTTCTTGAAATTGAAATAATGTCTGTAATAATACTTCTATTCCCTCTTCATTCAACACACCATCAATTAAGTAATTCCTTAACCTAGCAACCACTTTCGTATTTTCAATCTCTTTATAAAAACCTCCATTTTGCTTTTCATAAATAACTAAACGCATTGTATTAGATCCAATATCTATAATGGCATACTGTTGTTTTAATATTTCTTTCAAACTTCTCACTCTTTCATTATCAAATTTCAAAAACATATTCTATTACTATTATACAAAATAGTTGTTTTTTGTAACAATATTGCTTTAATATTGAAAATATATACAATCACTTTTTGCATATAATAAAAACCTATTTTATTTATGCTATAATAATGAAAAATTGAAAGGAGATTCAATATGAAACCTTCACAACCACAATCTCAATTACAAAACCAACATTCTATTAATCGACTAGCCCAATCTATTTTCGTTGTGAATCGTCATGCTAAAGCAGCTACTAATCCTAAATATTTATACTGGTTAAAAAAGACAGCTTTAGAGCGTTTGATTGCTGAAAAAAAAGCAATTAAAGAAGGATTACATTTTTCTAGAAACCCACGTTTTAGCCAACAACAATCTGATGTCCTTATACGTTTAGGCGATTATTTTTTCCACATCCCTCCTACGAAAGAAGATTTTCGAATTCTACCGCATCTTGGTCATCTTGAATCCTCCTATCGAAATCCGAAAACAACCTTATCTTTAACAGTAGCAAAAAAAACACTTCAAGATTATATTGGGCCTGAAGCATTGAAACAAGAAAAAAAATTAAGTGAACCGGTTCCATGGTATAGTCGTACTTATACAAAAAAATAAAACAGTTTGGCCAAGTGTAGGCCAAACTGTTTTATTTTTTCTCTTCTTTAATTTTAATATTTGCTTGTTTATAAAAAGCTACTTTTTCTGTATTATAAGACTTTGTGAATTCATTAAATTTATCTTTTTCTGACTCAATATCCTTATAAGATTGATTTACTACTTTTACTTTTTCACTAATATCTTTTAATTTAGTACCTTTATCTTGTAACATTGTATATAACTCTTTTTCTTGTTTTAAAGATTTATTATAGCTGTCATACATTTTATTAAATGAATCGTGTCGTTTCTCATACATGCTTTTCACTTTATCAGCTTGATCTTTCAACTTATTATCTTCAATTTTCTTCACATACTTATCAGCTGACTTCACTTCTTCTTGCGCTTTATTTAAGGCCTCTTTTTCTTTTGTAAGTACTTTTTCTCGTTCAGTTGTATTCTTTGCTGCTTGATTCAGTTTTTCTTTAACAGTTTGATTATTATCTTTTCCTTCTTGCACAATCTGGTTATATAATTCTTGTCCTTCTTTCTCTAAAGTCTCAAGTTTTTTTGCATCTTCAAACATTGTTTTTTCTTGTTTAGCAGCGTTTTCAAACGCTACATATAATTCTTCTTCTGGTTTCGGTCCAAAACAACCGGCTAATAAAGTCATTGATAATGCAGTTATAATTGCTAATTTACTATATTTCAACATCTCTTCCTCCTACTTATAAACGACCATCGTGTAATATAAAAAAGTTATAAAATATGTAATTGTTCTATACACTCGCATCTTTTTTACGAAGATCATTAATATTGTTTGTACAAATTATTACTTAATATTACATTATTCTTTTTGAAGTATTTAGCAGTTCCATATCCATCTTTAAGTATAGTACTTCGTGTTCTTTAAAATCTGTTCACACTATGTATTACCTTAATGGCCACAGAATTTCACCTCAGTCTTAATAAGACTATAATAGTTCACCTGATAAAAGGTGATCGTTCCGCTCTCACGTCTATCATTCCCTTTCCAGCTTTCTATCAAATAATCTCTTTGTTCATTTTACACAGTACAATCGATATCTCGCAACAACTTACAAATATTCTTTTCATTTCCTAAAAAGGAAAAGTGTAGAGCTTGCTTTCCTCTACACTTTTAAAATAAAACACATTGTGCAAATTGCATTGACACTACCATCATAATTATATGCTTATTTCATATATTTTTAAAGACTTTTATTACAAACGCAGCGTTTTTTTGTAATAAAAGTCAAAAAAATGTTACAAATAAAACTTCTTCCTATCAAATATCTTCAAATCAAAGCTTCACTCATTTTCTTGCAAATTTCTATACTGGTACAATTGATTTTGCGACTTTCTCAACAGTTCTTCAAACGTTTTTCCTTCTACTGGATAGCTAGCTGCTCCAAATAAAAGAGTGACACTGAGTAAATCACCTTCTATTTCACTTTCAATATTTTTCATTAATCTGTTTGTTATTGTTGATGTTTCATGACCATTATCAATTGCTACAATAACATACTTATTTTCATCCCACTTTGTAACAACATCTCCCTTCCGAATTGACTTTACAATGGTACTCTCTAATTTTTGTACTAACACTCCCAATTTTTTTTCTTGCAACGTGTCTTTTAATCCTTCCCATTCTTTTACAGAAAGAATGTAAACTGTAATATTACGGGAAGCTCTTTCAGATAAAGCGGCTACTTTCCCAAAAAAATCAACAACAAAATCGTTGCTTGCCATTCCTCCTACTTCTTCATTCATACGCTTGTTCGCTCTTTTATCGTACCAATGTCCAAAATAATAACTTAGTATCATTTGCAATATATAAATAATAAAGACGGTATAAAATGATCGTGAATCCAGTTTTGCAATTACATCCTGAAGTGCAATCCATTCTGTAACTGCCACTGTATTTCCAAGTAATAATCCACTAATTTTCCCTTTATGTTTCATACTTCTCCCCCTTTTATACCAATATATGTTTCTATATCAATAATGTTTTTCTACCAAATAAAAAATGTACATATCCAATGTACATTTCTGCTTAAGCTTGTATACCTTTTCTACTCTATTTCATATATATAATATATAACTTTTATAGAAAGGAGTAATCTATATGCTACAAAAAGAGAATCTATCAGATGCTATGCGGTTACTAGCTGGTTTTCTATTATCATTAAAATTATTATTTACCTCTTTCGGCATACACTTTATTACAAACGATCAAATTGACGCTATTGTTAATGTTGTTTCATTTTTATTTATTCTATACTTTGGCTACAAAAATAACTATGTAGGAAAAAAAGGAATGGAGCAAAAGAAAATACTCAAAAAACACAACCTTCACTAAAAAAAGGAACCTTTTGTACAGGTTCCTTTTTATTATTGACGCACAACAACTTCATTTGTTTGCAGTGGACCATATGATATCTCTTTATCTTGAAATGTATATGTAGCCTGAAAGAATGCTTGTTTAAGAGCTTTATCTTTATTAGCTTTTATTTTACAACGTAGTTCCACCTTTTCATTCGGTAACAAATCATCAATTCGCCACCTTACAAGCTGGAATAAAAACTCACTTATCCCCTTATCAACTTTTAAAGAATTAGGAATATAAGCAAAGTAATCTCGAATCATATGACTTACAACAACTCTCGAAATCATTTCTACCCCTTTATTTTCCACTTCAATTCTCATAATAAGTATGTCGTTTACATCGTAGGTCAATTCATACGAAAATTGTTCTGTATACATACTACCAATTTTTAATGTAACGGCTACTTGAGGAAATTCATTTTCCTTTTTCGATCCGTCAATCCACAATACTGGTTGTAGCGGTATTGAATACTTTCCTGTATCCGAAATTCGTCCCCATATTTTCATAATATATATTCACCTCATTTCAGATGTATCATACACACAATGAATTCCCCAAATTACTAAAGCTTACTACAAGCAATGTTTAATATTTCTCTTCCTTTTATCCTATTCGACAATATGAAGAAAAAACCATTTTTCATCTATTAACAGAAGGTGTTCTTAATGAAATTTTTTTACAATTTACTTTATGGCAATATTCAATATGGCTCACTCGTTCTCTACTCATACGAAAGAATATTTTGACGGAAGAAAAAGTTTGCCTTATAGTCAAATTTGACTATAATATTCTTTATGGCATATCAGTGCACTTATGGAAAAGAAATTAAAATCACCTATACATTTAAATTTTTTATCCACTGCACTCAAAACTTAATATAGTTTACTTATTTCTAAAGGAGGGTTATATTTGGAAACTCAACCATTAAAAAAAGACGCCAACAAGACAAAATTTGTTGTTGCTGGTTTACTGCTTGGTATATTAATGGCCGCAATGGACAATACAATCGTTGCAACCGCAATGGCAACAATTGTTGGAGACTTAGGAGGATTTGATAAGTTTGTTTGGGTCACATCAGCTTATATGGTAGCAACAATGGCAGGGATGCCTATCTTCGGGAAACTTTCTGATATGTACGGGCGGAAACGTTTTTATATTGGTGGCCTCATTCTTTTCTTATTCGGTTCTGCGCTCTGCGGAACAGCTTCAAGTATTGAGCAATTAAGTATTTATAGAGCTATTCAAGGTATCGGTGGTGGTGCCCTTATGCCTATCGCCTTCACAATTATGTACGATATCTTCCCACCAGAAAAACGTGGGAAGATGACAGGACTATTCGGTGCTGTTTTCGGGACCTCTAGTGTATTCGGTCCTTTATTAGGCGCTTATATTACAGACTATATAAGTTGGCATTGGGTCTTCTATATCAATATTCCATTAGGACTTATCTCCTTTTTCTTCATTACTAAATACTACAGTGAGTCTCTAGAATTTAGAAAACAAAAAATTGATTGGGCTGGTGCTATTACACTTGTCATAAGTATCGTTTGCTTAATGTTCGCATTAGAACTTGGTGGTAAGGAATATGCCTGGAATTCCACTGTAATTATTGGCTTATTTACAACAGTAGTTATTACGCTTATTATTTTCTTCTTTGTAGAACGAAAAGCAACCGAGCCTATTATTTCGTTCCATCTATTTAAAAAACCTTTATTCGCAGCTAGTCAAGGAGTTGCCTTTTTCTATGGTGCCGCTTTTATTATCTGTACAGTTTATATTCCAATCTTCATTCAAGGCGTTCTTGGAGGTTCCGCCTCTAATGCCGGATTAATTTTAACACCAATGATGGTTGGTTCTGTAATTGGAAGTCAAACAGGAGGACAATTAGCTTCTCGAACAAGCTATCGTAACATTATGATGGTATCTGGCGTCTTCTTCGTTCTTGGTATTTATTTATTAAGTACTTTAACAATGGATACACCTCGTTTACTCGTAACACTATTTATGATTCTCGCTGGGCTTGGTGTTGGCTTCTCATTCTCAGTATTAAGTATGTCTTCTATTCACAAATTAGAAATGCGAGACCGTGGTTCGGCAACATCAACAAACTCATTCTTCCGATCACTCGGTATGACTCTTGGTGTAACGATTTTCGGTACAATTCAAAATCATACTTTTACAGATAAACTAAACTCTGTGTTCCCCCCTGAACTAGCAAAATTAGCTCCAAAAGGTGGAGACACAAGTTTCTTATTATCGCCAGGCGCTACCGCAAAAATTCCTGCTGAAATATTAGCGGGTATTAAAGAAGCTCTCGCTACATCTATTGCGAACACATTCTTCTGGGCACTTATTCCGGCTGTACTAAGTATTATTTGTATTTTACTTATGGGAAATGAACGCCTCTTTACAGGCCCTAAAAAGAAAGAAAAACAAAAGCAAGTCAGTTAATATAAAAAAGAAGCGGCATATCCCTTTATGAAAAAGGATATGCCGTTTATAATATGTATAAAGTTAATCTTTAATCAGTGGCGGTTTTGTTCATCCCCCACTGATTATTAATTGAACCAATCGGGCTTTTACGGACAGCCCGCCCCCCACCTAACTTCTTTGGTTCCGCTGAATTTTTGGATGGGTGTCTTACTGCCCGTTAATGCCGGATAAAGTTTTTATATACAGGAGTTGAGACAGCATGAGCATGAAATTAGTCATTCTCGGCTTGCTACTCGAAGGAGATAAACATCCATATGAAGTGCAGCATATTATGAAAGAACGACAAATGGATTGTTACATTAAATATGCTAAAGGATCACTTTATTACGCCTTCGAGCAATTAGAAAAGCAAGGCGCAATTCATATTACAAATGTAATTAGAGACACAAATCGACCTGACAAAACGATTTTTCATATAACAGAAGAAGGCAAAAAACTATTCCACACTTTACTATTAAAACAATTCGAAGCAAAAAACCAAATATATAAACCTATTTATTCAGCCTTATCTTTCGCTCACTTTAGCAATGATCACGAATTAGTTCCTATTTTAGAAAAAAAGAAAAACGATACTCTTCAATATTTATATACTATGCAAACGATATATGATTGTAATAAAGGAAAAGTTCCACGTGCACAACTATATATTTTACAAAGTGTAATTGAGCATATTACAGTTGAACTACAATGGCTAAACACCCTCCTTAAAGATGCTATAGCAGGCCGGCTTTCAGAAGTTGCTATAGATGAAAATTGAGCTATGAAAGAAGACATCCCTACTTCTTTCATAGCTCAATTTCTCTTTTTATAATGTAATATTATTAGTTACTTCAGAATGTAAAAGTCAGAATAATAAGAAATAAAAACTTTGGAATTTTCTTATTTTAAAACAGTAGACAAAATTCCAAAAATTGTGTTAGAATTTGTTTCAATATCATATCGCTTGTTAAATTCCTTTCAAAAGGAAAATAGGTACACGAAAGTTTCGTTTCGTGTTTAAAAGGGAAGCTTGGTGAAACTCCAACACGGTCCCGCCACTGTAAATGCTGAGATTTCTTTTTAGTGCCACTGTGAAAACGGGAAGGTGAAAGAAATTATATGAAGCATAAGTCAGGAGACCTGCCTGTTTTAACAACACTGATAGATTCACGGATGATGATGAGGTGTTAAAACAAAAAGGAAGGCTTATTTTCTATGTCTTTGTACTTTTTGTTATAGGTATTTCCTAGTAAACGGAAATGCTTACTTTCAATTAGGGAGGAATTTAAAATGGCAATTCAAACAAGTAACTTAGGTTATCCACGTATCGGACTACAACGAGAGTGGAAAAAAACATTGGAAGCTTTTTGGTCCAATAAAATCGATGAAGAACAATTTTTAACAACAATGAAAGAAATTCGCCTTCAACACGTAAAAGTACAGCAAGAAAAAGGGATTGAACTCATTCCAATTGGCGACTTTACATATTATGATCACGTTTTGGATACTGCTTATATGCTAGGATTTATCCCATCACGTTTTTCTGAGTTTACATCTTACCTTGATGTATATTTCGCAATGGCGCGTGGCTCTAAAGATCACGTAGCTTCTGAAATGACAAAATGGTTTAACACAAACTATCATTATATCGTTCCTGAATATGAAGAGGGATTACAAATCTCCTTAAAAGATAATCGTCCACTTCGCTTATACGAAGAGGCAAAACAAGAATTAGGAGTAGATGGAAAACCTGTTATTTTAGGACCATATACTTTCTTAAAATTAGCTAAAGGTTATACACAAGAACAATTCGCTACGATTTTAAAACAATTAGTTGCACCATACGTACAACTGCTTTCAGAACTACATGCAGCTGGTGCACAAGTCATTCAAGTTGATGAACCGATTTTCGCTTCTTTAACGAAAGAAGAAGTTCAACAAGCAAAAGAAATTTATGAAGCTATTCGTAAAGAAGTTCCAAATGCGAACCTTCTTTTACAAACATATTTTGATAGTGTAGAAGAAAACTATGAAGAAATTATTACATTCCCTGTATCCGGTATTGGATTAGATTTCGTTCATGGTAAAGAAGGTAATCTACATGCTATTTCAAAATATGGATTCCCAGCTGATAAAACTTTAGCTGTCGGTTGTATAGATGGCCGTAACATTTGGAGAGCTGACCTTGATGAAGTTCTTACGTTATTTACAACGCTACAAAAACAAGTCCAAACGAAAGACTTCATTGTTCAGCCTTCTTGTAGCTTATTGCATACACCAATCGATAAAACAGAAGAAACTCACTTATCGACTGAGCTATTTGATGCGTTAGCATTTGCAAATCAAAAATTAGAAGAGTTAGTTCTTATTCATTCTGCTCTCACTAAAGGTACAGAAAGTATTAGTAATGAGCTGGAAACATATCGAAATGTACATCATACAATTCGTTCATCTGCTGTACGTAACCGTGAAGATGTCAAAGCAGCACGAACAGCACTAAAAGAAGAAGATTTTTCACGTCCTCTTCCATTTGAAAAGCGATACGAATTACAACAAGTTGCCCTAGAGTTACCATTGTTACCAACAACAACTATCGGTAGCTTCCCGCAAACAACTGAAGTTCGTCAAACGCGAAAAGAATGGCGTAACGGTGTTATTTCAAATGAACAATATGAAAAATTTATTGAAAAAGAGACAGAAAAATGGATTCGTTACCAAGAAGAAATTGGTCTTGATGTCCTTGTACATGGTGAGTTTGAAAGAACTGACATGGTCGAATATTTCGGTGAGCGTCTTGCTGGTTTCTCATTCACTAAAAACGGTTGGGTACAATCATACGGTTCCCGCTGCGTAAAACCACCTGTTATTTATGGTGATGTAGCCTTTATTAACGGAATGACTATTAAGGAAACTGTTTATGCACAAAGCTTAACAGAGAAAGTTGTAAAAGGAATGTTAACTGGACCTGTTACAATTTTAAATTGGTCCTTCGTTCGAAATGACATTCCAAGAAAAGAAGTTTCGTATCAAATTGCATTAGCTCTTCGTCACGAAATTGAACTACTTGAATCTTCCGGAATTCGAGTAATCCAAGTCGATGAGCCAGCACTTCGTGAAGGAATGCCACTAAAAGAAAAAGATTGGGACGCTTATATTACATGGGCAGTTCAATCCTTCCTTTTAGCAACTTCTTCTGTAGCAAATGAAACACAAATTCATACTCATATGTGTTACAGTAACTTCGAAGATATTGTTGATGCGATTCGCGCATTAGATGCAGATGTGATTTCTATCGAAACATCAAGAAGTCACGGTGAATTTATTGATACATTAAAACATACAACATATGAAAAAGGCATCGGTCTAGGTGTATATGATATTCATAGCCCACGTGTACCGAGTAAAGATGAAATGTATAAAATCGTAGAACAATCTTTAGAAGTATGCGATCCTAAATATTTCTGGATTAATCCTGATTGTGGTTTAAAAACGAGAAGAACAGAAGAAGTTATTCCAGCTTTAGAGCACATGGTGCAAGCAGCAAAAGATGCTCGCTCCCTGCTAAAAACAAACGCATAACGAAAATGGGTTATCCTTATTGAGGATAACCCATTTTTTATTCTTTACTTTCAAAAAAGAATTCGTATTGTATTTTATATAATTCATCATCCGTTGGCTCTTCAAGAGGAATTGCTTGTAAGACCACTGTATACTCACCATTTGGAATAGGTATTTGAAATTTATTTGAAAGAATACTCGTTATAACGATACTTTCATTTTCAACTGTAAAAGGAACCGTAATCGTTCTAATCACTTCTTCTTTTTCAATATGTTTCCCTGGGGTCACTTTCACTTCACAAGTATAATCAGAAAGTGCTTCAAAAATAACAGTTCCCTCTGCCTCAGCATAACCTCTTTCAAAATCTTCATCCGTCCAGTCTACATAAGGCTGCTCACCGTCATAGTTCATCAACATTAATTGCGAATAAGAAATTGTTAACTCCATAGTTCCCGTTCTCCTTCATTATGAAATGTACAACTACTACTTCACTTCAAATTTCACACGCGTACCATCTGGATATTTATCTAACTTATTCCCTACCCAAGAGCCTGCTCCGCGGTTATCCGCCGGACTTATATATTCAATATGTGCTCCTTTTCCGCCTTCCTTGCACATCGCCATTGGCCATTCATCACGATCATACCCTTTTTTTGAAGGATATGGTGCTAACGACAATTTCCTTCTATCTGCAGCACCACCACGATCGATTGTACAAACTTCTGAATGCCCTTCTTTTATAGCATCCGTAATATGTTTTCCTGTCTCTGGATAACGTTCTTTCGGAAATTCTAACACTTGATCATACGTATTCGTTTTCTTTACACTTGTTTCCTCTGGCACAAGTACTTCATAAACTGCTACTAAAATAGACAGAATTGCGATAATTGAAATGATAATACCTTTTAATTGCTTCATGTATACCTCCATGTTTCTACCAGTTTCTTTTTTCCTCCGTTATTATAACAAACTTCTCCTGTATATGTTTTCAGACATTATTTTAGTTATTCCTTGCCATTCCGCCAAAAACTTTCATTTTTTCACTAATGCTGTAGAAAACTAATAGCCTTCCGACATTCTTTTTCAAAGGAAGTCCTCATAAAAGATTGAAATGATATATACGATACTTTTTGGGGAGGAAATATCATGGAAGCTACCTATAAAACGAAAGATGTCACGAATAAAACAGGCATCCCAAAACATATAGTCCGCAAATATAGTCAACTGTTAGAGGAACATGGCTATATGATTTCTAAAACAGCTGATGCTCGTATTTATAAACTTGATGATTTAAAACTATTGAAATCTATACATGAAAGAGCTGCTACATTACAAGAAGATATTTCAGAAACGATACCGATTATTTTAAAAGAAAAAGAGGCCCCACCTGTACCAGTTATACAAGATAAGCAAGAGATACAACCGAAAGAAAAGGAAGATGGACGTAACTTTGAGGAATTCATGTTGAAACTTGAAATGCTAGCTCAATTAAATGAAGCAATTATTCATCAAAATTCTACTCTAATTACACAAAATCGTTTAAAGGATGAGAAACTAGATGAATTGATGCAACAAGTTTATGTAAAAGAAGGCTCTCAAGAAAAAATGCTTCAAGAGTTAGTCGAGCACGCCGCTCAAACAGATGCATTACAAAAAGAAAAGATGGACTTATTAATGAATCATATGTATAAACGAGAATCCAAACAGGAAGAAAAAATGAATAAACTTGTTAGTCAAATTTATAACAAGGACAGTAATCGTGATGCACAGCTTATGCAAGTTATTCGAGAAATTCAAGAAACAAAAAGAATGGTTGCTGCCTCAAAAGAGCAAAGTTTCTTTCAAACATTTAAAAGTTTATTTAGCCGAGCAAAACAAGAAAAAACAAATGAATAAGCAATATAAAATAAAAAGTTACCTTCCATCGGTAACTTTTATTCCTTATTTTGTACAGCTGGTAATATAATAATTGCTTCAGTGCCTTTTCCACTTTCACTCTTATATTCCAATGTACCATTATGCGCTTGTAAAATACTAAATGTTACCATAAGCCCTAATCCTGTCCCTTTTTCTTTTAAAGAATAATATGGTTGCCCCAGCCTTGCTAACTGTTCTTTCGTCATACCAACACCACTATCTTTAACTCTTATTATGATTGTTTCGTCTTTTTGAATGGCTGTTACTTTTAAATATCCTTTATTTCCTTGAATTGCTTCAATACCATTTTTAACAACATTCATAATAGCTTGCTTCAACTTTGTCTTATCACCAATCGTATAAAGACTTTCTGAAATTTCAACTTGTAAATATACACCTTGCATCGCTGCAAATGACGACATGAGAGTGGTCATTTCTATTAATTGGGCTGATAAACAAATGTGTTCTTTTTTCTCAATTTGCGGCCTTGCTAAATTCAAGTAATCTGAAATAATTTGTTCCGCCCGATCCAATTCAGCTAATACGAGGCGCATATAATCCTTATTCTTCACATCTTCCGTACTTTCTAACAATTGGATAAATCCACGAACAACAGTAAGTGGATTTCGAACTTCATGTGCCACACTTGCTGCTAACTCACTTACAATATTAAGCTTTTCTGATTTTTGCATCTCTGTACGTAGCAATGCATTTTCGTTTAAATATTCAGTTAAATACACCTGAAATACCATTGTCATGACCATGATAAGCGAGGCAAATATAAATCCGCTATATATTTGCGAAATATACGGTGTAAATCCTGTTTCCAAAAGAACATTAATCATGCCTAATACTAAAGAAACAAGCACATAAAATGATGAAATCATAAATGCTAAAATTAATTTCTTATCCCTTGAAAAAAGAGACCATTTCTTTGATAAAAACAGCGGAACTATCAATAAAAATATTACTTCTAAAACTGGAAGAAAGCTCATTCCCTTTAGTAACCATTCATATGCAACAAAAATAACCGCTGGGATTAAACCAACAATCCCACCATATAAAAAACCACTGACAATTGGAATGGGGTGAAAGTTATACCCACACACATTGCCAAAACAAATAGAGTATGTCATGGAGAGAACGAGCGTAACGCTAGATAAAAACATAATAAAGTAACGATTTGGCTTCGGAGGCATTTCTTGATAGCGATTTAAACGAATCGCTTCATATAAAAATAGTGGCAAAATTATGATGGCAATTTGAATCAATAAATCACGGATAAGCTCCATAACCTCTCATCCCCTATATGTATTTTGATATGATTATATCATTTTATAGGTGTATTTGTTTTAAAATTTTGATTTTTCTTAACATATTTGTTAATTCTTTGTTAACAACTCATCATAATTGTTACAGATTTTCGAAATGATTGTAAACCCTGTACCAAATTTCCTTCGTGCAGTATACAATGAATACGGATTACAAAGAAAATATAAAAATACTTTTTTAGACGGACAACTATAGCAAAATACAGCATATAATCCATACTATCTATGTTTACAAATAAGTGATCATTACTTTAGTAGGAGGAAGATAAATATGGCGGGTACTACGCTTGTTTTAAAAGAAGAAAATTTGGTTGTTCTAGAAAATGTTGAAAAATCAGTATATGAAGAATTACAGCATAAAGCAGGAGATGAAAATTGCACATGTGCTGTAAATGAATCAGTTGTTCACCTTGGCAAGGTATCCTCTGTACTCTGGAATGAAGATGAAATAGATTGGGAATACGGATATTAAAAAGTCGCTTATAGCGGCTTTTTTCTCTTTTCTCTCTCTTTCTAAATTACATATAAAAAGCGCGATCATAGAAAATATGATAAAATGAACTTAATTTTCAAACGGAAGAAAGGGAGATACAATGGAACAATTCATTAACCCTAGAGTGAAGGACATCCAAATTTCTGGAATCCGTCAATTCTCTAACATGATTCAAAACTATGATAATTTGATTTCTTTAACAATCGGACAACCCGATTTCCCTACACCTTCTCTCGTAAAAGAAGCTGCAAAACGGGCTATTACAGAAAACTATACAAGCTATACACATAACGCTGGTTTACTAGAATTACGCAAGGCAGCTTGTAACTTCGTAAAAGATAACTACGATTTACATTACTCACCTGAAAACGAAACCATCGTTACAATCGGTGCTAGCGAAGCAATTGATGTTACATTTCGAACGATTTTAGAGCCAGGAACAGAAGTAATTTTACCTGCTCCTATTTATCCAGGTTACGAACCTATTATTCGATTATGCGGTGCAACACCTATTTTTGTAGATGTTCGTAAAACTGGATTCCGTTTAACAGCTGAAGCGCTTAAAAATGCTATTACAGAAAAAACAAGATGTATCGTACTACCGTATCCTTCTAACCCGACCGGTGTAACTTTATCAACAGAAGAACTAAAAGATATTGTAGATGTTTTAAAAGACAAAAATATTTTCGTCCTTTCAGATGAAATTTATAGCGAGCTGGTATATGAACAAAAGCACACATCTATCGCTCATTTCCCAGAAATGCGTGAAAAGACAATTGTCATTAACGGTTTATCTAAATCACATTCTATGACTGGCTGGCGTGTTGGACTTTTATTTGCACCAAGCTATTTAGCTGGACACATATTAAAAGTTCATCAATACAATGTAACGTGTGCTACTTCAATCGCTCAATACGCTGCAATTGAAGCATTAACAGCAGCTAAAGACGCACCCAAAATGATGCGCCACCAATATAAAAAACGCCGTGATTACGTATATAATAGACTCACTCAAATGGGATTAACAGTTGAAAAGCCAACAGGTGCATTTTACTTATTCCCATATGTTGGTCATTTGACATCTTCATCATTTGATTTTGCACTTGATCTTGTCAAAGAAGCTGGACTAGCTGTAGTTCCTGGAACAGCATTCTCTGAATACGGTGAAGGCTACCTTCGCTTGTCCTATGCGTATAGTATTGAAACTTTAAAAGAAGGCTGCGACCGATTAGAAGCCTTTCTAAAGAAAAAAGCTAAGAGTTAAACTCTTAGCTTTTTTATGCATAATGATCACAAGTTTGACGTTTTAGTAATTTATGAGGAATAATGATACACTTTGCAGTGGATTCTGCATTCTCTACTTTATCAACTAAAGCTTTTGCTCCCTCATATCCCAGCTGATAAATATTCACATCAACTGTCGAAAGTGGAGGGCTCGCAATTTCTGATAATAAAGCATTATTAAAGCTTACAATAGAAACATCCTTCGGTACAACGAATCCTTTTTTAGAAAGAGCACTTAACACACCAAGTCCAATTAAGTCATCCGTTGCCATAATTGCCGTCGGCGGTTGCTGCAGTCCCATTAATTCCTCAACCGCTTGTTGACCACTTTCCCTCGAAAAATCAAAATGTAAAATATATTCTTTTGGTAATACAATGTCTGCTAATTTCAAGGCATCACTCATACCAGCTAAACGATCTCTCGTTACAAGTAAATCTGAACCACCACCAATGAACGCGATTTGCTTATGCCCTAATGAAATTAAATATTCTGCCACTTCTCTTGCAGCTGTATAATTGTCATTATCTACATATGTAATTTCATCTTTTCGATCATATGGTTTTCCTATTAAAACAAACGGGAAATTTTGTTCATGTAAATATTGAATAATCCGATCATTCTCTCTTGAATATAAAAGAATAATGCCACCAATTTGGCGTCCCTGTACCATCTTTACAACACCATTAAAAATTTCTTCTTCCGTTTCACCTGTCGACATGTAAAGCGCATAACCTTCTACGTGTGCAAATGAACTAATCCCTCTTATAACTTCTGGGAAAAATGGATTTTGAAAAGCTTTACTTGCAGAACTTGGCATAACAAGACCAAGTGTTTTCGTCGTTTGGTTCGCAAGATTTCTCGCATTTAAATTAGGATGATACCCTAATTCACTCATTACTTTCCTAACACGGCGCTTTGTCTTTTCACTTATACTTGGATTATCAGCAATTACACGAGAAACTGTTGATGGTGCAACATTCGCTTGCTTCGCCACATCTTTAATTGTAACTGTCATAAAAATCCCCCTCCTCTCATTTCTCTGCCATTTTTCATATATTTTATCTCGCACTCATTGCAAGTCATAAACTTTTATTTCTTATATCTTGCAAAACTAATCCTATTCTCCCTCTTCATGTATTGTAAGGGATATAGCTATTTTTTCCTATACTATAATATACTATTTATTTGACATCTTTTCACATGTGATGTCAAATCTCTTTTCATCTCCCTATAAAGTTATTTATAGGGAGATGAAAAGAAAAATGGGACGTAATGTCCCATTTTTCATCCTTTCGTACCTCCAGCTGTTAAACCGGAAACAAAATATTTTTGTAGTGATAGGAATAAAATTGAAATCGGGATCGCAATTAACACAGAACCCGCTGCAAACGTTGTAAATTCATTACCGAATTTCTTCGCAACCATTTCATATAATCCAACTGCCAAAGTATAATTTTCTGGTGTTCGCAAAATAATACTCGCTAAAATGAAATCTGTAAATGGACCAATGAAAGTAAATAACGCTACAACCGCTACGATTGGCTTTGCAAGTGGCATAATGATTTGCCAGAAAATACGGAAATGCCCTGCTCCATCCATTCGAGCTGATTCATCCAACTCTTTCGGAATCGTATCAAAATACCCTTTCATAAGCCATGTATTCATCGGAATTGCTCCGCCCACATAAATTAAAATTAATGCAAGATGTGTATCAAGTAATCCTGTTAACTGAGCTAATATATATAGTGCGATTAACGCTGCAAAATTCGGGATCATTTGCAAAATTAAAAATGTTAATAAACCATTCTTTCTTCCAACAAAACGATATCTCGAAAATGCATAAGCAGTAAAACTAATGGCTAGTACAGAGAAAATCATCGTCATTACGCTAACTTTCAAAGTATTTTTATACCAAAGTAAGTAATTACTTGAATCGAGATCAAGTAGCTTGCGATAATGATCTAATGTGGCATTTTTCGGAATAATACTTGACCCAGATAAACTATCCCCTGGATTAAACGATGAGCCAATTATCCATAGTAATGGATAGAAAATAATCGCACACATTATGAAGATAACTAAATAACTTAATGAAAGACGTAGCATCTTTTGTCGTTTAATATTCATTTACATCATATCCTCTTCTTGGAATGATTTTGTTCTCTTAAATTGCCATAACGCAACTGTAATAACAATTAACGATAAAATCATTGTAAGAGCTGCTGCTTTTCCGTACTGAGCCGAAGTCATCGTTAACTTATAGATCCATGAAATTAAAATATCCGTTCCACCTGCATTTTGTCCAGACACAGCAGGTCCTCCGTTATTAAATAGATAAATAATACTAAAATTATTAAAGTTAAACGTATATTGCGTAATTAATATTGGCGCTGTTGCATATAACACAAGTGGCAATGTAATTTTGCGGAACTGTTGCCAAGCAGTTGCTCCATCTACTGTAGCCGCTTCATATAATTCTCCTGGAATCGATTGCAATATACCTGTTGTCATTGCAAAGACGAACGGGAAACCAAGCCATGTTTGAATCATAATTAAAGCAATCTTTGACCAAAACGGGTCTGTCATCCAAGCAATCTTTTCAATCCCGAATAAAGCTAATACTTGGTTATTAATTGCTCCAAATGTTTCATTAAACATACCAGCAAATACAAGAATAGATACGAATGCTGGAACAGCCCACGGTAAAATAAAGATTGTTCGAATAATTGCCTTACCTTTAATACCAGGCTGATTTACGATAATCGCTAAAAAAATACCAAGTGCAACTTGTAATGTTGTTGCAACGAATGTCCAAATGACAGTCCAAGAAAATACACTTAAAAATGTATCTCTCCACATCGGTAATGTGAAAATATCAATAAAGTTTTTAAAACCCACCCAATCTACTAATTTAGCTGGAGGAGAATGATATAAATCATAGTTTGTAAATCCAATTAAAATTACGAAGATGATTGGAAATACGACAACAAAGATAAGTAGTAGAAAACCTGGTGAAACCATTAAATAAGGAAAGCCTTGATCTAACAAATTACGGTATTGCTCTTTTACAGAATTTAACGGTGTTCCTATATCACGTTTCTTTCCATTTTGATATGCATCATATAAGTTAAATGCATATATGCCGAGCCCAAACGCGATAACGATAAGTGCCAAGATCCCTTCTACTAATAGAAAGACAGAATGGTCACGTGGAACTTCTGTACCGAGCGTTACAATGCCCCATAATCCCATATTTAATAAATCAGCAAAGGCTACAATAAATGAACCTGTTAATACTAGAAAAATAAGACCTTTTACAAATTGTTTATTATATATTTGGCCCATGCCCGGAATGATTGATAACACGGTTGCCATTTTCCTATGCTTTGAATGGTTTAACCCCTTTGCAGGTTCCATAGATTTTTGCATGTTCCTTCCCCCTTTTTTCTTCCCACATGGAAGGGAGAGAATTCGTGCCCCTCATATTAGAGGCACGAATTTCACCTTATTTTTTCTTACTATGATTTGCCTCAATATTACCTTTAATTTGTTTCACTGCACTATCAAGTGCGGATTTTGGTGCTTCTTTATCTGATACAACTAATTGAAGCGCATCCCCAGCTGGTTTCCAAACTTCCTGCATTTCTGGAATATTCGGCATTGGAATTCCATTTTCCGATTGCGTCGCAACCGCTTTTGCAGCCTCATTTTCTTTAATGATTGGATCTTCCATTACTGATTTTACTGGTGGAATTTCTTTCGTTTTCTCAAAGCGAATTTTAGCATTTTCTTCATTTGTAACCCACTCAGTAAATTTTGTAGCTAAATCATTTTGTTTAGAGAAGCTTGTTACATGCCATCCTTTTACACCAACGAACGTTTTCATCGGTTGACCATTTGGTAATTTCGGCATTGGAGCAACACCATAATCTATTCCAGCCTTTTCCATCGCTTGGAATGCCCATGGACCATTCATAATAGATGCTGCTTTTCCTTCATTAAACAATCCATCTGCAGCTGAACCACCAGATTCACCGATAATACCTTTCGGGAATAACTTTTCTTTGTACCATTTTTGAATATATTCAGCACCTTGTACCGCACCGCTATTATTTAATCCAATATCATTTGCATTTGGCTTTCCATCTTTTTCACCAAATACATAACCACCCATACCTGCCATAAATGCATTAGCAAAGTAGAAGTTATCTCCTAATGCTAAAAATCCGTATTTTCCATCTTTCATAAAGTCTTTTGAGAAGTTAAACAGTTCATCCATCGTTTCGGGTGCTTTTTGCATCATTTTTTTATTATAAATAAAGATTGGTGTTTCAATCGCTTTTGGTAAACCGTATATTTTTCCGTTATATGTTTGTGCTTCTATTGATAAATCTGTAAATTTACTTTTTACTGTATCATCTACTTTCACTTCTGAAAGTAGCCCTTCTGTTACCGCATTACCAATATGATCATGTGGCAATGTTACAACATCTGGCCCTGTGCCAGCTGGACCGTCGAGACGAAGTTTTTCTATTTGTTTCGTCATCTGAACCTCTTCAACTTTTACTTTCACATTATATTTCTTTTCAAAACTTTTCACCGCTGGCTCTAGACCCACACCTTTTTTCTCATCTTCCCAAACAAGAAGGTCATAGTCTTTTTTCGCTTTACTTTCCTCTTTTTTCCCTGAATCTTTCGGTCCACATGCAGATAACATACCAATAGATAATGCTGAAACCGTTAATAATGATAATGCTTTCTTCATCCCAAAAACCTCCCTAAATTGTCTATGTACCTCAGTAACTGAAAACGTTTGCATTTAATAGTTTAATTGAAGCGCAAACAATATCCCAAGTCTATGAAAACGTTTGCGCTATTTGTCTATCATTATACATTCTTTTATTCATTTTGCAAATATTAATTTAAAAATTATGTCATTATACTCTTTATACATTGACTTTATATGAAATGAATACTACTCTTATAAGCAATATTAAAGCTACGAGAAAGGCAATCGTTTGCAATATAGGCTTTATTATTACACTTAAGGGAATACTATGTATAGAGATATTGAAGGGGGATTTTCTATATGTTTAAAGAAGCCATTTATCATAGGCCGAAAGATAATTATGCATACGCTTATGATGAACAAACAATTCACATCCGAGTACGTACTAAGAGAGATGATATTCAAAGCGCCGATCTTATTTACGGTGATCCTTACGAATGGAAAGACGGGAAATGGATATCATCAAGTACACCCATGAAAAAAACGGGTTCTACTGCATTATTTGATTATTGGTCCATTTCAATCGAACCCAAATTTAAGCGCTTACGTTATGGGTTTGAATTAAAATCTGAAACAGACACTCTTATTTATACAGAGCGAGGATTCTTTTCTAACATTCCAAATGATGATGTTGGTAACTTTTTCTGTTTTCCATTTATTCATGCAGATGATGTATTCAAAGCACCATCTTGGATTAAAGACACCATTTGGTATCAGATTTTCCCTGAGCGATTCGCTAATGGCGATAGTACGCTGAATCCAGAAAACACCCTTCCTTGGGGAAGTGCGAATCCAACTCCAACTAATTTTTTCGGCGGAGATTTTTCTGGTGTTATTCAAAACCTTGATTACCTTGTTAAGCTTGGCATTTCCGGAATATATTTCACACCTATTTTCAAAGCTCATTCAAACCATAAATATGACACAATTGACTATATGGAAATTGATCCACAATTTGGGACGAAAGAAACTTTCAAAGAGCTCGTTGAAGAATGTCATAAGCACGGTATAAAAGTAATGCTCGATGCTGTGTTTAATCATAGTGGATACTTTTTCGAGAAATTTCAAGACGTACTAGAGAACGGTGAGAAGTCCGCATATAAAGAGTGGTTCCACATTCATGAATTCCCAATTATAACCGAGCCACTTCCAAATTATGATACTTTCGCCTTTACACCGTATATGCCTAAATTAAATACAGCTCATCCAGATGTAAAAGAATACTTACTTGAAGTAGGACGTTATTGGGTACGAGAATTTAATATAGATGGCTGGCGCCTTGATGTCGCAAATGAAGTCGATCACAATTTTTGGAGAGAATTCCGAACTGAAATAAAGACATTAAATCCTGAAGTATATATTTTGGGAGAAATTTGGCACGATGCCCTTCCATGGCTACAAGGCGATCAATTTGATGCTGTCATGAGCTACCCTGTTACAAACGCTCTACTTTCTTACTTTGCTAACGATTCCATTAAAGCAAGTGAGTTCATGAAGCAAATTACAGAATCTCTACATTCCTACTCTATGAATGTAAATGAAGCAGCCTTTCATTTATTAGATAGCCATGATACTCCAAGAATTTTAACAACATGCAACGGAGATAAAAATAAGTTGAAATTGCTCTATGTATTCCATCTTTCTTTCATCGGTTCTCCATGCATTTATTACGGAGATGAAATCGGCATGGATGGTGGTATGGACCCCGATTGCCGTAAATGTATGATTTGGGATACTAAAGAACAAGATCATGCATTATTTACACATATACAAACATTGATTTCATTACGAAAACAACATGAAGCTTTTGGAGGACATGGTACTTTTCAATTCATCGAAGCAAATGATGAACATAATTATATTTCTTATACGAAAACATATGAGGATGAAACTATCTTTTTCGTTTTAAACCCTACTAATAGTGAAGTTACAGTTTCACTCCCTCTTCATGTTACTGGTAAGAAAATAATTAACATTTATACAAATGAAGAATTTTCAGCGGAAGCAAGTGTATTACAAGTTACACTTCCTCCATATGGATTCTCCATATTAAAATGGTAATCCAAAAAATCCTTATGCCAAGGTGGCATAAGGATTTTTCTTATTTCAATTTGAATACTATCGCTTCATACGGACGTAATGTAATGTTATCTATCGATCCGATTTCTACATCGTAATTGTGTATAAATAATTCTGATTCACTATAACTAATATCCTCAGGCATTTCAAATACACTTTCATCCGCAGTAAAGTTTGCAATAACAAGTAGTTTTTGGTCTCCATATGTTCTTACATAAGCAAAAACAGAAGGATTATTCTCTAATATTAAATCATATGATCCATATACAACTATTTCATTATTTTTGCGTAGCTCAATTAATTTCTTATAGTAATAAAAAATTGAACCTTCATCTTGGATTGCTTGTTTCACATTAATCTCTTTATAGTTAGGATTTACAGTAATCCAAGGTTCACCTGTTGTAAATCCAGCGTGATTCTGATCATCCCACTGCATCGGAGTTCTAGCATTATCACGACCCTTTATATAAATAGACTCCATTACTTTTTCTATATCTTCACCATGGTCTATCACTTTTTCTTTATACATATTTAACGTTTCAATATCTCGATATTCATCAATTGATTGGAATCGAACGTTCGTCATTCCGATTTCTTCACCTTGATAAATATATGGCGTTCCCTTCATCATATGAAGAACTGTCGCTAACATTTTTGCTGATTCAATGCGATACATTCCATCGTTACCAAAACGAGATACAACGCGAGGCTGATCATGGTTATTCCAATAAAGGCTATTCCATCCGGTATGCTCTAATGCTTTTTGCCACTTTGTCAAATTCTCTTTTAAAGTAAGAAGTGAGCATGGTTTTACATCCCACTTTCCACCTTCTCCTGAATCTAAATCCATATGTTCAAATTGGAATACCATTTGCAACTCTTTTCGTTCTTCTCCAGTATACAATTTGGCTTCTTCTGTCGTTACACCTGGCATCTCACCAACCGTCATAATATCATAATGCGATAATACTTCCTCATTCATTTCATGCAAATATTTATGAATGTTTGGACCGTTCATAAAATGTTTATGACCTGAAACATAGCCATCTTCATCTGTTTCAACAGTTGGTAATCCTTCTTCTTTAGAAATAAAATTGATCACATCCATGCGGAATCCATCAATTCCTTTTTCTAACCAAAACTTCATCATCTCATAAACATCTTGTCTTACCTTTTCATTATCCCAGTTTAAATCCGGCTGTTTTTTAGAAAACAGATGTAAATAATATTCATCCGTCATTTCATCGTACTTCCATGCAGACCCACTAAAAGCAGCTCCCCAGTTGTTCGGTTCTTTCCCTTCTTTTCCAGGACGCCATATATAGTAATCTCTATATTTATTATCTTTTGATTTACGTGATTCAATAAACCACTTATGTTCATCAGATGTATGATTAACAACTAAATCCATCATCAATTTCATATTACGTTCATGCATTTCATGTAATAGCTCATCCCAATCTTCCATTGTTCCGAACTCGTTCATAATCTTACAATAATCGCTTATATCATAACCATTATCATCATTTGGAGATTCATAGACTGGTGATAACCAAATCACATCAATCCCTAACTCTTTTAAATAATCTAGCTTTGAAATAATCCCTTGAAGATCTCCTATACCATCACCGTTACTATCCATAAAGCTACGAGGATAAATTTGATATACTACGCTTTCTTTCCACCATTGTTTTTCCATTATGCTACCCCATTTCATTCATAATTCATTTTTCTCTTTTTTAAGGCGCAAACGTTTTCATTAATGAATGATAACAGATTCTATCTCAATTTAAAATAGCGCTTACAATTTTTATTGTTCTTTTTCTAAGAAAACATACGAAAATTACTAATAACTCTTCAATAAATGAAAACGTTTTATTTTTTTATTTATTTTTTGAATCTATTCGTTTATAATGAACTCAAAGAAAACGTTTGCATAATTATTTCTAGGGGGAAATACCATGGCAGAACTTAAATTAGAAAATATTTATAAGATATATGATAATAACGTAACAGCTGTAACCGATTTTAATTTACACATTCAAGATAAAGAATTTATCGTATTTGTCGGTCCTTCTGGATGCGGAAAATCTACAACATTACGAATGGTAGCTGGACTCGAAGATATTTCAAAAGGCGAGTTTTCAATTGATGGTAAACTAATGAATGATGTTCCTCCAAAAGATCGAGATATCGCAATGGTCTTCCAAAACTACGCTCTTTATCCACATATGAGTGTATATGATAATATGGCATTTGGATTAAAACTTCGAAAAATACCAAAAGATGAAATCGATCGTCGTGTGAAAGATGCAGCAAAAATTTTAGGGCTTGAACAATATTTAGATAGAAAACCGAAAGCATTATCAGGTGGACAACGCCAACGTGTTGCGTTAGGTAGAGCAATCGTTCGAGATGCAAAAGTTTTCTTAATGGATGAACCATTATCAAACTTAGATGCTAAACTCCGTGTTGCAATGCGCTCAGAAATTTCTAAGCTACATCATCGCCTTGGAACAACAACAATTTATGTAACACATGACCAAACAGAAGCAATGACTATGGCTTCGCGTCTTGTCGTTATGAAGGATGGAAAGATTCAACAAATTGGAACTCCAAAAGAAGTATATGAAACACCAGAAAACATTTTCGTGGGTGGATTTATCGGGTCACCAGCGATGAACTTCTTTCGTGGTAAATTGACTGAAACCGATTTCGTTATAGACAATACCATAAAAATCAAAGTATCTGAAGGAAAAATGAAGATGCTACGTGAACAAGGCTATGTAAATAAGGAAATTGTTTTAGGTATTCGCCCGGAGGACATTCATGATGAACTACTATTTTTAGAAGCTTCACAATCTACTACTTTCACAACAAAAATTGAAGTTGCTGAATTGTTAGGTGCTGAATCTATTTTATATATGAAACTTGGAAATCAAGATTTTGCAGCACGTGTTGATGCACGACATATATTCTCACCTGGAGATCAAATTAAATTGGCATTTGATTTAAATAAAGCGCATTTCTTTGACAGCCAAACAGAACAACGTATTCGCTAAAGAAATTTCCTTCTATATAACATACAAAAAAACCGTCCACATATATTGAGGGCGGTTTTCATTATTATACTAGGGCTTCTACTGTATGAAATGATTGTCCTTTCGTGCTAATAATACCGAAAATCGGTAAATCACTAAGCACCACTTCTTCTTGCTGTTTCATAAAAGATGACGTTAATTGTTTTATCTCTATCCAAACGTCATTAATACAAAGTACATTGGAATCGTTCTCTTGTTGGCGAGAAAAAATAGAATCTATTTTATATAAACCACCATTTTGAAAAAGCATATCAATGCGACTGAATGCATTCAAAGTAATGCTAATAACGCGTTGCCAATCTCCTTGCTTTCCCATATCATAGGATACAAAAAGTGCCTCTCCGCCTAGATTCATAATTTCCTCCACTGTTGCTTGTCCACTCTCTTGATCAATGTCCGTCACAATAACTTTTGCGCCTTGTTTAGCCAACAAAAGAGCTGTATTACGTCCAATACCGATGCCACCGCCAGTTACGATAGCAACTTTTCCTGCAAGCTTCATTTTCATTACCCCTTCTATAAGTCTTACCGTCATTCAGTATACTCCTTTATAAGATTAATCTGCAAGCAAGAAAAATTGCTCATTCGTTTGTAAGCGATTACTTTTTTACTCCTTCTTTTTTCCTACTATTACGCTGATCGAAAACTAAACCGATGAAAATTAAAATCCCCCAAAAGATTACACTACCTCCAGTCATTTCAATTTCCCCCTTATTATATAAAGATATTATTTTAATCATTATAAAATTTTCTTAATTTTCAATCTATTAAAACCCAAAATGATATTATTACATAAATTGTAGTATAACAAAAAAAGACCTTCTTATTTTATGGATAAAAAGGTCTTTTTTCATTATACAAGACTTATTACTTTCGTCTTTGTAATTAAGTCCTGAAAACCGCAATTGTCTTTGCGGAACAACATCATATATACGTTACATATTAATGGAATTCCTAATAGCAATACGTTCGGCAATAACAATACAAAAAATCTTATAATTAATGTTTGCAACGTTAGCTTTTCACTCTTCAATGAAATTAATTTTATTCTCGTTACCTTTTTGCCAAGTGTAACACCGTTCCAAATAAAGGGTAACACAATAAAATATATCGCCATTAATATGAAAACTACTGCGAAATCATATCTAAAATCACCTAAACTTATATTAAAGCGCTTAAACATAGCACTATAGTTTCCGGTCATAATAGCTACTACTGCACCATACATAACCGAGATTAAAAACATGTCAATTAGGGAAGCACCTATGCGATTCATTACAAGCGCTGGACGATGCATCTTTAACTTCATTTTATGTCGACTCCTTCATATCCTTCTTTACCCGTCTCATCGTACCACTTCTAAAAAACATTGTAAACTAGCGTTTCTCTTACTTTTCTTGTACAATTTGTTACAATAGCATTATAAAGGAGGTTCCCATATTGAAAAAATGGATAATCCTATTCGTCGCCTTCCTATTAACTGGTTGTACAGGAAACACAAGTCACTTAACTTATACGGTTAACGATGAATACGAGCTCATACGTACTTCTGGAAATGCATTTGAACTTTTCCCCTCGCAAGATGCTGTATATGCCACACAATACATCCCTGCAAAAATTACAGACATTGCTTGGGATGATAAATACATTATTGCAAAACAAACTGAGGAAAAATCAGATCCAAATAACCCTGACGCAGCAATTGCAAATAAAAAAAGTGAACATTATTGGATTATTGACGTAAAGCACAATAAACGTTTCGGTCCCTATAATGAAAAGCAATTTAATAAACAAAAAGATGCGTTTAAAATTAAGGTACCTTTTCAAAATGTAGATTCATACATAAAAGAAATAAAAAAACAGTCAGCATAATCTTTTGAGTGCTGACTGTTTTGTCTTACATTATTTTAAAAACACATTACTCCGAAAGTGAGATATTAAACGTTTGTGGCTCTTTTACAACATCTTGTGTTTCTGAATCTCCTGCAAGTAAATCATCAGTTATAAACTGAATATCCTTTACCTTGTCTTTTCCATCGTCAAGTATTAAACCAATAATCCCATCTCTTGTTTCACCAGGCTTATAGTCTTCTCTTGATACATTTTTTGTACCAACTAACGTATCTTCGTCATATAAAAAGTTTTGAGTCGCTACTTTAAAATGTTGCTTACCATTAATTATAACATCATTCATAGAGAAAAATTGCATATTTTTATTTCCGCTATTCTCCACTTTATATGTAATCTCAACGTAACGAATTGTATTACTAATCTCTGTTCCACTTAGCGATGCATATAATTCTGCATCTTCTTGGCTTACTTTATCCCCTAATCTACGTTTTACTTCTTCAGGAGTTAGTGCCGTGTATACTTTCAATGTATTTTTTGCCTTTTCACTCATCTGTGATAAAGAGATTACTTTCACATCTTGTACGTGAATTTTCATTGGCGCTACTTCAAATGTTTGATTCACAGAATGCATCTGCTCTAACATGAAAGTACCCCAGCCTGTTTCTTTCACTTTTTGTCCTACTTTTTTCAGCTCACGCCCACCATATTCTTTTGTTTCAGGAATAGATTCTTTCTTCTTCGGTTCAGCTTTCTTTTCTTCTTGATGGAAGCAACCACTTAACATAAGAAGAAAACTACATAAAACAAAAATACTTTTCCATGCTTTCATCATTTCATTTCTCCTAACGCTATCATTCATGAATATAAAATTAATCCCTTGCTTTGTAAACTATAGAAACAATGAAAAGTCCACAAAATGAACTTGTCAGTCCAGATACTATTATACCTCCAATTTGGAAAATATGAAAATAGGGATCTAGGAACACATACACGATAAATATAATAGTTGCCACAACAATTACTGAAATCCAATACTTTCTTTTTTCCGAAGCTAAAATAAAGTCTTTACCCATTTCATTTCTATGCTTCCATAAAACGTATGCTAATAATAGAAAACCAATACATGTACTTCCATGTTGCATATATTTATAAACAGAGATACCGTACCATTCTCTTTGCAATAATGGTATTTTCATAACAAAATAGCCTGTCTTATGAGTGAATGCATCCCAAACAACATGCGTTAACATACCGAATAATGCTGAATAACAAAATACAAAAAGATCCTTCCATGTATGAAGACCCCACCCCTTGTCTACTGCATATGTATAGTAGCCAGCAAATGGCTTAGGTAAATGTGTTATAAAAGACTTTTTTAAAATGTAATGATATATGTATGCTAATAAGAAGACAAGTGGTAAATTTAAATATAAGAACCCAAGCCACGTATGCCCAATAACACCATACGGTCTAAAGTGTAAAAAATATTCAAAGTCAGGCGCCATACTACCTAATATAAGAGCCGTTACTGACATATATTTAGAATGCTTTTTCGCAAAAGGAAGAACTGCTGCTGGATGTGCAAATGTAAACGGCATACTTTAACTCCTTCTCACATTTTCAGTAGAATACCATATATCATAACGAGAGAATGGAACTTCATGCAATATTTATTTTCACATTGGAATATGATAGTTTAAATGATATAATCCACATAAATATTCAGAAAACAAGAAGGGATTCAGGTGTTATTAACACTTGTATTTGCTGCCTTTTTAGATTCAAAATCCGTTATGAATTGAGGTTTATATATTGATTGACGTACCCTTTTTACAAAATGTCACATTAAAAAAAGAAAATATCCCTAGTTTTTCCGCATATCCTTACTGCTTACCCGCTATCCGAACATTACAATCACTAGCTTTCCATCCAAATGTAACATTCATTATTGGAGAAAACGGAACGGGTAAATCAACATTACTTGAAGGAATTGCAATTGCGTTAGGTTTTAATGCAGAAGGTGGAACGAAGAATTTCCGCTTTAGCACAAACGATTCACATTCATCTTTACATGAATACCTTCGAATTTCAAAAAGTTTCAATACACCAAACGACGGTTTCTTTCTTCGCGCTGAATCATTTTATAACGTTGCTTCTTATATTGATGAAATAGATGCTATAAAATCTTACGGCGGCGTTTCACTACACGAACAATCACACGGTGAATCATTCTTTTCCTTATTTATGAATCGTTTTTCAGGACAAGGTTTATACATTTTAGATGAGCCTGAGGCAGCTCTATCACCGATGAGACAACTTTCCATGCTCATTCGAATGCACGAACTAGCTGAACAAGGTTCACAATTTGTTATTGCGACGCATTCTCCTATTTTAATGGCTTACCCTGAATCTACTATATACTCTTTAACACAAGAGGGGATTCACGAATCCACATTAGAAGAAACCGAGCATTATCAAACGACGAAACTTTTCTTTGAAAATCGCGATCGATTATTCCATCATCTATTTGAGTCATAAAAAAAGAAGCAGCAATAGCTGCTTCTTTTTTATAGTGCTTCTATAAATAAGGCAACCCCGATACCGCCACCAACGCATAAAGAGGCAATTCCTTTTTCTAAACCACGTCTTTTTAATTCGTGAATTAAACTTACTGTAATACGAGCCCCTGTACAACCAATTGGATGCCCAAGTCCTACGCCACTACCGTTTACGTTCACTTTTTCACGGTCTAAGCCTAACTCTTTCTCTACAGCTAAATATTGAGCCGCGAAAGCTTCATTAATTTCCAGTAAATCTGCATCTTCTAATGACCAATCTACTTTCTCTAATCCTTTTCGGATTGCTGGTGCTGGTCCAATACCCATAATTTTCGGGTCTACTCCAGCTACTGAATATCCAACAATTCTAGCTAACGGTTGTAAGCCTTTTTCTTTTGCTTTTTCTTCGCTCATTAATACTAGAACTGCACTTCCGTCATTCAGGCCAGATGCATTACCTGCAGTTACAGACCCATCTTTACGGAATGCTGGTTTTAACCCTGCTAATTTTTCCGCTGTAATATCTGCACGTGGATGCTCATCCTTCGAAAATACTACTTCTTTTCTACGTTCTTTTATTGTAATAGGAACAATTTGATCGTCAAAGTGTCCAGACTCGATTGCCTTCAGTGCCAATGTATGACTGCGAAGAGCAACTTCATCTTGTTCCTCTCTTGTAATTTCATATTGTTCAACTAAATTTTCCGCTGTTTCACCCATCATAATATGGTGAATCGGATCTTCTAACACTTCCCACACCGTATCACGAATTTCTCCGTGCTGTAGACGTTGTCCCCAGCGGTGCTGTTTCAATGCATAAGGGCTCGAACTCATCGCTTCTACTCCACCTGCAACAACAACATCACTTACACCTAATTGGATTTGCATTGCAGCTGACATAATTGCTTGCATACCTGAAGAACATTGACGTTGGATTGTATATCCCGTAACTGTGTCAGGAAATCCTGCCGCTAATGCAGCTGTTCTCGCCGTATTTGCTTCATCAGTTCTTTGAATACAATGACCTAAAATTACTTCATCAACTTCATGTGGTTCTACCCCGCCTCGTTTTACAGCTTCCTGAAGTACAGGAACAGCTAATTCTACTGGCGTTACATTTTTTAGCGCTCCTCCAAAAGTTCCAATTGGCGAACGAACTGCAGCTGTAATAACAACATTATGCATTTTGTACTTGCCCCTCTCTTATGTACCCTAGTAAGTTTTTAGGTGAAATTCCATAAGATGTATATCTATAACTATCATACTATAAACATACTAAAAAATCAAAATATTTCATATAATAAAAATAGAAGGAATTAACCTTCTATTCTGTCAGTGCATATAAAAACTTTTGCAAAATTTTCTCTGTCGTTTCATTCAATTTTGGCAACTTATCTACTGGAAAATATTGAAGTTTCAACCCTTCATGATCGAGCTTTAATTCCCCGCTCACATGATGTGCCTGATACAGATGAATGACATTGAAAATTTCATCGCCATTCGGATAACGGAAATATACTTCTTTTCCTGATAGAACACCAAGAAATTGCATTATTTTTGCAGTTAACCCCGTTTCCTCAAATAACTCTCTACGTGCCGTTTCTTCTGTCGTTTCACCTAGTTCCATCGCCCCGCCAGGTACACCCCAATCATATGTATCTGAACGATATTGAAGCAATACTTCTTGTTTATCATTTAATATAATGATTGCTGATCCTACGAGAATAAGCGGTCTTGTACCAACGACTTTTCGTAACTCTTCAATATACCCCATATGTAAATTCCCCTTTCCCTAACCTCCCTTATCATAACAAAATTTCTCTCTTTTTGTTCATGTAATTTTAAAGAAAAAAAGGAAGCTTTCGCCTCCATTTTTTCATCTTTATTTCTTAAAACTTTCATATTTTACAGCTTCAAAAGCTTCCTCAATTTCATCATTACGATAATGGACATATGTAAAACGACCCAATTCTACTAATCTTGCTATTTCCTGTAACGCTTTATGCTGCTCATATGTTTCTTTCAGCTTAATATGTACATAAAACTTCATTAAAGGATGTTCATATAAAGGTTCTCCCACCTCTACATATACATCTTCAACCCCTTGTACAACTCTTACATAACTCGCAAATTGATAAAGTGCTTCTCTGTCTGAAACGATTTTTAATGTATACATATATTCTCCCCCTTTCCTTTACTATATCAAAAAGACGACCATACCATGTTATAGAACTATGAAATTTTTTCGACTTGTCATCTATATATTCAATAAAGAAGGCGTTTATCCATACATGACATCTTTTTCCCACATATATTATAGGAAGAACTTTTTTTCATTTGAGGTGTTCCTTATGGATCCATACGTCAATATATGTATTTGCATTACTCCCGGCGCCGATATTTCTGATGACCGTATCGCAAAAGACTTAGCTGTTGCAGAATCAATTTGGCACCCCATTACATTTCAAATTCAAGAAGTAATTGTATTAAATGAACTTTTCCGTTTTTTTGACCGTGAAATCAGTTATAAAAATTCCATTCAAAGTCAAGAAAAGTTGGCATCCTTTTTCCAAACATGTGTAAATGAAGCTCCTGAATGCGACCTTTATATTTGTTATATTGGCAGTGATTATTTCAAAGAAACTGCAGTAATTGCCTGCGCTTATTCTTTAGCAAAACAACAGCAACTTACTGGCTATATCGTTTTAACAAATTCGGCTGCCCCTATGAAAAATATATATACGCTCGCTCACGAAATCGGTCATATTTTATTTACAAGACGTATTCATGGAAAACTTACTCATGCAGATCCTCATTCTCCAACCGGCTCGGAGCATCACCCTTCTCCAACAAATCTTATGTATCCGATAGTCCCTCGTCCAGAAAACGTTCATATTCATTCCTTATTAACAACAGAACAAAAAGCGCTCTCTTTACAAAGCTCTTTACTACAAAGAAAAAAACAGTAACCCTCATGTTACTGTTTAAAACAACTTGTTCCAATCAACAAACCAAATCCCGGCTGCTAGAAATAAAAATAGACAACTAAATGTAAATGTAATCCCTCTAAAAATCCCTATATAATATTTCTTTGGAAATAATTTTTTGCATATCCAGAGCAGCCGCTTTCCTATTAAACCGAAAAACAGAATATATCCTGATGTGTAATCTAATATATTAATAAAATAGTCAACATATATCCTTTTTATAAAAGAGTTATTGTTAGGTTAACCTTAGAAAACTACTACTCAATTTACCTATAAATAATACTGTCTCTCTTTTTATTCGTATACTTTCCTTTTTCTAATTTTATATGAATTTTCAAAAGCATATAAATAACAATGAAAAGAATTATTTGTTGTACATACATTCCAATAATACTTGATAAATCTATCATTACGAATACATATTCCAATGCAATTGGAACTAGTAAATACGCCAAAGTAAACCAACCACCAAATTTAATATTTACAATAGCTGCAAATAGAACTACTATTCCAACAAGAATGAAGCTTTCTGTCGCAGTAAATTTAATAAATGTTGTACCATAAAAATTATTTAATAATGCAATACTGAAAATTGATAAAAACCATATCGCACCTGTTATATACATAATTAAAAATTCAGTTCTTTTACGCTTAAATGAGGCTGTTCTCATGCCCCATATTAATACACTAATTCCTACAAAAATCATAATCGGATATCCGATTAATTCAATTAAAGAATAAGACAAACGATGGTCGGCTTCACTAAAAAATACACTCTTCATCATCGTGAATGCTAATAAATTTATAATAAAGTAAAGCAATAATTTATAATTCCCTTTTTTATCAACTTCCATCTCTTTGGCAAGTTGATTTGCATACTCTTTTGGAGCATGACCGAATATATCATTTACACTCTTTCCTCTCTTTTCTCCTTCTATTAAATGAACTTCCGCATCTTCTATAAAGGAAATAATATCAGCTTCTCTAATGCCCTTCGTTCGTAAATACCCTTGAGTATCATCTAAAAACTTTTGCCCTTCATTCGATAGCACTTTTATCACTCCCTTATTTAACCATTTCTCTTCTATTCGTCTTCATCATAATTTCAAGGGAAATTAAAATAAACAAACTTCCGTATAAACATATAATTTGAAATAACATTGGCATAAGATCTTCAGATGTAAATGTTTTAAACATTAACATAATAGAAAGCGGAATGATTAAATATAAGTTTTTAAACCACCCTTCAAAATATATATTTATAGCTACTGTGATGATAAAAATCCCACCAGCTAATATATAACTTTGGACTTCGGTGAATGTGAGCATTTTTGTAGGATATATCACATCTAATATCGTAACAGCTCCTAATAAAAACAATGGAGCAATCATAACTAAAGACCACATAGAAAACCATGTTTTTGTAAAGCTTGTGACGAAGGTCATTTTGCGAAGTAGAAAATTAGGACCCATAACAACTAAAATCAATGAAAAACTGTAACCGATACACTGAATAAGTGAAATCTGTAACATTCCATTACTCACTATTAAGATAGAAGCAATAATCCAAAAAGATACGATATTCATTACTGTAAAACCAATTTGCTTCCACGTTTCCTGTCTATCTCTTTCCATCACTTTTACAAGTTCATTTGCATATTCTTTCGGTGAGCTTCCGAAAATATCTTCCACACTCTTCCCCTCACTCTCACCTTCTATTAAATGAAGTTCTGCGTCTTCTAAAAAGTTTTCAATATCACTTTCTTTCACACTCTTTGCCGTCAAAAATAATCTCATATCTAACAAAAACTTTTGTGCTTCACTTGATAACATTATTTTCTCCTTCCCTTCCCTTCAAGTAAACGTTCTACACTACTTTGCATCGCTTCCCAGCGATCCATAAATTCATCAAGTGCTTCCTCGCCTTTTTCTGTTAATGTGTAATATTTTCTCTTTGGACCAGATGGAGATTCCTTCATTACGCTTGTTATTAATCCTTCTTTTTGCATTCGTATTAATAACGGATAAATACTTCCCTCACTCGCCATTGTAAAACCATACTTTGCTAGCTTCTCACTCATTTCATAACCGTATATTTCGCCTTCAGAAATAATAGCAAGTAAGCATCCTTCTAAGATCCCTTTCAGCATTTGACTTGTCGACATAATTCAAATCCTCCTACTATCTTGTTTTACAAGATAGATAAGCGTAAGTATCTCGCTTTACAAAATAGTATAGCAAAGACTATTTTGCAAAACAAGATAGCTAACGATATTTTTTCCAAATGTTTGCAGGAATTTCATTATAACCTCTCTAAATAGAGCACTATGAAAACTTTATTATGAAGGGATGTTTTTCATCATGGTTACAAATCGAGTTGTCTTTTTAACAGGTGCTGCGAGTGGTATTGGATATGAAGTGGGAAGTACTTTTGCAAAAGAAGGTGCAAAAGTTGTGATTACTGATCGTCTTGAAGAACGTGCGAAAGAAGCTGCTGAACAATTACAAAATGAAGGTTTTCAAGCTATCGGTTTAAAATGTGACGTTACATCTGAAGAGGAAATTACAGCAGCAATTTCTCAAACAGTTGATCATTTCGGTTCATTAGATATATTAATTAATAACGCAGGAATGCAACACGTTTCACCCATTGAAGACTTTCCAACTGAAAAGTTCGAGCTACTAATTCAAATTATGCAAATTGCTCCGTTTATCGCAATTAAGCATGCCTTTCCGATTATGAAACAGCAAAAATATGGTCGTATTATTAATGTCGCTTCTATTAACGGCCTTGTCGGGTTTGCTGGAAAAGCTGCCTACAATAGTGCAAAACATGGTGTAATTGGATTGACAAAAGTTGCTGCTTTAGAAGGTGCTACCCACGGGATTACTGTGAATGCCCTTTGTCCTGGCTATGTCGATACCCCTCTTGTACGTAATCAACTGCAGGACTTAGCCACTACACGAAATGTACCACTTGAAAATGTTTTAGAAGATGTCATTTATCCACTTGTACCACAGAAGCGTTTGCTACAAGTACAAGAAATCGCTGATTATGCTATGTTTTTAGCGAGTGAAAAAGCTAAAGGTATAACTGGTCAAGCTGTCGTTATCGATGGTGGCTATACTGCTCAATAAAAAATAAAGTTTGCTCAAGAAGAGCAAACTTTATTTTTTATCGCGAGGATCTTCGTACTTTAGTAATTGCCGCGGGAGCTTCTCAATTGCAACAATTACCCCCTCTAATTTACTTTCAATACGGTGGAGTAAATATAATGTTACAACAATTGGAAACCCTACATTACCTATCATCTTGATCCACTCTTCCATCCTCTTCTCCTCCTTTCATTATATAAGTAAGAGAAAACAATGCATTTAGGCATAAAAAAACAAGCTATTATGTATTAGCCTGTTTTTCAAATAATGATGCAATTTCTCGTTTATAATCCCCGCTTATAATACCTTTCTCAGTAATAATTCCTGTAATTAATTCGTTCGGTGTTACGTCAAATGCAGGGTTATAAACATTCGTTCCGATTGGTGCTACTTGTTTTCCAAAGATTTTCGTAACTTCTGTTTCATCTCTTTCTTCAATAATTATTTCGGCTCCAGTTTCTTTCCTAACATCAAATGTTGACAGTGGCGCAGCAACATAAAATGGGATATCAAAGTGCTTTGCTAAAATAGCTAAATTCATTGTCCCTATTTTATTTGCCGTATCTCCATTTGCGACAATTCGATCCGCCCCTACAATAATTGCATTTATTTCTTTCGTTTGAATAGCATGAGCTGCAGTATTATCTGTAATAAGGGTCACATCAATATTTGCTTGCTTCAATTCCCAGGTCGTTAAGCGACCACCTTGTAAAACTGGTCTCGTTTCACACGCATATGCATGTAAACGCACACCTTTCTCTTTTCCAATATAAAAGGGAGCTAATGCAGTTCCATATCTGGCAGTTGCGATACTTCCAGCGTTACAGATTGTTAAAATATTATCGCCATCTTTAAAACATGTTAACGCATATTCCCCAATATTTCGGCACACCTCTTCATCTTCCTGCTGAATGCGAAGCGCTTCTTCTTCTAATGTTTTTTGTGCTTCTTTTATTGTAGTAATCTCTCGAATAGATTCTCTCATACGATCAATTGCCCAAAATAAATTTACTGCTGTCGGGCGTGACGTTCCTAAATAATTACAATCTCTATTAAACTTCTTTTGAAATTCTTCAATATGTACAGTGTTATATTTTTTTGATGCAAGCGCCAAGCCAAATGCAGCTACAATTCCAATTGCAGGCGCTCCTCGTACTTCTAACATTACGATGCTTTTCCAAACCTCTTCAATAGTCGTCAATGTTTTGTATTCTGTGCTATGCGGCAATTTCGTTTGATTTAATACCGCAATTGCATCACCTTTCCAGCTTACAGATCTCGGAACAGTAACAATTGTACTCACGCTTTTACGCCCCCTGAAACTGTCTGTTGAAATAATGTTCGAAACAGTTGAATATCTGCACTTTTAGATTCATATTTTATTAGTTCTTTACCTAAGGATAGCGCTTGCTTCTTAGCTTGAATTCTTGTTTCTTTATTTTCTATTTCATCTAAATCTGCTACATGAGCTAAACCAATTGTTCTACGAATCAGTTCACATCCGGCAAATCCAACTGCATCAGTAAAGATATTTTGCAAAATAATTGGTAACCATTGTTTTTCTTTCGTATATACTTCTACACCTTCTCCAATCCATAACTTTGTAAAAGTCTCTACAAAATAACTCCACGTCTTTTCTATATGGAAAAATAGTACACTTCTTTTTTCTTCTTCTCTAGATAAAGCATTTAATAATAGATTTGCAATAAATTGACCTATGTCAAATCCAAATGGGCCATATGTCGCAAATTCTGGATCAATCACTTTCGTTTCAGAAGGTGACGAAAAAATACTACCAGTATGTAAATCACCATGAATAAGAGTTTCTTTTCTTGTTAAGAACTTATATTTATATTGTGCTACTTTTAGTTTTAAAGTTTTATCACTCCAAAGTTCATCAACCACGAGCTGTAAATCTGGCTCATAATCATTTGTATCATAATGTCCAAACGGATCTGTAAACACTAAATCCTCTGTAATTTTACAAAGGTCCGGATTTACAAAGGTACCTTCTAGTACCCTCTTCTCTTCTGACTGTAAACCAAAATCTGAAGTATAAAATAAAACATGTGCTAGAAAACGGCCGATATGCTGGGATAAAAGCGGATATTCTTCTCCGTCTATTAATCCTTTTCTTGTAATTGTTAGTCTTGATAAGTCTTCTATTACCGTTATCGCTAACTCTTCATCATGACTGTACACTACCGGAACATAATCCGGTACATACTGCGCAAAAATTTGCAGTGCCTTGCTTTCAATCGTTGCTCTTTTTATAGACAATGGCCAGCTTTCACCAACTACTTTCGCATAAGGCAGTGCTTGTTTTATTATAATTGATTTCTCTCCATCATCTAATTTGAACACGTAATTTAAGTTTCCGTCTCCAATTTCATGACAAACGACATTTGCCTTCGCTTCAAAATAGCCATGATCTTTCGCATATTGTACAGCTGTTATTTCTGTTAATGAATAATATCCCATCGTCTTCTCCCCCTTTTTAAATTCAGAGGTTTTTCTAACATAGAAAAACCTCTTTCCACTAAGAAAGAGGTTTGAAGTTTATCTTCTCCCCTCTTATCTGCCAGAAAGTTTTACTTTCTGCTGGAATTAGCACCGTGCCTTTTGGCGTAATAAACGCCCCATTTCACAATGGTATTACGGTCGGTTGCTGGGCTTCATCGGGCCAAATCCCTCCACCTGCTCTTGATAAGAGTTGTATAATTTTTTGAATTTTTAACTTTATGTTGAAGACTATACCAAGAATAAAAATCACTTGTCAACATTTTATTTGTATAATTCTGGACGGCGATCCGCAAAAACTGGAATTCCTTTACGTACTTCTTTAATTTTCTCGAATTCAAGCTCTCCAAATAAAATTGATTCCTCTTCATTCGCCTCTACTACAACTTCACCCCAAGGGTCCACAATTAAAGAATGACCCGCAAATACATTATTTGGATCCTTTCCTGCTCTATTACACGCAACAACATAACACTGATTTTCAACCGCTCTTGCTTGCAATAGCAAACGCCAATGTGCTAAACGAACTAATGGCCATTCTGCTACAACAAATAATACTTTTGCCCCTTTAGCAGTATGGACACGCATCCACTCTGGAAAACGAATATCATAACAAATTGTTCCAGCACATTCAACATCATCTAGCTTAAATTCGCCCGTACTATTACCAGCTATTAAATATTTATGTTCATCCATAAGCTGAAATAAGTGTACTTTACTATATTCGTTGACTAGCTGTCCTTCATTATTTACAACATACATCGTATTTGTAACGCCTTGCTCCGTTTGCTTTGCTATGGACCCACCAACAATATGTACATCATATTGCTTCGCCCATTCTATTAACTTTTCTTTCGTTTCCACTCCATCCCTATCTGCAATTTCAGAAAGTCTCGTTAAATCATATCCTGTTGTCCATAACTCTGGTAAGACGATAACATCTGGCCTTTCCTTCATAGCTTCGCTTATTTTATTTTTAGCATTCTCAATATTTTTTTCTACATCTCCAAAAACAATATCCATTTGAATACATGCGACTTTCATTTTTTCAGCCCCATTCTTATTTTTCTCTTTACAAAATACTGGAAAGATTATATCATTTGTCACTAGAATTGTAACAACTTTCAAAAGAGGTGGAAAGTATGAAATTATTTCAACCTTCTGAGATAGTAACATCATTGCCAACACAATTTTTCGCTTCACTTGTTGCAAAAGTTAACAAAGTCGTTGCAGCTGGTCACGATGTTATTAATCTAGGTCAAGGTAATCCAGATCAACCAACACCGCAGCATATCGTAAAAGCTTTACAAGATGCTGCCGAAAAGACCATTCATCATAAATATCCGCCATTTCGCGGACATGAAAGTTTAAAAGAAGCCGTGGCAACATTCTATCAACGTGAATATGATGTAGTAGTAAATCCGAAAACTGAAGTTGCTATATTGTTTGGTGGAAAGGCTGGATTAGTAGAATTACCAGTTTGTTTTACAAACCCTGGTGATTCGATTCTCGTTCCAGATCCAGGCTATCCAGATTATTTATCAGGAGTTGCTTTAGCAAAAGCACAATTTGAAACAATGCCGCTTATTGCAGAAAATAACTTTTTACCAGATTACACAAAAATTAATAACTCTATTGCCGAGCGTGCAAAATTAATGTTTTTAAACTATCCAAATAATCCTACAGGTGCTACTGCATCAAAAGATTTTTTTGATGCAACTATTCATTTTGCTAATAAACATAATATACTAGTGGTTCATGATTTTGCTTACGGTGCGATTGGATTCGATGGTCAAAAACCTGTTAGTTTCTTGCAAGCAGACGGTGCTAAAAATACAGGTATTGAAATTTACACTCTATCGAAAACTTTCAATATGGCTGGATGGCGTATTGCTTTTGCAGTAGGGAATGAAAGTGTCATTGAAACCATTAACTTATTACAAGATCATATGTATGTTAGTATTTTTGGTGCAGTTCAAGATGCTGCCCGCGAAGCACTATTAAGTTCACAGTCTTGCGTAATAGACCTTGTAAATAGTTACGAATCTCGACGAAACGCTCTTATTTCGGCTTGTCAATCAATTGGTTGGAATGTAGACATTCCAACAGGGTCATTCTTTGCATGGCTTCCTGTTCCAAAAGGATATACCTCTGAGCAATTTGCTGATATTTTACTAGAAAAAGCACATGTTGCAGTTGCTCCTGGTGTTGGATTTGGTGAACATGGCGAAGGGTATATCCGTGTTGGTCTCTTGCATACAGAAGATAGATTACGGGAAGCCATTAATCGAATTGATAAATTAAATTTTTTCAAAAAGTAATTGACAACATGAAAAATATCTGACAAAATTCAGTTATCTTAAAAATTTAAACATTTCTAAATACTTCTTATCAAGAGCAGGTGGAGGGACGAGCCCGATGAAACCCGGCAACCGATCTACAATTGTAGACACGGTGCTAATTCTCGCAGCATTACGCTGACAGATAAGGAGCTGGTTGTAAAAAAACCTCTCCTTAGCTGAGAGGTTTTTTTATTTAACTAGGAGGTTATAACAATGAGCGGAATTATAGCGACGTATTTAATCCATGATGATTCACATAACTTAGAAAAAAAGGCTGAGCAAATTGCACTTGGTTTAACAATTGGCTCTTGGACTCATTTGCCACAATTATTGCAAGAACAATTAAAGCAACATAAAGGCAACGTCATTCATATTGTGGAATTAGCTGAACATCAACATACAAATTCGTATTTACGTAAAAAAGTAAAACGCGGAATTATTAAAATCGAATATCCGTTATTAAACTTCAGTCCAGATTTACCAGCAATTTTAACGACTACATTTGGAAAGCTATCCCTTGATGGCGAAGTAAAATTAATTGACTTAACTTTTTCAGACGAGTTAAAAAAACATTTTCCTGGGCCAAAATTCGGGATAGATGGTATTCGAAATCTTTTACAAGTGCATGATCGTCCCCTTTTAATGAGTATTTTTAAAGGAATGATTGGACGAAATATTGGGTATTTAAAAACGCAATTACGCGATCAAGCAATTGGTGGTGTAGATATAGTAAAAGATGATGAAATATTATTTGAAAATGCATTAACACCACTTACGAAACGCATTGTATCTGGAAAAGAAGTTTTACAATCCGTATATGAAACATACGGACATAAAACGTTATATGCCGTAAATTTAACAGGACGAACTTTTGATTTAAAAGAAAGTGCGAAACGTGCAGTGCAAGCTGGAGCTGATATTCTATTATTTAACGTATTTGCTTACGGACTAGATGTACTGCAATCACTTGCAGAAGATGATGAAATCCCAGTTCCTATTATGGCACACCCTGCTGTAAGTGGTGCTTATTCAGCATCTAAGTTATATGGAATTTCATCTCCATTATTACTCGGAAAGCTACTACGCTATGCTGGGGCTGACTTTTCATTATTCCCATCTCCATACGGAAGTGTTGCGCTAGAAAAAGAGGAAGCTCTTGCTATCTCAAAATATTTAACTGAAGACGATGCATTTTTCAAGAAGAGCTTTTCTGTTCCATCTGCTGGTATTCACCCTGGTTTCGTTCCCTTTATTGTACGAGATTTCGGTAAAGATGTTGTTATTAATGCTGGCGGCGGGATACATGGACATCCAAATGGAGCGCAAGGCGGTGGTAAAGCATTCCGTACTGCAATTGAGGCTACTTTGCAAAATAAACCACTCCATGAAGTAGATGACATAAATTTGCATAGTGCACTACAAATATGGGGAAATCCCTCTCATGAGGTGAAATTATGAGTATTCAAGTATTTTGTGATTTCGATGGCACGATTACAAATAATGATAACATTATGTCCATTATGGAAAAATTCGCACCACCAGAAGCTGAAGAAGTAAAGAATAGAATTTTATCACAAGAGCTATCTATTCAAGAAGGTGTTTCTCAATTATTTCGATTAATACCTACTCATCTGCACGATGAAATTATTCAATTTTTAATAGAAACTGCTGAACTTCGTAATGGTTTTCATGAATTTATACAATTTGTAAATGAAAATAACATTTCTTTTTACGTTATATCAGGTGGAATGGATTTCTTCGTCTATCCACTCTTACAAGGACTCATTCCAAAAGAGCAAATTTACTGTAATGAAACAGATTTTTCAAATGAATACATTACGGTGAATTGGCCTCATCCTTGTGATCATCATTGTCAAAATCATTGCGGATTATGTAAATCATCTCTCATCCGTAAATTGAGTGATACGAATGACTTCCATATTGTGATTGGAGATTCAATTACTGATTTACAAGCTGCGAAACAAGCAGATAAAGTATTTGCTCGTGACTTCCTTATTACAAAGTGTGCAGAGAATTATATTGCTTATACACCGTTTGAAACATTCCATGATATTCAAAATGAATTAAAACATTTGTTGGAGGTGAAATCATGAAACAACTTTTTCGTCAATGGTATGACTTAAGCGAGATAAAAAAAGAATTAACAACTCGAAATTGGTTCCCAGCAACAAGTGGTAATATTTCTATAAAAGTTAGTCATGAGCCACTTACTTTTCTCATTACAGCAAGCGGTAAAGATAAAACAAAAACCACTCCAGATGATTTTCTATTAGTAGATCATGTAGGAGTTCCTGTTTTAGAGACTGAATTACGCCCTTCAGCAGAAACAGTATTGCATACACATATTTATAACAATACAAATGCCGGGTGCGTACTTCATGTTCATACAACTGATAACAATGTCATCACAAATTTATATAATGATGCAGTCACCCTTCAAAATCAAGAAATTATTAAAGCTCTCGATATTTGGGAAGAAGGTGCAACAATTCACATTCCTATTATCGAAAACCATGCCCATATCCCAACGCTTGGAGAAAACTTCCGAAAGCATATAAAAGGTGATTCAGGAGCAGTATTAATCCGTAACCACGGTATTACCGTATGGGGCCGAGATAGCTTTGATGCAAAGAAAAGATTAGAAGCTTATGAGTTTTTATTCCAATTTCATATAAAACTATTATCAATTCAAGGAGGCGTTTCTAATGGCGCAAATTCGTATTCATGAAGTAAATACTCGCATTGAAAATGAAGTGGAAGTATCTAAATTTCTACAAGAGGAAGGCGTTTTATATGAGAAATGGAACATTTCTAAACTTCCTACTCATTTAAATGAAAATTATTCGTTAACAGATGAAAACAAAGCTGAAATATTAGCTGTTTTTTCAAAAGAAATCGCTGATGTTTCAGCAAGTCGAGGTTATAAAGCACATGATGTAATTTCACTTTCAAATAGCACACCTAACCTTGACGAATTATTAATTAATTTCCAAAAAGAACATCATCATACAGATGACGAAGTTCGCTTTATCGTCAGTGGTCATGGCATTTTCGCTATTGAAGGCAAAGATGGGAAATTCTTTGATGTTGAACTTGAGCCAGGCGATCTCATATCTGTTCCTGAAAATGCAAGACATTATTTTACCTTGCAAGATGATCGTCAAGTTGTAGCTATTCGTATTTTTGTGACAACTGAAGGCTGGGTTCCAATCTATTAAGGTAGTTAGTTGAATAAAAGGACTTGGACCCCCTTTTCCAAACTTTTATTCACTCTACATATATACATCCTCCTATGGAACAGGCTTATTTCATTTTTGAAATAAGCCTGATTTTTTATTTACTCAAAAGTACCACTTCATCACAAATTTAACACCTTGATTTTTCAAGTATATTTTTTGAACATTTTTTGAATATTTATTGATTTTTTTCTGAAAATTCTGTTTTGTATATGATATACTACAATTAATTAAGAAGGAAAATAATATCGCAAACAGAGGGGGATAATCATGAGCTTACTTATCGCACTTATACTTGGGGTTACATGTGGAGCATTTCCAGTTATTTTAGGAGCTATTATGGAAGAGTTAGAAATTGGTGTTTTAGGATTTGTCGCATCTTGTGTAAGCGCTTTATTGTTTGGTTTATTCGGCGCTATTCCTGTTTCAATTCTGTGTGCTTTTTATATAATACGCCATGCTCGTACAAAACAATTGGGTCCTAATCACATCGCACAAATTATCCCATTCCCGGTTGAACGATGCCGCCGCGCTTCTAACTTATAATTATAAAAATTAAAGATGACTAAATAAATAAAAGTCCTCAAATGAGGACTTTTATTTATTTTCTTCTAGAAATTGAAACAATTCTTGTAGATGTAGGGCATCTTCACCATAGCTAACAGATACATGAAATATACCGTCAATCTCAGCTTGCATATAAAGATCCACTCCATCACGATCATATTTCAATGCCAAATAAAACTCCATTTCTTCTAACATCTTTTTTGAGGTTCGAATTACATAATGCCCCTTCTCATCTCTTCCATATTCAAATTCTGGTTCAAAATCATACTTTTGTTTAAAAGCTTCTTTTTGTTTTTCATTAATTTTCATACAAGTAGCTCGCTGTACAGTATCAATCATCTCATCAAACTTTTGAAGGTCCACCTCGTTTACCCCCTTATATATTTTTTATATAATACTTGTGTTCCACTATTTTCTTCTCCATCCTTAATTAACTCTTCATACAATTCTTTCGCCATACTTAAGCCCGGGACTGATAATTGTAATTTTTCTGCTTCCTCTAAAGCAATTTTAATATCTTTCATAAAATGCTTTACATAAAATCCCGGCTCAAAGTCTCCTTTTAACATTCGAGGAGCTAAATTACTTAATGACCAGCTACCTGCTGCCCCTGTTGAAATGCTCTCTAACACTTTATCTGGATTCAGTCCAGCCTTCTTCGCGTAAGCAACAGCCTCACATACTCCAATCATATTGGAAGCAATCGCAATTTGATTGCACATTTTTGTATGTTGTCCACTCCCAGCTGGTCCTTGTAATTGAATGTTTGTTCCTAACTTTTCAAGTAAAGGTAAGCATCTATCATATATTTCTTTCTCTCCACCTACCATAATTGCGAGTTTTGCTTCTTTCGCACCAACATCTCCTCCTGAGACAGGTGCATCTAACGTATATATATTTTTGCTTTTTGCAACTTCATTAATGCGTTTTGCTAAAGTAGGTGTAGATGTCGTAAAGTCAATTGCTATCGTACCTTCTTTTGCATGTTCTATAATTCCTTCTATACCAAAATACACTTCTTCTACATCATGTGGATATCCAACCATTGTCATTACAATATCAACTTGCTTCACTAACTCTTTTGGCGTATCACACCAATGTGCACCATCTTGCACTAAAGAATCTGTTTTTGCTTTCGTTCTATTATATACATATACTTTATGACCATCTTGCATTAAGTGATAAACCATACTTTTTCCCATTACGCCAATACCAATGAAACCTATTGATAAAGTTTTATGTTCCATTTTCTCATCCCCTTTGTTCTAATAAATCATTTACCATCTTTCGGAACTCTTTATTAAAGTCATCATCCATACTATTTTTCACATTTGAAAATAACATAACAAAAGTTCCTTTTTCTTTATTAAAATTATTAAAAGTGTTCCAACCAGATAATACACCATGATTATGAAAATAATCTGCATATATATAAAAACTAAATGCATATTTCCGTTCTGCTGAAGGTGAAAACATTGCTTGTATACTTTGTTCAGAAAGAAGTTTTCCATTTATAATTGCTTCGTCTAACTTCTTCATATCTCCAACTGTCGTATACATCTCACCACAACCATATAGCCAATCCATGCCTAACTTCTGCGCTGGTACAAGCTCTTGATCTTTTTTCACATAACCCTTTGTAAAATTTTTATCGCCAGGTACCATATTTCCCATACCGGATTCATGCATATCTGCTTTTACAAATATGTTTTCTTTTATGTAATCTCCTAAAGGTTTTTTCGATATATGTTCTATTATATAAGCAAGCACCATATAATTATAATCTGTATATCTCCAACCTGTTCCTGCAGGAAATTCTAAATTTTGACGTCCGATCCAATTAATTAACTGTAAACGGGAAGCAGCATTAACATTGCCTTTTGCGTGTTCAGGTAAACCAGAGGTATGTGTTAATAAATGATATAGCGTAATATTTTTATTCTCCGGAAATGAAGGAATATATTTATTTACATTATCTTGAATATTCAATTTCCCTTGTTCTTGCAGCTGTAAAATAGATGTGGCAACAACTGTTTTCGTAATAGAACCGATACGATATTTTGTTTGAGGCGTATTTTCAATTTTATTTTGAACATCAGCATAGCCATATCCTTTATTCAATATAACATGCTCTTTATCTGTTACCAAAACTGTTCCATTAAATTGCTTTCCGACTAAATATTGATCTAATTTTTGAGATATGCTAGCATAATCAATTTGTTGCTCTTCTTTTTCTTCTATATTCCCTTGCACTTCTGGTTCAATAGTAGGATTCACCTTAGTTGTTAATACTGTGTTTTCCTTTATATTGGGGCTAACAAGAAAATAGTATACTCCGCCGCCAACTATAGCAGACAGTGAAGCCATTATCATTACTTTTTTTATCATGTCGATCCTCCATAATTCCTTCGCTAAAAATTGTCCCCCTATTCTATTATCAAACAATAAAAAAAAATCGCAACAATTTGTTGCGAAAAATTACATTTTTTCTTTTCTGTACACACATACTTGATTCTTTCCATTTTTTTTCGCTTCATATAAAGCAATGTCCGCTCGTTGCATTAATTCTTCTCTTGTAGTTCCTTGTTCATATAACGCAACTCCAAAGCTAGCTGTTAGCTTCGAAATTCCAGTGAATTGCTTTGTTTCAATGAAGAATCGTAATGACTCCGCAACTTGAAATGCTTCCTTTTCTACTGTATTTGTCACTAATATAATGAATTCTTCTCCTCCCCATCTTGCAAATACGTGTTGCTGCTCCACTTTAGATTTCATAAGCTCTGCAAGTTGTATTAATGCCAAATCACCAAAATCATGACCATATGTGTCATTAACTGTTTTAAAATTATCTATATCAAATAAAATGATTGCTATTTTCTCATCACTACGTATTACCTTTTCCCACTCTACCTCTAGTATTTGTTGAAACTTTAAACGATTATAAATCTCTGTCAATGAATCTACCATAGCAAGTCTTTCTTGTTCTTGATAGATTTCATCTAATTCTGTAATTTCCGTGCATTTTACAATAAATCTTGATAAATCTTCTGGCAATGGTGTCGCACGTAATAGAAAAGTAGATACTTCCCCTTCATAATTTGACATCTTAATTCTTCTACCACTTGATAAAGTATCGTCTAGCCATGTTATATCATGCGTCGTCGAGTAGTATCCATTTTCTCTAATAAAATGTTCAGCAAATACTAAATGTTGCTCACGATAGGCAAACAAATTTTCATATCCGAAAAAAGTTAAAAAATTTGTATTACAATCAACAATTTCATCATCTTCTACTATAAATAATAAATCATTTTGAAAATCAAACATCGTTTGAAGCAGTTCCTGTTGCAAACTAACTTGCCTTACTAAAGAAAGTTGATACAAACTCTTATTCACTTCTTCTAATACTGCTTGTGGAGTTACAGGGGCTATTACAATATTACGTATTCCTAATGCAAGTACATCTGTAAATTCTTTTGTTATTTGTTGATCCCAAATGACAATGAATGTACTTTGCGGGGTATACATATTCTTTATATATTTGATTTGAGAATAATCTGTTACATACATAATTATAATGTGCGGTTTCGTTCTTTGAAATAATAGTTCGCCCTCTTCAAAATTATTTGCTATAAACATACATTTTGGATGGATATTTTCTATCGTTTGTTGATGCTTACATCCATTTTCTATATAAAGGACATTTAACTGCAAATCTTGTAACACATTTTGGAAAACCGTATTCTCTAATAAAAAATGTAGTATGTTCATCACTAGTCTTCACTCACTTCATATATCTTGTTCTACTGAATTCCTCACAAACATTTTTAAAAGACTGTTCTCTAATAAACTTTAATTTGCGAGAGATACATATTAACAAGCTAATTGAGAATGTTATCTTCCCTTTTCACTCTATAAATTCCTTTTTTAGTGTATGATTATAGGAATTATATCGTTTGTATGAATGCCCTAGCTTATTTCTTAAAACTTGACAATTAAAATAAAGATATTATATTCTTAAATTCGACAACTTACAAAATGTAAGTAATATACATTGCGTTTTCTTGATAATTTTATATACAATTTGGAGGATATATAATGACAAACGACAACTTTTTTAACGTTTTATATGAACGCACATCTACACGTGCATTCAACCCAAATAAAGAAATCTCATCTACAGAATTGCATGAGATTTTAAAAGCCGCAGCACAAGCACCTTCCGCTTGGAACTTACAACACTGGAAATTCCTTGTTTTTCAAGGTGAAGATGTACAAAAACGATTACACCCAATAGCTTATAACCAACAACAAATTCTTGATGCTTCTGCAGTAGTCGCTATTTTAGGTGATTTAGAAGCTTATAAAAATGTTGAGCCAGTATATGGTCCAATTGTAGAACAAGGATTTATGAAAGAAGAAGCAAAAGAACGCTTAGCTAAAAATATTGAATCTGCATATGCTCGTGAACAATTCCCGAGAGATGCTGCCTTTTCAAATGCATCTCTCGCAGCAATGCAACTTATGCTTGCAGCTAAAGCAACTGGTTGGGATACTTGTGCTATTGGTGGCTTCAATCCACAAGCACTGACAGACGAATTTAACGTTTCATCTCGTTACGTTCCAATTATGCTTATTACAATTGGTGAATCAACTTTAAAAGGTCACCCTGCACCACGTATGAGCGTAGAGCAAGTGAGTGAGTGGGCAAAATAATAAAAAACGAAGGTAACTACATTACCTTCGTTTTTTATTTCCTGTCATACTTTTGTAATATTACTACAAATCATTCGACATTTATACTTATAGAAAAGTATATTCTATTCCTTTATCATAAATAAACGTGACGTTTTGTGTCGAATTTTGTTAAGGTATTGAAATATACCCGTGTGTTTTTATTACAATTGTGATACAATGATAACAAATAGATAACAAGAGAGGGATTTTCATTGAGTTCATACGGAAGCTTGATCGCACTTTTATGTTACATAGTAACTGTACTGCTTCTATATTTTATTGGTGATGCCGCAAACATCTCCATTTTACAATTCCCAAAAGAAGAAGCATTTCAATTAGAATCAGAAAAACATACTGCACGATCCATCGTACCACTACTCCTAGCTCTTCCTGTATATATCGTCGTTTTATATAAAAGTAAAAAAGTGTAAAAGCTACCCATTTCGTTTATTTTGGTGGTTTTTACATTTTTTTGTTATATTACCCCTATTTTAAACATCATTCCATACTAAACACCCAGCTAGTCATTTAAAATGAGAAAATCCCCTAGAAAAAATTCCACTCTCTGTCCAGTCACTAACTACCGAACTTACATAGATTATAAGTGTGAAGGGGGTGATGAGGATTATGTTTGGATCATTTGGATGCTGTGATAACTTTAGAGACTGTCATCATCGTGAAAGAGAGTGCGACCATCGTGACCATCGCGAGAAAGAGAGAGAGGTAAAACCACAACAACCAGCTGTATGTAACGTACTTGCTAGCATTTCAGTTGGAACAGAGCTTTCTCTTTTAAGCATTAAAGGTATCGGATCTTTCAACGATGTAATTTTTGAAGGTTTCGCTAACGGTGTTGCTCTTTTCTCCGCTTTAGCTCGTAACAATAATGATAAAGATAATAAAGACGACAACAAAGATGATAAGAACCGTCAACGTAATACTTTTAATGGTATTTTACGTGTATGCCCAACTGATATCGTTGCTATCGCTATCTAGTTCTGTGTCTTATCCTCTATAGTAAGAAAACAAGATTTACTTTTCTCATAGAAAAAACCTGAGACCGATTTCAAATCGACTCAGGTTTTTTTATTAATTATATGCTTTTAACTAGTTCAACAACTTCTTCAGCAGTTGACATCATTAATGCTTTTTCTGCTAATGTTTCCATTTCTGCTTTTGACAACTTGCTTAGTTGTGTTCTTGCAGGAAGAATAGATGTTGCACTCATACTGAACTCATCTAAACCTAATCCTAATAATAATGGGATAGCAAGTGAATCTCCCGCCATCTCACCACACATGCCAGCCCATTTGCCTTCTTTATGAGCAGCATCGATAACCATTTTTACAAGACGTAAAATAGATGGGTTATATGGTTGGTATAAGTATGATACTTGTTCGTTCATACGGTCTGCAGCCATTGTGTATTGGATTAAATCATTCGTTCCGATAGAGAAGAAATCAACTTCTTTCGCGAATTGATCTGCTAATACTGCTGAAGCTGGGATTTCAACCATCATACCAACTTCAATAGAATCAGAAACAGTTGTACCCGCTTCTACAAGTTTCGCTTTCTCTTCTAATAAAATCGCTTTCGCTTGACGGAACTCATCAAGAGTTGCAATCATTGGGAACATAATTTTTAAGTTGCCGTATACGCTAGCACGAAGTAATGCACGAAGTTGTGTACGGAACACATCTTGCTCATCAAGACATAAGCGAATTGCACGGTATCCTAAGAATGGGTTCATTTCTTTTGGTAAATGTAAGTATGGAAGCTCTTTATCTCCACCGATGTCAAGTGTACGAACAACGACTGGTTGACCTTCTTTTACACCTTCAAGAACTGCTTTATACGCTTCGAACTGCTCTTCTTCTGTTGGAAGATTGTCACGGCCCATGTATAAGAATTCTGTACGGTATAAACCAACGCCTTCTCCACCATTATCGATAATACCTTGTACATCATTTGGTGTTCCGATATTTGCAACAAGCTCAACGTGATGTCCATCACTTGTTACAGTAGCTTGGTCTTTTAATTTTGCCCATTCAGTTTTTTGCTCTTCAAATTTCGCTTTCTTTTCTTCAAACGAACGAAGAGTTTCTTCTGATGGGTTTACAATTACTTCTCCATCTAAACCGTCAATGATAACGATATCGCCGTTTTGGATTTTCTCCATAACAACTTTTGTACCAACAACAGCTGGAATTTCCATAGAACGAGCCATAATTGCAGAGTGAGATGTACGTCCACCGATATCAGTAGTGAAACCTTTTGCATACTTACGGTTTAACTGAGCTGTATCAGATGGTGTTAAATCTTCAGCAATGATGATTACCTCTTCAGAAATTGTACCAGGATTTGAGAAGTTAATTCCTAGTAAATGTGCAAGAACGCGTTTTGTTACGTCACGAATGTCTGCAGCACGTTCTTTCATATATTCGTTATCCATGTTTTCAAACATAGAAATAAACATTGATGCAACTTCATCCATTGCAAATTCAGCATTTACTTTTTCGCTATTCACTTTATCTTTTACTGGGTTTACTAGTTCTGGATCATTTAACACTAATAAATGTGCTTCAAAGATCGCAGCTTTGTCAGCACCTAGCTCAGCAAATGCGTGGTCTTTAATAGCTTCTAATTCAGTTTTTGCTTTCTCAAGCGCAGCGTCTAAGCGTGCAATTTCTGCAGCTTCGTTTGTAATTGATTTCTTTTCGATGTTAAATTCAGGATTTTCAAGTCTGAAAGCCTTTGCAATAGCAATCCCACTTGATGCAGCGATCCCTTGAATGTTAAGAGTCATTATTCTCCTAATCCTTCGTTTTTCATAGTTTCTTCGATAGCTGCTAGTGCTTGAGCTGCATCATCACCATTTGCAGTGATTTTAATTTCTGCGTTTTGTTGAATACCTAAAGACATTACGCCCATGATTGATTTTAAGTTAACGTTCTTTCCGTTATACTCTAAGTTAATGTCAGAACCGAATTTGCTTGCAGTGTTTACAAGTAGAGTTGCTGGACGAGCATGAATTCCTGAGTCGCTAGTTACTTTAAAGATTTTTTCCATGATAATTTATCTCCTTTAAATTACAGTATTTTTTTAGTTGTATAGACGTGAGTACTACATCATCTATTGTATATAATAGGCGATGTTCGGTCAACCACATCGCCTATTATAATTATAAACATTTTGCGTCAAATTCCTACTGAATGTCAATAATAGCGGTTTCGCCCTTCTTAACATTTCCATCTTTTTTCAATTCGACTTGTTGCCCTTGTTGTAAGTTTGTAAAGACAATTGGTGTAATGATAGATGGTGCATTTTCTTTTACAAATGCAAGATCTACTTTTAATAATGGTTGGCCTTGTTTCACCTTGTCGCCTTGTGCTACAAGCGCTTCAAAACCTTCACCATTTAATTTTACAGTATCAATACCGAAGTGGATCAAAATTTCTTTTCCGCCTTCAGATTGAATACCAATCGCATGTTTTGTAGGGAATACATTAACGATCTCACCGTTAACTGGAGAAACTACTGTTCCTTCAGTTGGCTCAATTGCAAATCCATCTCCCATCATTTTTCCTGAGAATACTTGGTCAGGTACTTCTGTAATTGGTAATATTTTCCCTTCAATTGGTGATACAATTGTTTCATTTTCATCAACTTTTTGAGGAGTTTCTTCCACTTTTACAGGTTCTTCTTTTTCAACATGAGGTGTACGACCTGACATAATATCATGAATTTGTGATTTTAACGTGTCAGATTTCGGTCCGAAAATAGCTTGAATGTTATTTCCAACTTCAAGTACACCAGCTGCTCCAAGTTCTTTTAAGCGGTCTTTGTTTACATTCTTTTGTTCGTTAACTTGAACACGTAAACGAGTAATACAAGCATCTAAAGAAGCAATGTTTTCTTTACCACCAAGTGCTACTAATACTTCACGAGGAAGTTCGCCTGCTTCTGCTTTTCCTGCACCGTCATTCGCATTTGCCTCTTCACGACCAGGTGTTTTTAGATTCCATTTACGGATTGCAAAGCGGAATCCGAAGTAGTAAATAACTGCTAGTACAAGACCAACAATAATTACCCACCACCATGCTGTACGGCCTGGTAATACACCGAATAATAGGAAGTCAATTAAACCACCAGAGAATGTCATACCAATTTTAACACCTAAAATTTGCATTGTCATAAATGATAGACCAGCAAATACAGCATGAATTCCGAATAATACTGGCGCTACGAATAAGAATGAAAATTCAAGTGGCTCTGTAATACCTGTTAAGAAAGATGTTAATGCTGCAGAACCTAAAATACCTGCTGCTAATTTTTTATTTTCTGGACGTGCTTCATGATACATTGCTAAAGCTGCTGCTGGAAGACCGAACATCATGAACGGATACTTACCAGTTGTAAATGTACCTGCCGTTAATTCTACACCGTCTTTTAACTGTGCCATAAAGATTTTTTGGTCACCACGGATTAATTCGCCAGCTGCATTTGTATACTGACCGAATTCGAACCAGAACGGTGAATAAAAAATGTGGTGTAGTCCAAATGGAATTAATGAACGTTCAATTAAACCGAATATAAATGCTGCGATTGTTCTATTCGCATCAATCATTTGATGTGAGAACGTGTTTAAGCCACCTTGAATGTATGGCCAAACGAAGCACATGATAATACCTACTATTAAAGAGAATGTTGCAGTTGCGATCGGTACGAAACGCTTACCTGCAAAGAAACCTAAGTATGATGGTAATTCAATGTTGAAGTATTTATTATAGCAATATGCCGCTACTATACCGACGATAATACCACCAAATACCCCTGTTTGTAGCGTCGGAATACCTAATACGTTTGCATACGCTGGATCTGCAAATCCAATTTTTACTGGGTCTGCTCCAGAACTTGTTACTTTCACTAGCTTATCTACTTCTAAGAACACACTCATCGTTTTGTTCATAATTAAGTAGCCGACGAATGCTGCTAAACCAGCTACTCCGTCTCCACCAGCTAAACCAATTGCTACCCCAACTGCGAATAATAATGCAAGGTTAGCGAAAATAATATCACCAGATTGTTCCATAATTTTTGCAACCATTACGAACCAATCTGCTTTTAAAGCAGGAATAACATTTGTTAACTGTGGATTTTGAAATGCATTACCAAATCCAAGTAAAATACCTGCCGCCGGTAAAATCGCTACTGGAAGCATTAACGCTTTTCCGACTTTTTGAAGAACACCAAAGATCTTCTTAAACATGGAAACCCTTCCTCTCTTATCTATATTGATACCTTCCGACAAACGCCAAAAAGACATGAGGAAAAAAAGATAGAACGATAGCTATACAAAGGGTAGTATATCCCTTTCTCTAGCTTACATTCCTTACTTTTCTCCACTCATGCCTGATCGAATCAGTAACACGTGTCAAAAATAGGTTTACGTATAAGTTCACTATAATTAAGGCAAACGTTTTCGTTACTCTCCTTAATCTGTTTGTCGAAATTTGTATAACTTTGCAATAGTTATTATACATAACTATTGTAAGCGATTCAATCATTTTTTTTAACGTTTTCATTTTAGACAAAAATATATGACTTTTTACACATGCTCTGCCTTTACTAAGCGTTGCAAGTGCATCGTTAAATAAATACTTTCAGCTTCATATACAGGTAGTTGCAACTCTTTTTGCATGACCTTAACTAGCTTCCAAGCCACGTTATAGCAAACTGGATACTCCGCCTTTAATAAATCAGCAAAACTTTGCGATTCCTCTACTTTTTCTCCTTTTTTCACCCTCTCAATAGCATATTGAAGATGACGAATAAGGCGTAAATAATGAATGCTCTCTTGATCTAATGTAATTTGTAAGTTTGTCTCAATTAAAGATACAAGTTGTGCAATGAGACGGGAGTTTTGATTAACTGAAGATAAATCAGAATTTGTAAGCGAACTGTAAATGTGAAGTGCAATAAAACCAATTTCTCCTTCTGGCAATGTAATTTGCAAACGAGAATTTAAAAGTTCTACAACACCTTCAGCAATTTCATATTCCTCTGGATAGAGCATTTTTGTTTCAACTAAAAAAGGATTATCAATTGTAAGTCCTTGTTTTAACCTTTTAATTGCAAATGAAATATGATCTGTTAACGCAATATGAATATGTTCATTTAGTGGAGATTTTGCTTTTTCTTGAATGTACAGCATAATATCGTTCATCAATTCAATTAATTTTTCACTAACATGCGGCACTAATAATTTATATTGTTCACGATCACGTTCATTTTTTAAGACAAACATTTTTTCGATTTGTTCTTGCTCCAATACATCTTTCGCTTTTTTCCCAAATCCAATTCCTTTACCAATCACTACTACTTCCTCGTGTTCAGGATGGCTAGCAATGATGACATTATTATTTAAAACTTTTTTAATTTCTAGATAATTATTCATATAACACCACCCTCGTACTTAAATAGCCTACTTTTATGTTACAGAATATTCTTCTTTGTCGTCAATGTAAAACATCTGCCATTTAATAAAAATTCATTTTTTAGACATGTTTATATATGATGCGTATAATGTAAGAGCAACTGTACATAGAAAGGAGATAACAACATGATTAAAATGTTTGTAAGTGATATCGATGGTACAATGATGCAACACGGAGGTCTTATTGATGAGCAAGATGTTGCGGCACTACGCAGCCTCGCCGAGCAAAATGTTATTCTTTGCTTCGCTTCCGGAAGACTTGATAATGAAATTGCAGACTTAATGAAAGCTGTAAATACAAATTTTCATCGTATTAGTGTAAATGGTGTTTTTGTATATACACATGAAAATAAACAACTATTATCTGCAACTTTTGATTCCAGCATACTTCCCGATTTGTTAGCTATGACGAATGAAAATCCTTATTTCCGTTATGTAAGTGATGAGCATAATTATTACATTGAAGAGAAAACACCTTTTATTCAAGAACTTGAACAACAAGTAACAATGACTTCTGTTGAAGAACCAAACTTACTACAGAAGATTGATGATACAATTTTCCCAAATAAAATTTCTGTCGGTGGAACAAAGGAGAGCTTACAACTCCTTCAGAAAAAAATTGATGAAAAATTCCACGGGAAAGTTAGTACTTTCATCTCAGCAGAACAATGTTTAGATGTAATGCCACCGAATGTTAGTAAAGGCTCTGCCATTTCTGTTTTATTAAATGAGTTTCAAATAAAACCTGAGGAAATTGCTTGTATAGGGGATTCTTACAATGATATTCCTATGTTTTCTTTAACTCCTCACAGTTTTGCTATGTCGCAAGCCGATGATACAGTGAAAAAACACGCTCACTATGTAGTAAATCACGTCAAAGATGCTGTTAACCACGTAATTGCTCATAATAAAAATACGACTCATTCCTTATAAGGATGAGTCGTATTTTTATTTCTTTACATGTTATCCATTTTCATTTCCACTGTACTTCACAAACTGAAATATACTATTTGTTACGTGCAATATTCGTAATAAATTTATAACGATCTCCACGATAAATACATTTCACGTACTCTAGCGGTATCTCACCTTCTGAATATGACCATTGACGCATTACAAGTACAGGCGCCTTTTTAGGAATATGCAGATGTTCAGCTTCATTTTCCGTTGCAACAGAAGCTTCAATTGACTGAGTAGCGCTAACAAGTTTAAAGCCCAGTTTTTTCTCTAAATGTTCATATAAAGATTGTTGCAATATCTCTTCGTTAATATCTTTTACAAGAGCTGGCGACAAATATGTCGTCTCAAAAGCAATCGGTTCATCATCAGCTAAGCGAATACGCCTCACTTCATAAACCGATTCCCCCTCCTGTATTCTCAACCGGTCTGCTATTTTAGCAGTAGCTGGAACTAGGCGGAAACTAAGTAATTGACTACTTGGGTTCATCCCACGAGAAATCATGTCTTCTGTGAATCCCGTCATTCCTTGCAATTTTTGTTCCACTTTCGGAAGTTGGACAAATGTTCCAATTCCACGCTTCCGATATAAATAGCCTTGTTCCACTAAATTATTAATCGCCTGTCTGATTGTCATACGACTCACTTCGAACTTATCACAAAGTTCATTCTCAGATGGGATTTTATCTCCCGGCTTCCATTCGCCGTCCTCAATTAGCTGTTTCACCCACTCTTGAATCTGATAATAGATCGGAAATGGTGAATACTTGTCGATGTTCATCAGCAATCGCCTCACTGCATAAAGATAGAGCTTCTTGATCTGCGATTACGGTTACATTCGGATGACGTTGTAAAACTGTAGCCGGACACTCTTCACTATATTCACCTTGCAATAATTCTTTAACAGCTTCTGCCTTTTTAGCACCCATAGCTACAAGTAGAACTTGTTTCGCTTTCATAATGCTTCCAATTCCCATTGTAATCGCATGAGTTGGCACATCTTCTTCTTTTTCGAAGAAGCGAAGGTTTGCTTGGCGTGTAGATTCTGTTAATTCAACAATGTTCGTTGGAGAATTAAACGGTGTTCCTGGCTCGTTAAATCCGATGTGACCGTTTTCACCGATTCCAAGAATCTGTAGGTCAACTGGGTTAGCAGCTAGAATGCCCTCGTAACGTTTGCATTCTTCCTCTAAATCACTTGCCATCCCGTTTGGTACATAAGTTTGTTTAAATGGAAGATGATCAAACAACTGTTCTTGCATGAAATAGTGATAGCTGTTTTTATCTTCATGTGGTAAATTTACGTACTCATCTAAGTTTACAGTGGTTACACGGCTTGTATCAAGTTTATTTTTTCGCATTTCTGCATAAATACCTAATGGAGAGCTTCCTGTAGCCATTCCTAATGTTGGATTTTCTTTTGTTTTTACAACTTCTTCAATTAATTTATAACCTGCTTCTGCTAGTTCTTCTGGAGTTTTTACAACAAGAATATTCATTTAATTACTTCCCTTCCTTCATATGAATTCCTAAACGAACCGTATCATATACATGTAAATCTTCATTCATCACAACAAAGTCTGCATCTTTTCCTACCGCTAATGCACCTTTATTATTTAATCCAAACTCTTCTGCTTGGTTAACTGATGTCATCAGTACTGCATCTTCGATTGAACAACCTGTAAATTCAATTACATTTCGGAAAGCTTGATCCATTTTTAGAATACTACCAGCTAACGTTCCATCTTCTAATCGAGCACTACCATCTTTTACATGTACCGGCTGTCCGCCAAGCTCATATAATCCATCTTCAAGACCTTTTGCGCGCATTGCGTCAGTAATAACACTTACTTTTTTCGGTCCTTTTAACTTATATGCTAATTTCACCATATCAGGGTGAATATGAATACCATCTGTAATTACTTCAACCATTACATCTGGATTTAATAACACATGACCAACAACTCCTGGCTCACGGTGATGTAATCCACGCATTTGATTGTATAAATGTGTCGCATGTGTAATCTTTCTATTTTTTAGTTGCGCATCAATTGCATCTGTATGCCCCATTGTGCCAACTACACCAGTTTCAGTAAGATATTGTTCAAACTCTAACGCTCCCTCTTCTTCTGGTGCATATGTTACTAATTTAATTAAATTCCCACTTGCTTCTTGCCATTGTTTAAATTGCTCAATATTTGCAGGAACGATATGTTCAAGTGGTTGTGCACCTGCACGTTTCTTTGAAACATAAGGTCCTTCTAAGTGAATATATTCGAAATGTGCTCCTTTTTCTTTTGCTTCTTTCGCAGCAGTTAGCGCTGCTTCAATTGCCTCTGGAGCTTGTGTCATTGTTGTTGGGAAGTAAGTTGTAACCCCTTCTTTTAACATTTCTTTACCTAGAGTTACTAACCCATCGCTATTTGCATCCATCGCATCAATATCGTATCCACCATGAATATGAACATCGATCATACCTGGAATTACAATCTTCCCTGTAGCATCAAAAACAGTTTCATTTTCTTGTGGTACATATTGAGCCATCAAACCAATTTCTTTAATGGTTTCTGCGTAACGAATAAATCCGTTTTCCACTATTTCTTGACCTGTGTAAATTTTGGCATTGATGACAATTTGCGTTTTCATTTTCATCGATCCTTTCCCATGAAATACCTACTTGTTATTATTACCTTATTCGCCTAGTTCCATCTTAATATATGCACGAGTAGTTGTCTATACATTCTAATGAAATTTCCTTTTTATTCAACAAAAAAGGAAATTTCTTACGTCCATTATAATTATAATATATAGTATTCATTTTTCCAAAAAGGGACAGTATCCACCCCTAATATAGAAGTCACTTCAACAATGGCATTAACCCACTAGACTCTAACATAACATGTTCACCATCTGTTTCTATTTCTACTGTACGTTTATTCGTTCTATATACCATTATACCGTGCCTTTTTAAGCGTTTTACTACACTTTGGTGAGGATGTCCATACGGATTACTACTCCCATAAGACAGAATAGCAAACTGCGGTTCCACTTTTTTTATAAACGTTTCACTTGTTGAAGTATACGAGCCGTGATGCCCCACTTTTAAAACATCTGCATGTACATCAAATTGTTTTAATATTTCATGTTCTGTCCGTACATCCGCGTCACCCATTAATAAAAAATCCGCTTTTCCATATCGTACCTTCAAAACAATTGAGGATTCATTATTTTCATCTTTTGATTTCCCATTGTTTAATACTTGTATAGAAACATGTGGATCCAGCGGTATATATTGCCCTTCCTTTACTGAAACGAAAGGTATCCCTCTTTTTTTAATATTATTCCGATATGTATGATAAGTAAGAGAACTATATGTTTTTCCGCTATCTAATATAAGCGATACCGGCATTTGCTCTACAATTGGAATTAGCCCCCCTATATGATCCATATCGGGATGCGTACTGACAATTACATCTAAATGATTAATCCCTTTCTCAATTAATTTCTGAATAATAACCTCTCCTGCTTCATAAGGTCCTCCATCAATTAACATTGTTTGTCCGTTTGGCATTATGATAAGTGTTGCATCACCTTGCCCCACTTTTAAAAAGCTCACTTTCATTTTACTAAGATGTTGCCGATGCATATGTAAAGGAGACGTAGTATGAATGGACATCATATACCTTTTAGCTGATGCGCTATTTAAAGAAAAACATAATAAAACAGAAACTAATAATAGAATAATCCGCATACCTCTCATAACTCGTCTCCTTTTTTCATTTAGTATGGCACTGTAAATAATTGATATACAAAAAAAGCTTAGCAAAATGCTAAGCTTTTATTTCGATATCTCTTGTAAGGAACCGAAGAATAAATCTGCTTCATTCATTTGTTCATTCTCTTCAGAAAGCGGGGGTAAATCATCTAATGTTTTCAATCCAAATGTGTCCAAAAATTCTTTTGTTGTTCCGTATAAAATAGGACGCCCTGGTCCTTCCGCCCTTCCCATTTCTTTTATAAGTAAATGGGAAACCAACGTTTGTAACGCCTTATCGGTTTTAACTCCTCTAATCTCTTCCATTTCAGTCCTTGTGATTGGTTGACGATATGCAACAATCGCTAACGTTTCAAGGGCAGCTTGTGAGAGCGAAGCAGCTGTTGGTGTATCTATTAGTTTTTGATAATATGAAGCATGTTCTTTCTTTGTAGCAAAACGATATACTTTTGCATACTGTACAATTTGCAAACCACGGTTTGCACCTTCACATTCTTGTTGCATTTCTTCTAAAATATTCATTACTTCATTCATTTCAATTTCAAGAACTTTCGCTATTTGTTCTGGATAAATCCCTTCATCACCAGAAACAAATAAAAGGCCTTCAATAATTGACTTTTGTTCTTTCCTATCCATTTCACGAGCTCCTTCCTTCTATTTTCCCATAAAAATACACATCAAAAAACCGAATCACAATCAATGCGTTCGGTTCAATATTTTTTCTCTTGTTCCAAACGATACATTAAAACATAGCATGAGATAAAGTGTTTTTATCCCAATTTTACATACTTGCCCTATGCAGATTTATTAGAGCTTGATACGAAAATTTCATCAAAATTATGTTCTTGCTCAATTATGATTTGTTGATTTTTCATAAGTTCCAGAACTGCTAAAAATGTTACGACCATTATTTCACGTTCATCATCAACAAATAAATCATAAAAACTTTGGCGACCACCCTTTATTTTTAACTGCTTTAAAATATCAGTCATTCGCTGTTCAATTGGTATTTCTTGACGAGTAATACGTGTTGTTACAGGTTTTTTTGCCTTTTTACGGCGCATTAATTTTTGAAATGCCGCTAGCATATCATATAACGTAACATCAAGAGGCAAGCTTGTCTCCTCTTCTTGTTGCAACGATGTAAAGTCAATTGGTGGACGTGTATATAGCTGTGCTCTTTCTTGTTCTCTTTCTTTTAACTCAGTAGCAACTTGCTTATATTTCTTATATTCGATTAACCTCTCCATCAATTCTTGACGAGGATCATCTATAAAATCATCACCGTTATCAAGTACATCTTCTTCATGTTTCGGCAACAACATTTTACTTTTAATTTGTAATAACGTTGCGGCCATTACTAAATACTCACTTGCAACATCTAATTGAAGTTCTTTCATCGTATGCACATAAGATAAATATTGCTCTGTAATATCTGCTACAGGAATATTATATATATCAATTTCATAACGATGTATTAAATGTAACAATAGATCTAAAGGCCCTTCAAAAGCCTCTACTTTAAAATTATATTGCACAAAGCATCCCACCACATTTTTTCTATAACAACATAAGTATAGAGCATACTCATGTTCTATCCAACCTTTTTAAGAAATTTAATTAAAAATAGACCGATGCCTATGTCATCATGCCCACCACTTCATATGATAACAGTGTAGTAAGAACAATGTAGGAGGTCAAAAAACTATGGGTCACGTTGATTGTGGTTTTAGCGGTGGGTTCGCATTACTTGTTGTACTGTTTATTTTACTAATTATTGTAGGAGCAGCTTGCTTCTGCTAATATGAACAATAACGGCTAGGGGGAAATCTCCTAGTCGTTTATTGTTCATATTTCTATGATACACTTATATGTATAACCGTTAGATAGGGGCGAGAAAACATGTATCCTACCGAATACATACAATTTTTAATTCATTTCCAAGGAGATTACGACTATTTTGAATGCCACGAAATACTAGAAGAGTACTGGAAGACAAAACCACGAGGAAATCGTGATCATTACTTAGTTGGTCTCATTCAAATTGCAGTTTCTTTATACCACCAAAGACGTGATAACTGGAATGGTTCTACAAAAATGATGAAAAGCGCAATCACAATTTTAGAAAAAAGCGGTGTGTCTTTACAACGTTTAGGAATTAATCAAGTACAACTTCTTTCCTTGCTCAATGAAAGATTGCAATCTATCCATAAAAAAGAACGTTTTGTACCTTTATTTTTACCCTTATCAGATCCATCGTTAGAGAAGCAGTGCACAGAGTTATGTCAAAAACAAAACCTCCCTTGGAAAGATTTGAATGCTATCCCAAGTGAATATATTATAAACAAGCATACTATGCGTGATCGCACAGAAGTCATTACTGAACGAAATGAACAATTACAAAAAAGAAAGCAGAGATAATAAACTACTTATCCCTGCTTTCACGAATGTATATTTTGTTCTAGCCCTTTACATTTTTCGCAAAAACTTGCTGTTTGCTCATTTCCGCAAATTGTAAACTCAAGAAATTTACTCTTTAACTCTTGAACCATCTTTGTCCCAATCCCTACATGACGGTGAGATGGGTTGACACTCAAATGCTGAATTTCTAATACTTGATTCTCTTTTTTTACAATCCCCATTATTCCAACAAAATCTTCATTCTCTTTCCACAAATACAATTGCCAATCATCTTTTGCTTCATATTCTTTCATTGTCAATTGTAATGTTTTCACATCTTTTTCAGTTGGCATAAACGAAAGAAGCCCCATTGCAATTTTTTCATAACTTTTTTTAAAACGAATTAACATAACCCTTATCCCTTCTTACAAAAGTTACAAACTAGTAATCCCCTCAATCACTCTTTTCATATCATATTCATTTTACAATATTTTCAACAGAGTGAGAAGAGCCTAAAACAACTTGATAATCATACAAAGCGAAAAGAAGAAAGTCAAATCTATGTTTCAGCACTATTCCTTTAATAAATAGAGTTAAAAAAAGAAAATTTTATATGGAATGGAAAGAAACATATCATTCAATATCACTTCATTAATAGTTACCCTAAAGCAGCACACTTCTAGCAAAATTAATATAACAAAAAATATTTATTGAAACATATAATGCAATGTATTCTATGTAATTTGTTAAAGGTTTGTTCTCACAAGCAATATATTTTAGCAACAATACTACTTGTATGATGAGCTGCAGAAGAAGTACCCCGTCCCATTTAAAAGTAAAAAAAGAGAGCAAAAGCTCTCTTTTCCCTTACCTTATTCTTCCCAAACTTTAACTTCTTTCATTACATCGCCTTGACGCATTTTTAATACTGTTTCAATACCGCTTGTTGCTTTACCAAATACAGTATGAACGCCATCTAAATGTGGCTGTGGCTCATGAACAACAAAGAATTGGCTACCGCCTGTGTTACGGCCAGCATGAGCCATAGAAAGTGATCCGACAAGGTGTCTATGAGGGTTTCCATCAGTTTCACATGGAATAGAGTAACCTGGGCCACCTGCACCTGTACCTGTTGGGTCTCCACCTTGGCTTACGAAGCCAGGAATAACACGGTGGAATGTAACACCATCATAAAATCCTTGCTCTGCTAATTTTTTAAAGTTTTCTACTGTTTTCGGTGCTTCTTCTGGGAAAAATTCCAAGTCGATTTTTTCACCGTTTTCCATTAATATGTATCCTAAAGTTTTCATATGTATATGTCTCCTTTCAACTATCTCAGCACTATATTACCACATTCATGACTAGAAACAAAAAGAATCCGACAATCTAGATACTTCTTTTTTGAAATGTGGAAAAAGCTAGGTGACAAATAAGAAATATATACTATAATAACTTTGTTGCCCGAAAATTTTAGAAAGAGAAAGGGAGCGATTTTTCGTGAGAACGAAATTATTAGCTCTGCTATTAGCTGTAACGGTATTTATGATGCCAACAGCTTCATTTGCAGACATCATCGAGGGAGAATCAATTGTTACACTAGGAGAGAACTTATCCGAACAACAAAAACAAGATCTGTTAAAAGAAATGAAAGCACCGAAAGATGCTACAATTATTACTGTATCTAATGCGGAAGAACATAAATTTCTAGAAGGCATTGTTCCAAAAGCACAAATTGGTACGAGAGCAATTTCTTCTTCTATGATTACATACACTAAACCAGGATCTGGTCTTATTGTACGATCAAAGAACATTAACTGGGTAACAGATGCAATGTACACTAACGCTTTGATTACAGCAGGTGTAAAAGATGCAGAAATTCAAATTAACGCACCTTTTAAAGTTTCAGGAACTGCAGCTTTAACTGGATTAATGAAAGCATATGAAACTGCGTCCAATAAACAAATTCCTGAAGAAGTTAAAAAAGTAGCGAATGAAGAAATGGTACAAACAGCCCAGCTTGGTGATAAAATTGGTGAAGAAAAAGCAGTTCAACTTGTTGCAAAAATTAAAGAAGAAATTGCAAAAGAACAGCCAAAAACAACAGAAGATTTACGTTCATTAATTAAAAAAATTGCTGATCAATTAGGCATTACATTAACAGATGAACAGTTAGATAACTTAGTATCGTTATTTGATAAAATGAAAAATCTTAATATCGATTGGAATCAAGTTGGTAGTCAATTAAACAAAGCAAAAGAACACGTTTCTGCCTTTTTAGGATCTGAAGAAGGACAAAGTTTTCTAGATAAAGTGAAAGATTTCTTCTCAAGTATCATTGATTTTGTTAAATCTTTATTCAAGTAAAAAAGAAGCCCGCCAGTGACGGGCTTCTTTTTTATACAAGTAACGGTAATTTCATAACAGCCTCTTCAACCGAACGCACTATATGATTTGCTTTCTCCTTTACATATGGATGGGCATGATGAAGAGTAAATGAATGCGGGGTTACTTCAAACATAGAAATATCATTGAAAGAATCTCCAATACAAGCAACTTCATTTGCTTCAATTTGCAAATGGTCCATTAGTCGCTTTAGAGCACTACCCTTACTCACGCCTCTTGGCATAATATCAACATAGCGTTTACCTGATATAAAAACTTCCGCTTCGCCTTGAAACGTATCTCGTAGCTCTTGATCTAACGTCACAATTTTCTCTTCTTCTCCAAAAACAAACAATTTTGCAGGGTGCACAGTCTTACCAAACTCTTCTTCTAACGCTTCAATTTCAGCGATATGCACACCCATATACGCTTCAAAATTATGGTGTTGTTCATTTTTCCTTTTTGTATATCGCTGCTCATTTGCACAAACAATATCCGCTAGTCCTTTTTTATGTATATATCGATATATTTCCTGGGCAACCGTATTTTCAAAACTCGATTCATGGAATAAATCCCCATCCGGAAGTAACATTGTCGCTCCATTTAAGCCTGTTGTGTAATATGGGAATGAAAACCTTTTTACAACTTCATCAATTCTATGTGTAAAGCGGCCAGAGGCAAAACAAATATTTGTCCCTTTCTCAGCTAACCAACACAGCGCACGTTCATCTTCTTTTTGCATATGATTCACATCGTAAACGAGCGTGTCATCTAAATCACTTACAAATAATTTAATCATGCCCTCTTCCCCTTCCATACACAATATCTACTCTAAGTGTACACAAAAAATGTGTGATTTTTGTTAAAAAACAATAAATTTTTGCTAAAAAAATAAACGGGTGTATAAGCCCGTTTATTTTTGTCTTTTTACATTTTGAGGTCTTACAATACTTGGTCGTACTTTTAAACTAGACATTGTTGGACGGAGTAAAATTTTTGTTAACGCGCCCCAATCAAATGGTAAAAACGGCCATAAATAAGGTGTTTGTAAACTTTTTATAGACGTTAAAAATAAAATTAATATCGTCATACCAATTACAAATCCCATCTCATGGAAGAGACCTGTTAAAATAATAACAAACAATTTCCCAACCTTATTCCCTAATCCTAATTCATAACTCGGTGTTGCATATGCACCAATCATCGAAACCGCTACATACAAAATTACTTCTGGCACAAACAAACCTACATCAATTGCAATTTGACCAATTAATATAGCGGAAATCAACCCTGCTGCAGACGATAACGGCGTTGGAGTATGAATGGCTGCCATCCTTAAAAACTCAAGTCCGACCTCTGCCATTAACACCTGTAATAAAATTGGTAAATGCGTCATCTTAGTCGGTCCAATAAAAGCAAGATTTGCTGGCAAAAGAGTTGGATCAAATACAAACACTAGCCAAAATGGTAATAAAAATAACGAGAATATAACACCTAAAAAGCGCACCCAGCGTAAAAATGTACCGACAGCTGGATTTTGTCTAAATTCTTCCGCATGCTGTAAATGATGAAAATATGTTGTCGGTGTAATCATAGCACTTGGTGATGTGTCAACGAGCACTAACACATGCCCTTCTAGTAGATGATTTGCTGCTACATCTGGCCTTTCTGTATATCGAATAAGTGGGAATGGGTTATAGCTTTGCTTTACAACAAATTCTTCTACTGTTTTATCCGCCATCGTAATTCCATCTACATCGATGTTATTTAATTCTTGTTTTATAATCTTTACTAAGTCTGGATTTGCAACATCTTGAACGTATGTAATACAAATATCCGTTTGTGATCTATCTCCTACTCGAATAATTTCATTTCGAAGACGTGGATCTCGAATTCTTCTACGAATTAATGCTGTATTTACAACGATATTTTCAACAAACCCATCCCTCGCACCGCGTACTACCTTTTCGGTATCTGGTTCTGTCGGTGTTCGCCCTGGATAACTACGAACATCGATCGCGAACGCTTCCGTTTCACCTTCCACAAATATCACAATGAGTCCTGATAATACTTGGAGCATTACCTCATCCATCGTTTTCACTTTGCTTACTTGTTGATGGATTAAGCGATTCTCTAAAAGCTTCACTGTATCTTCTTCTACATCCCTTATCTCATTTGTATCCACCGCTTCTTCTAAAATAGGGATAATATAATTTGTATCACAAAGTCCGTTTACAAATAACACACCAATTTCTTTATTCAAAATTTGAAATTTACGAATGCCAACATCGTATGTAACGCCTAGTCCAACTGTCTGCTTTAAATAATTTTCATTGTCACTTATGAAAGTTGATATAGGGATATCCACCTTTTTAGGCTTCGTCATAAAAACCACTCCTTTCCAAAATTAATTGAATCGCTTTTCTAGTAATAGGTGACCCTCTCTCCCATTCATCATTCCCGCACATTTTACCAATATCACCAACTCCAACAATGACAGGAACATTTAAATCGTCTAAGCAATATATTGTATCTCCACTAATCCTGCCAATTTCACCATCTGGAAGTCCAAATTTATCAACACCGTATTCGGTTAAATTCCCATTCCGATCTACACTTACATCTACACGTGCCCATTCCCAATGATGCGTATTAGACGCTACTGCTAAAATTCCGAGCACATCAATTTGTTTATGGGTAGCCACATATTTTAAAGCCTTCTCACCAGATCCTTCTCCAATAAATCCACTGTCATCAAACATGACAAATACAGGGTCATATGGCGTTTGCATAATAAGCTCAACAACTTTTTTCCCTGTCAATTTGGTTGGATTACTTTGTGATGCTGAAATACACCTTCCCCCAAATTCCTTTGTTAAAAGCTCAATTGTCCGCTTTGCATATTCATCTCCATCTGTGACCAAAACAACCCTTCGTCTCATTTGATTTATCCTTTCGGTTTACATATAAGTGCTATAAAAAACGAAAACAATATCGCTGCGGAAATGCCCGCAGACGTTAAACTAAACATGCCAATACCAATTCCTAAATATCCATGTTTTTCTGCTGCATGCATTGCTCCGTGCAATAGTGAATGTCCAAAACTTGTAATAGGGACTGTTGCTCCAGCACCTGCAAACTTTATTAGTTTATCGTACAATCCAAATCCATCTAAAATTGCTCCGATGACTACAAAAGTTGCCATTAAATGAGCTGGTGTTAACTTTGCGAAATCTAACAATAGTTGCCCAATTACACAAATAGCTCCACCTACAAGAAATGCATATATAAAATCCACAATTCACTCTCCTTTAACTCTTTCAAATACGACACCATGTGCAATTGTTGGAATCGTTTCTTTCTGTTGCATCATCATCGGGCTTAATAATGCGCCAGTGGCAACGACAAAAATTCGTTGTAAATTCCCTTTTTGCATCTCGTGTAATAAATGGCCATATGTGACAACTGCTGAACAAGCGCAACCACTACCACCTGCAAACACTTCTTCTTGACTTGATTCATAAATCATCAATCCGCAATCATTGTATATATGCCCAAGATCGTAACCTTCCTCAAGTAAAAGTTGTTTTGCAATCGGCGTCCCAACAGCTGATAAATCACCCGTAACAATTAAATCATAATCATCGGCACTTCTTCTTAAATCTTCAAAATGCTGTTGAATTGTATGAGCTGCTGCTGGAGCCATCGCTGCCCCCATATCCAAAGGATTTGTGATTCCTAAATCTTGCACTTTTCCGATTGTAGCCGCCGTAATTTTAATCGCACTTTTTTCATTGCTAATTAATATAGATCCTGCACCAGTCACAGTTGAATTTGCTGTCCCTGGCTTTTGCCCACCATACTCTGTTGGATAGCGAAATTGTCTTTCAGCCGTTGCATTATGACTACTTACTGTAGCTAAGACACGATTTGCAAATCCACCGTCTATAAAAGCTGAGCCAACTGCTAAAGTCTCCATAGACGTCGCACAAGCGCTAAACATTCCTAAAAAAGGAATGCCCCACTTACGCGCAACATAATTTGCTGTCACTGTTTGATTTAATAAATCTCCCGCTAAAAAGAAATCAATTTGCGATGTTTTTATATTCCCTTTTTGCACTGCTTGTTGAATTGAGTCTGACATTAATCTTCGTTCGGCGAGCTCCCAATTTTCCTCTCCACAATGCAAGTCATCGTATGAAATATCAAAATCTTTTCCAAGAGGGCCCTCAGCTTCTTTCGGACCGACAGCAGTACCCGTTGCATTCACATATATATCATTTTGAAATACCCACGTTTGTTTTCCGGTCAACCTCATACTAGCCCCTCCTTTAAGACATAAAAACTTTAAAGGTATACCTTATTAACCCAATGATATATGCACCAACAACCCCAAATACAATTACACTTCCTGCCAGTTTAAACATATTTGTAGCAATCCCTAGAACAATCCCTTCACTCTTATGCTCTAAGGCAGCGCTCGCCATAGAATTTGCAAATCCTGTCACCGGCACCGCTGATCCTGCTCCAGCAAATTGACCGATTTTATCATATACACCACATCCTGTTAAAATCGCGGATAATAAAACAAGCGTTGCAACAGTTGGGTTTCCTGCCTCTTGTTCACTGAAGTGAAAATAATGTATATAAAATTTCATCAATACTTCTCCAACTGTACAAATGAGTCCACCTACAAGAAATGCTTTGATACAATTTAGTAAATAGTTTGGCTTTGGATGATACTCCTTCACTTTATTTATGTAATCATCCTTCAATTTCTGACTTGTCATTTATATACTGCCTCCTACTTTACGAAATAAATCCAGTGAAACAATGATCCTATTACTTTCCCAAGTACAATAGCAATGAGTAAAACAACAATCTTCCCCTCTACCCCTACTCGTTTCGCTAAAATAGGTAGAACATTTAACACCTCTGTTAATGCCGCAGCAAGCATTCCAATGAACGTGCCACAAAATATCCCTAATATAACGAGCCAATATTGCGATGTTTGAAATGTAATGTTTTTCAAACTACACCAAGCCCCTGTTAAAGTACCTGCAATGACTGCCCACTCAAAATATTGAATATGCTTTCCACTTCTCGTTAATTGAGCTAAACGGGGGATTATACCAAGTACAGCTAAAAATGCGACATACCCGCTACCTACCGCAATCCCTCCAGCTAAACCAATTAAAATAACAAATCCAGACTCAATCATCGGCAAGTTGTTTCATATTATCCTTGTTTTCATTAACGATTACATATTGATCAAGCGACTGTTGGTATTGAAACATCTCAACTTCTAGCGGACTTGGCTCTTCATTAATTCGCTTTTGAAATACATGATTAAAGAATAAAACCATCCCTAAGCCAAGACCTAAAGAATAAGGAATTTGAAATAAAAGTGGTTGCGCATTAAATTCTCCAGTAATCATGTAATATAACCGTTGATGTACTTGTTGCATACTTACATCTTCATGGAAATAAATGATCGCAAGGGCCGCTCCAATGAAAAGTAACAGCCATACAAGCCCGAAAAAAACTGGATGCGCCTTCTTTTTTTCGTATATAATTTCAACAAGAGTTTGTCCAGAACCGAGTAAATTAATTTGTACATGAGATGCTTTCTGTTGAATAATCTCAATTACTTTCATAACATCAATTACAACATGCGTCTTATCATGCGCTGTTATTTTGTAAACTATCTCATTTTGTAACAACTCAACTACAGAAGAATCTCCGGCAAGTTGAGCAACATCGCCCAGCTTTACTTCATAAGTAGGAGAAACTTTTAAACGATTGCGCATTTTAATATAAATCGTTTGTTCCAACTTTCATTCACCCCTTCACTCTTCCTCGTAGTTGTAGTATGGTTATTGAATTTTTTTCTAATACAATTTTTTCATAAAAAAACATCTGCACCATTTTGGTGCAGATGTTTTTTACTTATGCCTTTTTCTTAAATAAGTTTGCAATACTTAATGCAAGCCCTCCCCAAATGACTACGATTCCAATAACCATCATCATAATCGCTGATCCACTCATTATGAAACACCTCGATCTTTCCATTCTTTTTCAAGTTTGGCAGAGTCCGAATGAATTTGTGCATCCCATTTTTTCAGACCAATGATTATTGCAACTATGAGGAATGCTGCTGCTATCGACCAACCATACGTTACAACAAACTCAGTCGGATAATCTCCATAGTTCTTTTTAATATTTTGGATTGTACCATCAATTAGCATATACCCTAACATAAGCGGAGTAATAACGAGTAAACTCACTCTCCAAAACGTTCCTAATTTAATATCAGATACAAAGTTTGCATGATTTTGATAAACTGGTAAACGACGTAAAATGAGCCCTATCGTAACTACTTCCGCAAGTGCAATTGTAATTAATCCGAAATTATTAGCGAAATAGTCGACAACATCTAAGAACATAAGTCCACCACGTGTTGCAAAAACAAGAGAAACTAACACGAGAAGGGTTCCCATAATTCCAATGGTTTTTTCACGACTTAAACTGAATTTTTCAGATACAGCGGCAAAGCATACTTCCGCAAGTGAAATAAGTGATGTGATTCCAGCAACCGTTAACGATAAGAAAAATAATACACCAAACAACGGTGACATCGGCAACTCATTAATAATTTGCGGAAATACTACGAACGCAAGTCCAACGCCAGCACTTGCTACTTTATCAACCGGTACTCCCATATTATTTGCCATAAATCCAAGAGCTGCAAAGACTCCAATACCTGCTAATAATTCAAATCCTGAGTTTGCGAATCCAGTAATAAAGGCATTATTTGTTGTATCAGAGTTTTTCGGTAAATAACTAGAATACGTAATCATAATTCCAAATGCTAAAGATAAACTAAAGAATATTTGACCATAAGCAGCAAGCCATACTTTCCCATCAAAAATACGACTCCAATCTGGTTTAAAGAATGCATCTAGTCCTTGCATAGCACCTTCCATCGTCACTGCACGAACGACGATAATAAGGAACATAACAACTAATAAAGGAATAAATATACGGTTAACAACTTCGATTCCTTTTTTAACTCCTTTAAATGCAACGCCAAGCACAATAATCCAAACGAGAGCTAACGGAATTAATACTTCCGGTACAAGTCCTCCAAATTGTCCTGGCTTATCTGCAACATGTAAGTACTCTTTAAATAAAAATGATTGCGTGTCTTTTCCCCATGCTCCAGTAATTGCAAAGTATGTATACGATATAGACCAAGCAATAATCACTGCATAATATGTTGAAACAATAAATGTTACGCACATTTGCCACCATCCAATAAATTCGGCACGCGGGCTAATACGGAAAAATGTAAGTGGTGCTGAGCCACGATGACGATGACCAAGAGCAAACTCAAATGCTAACAATGAAATACCCGTCGTTAATAATGCAAATAAGTACGGTAAAAAGAATGCCCCGCCGCCATTTTCATACGCTGTATAAGGAAAACGCCATATGTTTCCTAATCCAACGGCAGATCCGACCGCTGCGAAAATAAATCCAGCTCTCGTTCCCCATTGTTGCCTCGTTTCCATGTTTCCTTCCCCCCTTTATGACAAGTTCATACTTGGATTATATTTTAAATTAACTAAATTATCAATAAATTCTGTTAATTTTTTCGAAAATTAACATCTCTCTCCTATTAACTTCATAAAAAAATCGAATAGACAATTATTCGTCTATTCGATCTTTCATCTGTTTTAATATTTTCTTTTCAAGTCTTGAAACTTGTACTTGCGAAATACCTATGCGCTCTGCTACTTCTGACTGTGTTTGATCTTTATAGTAACGCAAGTATACAATTAAGCGCTCTCGTTCATCTAGTTCTCTAATCGCTTCTTTTAAAGCAATTTTATCGAACCATTTCGTTTCAGATTGATCTGCAATTTGATCTAAAATAGTGATTGGATCACCGTCGTTTTCATATACAGTTTCATGTATAGATGAAGGCGCCCGGCTCGCTTCTTGTGCTAGAACAACTTCCTCTGGCGTTAGTTCTAGCGCCTCTGCCACCTCATTAATCGTTGGAGCCCTTCCGAACTCTTTCGAAAGCTCATCTCTCATCTTTCGAATTTTGTTCCCTGTTTCTTTTAAAGACCTACTAACTTTCACTGATCCATCATCACGTAAAAAACGTTGTATTTCTCCAATAATCATTGGAACTGCATATGTTGAAAATTTCACGTCGAAAGATAAATCAAATTTATCTACCGATTTCAAGAGCCCAATACATCCAATTTGAAATAGATCGTCTGGTTCGTATCCTCGATTAAGAAACCGCTGTACAACCGACCAAACGAGACGCATATTACTTTGAACGATTGTATCTCTCGCCTGTTGATCTCCATCTTGACTTTTTTGAATTAACGCTTTTAGCTCGTGGTCCTTTAACTGAGGTTTCTTCTTCTCATTTTTGACCTCTATGTCCATAGGCTATTCTCCTTAATTGCATAGAGCGTTACTATTTGATAAGTATTTTGTCAAATGGATTGTTGTCCCGAAAGATTCGTTTGAAATAACTTCTACTTCATCCATAAAATTTTCCATGATAGTAAATCCCATTCCGGAACGCTCTAATTCAGGTTTAGTTGTAAAAAGGGGTTGTCTCGCTTCATCTAAGTTAAAGATTCCAATCCCTTCATCTCGAATCGTGAGTTTCACCATTGCTTCTTCCAAAATTACAGAAATATAAACAATACCTTCTGCATTTCCTTCGTATCCATGAATAATTGCATTTGTAACCGCTTCTGACACAACTGTTTTGATCTCCGTTAATTCTTCCATCGTTGGATCTAGTTGTGCAATGAAAGCCGCCACTGTAACGCGAGCGAATGATTCATTTTGACTTAATGCTGAAAATTGAAGGTTCATTTCATTTCTCATCTATGCCACCCCCAACGTCGCGAGCGCGTGCGCTTCACTTTCTTCTAAGCGAACGATTTTGAATAAGCCCGACATTTCAAATAAACGCTTAACAGGCGGTGAAATTGCACAAACAACCATTTCTCCACCTAATCCCTTTACGTGTTTATATCGGCCTAATATAACACCTAGACCAGAACTATCCATAAACGATAAGTTCTCTAGGCTCAAAACAATATGATGAACACCATGTGTCTCAATCATATCTGTTACTTTCGTTCGCAACTCTTCAGCCGTATGATGATCTAATTCACCCTCTAGTCTCACACATAGGACGTCACGTTTTACTTCTAATTGCATGGAAAGACTCACACGATTTCCTCCTTATGCTCAAACTTTACTTATTCACATACATAAAGATTTTCGTGATATAAAATAAGAATCCTTCCTGCTGACAAAAGAAGAACTATTTCGTCATAAAGTGAAACCTTTCAGCATTATTCACTGGCATACGAATAGAAAAGCGGCAAACTATTTGCCGCTATTTTGATGTTGAAAACATCCCAAAACTTCTTTTAAATAACTCCCACCAGCTCGCTGCAGCAACATCTTCTTTTGCTACAATTGTTTGTTTTAATAAAACATCTTTATCTTTTTTAATAACAAGTGTGCCAAGCGCGTCACCTTTTTTAATCGGTGCTTTTACTTTCTTTTCAGCAATTACTTCTTGTTTTACCTTGTCCATACTCTCGCCCTTCTTCATAAGAAGAGAAACATTATCTGACGCAACTAAATCTATTTTTTCTTTTTTCCCTTTTCCTACTTGAACTGTCTTAATTTTTTCGCCGCGCGTATACAATTTCTTTGTCATATATTGTCCAAATGCATAGTCAAGAAGCTTCGTCACTTCGTTGTTCCGTTCTTTTGATGTTGGTGCTCCCATGACAACTGAAATGACACGCATGCCATTTTTTTGAGCCGATGCTGTTAAACAATATTTCGCTTCTGTCGTAAAACCTGTTTTTACTCCATCTACGCCAGGATAAAAACGTACTAGCTTATTCGTATTAACGAGCCAAAACTTTTTATCCGTATCTTCACGTAAATAATCTTCGTACTTACCTGTGTATTTACGAATAAGTGGATACTTCATCAATTCTCTCGCCATTATAGCCATATCATTTGCTGTCGAATAATGGTCTTTGGCCGGAAGACCTGTTGGGTTTTGAAAATGTGTATTTTTCAACCCTAGATCTTTCGCCTTTTTGTTCATCATATTTACAAATCCTTCTTCTGAACCTGCGATATGCTCAGCTACTGCAACAGATGCGTCATTTCCAGATGCAATTGCAATACCCTTTAACATCTCATTTACAGTCATCTCTTCCCCAGGTTCTAAAAAGATTTGCGATCCACCCATTGAAGCTGCATGTTCGCTCGCTCTAACTTTATCGGTCAGTTTTAGTTTTCCTTTTTCAACTTGTTCCATAATTAAAAGCATTGTCATAATCTTTGTCATACTAGCAGGTGGTAATTTTTCATTTGGGTTTTTATCAAATAAAACTTTACCTGTATCTTGCTCAATTACGATTGCTGACGACGCTTGTTCCGCTAACTTCGGCGTTGTTTCTTCTGTTTTCTCCTGCTTCGTTTTCTCAGATTGCGCAAAACTCACTGAAGTTCCAGAAAGCAATAACATGAAACAAACAAGTATTCCAAAAACTCGCTTCATGACTAACCCTCCATTCTATATCAGACCTATTTTTTCCAATTTCTCTTTTTTTAATACCAATTTTTTCTATTATTTTCATTTGACAAATACATTCGTCCCCTATATTGTATTAAGTGTATTACACACAGTAGTACACTTAATACATATGAGGAAGGAGACATTGCTCTTGCATATTCAACTTGACCCAAGAAGCAACACTCCGATATGGGAACAAATTGTTCAAAATATAAAAGAACTCGTATTGAAAAACATGTTGGCTCCAAGTGATAAACTTCCTTCTGTACGCGAGCTCGCTTCTTTACTCGTTATAAATCCAAATACAGTGAGTAAAGCGTATCAAGAGTTAGAGCGACAAGGAATTATTGAAACGTTACGAGGAAAAGGAACATTTGTATCCCAATCGATTACCCCAACATTAGACGAAAGGAAAATCGCTATGGTTGAAAAGCAATTTCATCAATTACTATTAGAAGCCTCTTATCTTGGTATTACGAAAGATAAAATTCATGATTGGATAGATTCATACTATAAAGAGATTGGAGGAAATACGGATGTTGAAAGTGACAAGCTTGAAGAAAACAATTGATAATCAAACAATTTTAGACGATGTTTCTTTCACATTACAAAAAGGTAGTATCGTCGGATTACTTGGAAGAAATGGTGCGGGGAAAACAACTTTATTACGAACGATAGTCGGTATTTTAGACCCAGATGAGGGAACTGTTACATATGAGGATATCGACATTCATAAAAATCCTGAAACGAAACAAAAAATCGTATATGTTCCGGATTCTACTAACATACTGAACGGTTATACAGTAAAAGAAATCGTGAAGTTTTATAAAGCAGTTTATACAGCATTTGATGAACCATATTTCTACGAACTACTAGAGCGTTTCAATTTACCAAACAAACGAATTCGTAGTTATTCAAAAGGAATGAAAGCACTGCTTGCCATCATTTTAGCTGTTGCTGCACAGGCAGAATATATTATTTTAGATGAACCAACAAACGGACTTGATCCTATCGTTAAAAGACAGATTTTACAGTTTCTCGTTGGAGAAGTTGCAGAAAAAGAGATTACCATTTTCATATCTACCCATCATTTAGATGAAGTTGAACAAATTGCAGATACAATCATTATTTTAAAAGGACATACTGTATCTTCTATTACATCACTAGACGATGCAAAATCACAATTTGCTAAAATCCAAGTAGCCTATGAACGCTCATTACCTCAAAAACTAGAAAACTTAAGCAATATTAAAATATTAAACCAAACGGGAAAAGTATATACAATCTTAATTGAGGGAAATGTAGCTACAACACTGGAGAAGTTTTATAAAGAGCAACCTATACTCATTGAAGAACTAACAATGTCACTTGAAGATGTCTTCGTTACGACACTGGAGGAGGATGGGTATGTTTCATAAAGCGTTGTGGATGTGGAATTGGAAGCGCGGGAAATATGCTGCGTTACTGTTTTTCTTTAGTTCGCTTTATTTTTTATCTTTCGAATACTATCAAGCAGCAGAAACTCAACAGTCTCTCTTTCTCCATCCAGAAAAAATAGGTGAAGAAAAGTTCTACTATCATTATTCTTTTTATTCTTCTAATAGCTTTTGGTTAGGTATTATTACAATTATCCTATCCTGTATATTGATTGGTTGGGAGCGAAGTAATCAAAGTGGAGATTCACTTATGACATTTCCATTTAAAAGACGTGATATGTTCTTATCGAAGTGGGTTTTCGGTGGATTTTTCATTGTACTATCACTTCTAATCAATTGGGGTCTTATGTATTTTATTTATAAATCTACGATTCACTTTGAATATCAATCTTTCGAACCGTTTCATCGATATTTCCTGTATGCAATTTTCACATATATAGCGATCTATACTGTCTCTTTATGTATCGGTACATTTACTGGCAGTATTATTTCACAAAGCATCTTTAGCATTACTTTTTGCATCATGGGAATGGGAATCTTTTCACTCTTACTCCTATTCTTTACAGCTCATGCTGAGGCAATACAGGGGAATAAAAGTTATACGAATTTCGAAAACATTTATGAATTCAATAAAAAGACCAACATTTCAAGCGCCATATTAGACTTTTCAATTAGTTATAATTACCATCCAACAGCTCAATCATATGAAGATCATGGAAAAGTAATACACAGGGGACCCACTTTTCATAGTTACTACTCTGCAAAAGTAATACTTGTTTCTATCTTCTATACTATTTCCAGCTTACTAATTGGTATGTTTCTTTATACACGATCACCTAATGAACATAATAAAAAAATTTTCCTTTTTCCAAAATACAACTCACTCTGGATATGGAGTACTACCTTTTATGTTGCATTAATAGGTGGGCAAATGTTGAAGCGTTTTGATTTATTATTTAGTTACTATGTTGGGTTCTTTTTATTTGGAATCGTCACTTATTTTATATTATCACGTCTTACAAACTATAAAGTTTTTTAAAGGAGAGATCCTATGTTTCAAAAAGTATTATGGATGCATACCTACAAGCAAAGTAAATATATTGTTTGGCTATTTTGGTTAGTAAGTTTTTATGTACTATCCTATAAATACTACTTAGCATCTGCCGAGCAATTAAAATATTTTCATAAAAATAATGAATGGAAATATATATACCGATACAATTATCACCTTTCACTTCCCGATGCTATCATGGTTCAAGGAGCACTCCTTATTGCATTAGCCTGCATCCTTATTGGATGGGAGCGTCAAAATCAATCAAGTGACATTCTATGGTCTATGCCAGTTAAACGGAAACATCTCTTCATGACGAAATGGCTTTTTGGTGTGTGTAATATTTTAGCTATCGTTATATTGAATTGGGGACTTTTTGCTATTATGAAAAAGGCAACTTTTCATAATAAGTATCAAATATTTTCACCATTTCATACCTATTTCTTATACATGGTTATCATCTTAATTGCTATATATACACTTGCATTATGCATAGGAACAATTGCTGGTAATATGATTTCACAAGGATTCTTCAGTGTTGCTATACTTGGATTCCCTTTTATTTTGCCGACTCTAATTGCCGGAGCTATTTCTATTCATACGGTTGGACTTATTTCTAATCATCCCGTCTATACGGAGGAGAATGTAGATCGTTACGGTTCAGTAATAGAAAAAGTGAGTATTTTAGCGCCAGTTCGCGGATTCAATATTAATTTTAATTACGATCCTCAACGTGCTTATACTGATGAACAAGGCGTACGTCATGATGAACCTAATTTTACGTATATTCCCTCAGCAACAAAACTTATCGGCCCAATCGCAAATGTACTTATTCTATTACCTTTAGGAATGTACTTATATACAAGATCACCTAATGAACAAAATGGGAATTTTCTATTATATCCGAAACTCAAAACACTATGTATGATATGTTGTGTAATCTTTATTGGAATGTTTGGAGGAATGGCAACGGGAGGAAGTCATTCTATCTTAAATTATTATATTGGTTTTATAGGAACCAGTACGATAGTCTACCTACTATTATCTCGCTTATTAAAATTTAAATTTTCTTGGCGTGTGAAATAACCTCCTCTTAAAGAGGAGGTTATTTCACATTCTCTCTCCTATCCCCATACACCATCTCTTCTTTCATCCCAAATCCATCACCATTTTGCACAATTTGCTCTGTCGGTGCAACTACACTTTCGGCAATTTTCCATTCCCCACGCTCTTTTACAAATACTTGTAGAAAATAGTTCATACCATCTAATTGATATGCATTTTCTTTTTTCACATTATAGTGAATCGCAATGTAGTACACTTGAATGTTTTCTTTCCCTATTTTTGATACGTATTGCGATAGTCTCGGTATATAAAGTGCTGCTTTCTGAAAAGATAGTTGCTTCGCTTTAACAAGCGATGAACTTGTTACATTACGTAATGTGTCCCGATTACGAATATTATCGCTATGGTGAAATAATACTGCGTTTTGCATAGAACGAACCCATAATTTCGAATATAAAACTGTATTATCAGTTTCAATGTACTTCACTTCTTTTCGCACCACTTGGATAGGCGTATCTGCGTACGTGAATGTTTGAAAATAGAAAAAACTACCAAATAAAATGGTAAGTGCAGCAATATATTTCATAATCTTTCCTCCGATCTTTTAATTAAAGTATCGGAGTTTCAAAATATTTTTATTCAAAAGAAAAAGGATAGGAATGCTTTCGCTTCCTATCCTCATTTATTATAATACGCGGCCAAATAGTTCTAAGACCATTTCTATTTCTTGGTCGCTCCAACCTTTAAATCTCTCTTTATAATATTCTTTACGCACAGCTTCAAGTTTTTCAGTTACTTCTCTTCCGTGCTCTGTAATTTCTAAGTACACGATACGACGATCTGAATTAGAACGTTTTCTTTCTACTAATCCTTTTCGTACAAGTCGATCTGTAACAGCTGTAATATGACTGGAGGTTACGTTTACTTCACTCGCAATTTGCGAAGCCATCTGTGGACTGTTTAAAAATAACGCACGTAATACAGAAAATTCATTATATGGCATATGTTCTGCAAAACGTGTATTAATATCATTTTGTAATAAACGTATCATTTTTCGAAATGATGCAGATAAATCTAAAATCAGCGTTTCTCTTTTTTCGTTCAATAGCCTCGTCCCTTTTTTATCATATTTACACATATTATAATCTATAAATACCTATATTGTATATGATTTCTTTCCTCAACATTCTCATTTATGTAACTTTTTTCATATAAATTTCTTTTTTGTTCACACATATACATATAAAAAGGATGGTGATGGAAAATGCAGGGTGGAATAAATCCTTATTTACACAACGTACGCACAGCTAATACTGGTAAAGAAGCTACTATTACTGTACAAGGCGAAGGCGTTGTCAAAGCAAAACCAAACGTTGTTATATTAACGCTTGGCATTCGAACTGATAGTAAAAATGTAAAACAAGCGCAGGAAGAAAATGCAGTACAATCAAAACAATTACTGGATGCACTTAAACAGCTGGGTATTGCCGATAAAGATATAGAAACGATTTCTTATACGATCACTCCTCAATACGAATATGTAAATGATAAAGCATTGCTCCAAGGATACCGTGTGGAGCATTTGTATGAAATTACCGTTTTAAATGTACAAAAAGCTGGGGAAGTATATGATATAGCCGTATCAAATGGCGCAAATGTAGCAAAAGGTTTACGTTTCCGAGTATCTCATCCAAATAAATATTATGAGAAGGCTCTCATTCAAGCTCTGCACCAGGCAGTAGAAAAAGCTCGTGCTATTGCGAGTACATATAATCTAAATATTAATCCTGTTCCCCTCTCATTCGTTGAAGAATCTGCCCAATTACCACGGGAGGTTACGTCTTATGCTACTTTACATGCACAAGCAGCCCCGCCCATTCAATCTGGTGAATTAGAAATCATTTCATCCATACGGGCTATTTTTACGTATTTATAACGAATTCTCTTTACAAGTAAACGTTATCATTTTACTTGTTGTAAAAACATGATGTTCTGATATAATAAAGGACGGTGAGCTCTTACAAAAGAGATATCACGGGTGGGAGAGGGATATGAAAAAGAAGGTTTAACATGAAAGGAATACTTGAAAGAACATTTAAATTAGGTTTACACGAAACATCACCAAAACAAGAAGTTTTAGCTGGAGTTACGTCATTTTTCACAATCGTATATATTATGATTGTAAATGCGTCCATCTTATCAGATGCTGGCATTCCTCTTGAAGCTGGAATTTTAGCAACTGTTTTTAGTTCATTTGTCGGATGTCTACTCATGGCATTTTGGGCAAATGCACCTGCTATTCTTGTCCCTGGTATGGGTGTAAATGCATTCTTCACGTACACAGCTGTGCATACGCTTGGACTAACTTGGCAAGAAGCATTAGCTGCTGTCTTTATCTCTGGTATTATTTTTGCAATTGCCGCTTTTACACCAATCGCTCGCGTGCTATCAGTATCAATTCCAAAGTCATTAAAGGAAGCGATTACTGTCGGCATTGGATTATTTTTAGCGTTTATCGGATTGCAAAAAGGTGGTTTAGTCGTTTCGAACCCAAATACTGCTGTGGCAATGGGGAAATTAAGTAATCCTGTCGTTCTTGCGACATTACTTACTCTTATCATTGCACTTGTATTATTTATTCGTAACGTACGTGGAAACTTTTTATGGACGATTGCAATAGGAACTGGTATCTCATGGTTATTTGGTCTTGTGGATACGAGTCAAATGGGAAATAGTTCATTCTCATTCGCTAATTACGGTGATGTGTTTGGAGCTATGTCATTTGGGAAACTTTCTTCCTTACCATTTTGGATTGCAACATTCTCTTTAAGCATGGTGCTTATTTTTGAGAACATGGGACTTCTGCACGGTTTATTAGAAGATGATCGTAAATTCCCACGTGCTTACCAAGCCAATGCAATTTCAGCAATGACATGTGGTCTATTTGGCACAAGCCCTACCGTTTCAACAGTAGAAAGTGCCGCAGGTATTACTGCAGGTGGTAAGACAGGTCTGACGTCTATCGTTACTGGGTTGCTATTCTTTGCATCACTGTTTGCTCTTCCATTTGTCAAATTAATTCCTGATAGTGCCATTGCACCAATCTTAATTATTATTGGCGGTCTGATGATTACAAGCATTCAACAAATTCCTCTGAACGACTTTTCAGAAGGATTTCCAGCATTCTTAATTATCGTTATGATCCCGCTCACATATAGTATCGCTGATGGCATTGCGTTCGGATTTATTGCTTACCCTATCTTAAAAGTTGCTCTTGGAAAGCGTAAAGAAGTCGCACCATCTATGTATATCATTACATGCTTATTCTTAGCTATGTTTGTATTACATGCTATTGGTTAAGAAAAAACACCGAGGAAATCCTCGGTGTTTTTTACTTAAACCATCCTTTTTTATAAAACCATGCCATCATTCCGCCGCCAATTAATGCCATTAGAAGAAGACAAATAAAATAACTATATTGTCCACCAAGCTCTGGCATATGCGTAAAGTTCATTCCATATACTCCCGCAATAAATGTTAATGGCATGAAAATAGTCGAGAATACAGTTAATGTTTTCATAATGTTATTCATATGATGTGAGTTTAATGAAAAATAACTATCCCGAATATCCGCCGTTAACTCTCGACTTGCCTCAATCATTTCCGTAAGTTTAAGTAAATGATCATGTATATCTTTAAAATAAATCTCATGATCACTTATACCGTAAAAACGAGTGGAATTCAAAATACGATACAATAAATCACGCATTGGAATAATTGTACGTCTTAACTTAGATAAATCTGCCCTAATATCAAATACTTCTTCTAGCACGGCTCCTGCTGTCTCACCTGTTAAATTATCATCAATCGCATTTAAATGATCTTCAATGTAATATACAGGTGCGAAATAATCATCTACAATTTGATCAGTGATTGTATGTGCTACATGTAAAGGTCCTTTCTTAATCCGCCTCTTCTCACCAAGTGTTTTCCATACTCTTTCAATTGCATTATTATGAGAAAAATGGAAAGAAACAATATAGCGATCACTAACAAACAAATCAATTTCATGTGGTTCTAGCCCATCTTCTCCAAACGCGTGAAGAACTAAAAAGTTATATCCATCATAAAAATCAACTTTTGGCCTCTGTACATATTCTAGACAGTCTTCAATTGCAAGGGGATGGAACTTAAAATGGTCTTGCAGAATATATGTATACTCTTCTTTCGTTGGCTTATATAAATCTAGCCAATACCATACAATATGGTCTTTCTTTGTTTCTTCTAGAGAAACATCATATAATACTTCATCTGTTTTTGTTACTGCACAAATTCTAATCATAATTTCACCCATTATTATTATAAACAAAAAATAGTAAAAAAAGCCAAGGAGAAATCTCCTCAGCTTTTTTTTATTACTTCGTTACGATACCGTGTACTAAAGTTGGTGCATCTACGTGTTCTTTAGAGATCTTCATGTTCTCATAAATTTTCGCTTTTACATCTTCAACATTTTCGCGGTTCGCGTAAATTGTAACAAGGGATTCACCTTGCTTCACGCTATCGCCTACTTTTTTGCGCAGCATTAGACCAACTGCTAAATCAATTTCTGACTCTTTCGTTGCACGTCCTGCTCCTAAAAGCATTGCTGCTGTTCCGATTTCGTCTGCAACGATTTCTGATACATATCCGTCTTCTTTCGCTTCCACTTCAATTTTAAATTGTGCTTGTGGCAATTTAGAAGGGTCATCAACAACAGATGCGTCGCCGCCTTGCGCTGATAAGAACGTTTTAAATGATTCTAGCGCTTTTCCGTTGTTCATTACTTCAATTAGCTTTTCACGTGCAACTTCTAAAGATGAAGCTTGTCCAGCAAGGTACACCATTTGGCTTCCAAGTGTTAAACATAGCTCTTCTAAATCTTTTGGCCCTTTACCTTGTAATGTATCAATTGCTTCTTGTACTTCTAGTGCGTTACCGATAGCTTCACCGAGTGGTTGACTCATATCAGAAATAACTGCCATCGTATTACGACCAACGTTATTACCGATGCGTACCATTGCTTCTGCTAAACGTTTTGCATCTTCATCCGTTTTCATAAATGCACCTGCTCCAGTTTTTACATCAAGAACAATTGCATCTGCACCAGCAGCAATTTTTTTACTCATAATCGAACTTGCAATAAGCGGAATTGAGTTTACTGTTGCTGTTACATCACGAAGTGCATATAACTTTTTATCAGCAGGTGTTAAGTTACCACTTTGGCCGATAACAGCGATTTTGTTTTCATTTACAAGTCGCATGAATTCATCGTTTTCAATTTCCACATGGAATCCTGGAACTGCTTCTAATTTATCAATTGTACCACCAGTATGTCCTAAACCGCGTCCAGACATTTTCGCTACTGGTACGTCTAAAGCAGCTACTAATGGACCTAATACAAGTGTCGTTGTATCACCAACACCACCTGTCGAATGCTTATCTACTTTTACACCTTCAATAGCTGATAAGTCAATTGTATCGCCGCTATTTACCATTGCCATCGTTAAATCAGCACGCTCTTGATCGTTCATATCTTGGAAGAAAATTGCCATTGCAAGTGAACTTACTTGATAATCAGGAATATCACCATTTGTATATCCTTCAACAATAAAGTTAATTTCTTCTGTCGTTAATGCATGTCCGTCACGTTTTTTTGCAATTAGGTCCACCATTCTCATTGTGAAGTCACCCCTTCATTTGTTTTACGATTGCTTTTACTAATGCTAAGAAGTTAGCTTTAACACGTTCTGTCGTTTCAATTACTTCATCGTGATGAAGTGGCTGATCTAAAATACCAGCTGCCATATTTGAAATACAAGAAATACCTAATACTTTCATTCCAGCATGACGTGCTACAATTACTTCAGGTACTGTTGACATACCAACTGCATCTCCGCCAAGTGTACGAAGCATACGAATTTCAGCAGGTGTTTCATATACAGGACCTGTCATTCCAACGTATACACCTTCTTGTACTTTAATATTTAAGTCTGCTGCAACTTGTTTCGCCATTTCACGAAGTTCTACTGTATACGATGTAGACATATCAGGGAAACGTACGCCCATTTCAGAATCATTTGGCCCGATTAATGGATTCGTACCCATGAAGTTAATGTGGTCTGAAATTAACATAAGATCGCCTGGCTCGAATGATGTATTTACACCACCAGCTGCGTTTGTTACAACAACCGTTTCTACACCTAGTTCTTTCATAACACGAACTGGGAATGTTACTTTTTGCATGTCGTATCCTTCATAGAAGTGGAAACGTCCTTGCATTGCTACTACTGTTACACCTTGAAGTGTACCAAATACTAGTTGACCTGCATGGCCTTCTACAGTTGATACTGGGAACTCAGGGATTTCACTGTAAGGTACTGTTACTGCGTTCTCAATTTCGTCTGCTAATACACCAAGTCCTGATCCAAGGATTAGTCCTACTTGTGGTGTCTCTTGAAATTTCTCTTTTAAGTATGAAGCTGATTTTGTAATAAGTTCACGATTCATTTGTTTATCCCCCTATTTCTTTAGCTCGTTTAAGAAGCTTGTTCCGTATTCTGGCATTTTCACACCGAAGTTTTCTGCTACTGTTGCACCAATATCAGCAAATGTTTGACGAAGTGGTAACTCTTGTCCGCCTTCTTTCATACTTGGGCTATATGCTAATAATGGTACATATTCACGTGTATGGTCAGTACCAGGGTGAATTGGATCATTACCGTGGTCTGCTGTAATTAATAATAGATCATCTTCTTGTAGTTTTGCGAATACTTCTGGAAGACGTGCATCATATTCTTGCAGAGCCTCTCCGTATCCTTGTGGATCACGGCGGTGGCCGAATAATGCATCAAAGTCAACTAAGTTTAAGAAGCTAAGACCTGTAAAGTCCATATTTAATGTATCTACAAGCTTATCCATTCCATCCATGTTAGACTTCGTACGAAGTGATTCCGTTACCCCTTCACCATCATAGATGTCAGAGATTTTACCGATAGCAATTACATCGTAGTCACTATCTTTTAATTCATTCATTACTGTACGGCCGAATGGTTTTAATGCATAATCATGACGGTTTGGTGTACGTGTAAAGTTTCCAGGTTCACCAACGAATGGACGAGCAATAACACGACCTACCATGTATTTCTCATCTAATGTTAATTCACGTGCAATTTTACAGATTTTATATAACTCATCAAGTGGCACTACTTCTTCGTGTGCTGCAATTTGCAATACGCTATCAGCAGAAGTATAAACGATTAAAGAGCCGGTTTCCATTTGCTCTTGGCCAAGTTCATCAAGAATTTCAGTTCCAGAAGCTGGCTTATTACCGATAATTTTACGGCCTGTTTTTTCTTCTAATTCATCAAGTAATTCTTTCGGGAATCCTTCCGGGAACACTTGGAATGGTGTATCAATGTAAAGGCCCATGATTTCCCAGTGACCTGTCATTGTATCTTTACCAGTAGATTTCTCTTGCATTTTTGTGTAATATCCAAGTGGTTTCTCTACTTTAGAGATACCTTTCATTTCACGAATGTTACCAAGACCCAATTTCACCATGTTAGGCATTTGTAAACCATTCATATGTTCAGCAATGTGACCAATTGTGTCAGATCCTAAATCACCAAATTGCTCAGCATCTGGTGCTTCACCGATTCCCACAGAGTCCATTACGACTAGGAATATACGTTTATATTTATTCATAACTGCGACCTCCTATAAGTTCAGTTCTACTTCTTGTAGTATGTTCAAAACGCTATAAAGTGAAACTGTTATCCATAAGAATTCTCATTGTCAAACAGTACTTCTTTAAACCATTCTCTAACCTATTTCGTTTTACTTGAAACGACTCAAAAACATTTCTAGTTTTTTCTAAGTCAGATGTCAGACATCTGATACTGATATCATAACATGTTTACGCTTTCTTTTTAATACATTTTCGTAGAATTTCTCATTTTCTTCACACTTCTATTGTAATCCATTCTGCAACGAAGTGCTAATTTTTTTATGATTTATTTCTTCATATTAAAAATAAAAAGTAGCTCTAAAGAGCTACTTTTTATTTTACTTCTATTGTTTCTTCTTTATGTTCATGCAATTCGCCTTTTCTTACATGCACTTTCACTTTGTAAGCACCGTTCTCTTTGAAAGTATGTTTCGTTTCATACTCTCCTTTATTCCCTTCTTTCGCTGGAATAAATTCGTGTTTTTCAACACCATCTTTCCAAATCTCTAGTTGTACTTCAGCACCAGTTAATGCTTCTTCTTTTTGCTTTAAATGAACTTTCATTGTAGATTCAGCATTTGCCTTTATGTCTCCAGCCATAAGATGGATCATTGTGTCACTTTTATGATCTCCATGTCCTGCACTGTGATCACTATTTTCTTTTTTCGCATCTTCTACTTTCGCATTTCCTACAGCAACTTTCACTTCCGGCATAACGTGCATTTCACGTGCATTTGTGTGAGCGATAATATGGTATACTCCATCCGTTTCGAATGTTTTCTCTACTGCATAAACACCTTTTCCTTTATGCTTACCATCTAACATCTCGTGCTTTTCGTCGCCATCTTTCCAAATTTCAAACTTTACATCATCGGCATCCGTTACTTTTTCTTTTCCTTGTGTAACAAGTGCTTGTACTTCTGTTTTTTCACCTGGTTTAATTTCTTTCGGATTTGTTTGGACTGCTACTTTTACAGCTTCAAGTTTCTGTTCTTTTTTCGGTTCTTCTTTGTTTGTATTACAGCCAGCCAACGCTAGCATCGCGATAAATAAAGTTATAATCAGTTTTTTCATCATCATTTCCTCCTTTATACTTTATTTAGTATAGAGGAAATACATTGTAATATTCCAGTCTTCTGCTGAAAACAATATACGAAATGTTTGTGAAGTTTCTGTGAAACGGTCTTCCCTTCTGAATCTATGAAAAAAGAGCATAGTAACTATGCTCTTGGATGAAACTGTTTATATACATCTTTTAATCTAGTTTTTGAAACGTGCGTATAGATTTGCGTCGTTGAAATATCTGCATGACCAAGCATTTCTTGTACAGCACGTAAATCTGCTCCATTTTCTAATAAGTGCGTAGCAAACGAGTGACGCAACGTATGAGGTGTAAGCTCTTTTTCAATATTTGCTTCTTTCGCTAATCGTTTTAATATTTTCCAAAATCCTTGTCTTGATAATCGATTACCATGATGGTTTAAAAAGAGTGCATCTACTACTTTTTTCCCCATTAATTCTCTTCTTCCTTTTTCAATATACTTTTGAATCGCTTCCGTTGCTAAACTTCCTAGTGGAATAATTCTTTCTTTATTCCCTTTCCCTATGCAACGAACAAATCCCATCGTTAAATGTACATCTTCTAAATTGAGTGCAATCAATTCTGAAACACGAAGTCCTGTCGCATACAGTAACTCTAGCATCGCCTTATCACGTATCCCAAAAGCACTTGTCATTTTTGGTGTTTGAAGTAACGCCTCTACTTCATCAACTGATAATACTTTTGGTAATTTCCGTTCCCCTTGCGGCGTTTCAATATGTACGGATGGATCGTGCTCTACCGCTCGTTCACGAAGTAAAAATTGGTGGAACGAACGAATTGATGCAATATGACGCGCCAATGTTTTCGAAGATTTTCCGTTTTCTTTTAAATACTGCAAAAAGTTAACAATGTGTAAACGGGTCACTTCATGAAAAGTTTTCGTCTGTTCCACATTTTGCAAATACTTTACGTAGCTTTTTAAATCCCGTTCATAAGATACTACTGTATTCTTTGCTAATCCTTTTTCGACAACCATATAATGAATAAAATCTTTTAATTGATCTTCCACTCTACACTACTCCCCATTTTCATAGAAAAACATCATTCTATTTACGAAAGCATCCTTTGCCGGTTCTTCATTCCCTGATACTTTTTCTACAGTCTCTTCTTTAGGTTTTTCATAACGATGATAGCTTTCATATTCTTCATTTATCCATAGTATAGCGAAATAAAACAAAATCGTACAACTTGTAAATAATAAAAATACTTTTATTCCATCAAAAGTTAATTTTAAAGCTCGGCGCATTGTAAATTCCTCCAAAATATAAGTTATTACAACATATGCCAAGCTTTCACCAATTTATACCTTATTCAAATAAAAAACCTCTTCCTAGATAAATAGGAAAAGGTTATTTTTCATCCGTTTCATTTTCTTGACAATTTTTACAAATCCCATGGAATGTTAAACGATGATCTTTCACCTTAAAGCTCCAGTCTCGTTCTACTTTCCTTTCCACTTCACCAAGTAAATCTTCTTGTATTTCTTGTACAGCACCACATTGTGTACAAATCAAATGATGGTGAAAACGCTGCGCACCTTCTTGGCGTAAGTCATAGCGTGAAACACCGTCTCCGAAGTTAATCTTATCGACAACTTTTAACTCAGATAATAGTTCTAAAGTTCGATAGACGGTTGCTAATCCGATCTCTGGCGACTTTTCTTTTACAAGGAGGTAAACATCTTCTGCGCTTAAATGATCTTCTTCATTTTCTAGCAGCACACGAACTGTTGCTTCACGTTGCGGTGTTAATTTATAGCTCGCTGCATGTAATTGCTTCTTAATTCGTTCAATTCTTTCTTCCATTCGGTACTACTCCCTCCTCGCCACTCTTACACCATTATATCAGAAGAAGGGCTTCTGTCAAAAGAAAAACAATAAAAACAAATTGATAATTATTCTCAAAAAATATTTATTTTTTATTAATAGCCTCAACAACTTCTTTCATTAAAACTGGTGATGCGTAAGCCTCCACACTACAAGCCATTGCTAATACCGCTCCAATTACAAGAAAGAAACATGTATACCGGATTAATAATGGTAATAGTGGCTCGGTTATTTTTCTAATAAATTGATGCCTAATCATCCGTAAAGAAAAACTTGCAGCAATGGTTGTCATAATGAGAAAGACTGGAATGATAATTAAATTTTGTGGCAAAACAGATACAAATGCTAATAATAGTCCATTCCATCCATGCTGACTTACTAAAAAACCAACTGTAAATCCAACAACAACTCCTTTTACAAATAATAAAATAAAAATAAGTGGTAATCCAATAATTGAAATCCCTAAAATCCAAATAAATCCGATGTATTTTAATTGCGAAAAGTAACTTTCTCGAAACATTTCGCCCGCAATGGCAAATTCTCCTTTAGAGACTTGTCCAAAAAAACGTTGTAAATAAAATGATAAATCTTGTTTTTGATTGATTTGTAAACTATTCACAAGAATGGCTCCAAATATTACTCCCATCAATAATAAAACAGCGTTAAATATATATAATGAAGAGTTTTCCTGTATGTGAGACATTACACGGTCTTGCCAATTTTTTCGCCACATTTTTCTTCCCTCCGTTCACACTCTTATTAAAAATGTATGAAAGAAAGAAAAAAGTATGACGAATTAACATTGAAATTCCGCTCTACTTTGCTAAACTAAAAAGTAGAGAATAGGAGGGATTTCTCTTGAAACCATTATTATTAGATTTTCCAACATTATTTCAAACTGAACGCTTACAAGTTCGTAAACCATTTCCAGGTGATGGTGCAGAAGTATATGAAGCAATCCAAGCTTCTCTAGAAGACTTAGTACCGTGGGTACCAATTAACGCTGAAACAGAAGAGAGTGCTGAAGAAATTGTTCGCGAAGCTCACGGACAGTTTTTACTTCGTGAAACACTTGATTTTCACTTATACGATAAAGTATCTGGTACATTCATCGGAGCAATTACACTAAAACCTGAAAACTGGGATATTCCAAAGTTTTCACTTCACTTCTGGTTGCATAGCGATTATACAAAACAAGGCTATATGACTGAAGCTGTTAAAGGCGCTATCCAATTCGCCTTTGATAAACTAGGCGCTAGAAGAATTGAAATTCGTACTGATGCAACAAATATAAATGCATGTAGCTTAGCAGAACGTTTAGAATTCATTCTAGAAGGTACAATGGAAAATGATTTCCTAGCACCAGACGGTAGCTTACGTGATGCACGTGTATATGCAAAAATCAATTAAAAACACTCGCCTTTGGCGAGTGTTTATTTTTGTAGTTGTAAATATTGTACTGCAAACATCGTCTTCGCATCATGAATACGAAGATTTTTCATAAGAGTAATCGCTTCTTCTAACGATACTTCCATTAATTCCACAAACTCATCTTCATCTAACTCAGCTTTATTTTCTTTTTTTGTCAAACCTGTCGCTTTATATACATATAAAATTTCATCTGCGAATCCTGGAGATGTATAGAAAGAAGTAATAAGCTCCATATTTTCACATACATATCCTGTTTCCTCTTCTAATTCACGAACTGCTGTTACCTCTGGTTTTTCACCAGGCTCTAACTTGCCGGCTGGAATTTCTATAATCGCCTTTTCAAGCGCTTTACGATACTGCTCAACAAGCACAATTTTCCCCTCATCTGTAATAGCAATAATCGCAACTGCACCAGGGTGATTTACAATTTCACGTTTACTCATTTCTCCATTTGGTAATACTACATCATCAACACGAACTTTTATAACTCTACCATCAAAAATCGGCTCAGTTTTTACTGTTCTCTCTGTAAGATTACTCATACTACTTCATCTCCCTGTTCTATTTCCTATTCTTTCTTCATACATTTTACCACATTGAAAGGAGCGTGATAGAAATGAAAGTTTATATTTTACCAAATCGCATCACGTTAGTCGGAAAAGCATGGCAAATTCGCCATAAGCTAAAACAATATAGCAAAGAGTATACAACTGTACAAGAGTGGATTACAGCAAATAAAATGAAACATTAATCCATTAAGCTCACATTAATTATGCTTTTACGGGCAGTTAATGCAAAGCGAAAAGGAAACGTTTGTCAACCTCTTTTCCCTCTCGTACAATAAAGGTAAGGAGGTTGACCTATGAAAAAACGTCAATTAGGAAACTCAGATTTATTTGTTACAGAAATGGGCCTTGGCTGTATGTCTCTCGGTACATCTGAAACAGAGGCTATGCGTATTGTCGATGAAGCAATCGATTTAGGAATTAATTTTTTTGATACAGCAGATTTATATGATTACGGATTAAATGAAGAATTTGTTGGAAAAGCCTTGAAGGGGAAACGAGACAAAATTGTTCTTACAACGAAGGTTGGAAATCGTTGGACAGAAGAAAAAAACGGCTGGTCTTGGGACCCTTCTAAAGCTTACATAAAGGCTGAAGTAAAAGAAAGTTTACGTAGACTTCAAACTGATTATATTGACCTTTACCAACTTCATGGCGGAACGATTGAAGATCCAATAGATGAAACAATTGAAGCTTTTGAAGAATTGAAAAAAGAAGGTATTATCCGCCATTACGGTATTTCTTCTATACGTCCAAATGTAATCCGTGAATATGCAAAACGCTCAAACATCGTTAGTGTACTAATGGAATATAGCCTTTTAAATCGTCGTCCAGAAGAATGGTTCCCGCTTCTGAATGAATACCAAATTAGCATCATTGCTCGCGGACCACTTGCAAAAGGAATTTTAACTGATAACAATGCAAGAAAAATAGAAAGAGTAAAGGAAAAGGATTACCTCTCTTATTCTTACGATGAATTACATACAACTCTAGCGAGTGTAAAAGAAACGATTGGAGAAAGCTCTTTAACAGGAACAGCTATTCAATATTGCTTACATAATAAGACTGTTGCAGCTGTTATACCTGGCGCAAGCTCTCTTCAACAATTGCAGGAAAATATACGAGCTAGCCAACAGTTACCTTTAACTAAAGAAGAATATGTACAACTTCAAAAAATTGTTAAATATGACACATATGCTTTGCATCGTTAAAAATATCGAATTACCGATAAACAGAAGACTGTCTCCTTTATTAGGAGACAGTCTTTTTTATAACGTATCATATTTATCAGGATTTGTGCCTACATGTAAATCGCGATTCAACGTGTTAATTTGATTTATCTCTTCTTCAGTTAGTGAGAAATCAAAAATAGTAAAGTTTTCTTTAATACGAGATGGTGTAACAGATTTAGGAATTGTAACAATCCCGCTTTGAATATCCCATCTTAATATAACTTGCGCAGGTGTTTTTTCATATTTGTTAGCAATAGCCTGAATGATTGGATGCTGAAATACTTCTCCGCCCCTCATTAACGGACTCCACGCTTCCATTTGGATTTGCTCACCTTGACAATGATTACGCAATTCAAATTGCGTTAACATCGGATGAAGTTCTACTTGGTTCACCATCGGCTTCACTTTGCAATTTGGTAATAACAATTCTAAATGATGTTTATGAAAATTAGAAACACCAATCGCACGCACTTTACCTTCTTCATATAATTTTTCTAACGCTCGGTACGTATCCACATACTTCCCTCTTACTGGCCAATGTATTAAATATAAATCTACATAGTCCATTTGTAATTTCTTTAAGCTTTTTTCAAACGCCTCGAGTGTCTCCTCGTATCCTTGATCGTCATTCCAAACTTTTGTTGTAATAAATAGGTCTTCTCTTGGAATTCCTGATTCACGAATCGCTTCTCCGACACCGCTTTCATTTTCATACACAGTTGCTGTATCAATCGAACGGTATCCAACTTCTAACGCTGTTTTTACTGCTTGTTTTACTTCGTCGCCTTCTTTTGCTTTATAAACGCCTAGACCAATCATCGGCATTTTCACGCCATTATGAAGTGTAGTTGTTGGAATATACACAGTCGTCTCCCTTTCATTGTTACATTTTTTTATAAGCCACAACTTTATTTCAACAAGATTCATCCCAAAAGTCAAAACATACGTACAGTTTACATAACACTTTTATATAGCTAAAAAATAACGTGAACTCATTTATTCACGTTATTTTCTCTCCATTCTTTCGCTTTTTCATCCACATTGCGCACAAACTCATTTTTCCCTTCCGTATATAACGTGCCATCATATGTATACTTTTCGGCCAATTCTTTCTTTAAGGTTGCATATGCCTCTGCTTCTTCACAATGAGCCATCATATAATCACGAAATGCTAAATGCCTTACTATCTCTGGATTTCCTTTTTCAAACACGTGTAAATGATACAAACGTTTTTCTTCCGTTCCATGGATAAAAAATCGGCGTCCTGAAATACCATTTTCCCCTTTTACGATGTAACCAAGCTCTATAAATCGTTCATTCCACCTATCTACCCTTTCAATACTTTCTACTTCCATGATCATATCAATAATAGGTTTAGCTGCCAGTCCTGGCACTGACGTACTTCCAATATGATGAATTTTCACCGTTTCTGGCATCGCTGTTTTTAATCTTTCAGCCTCCATTTGAAATTTTTCACTCCAATGATTTTCATGCGGAACAACTACAATTTTCCTCATAATAACTCCCCTTTTCTTACAAGCTCGTCAAAAAATGATCAGTGAATTTCACTGATCATTTTTTTATTATTTAAAGTCTTTCCAAGTAAGGTTACTTTCACTTAGCAGTTCTTCAAATGATTTATTCTTTTCACGTTCTTTTTGTTCTTTGCGCTTTCTTTCCAGTTCAGCTGCCTCTTTTTCCTCTTCTCTCACTTGCAACTCTTTCTTCTTACTCTTTAATTGTTGCATGAGTGAATCATTTAATTGATCGCCTAATGTAAGTGTTTCTTTCTTTGGTGGATTCACTTGCGATTGTCTTTGCATTTGTCTTTGTTTCTTTTTCTTCATGCTACTCACCTTTTACTTTTTTCTCCATTATAGTAGATACACGATGCAATCGACAATAAAAAAGGGTCTTTACTCTATTATCCACTTTTTGTAAATATGTTAATTTTTCGAAAAGACTAAATTTTTATGTAGCTATAATCCTATGAATCTATTAAAATTATGTCGTATGATGTCAGATTATAAAAAAGGAGAAATGAACTATGTGGAAAAAAATTATTCCTGCCGTTGCTGTTTTAAGCACTATTACTTTTTCAAGCGTATTTGCCGCTCCCCCATCTCAGAATCCAGCTGAACAAAACCGCTACATAGACGTACAAATGCTTGGTATTAATGATTTCCATGGACAACTAGATACTGTTAAAAAAATTAATAATAAAGAAGCTGGTGGCGCTGATTACTTAGCTACTTATTTAAAAGAACGTAAAAAACAAAACCCTAATACACTTCTCGTACATGCTGGTGATATCGTCGGAGCTAGTCCACCAGTTTCAGCATTATTACAGGATGAACCGACGATTGAATTTTTAAATGATTTAAAATTTGATGTTGGTACAATCGGAAACCATGAATTTGATGAAGGCATTGATGAAATGAAACGCCTCATTTACGGTGGATATCATGAAAAAACAGGGAATTTCAAAGGGGCTAACTTCCCCTATGTAGCTGCTAACTTCTATAACAAATCAACTGGCCGCTTATTTTTACCACCATTTACTGTAAAAATGGTAGATGGTGTTCCTGTAGGATTCATTGGTGTTGTTACAACTGATACACCAAATGTCGTTATGCCTACGATGCTTAAAAATGTACAAATTACTGATGAAGTAGAAGCAATTAATAAATCAACACAACAATTAAAACGCCTCGGCGTTAAATCTATCGTCGTTCTTGCTCATGTCGGTGGAACAACCGATGAGTCTGGGGTAACAAATGGCGACCTTACTCGAATTGCAAATGAAACAGACCCAGAAGTTGATGTTATTTTCGGTGGACATAGTCATACGTATGTAAATGGTACAGTAAATAATAAGCTAATTGTCCAAGCAAATTCTTACGGCACGGCTTTCTCAGACGTGGATGTAACAATTGATCGTAAAACAAAGGATATTATAAAGAAAAAAGCTGAAGTTGTTACAACGTATCATGAAGGTGTAGAACCTGATAAACAAGTAAAGAAAAAACTAGATCAATATAAAGAAAAAATCGCACCACTTGTAAATGAAGTGGTCGGAAAATCTACAGCATCTATCGACCGTAAACAAAATGATGCTGGTGAGTCCACTCTTGGAAATTTAGTTGCCGATGCTCAGCGTCAAACGATGCAAACTCAAATCGCCCTCATGAATCCTGGTGGCATTCGTAATGACTTAGATGCTGGTGATATTACGTGGGGTGAGTTATACGGTATTCAACCTTTTGGAAATCAATTGATTAAAGTAGATTTAACAGGTCAAGACATTCGCGATATTTTAAATCAGCAATGGCAAAAAGGAACAACAAGAATGCTTCAAATTTCAGGTATTCAATATGCGTGGGATGCAAATAAACCAAACGGTGAAAAAGTTACAAATATACGTTTAACAAACGGAGAAGAATTATCTCCATCTAAAACGTATAGCGTAGTTGCAAATGCTTTCTTAGCTTCTGGCGGTGACGGATTCATATCATTTAAAAATGGTAAAAATGCAGAAACTGGTCCAAACGACTTTGAAGCGTTAGTCGATTACGTAAAACAATTAAAAGAACCAATTCAGCCAGTTATTGATGGAAGAATCCAAAAAGTAAATTAAGTGTTTCTCTAATAAGAAATTTCATTTTTCACGCCATAAAAGATTTGCACTAATCCTGTATTTATACGTAATATGCATCATAAAAAGGATACTCGTTCTTCCAATGAACATAGTATCCTTTTCTTTAGTTATCAAAATGTGATGTTTTGTTAAATTCATATTGCTGTAAAAATTGTTGCAACGCCTCTTCTACAATTTTAGATTTTTGAATTCCTTTCGATTCTGATATAAGGTCCAATCTTGCTAATATTTCTGTATTAATAGAAAAGGTGCGTCTCTTTTTCTCTGTACTTTTACTCATAATTGGTGCAATTACTTCTTCTCTTCTTCTTAATAATTCATAAATACTTTGTAATTGCTCATAAATTAATAATTGATAATCTGTTTTCTCATATTGAAGGGCGGTCGCTTCTTGGAGTTGTAAGTGACGTGGTTCTTCTCCATCTCCTACAAAAATACGTTTCTTCTGCTCTCCATCATATTCGTATCCAATCAATCTTAATTTCTTCGATAATGTATACGGGCTTATTTCAAGACGTTTTGCTATAATAGCGATGGATTCACGCCTATTTAAACCATCTATAATTTCTCCAATCGTCACAATTTCCCTCCTCCCGTGTTGAAATGACACTAGTATGGTATGTTACAATGATTTTCTAACAGTATATGCAAAATGAATAGCCTGTGCGATTCATACGATTTCACAAAAGGAGGTTTTCAATATGCTTTTGCGTAGCTATACCCCTCAGTTCTATACTGAAAACAAACAACTCATTCCTAATAGTATCGCTACGATAGAAAGCGTTATGATTAATAATCGAAAACAAACTCTCCTTATGCGTGGGCAAAACGTAGAGCAGCCTATTTTATTATGCTGCCATGGTGGACCCGGCATGGCACAAATCGGATTTATTCGTCATTTTCAAAAAGAATTAGAGAAGCACTTTATTGTTATTAATTGGGATCAGCGCGGGGCGGGTAAATCTTTTTCAATGAAAGATTTCGGAGCAAATTTTACAATCAAACAATTCGTTTCCGATGCAAAAGAAGTGATTCAATATGCACTTAAAAGGTTCAACAAACAAAAACTATTTCTCGCTGGTCATTCTTGGGGAAGTATTATTGGGCTTAACATAGCACATCAATATCCAAAGTATATCGAGGCTTACATCGGTATTGGGCAAATTGTACATATGAAACAAAATGAAGAATTGCTATATCAACATTTAATTAGTTCTGCAAAAAAACATGATCATAAAAAAGCATTAGCTTCCCTTTTAAAATTAGGAAAACCACCATTTTTAGATATGAGACGTCTTATTATTCAAAGAAAGTGGCTTGGCACATTCGGAGGAGCAATCCAAAACGGATCTTCCTTTTCTTTCATACGAAAAGGTTTCTTTTCTCCTGAATATACGCTATTAGATTGGTTCAAGTTTCTCGCAGGAAATTTAAAATCTGGCGTTTTATGGGAAGAAATGCTGACAATCGATTTCTTTTCTTCTATCTCAAGTTTATCTATTCCAGTTTATTTTTGTTCTGGTCGCTATGATTATCAAACTCCTTATGCACTCGTTCAGGAATATTGCGATATTATTGAAGCGCCTATAAAAAAAATGATTTGGTTCCCAAATTCAGCACATTCTCCTGATCTAGAAGAACCAGAATTATTCGCCAATTCTTTGCAATCAATTAAACAAGAGCTAGCTTTTCAGCATTAGTAACAAAAGGCTCTTTTACATTTCATAGAAAACATTTTATAATAATATGTCGCAAGTATGTATAAACATAGCAAAATGTTTCATATTTACTTGTCTTAACAGAATAAAAATTTAGGGAGATTACATTTATTATGAACGCTGTACTCGTCGCAGTAGCAATTATGCTATTGCTTAGTTTGTTACGTGTCCAGGTCATTGTCGCCATCATTGTTGGAGCTTTAACAGGCGGAATTATCGGCGGACTCGGTATTTCAGAAACGATTAACACTTTTACAACTGGTCTTGGAAACAGTGCTCCAATCGCTTTAAGTTATGCAATGCTTGGTGGTTTCGCTATTTCCCTTTCCAAAACAGGACTTCCAGATGCTATGATTCAAACTGCATTAAAATGGATTGGCAATGAACAAGACACGAAAAAACAAGTTTATTCTAAAATACTTATTTTATTCATTATTTTAACGATGGCTTGTTTCTCACAAAATGTGATTCCTGTTCACATTGCTTTCATCCCCATCTTAATTCCAGCACTTTTAAAAGTATTAAATGAGCTGAAAGTGGATCGAAGACTTGTCACGTGTATTATTACATTTGGATTAATTACTCCTTATATGTGGATCCCTGCAGGGTTCGGAAAAATTTATCATGACGTATTGCAAACCAACGCTGCGCAAAGCGGTCTTACATTTGATGTCACACTTATTCCAAAAGCAATGACTATCCCAGCACTCGGTATGATTATTGGATTATGTGTAGCGGTATTCATTACGTACCGAAAACCTCGTACGTATGAAACAGAACAAATTCATACTACCGAAAATGAGATTGTTCCCTATACAAAACGTAGCATTACTTTCGGGTTATTATCTATCATTGCTACATTAACTGTTCAATTAACAACAGAATCAATGATTTTCGGTGCTTTAGCAGGTATTATCGTCTTATCAGTAAGTGGTAGTCTACCACTTAAAGAAGCAGATGCGATATTAACAAGCGGAATGCGTATGATGTCCTTTATTGGCTTTGTTATGATTGCTGCCGCTGGATTCGGCGCTGTTCTTCGAAAAACAGGACATGTTGAATCTCTGGTGCAAACGAGTGCACATATAATCGGAAATAACAAACCACTCGCTGCATTTCTTATGCTTGTTATTGGACTTCTCGTTACGATGGGAATTGGTTCATCCTTTTCAACCATCCCTATCTTAACAACAATTTTTGTACCTCTGTGCATTCAGCTTGGATTTAGTCCGATGGCTACAATTGCAATTATTGGTACAGCCGGAGCGCTAGGTGACGCAGGATCTCCAGCATCAGATAGTACCCTCGGACCAACATCCGGTTTAAATGCTGATGGTCAGCACCATCATATATGGGATACATGTGTACCCACTTTTCTACATTACAATATACCGTTACTTATATTTGGCTTTATTGCCGCAATTACATTATAAAAAGGTGCGTATAAAACGCACCTTTTACTTTTTTATTTTTCCTTTTAATTGTTGAAAAGCTACTTTTCCGTTATCTTTGACATAGCTTTCAATTGCCGGTAGTGATGAACCTATCCATTCACACTCTATGCTCCCATTCGGTCCAACAATTTTTAATTTATCTGGTACATGTATATTTACAAATCTTGCTGACCGAATTAACTCAATAGCAATCTGATCACTTGAGGTTACAATTCCATCTATATACGGATTGTTTCGCAATAATGTAATAAATTGTTTATTTGTATACCCTTGTACACATTCTTCTCGATAAGAGATTCCTTCATCCCAAACAGTATCTAAAAAACCTGCTATATGATCTTCCATTTCTTCACTTTCTTCTCCCTCACCGAAATATGCAAGAAAGTGACACCCTTTCTCTTTTAATAAAGAAACAGCCCTCTGTCCACTTTCATAATAATTTCCATGTGATTGTTGCTCATCAATCACAACAAACGGAAATGGAATTTCTCCTATACTTTTAAAAACGGATTTTGTTAAAATAACACCTGCAACGTTATTCTCCTTCAACATATATATGTATCTATCTTTATTCTCTATATTACAAACAATGATTTGATATCCTTCTTTATATGCTATTTCCTCAATACAATGTAGCAAAGTGATGTTTGATGGGTCATATAGATTATCTACAAGTAATGCAATTATCGTTGAATTCTCTTTAAATAGTGGCTTCGCTGCACTGTTTGGCCTATAACGTAATTCTTCAATTGCTTCCTTTACTTGTTTTACTGTGTCCTCATGAACATATCCTTTTTCATTAATAACTCGTGAAACGGTTGCGACTGAAACACCTGCCAATTTTGCAACATCACGTATAGTTGCCACATCGTCACCCCTTAATATGGTAATAGATTACAATTTTACGGTAACCTAAATTACACTATCCGTCAAGATTAATAACTCATATTTCTGAAAATTGTTACATCATTTCACTAAACGATACTCCAACTGAATTTCATGTAAAATTGGGATATTATCATATCCAATGCGTGGAATTTCTTTCTTTATTTTTCGTGCCTCCTCTACCGCATTCACATATAAATTAGTCATTACAAAATTACGTTTTTGGTAAAATCGTAACGCATTCATATTATCATTTGTTGTAATAAGACAAACCTGCCTGCACCGTTCTTCTTCTGCAACTTGCAATACACAATCCACAAGCTTCTTCCCTATTCCTTTTCTTTCTTCAATACTATCTAACGATATAATTTCACACATATTTCCAGTCACTTCATACGTTATAATTCCGATTATTCTGTCATTAGAAAACGCAACAAATCCTGGCAACTCTTCTAATTGATGCCCCTTACCACGTGAAACCATCAATGAACTTCCCCAGTTCTCACACATAAACATTCGAATTGTTTCTTTCATCGTTGGCGTAATTTTTTGTATATGCACCATTTCCTATTTCTCCCCTTTTATATCATTGTGATACAATATAAGTGTATCACATGTAACGGTATTTGGAGGATGAGGTAAAGTATGAAACGTTTTTTTGCAGCATTGTTTACTGTACTAGGTGCGATAACAGCCCTTGGGATTTTCTTTACAAATAAAGTGATGTATTTAAAGAAAAAAACAGAGGAAGAAGTACTCGAAAGAGAAACGAAAAAACATTTTCGTATAGAAGATTTTGATGCTCTTCATAAAGAAGAAATTCATATTCCTTCACAATTCGGATATGATCTTCACGGATATTACATTCCTGCTGGTCATTCCAATAAGTTTATGATTTTTTGTCACGGCGTAACTGTAAATAAAATGAACTCTGTAAAATATGCAAGGTTATTTTTAAACAGAGGGTATAATGTCGTTATTTATGATCATCGTCGTCATGGTAAAACTGGCGGAAAAACAACAAGCTATGGATACTATGAAAAACATGATTTAAAATCTGTAGTTGACTGGCTAAAAAGTCGCTTTGGAACAAATATAACACTCGGTATTCATGGTGAATCTATGGGAGCTGCAACACTTCTTCAATACGCAGGACTTGTAGAGGATGGTGCTGATTTCTATATTGCAGATTGTCCTTTCTCTGATTTTCACGGACAATTACAGCACCGTTTAAAGGTTGAATTCCATTTACCAAAATGGCCTTTATTACCTTTAGCAAATGCTTTTTTAAAAGTGCGTGACGGTTATACGATTCGCGAAGTTTCACCAATTGATTGTATAAAAAATATTAACAATCCCGTCCTCTTTATTCATAGTAAAGATGATGATTATATTTTAGCTGATATGACGAAATCACTATATGAAGCAAAAGAAAACAATAAACAACTTTATATTGCAGAACGTGGTGCACACGCTTGCTCTTATAACGAAAATAAAGAAGAGTACGAAGCAGCCATCGATCAATTTTTAAACACATATGTGAAAGAAACAAAAAACAGGCTTGCATAAGCCTGTTTTTTTATTGCGCTAAAACGTCTGTAACTTGTTCCATATTTTCAGAAATCCATTGCATTGCATCATCTAACGTTGGGAATTCTGTCGTTTGAAATGTTACTTCATCTTGAAGTAACCAAACATCCTTTGCCTCTTGCCCTACACCTGCAATGGACCAATGTAACAAACTATATGGATGATTATCATTCAAAAATGATGCCCACGTGCGCTCATTTGCAATGTTTCGTAATGTATGTAATTGTTTATCCATCTCTCGTCACCTTACTCTAGTCAGTTATGAAAACTATTATAACACTCTCTTCTTTCTCAAACAAAGTGCTCTTTTTATATTGTCAAGCACTTCCCTTGATTATATGATGAAATTAAGCGTTTGGGAAGGAGGGATAACGTTGGCAAAAGTACAAATTAAAGTAAATGATAATGGCTCTTTTCGCGTTACAGGGGACGTGGAATTAGTCGACTCACAAGGGAATGTATTCCCAGCAAAACCGGCATTTTCTTTATGCCGTTGTGGTTTATCAAAAAATATGCCTTATTGCGACGCTTCGCATAAAGGTAAATTCGAGTCTGTTGTTAGAGCACCAGAGGCAGAATAATTTTACATGTGACATGCACATTTTTTTGTGCATGTTTTTTCTTTTTAGCAACTCCGTTATATCCCTTCTCCTTACAACATTTCTAATACTTTTATTTCCATTCCAGCCCACATATATTTTCACACAATTCTTCACATTCGAATATTTTTTACTAGCCTTTTATTTTTTTTGTGCTATAATTTGAGCAAACAGCATCCTTCGGGGTCGGGTGAAATTCCCAACCGGCGGTGATGAAGTGAAAACTTCTAAGTCCGTGACCCGTTTTCAACTCGAAAACGGTGGATCTAGTGAAACTCTAGGGCCGACAGTATAGTCTGGATGGGAGAAGGATATGTTTCTAGTTTTTTATATAGTGAATACACTTTTATTTCAGTATGCATATTTTTAAAGATTCATTTTGATTCTTTATATATGTTTAATTTTCTATACTTATTTTTTATACTGAAATAAAAAGAGACAACTAGCGTTTAAAAATTCGATATTTTGCTAGGTTTTTTCCTTATGCAGAAATATCAATTATCGTTAGGTTTCTTTCCTATGCTTTCGTATTCAAACTATATTTCTAGAAATCACGTCTCCCAAACCCCAAGGATATTAAATCCTTGGGGTTTTTTGATTTTTTTAGGAGAGGTGAAGAAAATGACAGATCAAGAATATATGAGGATTGCCCTGCAGTTAGCAGAAGGAACATCAGGACAAACAAGTCCAAATCCTATGGTTGGTGCCGTTGTTGTAAAAGATGGAAACATCGTTGGTATGGGGGCTCATTTACGAGCTGGTGAAGAACACGCAGAAGTTCATGCCCTTCAAATGGCTGGTCAGAACGCCAAAGACGCTACCGTTTATGTAACACTGGAACCGTGTAGCCACTTTGGAAAAACACCACCTTGTTGTGAATTGCTCATCGAAAAAGGAGTTAAGCGTGTGGTAATTGCTACTCTCGATTGTAATCCGCTCGTTTCTGGTAACGGAAAAAGAAGATTAGAGGAAGCTAGAATTGAAGTAACTACCGGTGTTCTTGAAGCAGAAGCAGTTTTATTAAATCGCTACTTTTTTCACTACATGAAAATGAAACGCCCTTTTGTAACAATCAAAACAGCGATGAGCTTAGATGGAAAAACAGCAACTGTAACTGGTGAAAGTAAGTGGATTACAGGTGAAGAAGCACGTGCTGATGTTCACCAATATCGCCATACACATGATGCAATTCTTGTTGGAGTGAATACAGTTATAGCTGATAATCCTCATTTAACAACAAGAATTCCAAATGGTGGGAAACATCCTATTCGCGTTGTTTTAGATACCCATTTACGAACGCCACCATCTTCTCATGTTATAACAGATGGTTTAGCACCGACATGGATTATTGTCGGTAAGGATGTAAAGAAAGAGAAGATATCTTCTTATAATTCTAAAAATATAGATATATTCCAAATGGAAACGAAGCATATAGAAATCGAGGACCTTCTTTCCTTTCTTGGAGAGAAACAAATTCTTTCTCTATTCGTTGAAGGTGGCCAATCAATTCATGCAAGTTTCTTAAAAACAAACAATTTCAATGAAATTGTAACCTATATAAGCCCGAAATTAATTGGTGGAAAAGATGCTCCTACTTTATTTGGAGGAAATGGTTTTTCAAAATTACAAGATGCGCTTTCCTTGAAAATTCAAGAGATGAAACAAATTGGTGATGATATAAAAATCGTTGCGAATGCCCGAAACGAGGTGACGGAATGTTTACAGGAATTGTAGAAGAATTAGGAACGATAGCAAACATGCAACAAAGCGGAGAAGCGATGAAATTAACGATTGATGCAAAGAAAATTTTATCAGATGTTCACTTAGGTGATAGTATCGCGGTTAACGGTATTTGCTTAACTGTAACAAACTTTACAACTACTTCATTTACAGTTGATGCAATGCCTGAAACGATGCAGTCGACATCGCTTCGCATGCTTAAACCCCACTCTAAAGTAAATTTAGAGCGGGCAATGTCTGCAAATGGAAGATTCGGTGGACATTTCGTTTCAGGACATATTGATGGCATCGGAACGATTTTAACTAAAAAACAACATTACAATGCCGTCTATTATAAAATAGCAATTTCTGATAAATTGCTACACTATTGTTTGCATAAAGGGTCCATTGCTGTTGATGGAACGAGTTTAACGATATTTGATATAGACGAAGCTTCCATAACGATTTCACTCATCCCGCACACAGTAAGCGAATCTGTCATTGGAGAAAAAAATGCCGGAGATATCGTAAATATTGAGTGTGACATGATTGGTAAATATATCGAACGCTTTATTACTAAACCTGCAAAACGAGTAGGTTCAATGACCGAAAGTTTTTTACAAGAAAACGGATTTCTATAAGGGGGAAGCACAATGTTTCATCGTATTGAAGAAGCTCTAGAAGATTTAAAACAAGGTAAAGTCGTTATCGTATGTGATGATGAAAACCGAGAAAATGAAGGCGACTTTATTGCTTTAGCAGAGTACATTACACCGGAAACAATTAATTTTATGATTACACATGGTCGTGGTCTCGTTTGTGTACCGATTACGGAAGGATACGCAGAACGTCTACAATTAGAACCAATGGTATCTCATAATACAGATTCACATCATACTGCGTTTACAGTGAGCATTGACCATGTTTCTACAACAACAGGGATTAGCGCTCACGAACGTGCAACTACGATACAAGAATTGTTAAATCCCGCATCAAAAGGCACTGATTTCAATCGACCTGGACATATCTTTCCATTAATTGCGAAAGAAGGCGGTGTCCTGCGTCGTGCAGGTCATACAGAAGCTGCTGTTGATTTAGCAAAGCTATGCGGTGCCGAACCAGCTGGAGTTATTTGCGAGATTATAAATGAGGACGGCACGATGGCACGTGTACCTGATTTAATAGAATGCGCAAAACAATTTGATATAAAAATGATTACAATAGAAGATTTAATTGCTTACCGCCGCCATCATGAAACACTTGTGACGAGAGAGGTGGAAATTACATTACCTACAGATTTCGGTACTTTCCACGCAATTGGCTATTCTAACTCATTAGATACGAAAGAACATATCGCACTTGTAAAAGGTGATATTTCAATAGGTGAACCGGTACTTGTGCGTGTTCATTCTGAATGCTTAACAGGAGATGTATTCGGTTCACATCGCTGCGATTGCGGACCACAACTCCATGCAGCACTTGCTCAAATTGAGCGTGAAGGAAAAGGTGTTCTTCTTTACATGAGACAAGAAGGAAGAGGCATTGGGCTTCTTAATAAGCTTCGTGCTTATAAATTACAAGAAGAAGGATTCGATACTGTAGAAGCAAATGAAAAACTCGGCTTCCCTGCTGATCTTCGTGATTACGGTATCGGTGCACAAATATTAAAAGATTTAGGTTTACAAAGTTTACGATTATTAACGAATAACCCAAGAAAAATTGCTGGCTTAGAAGGTTACGATTTAGAAGTAGTCGAGCGTGTACCGTTGCAAATGCCAGCAAAAGAAGAGAATAAATCGTATTTACAAACGAAAGTAAACAAATTAGGACACTTACTAAACTTATAATTAAAGGAGAGATTTATTATGGTATTCGAAGGTCATTTGGTTGGTACAGGATTAAAAGTTGGAGTTGTTGTTGGACGTTTTAATGAATTTATTACAAGTAAGTTACTTGGCGGCGCTTTAGACGGATTAAAGCGTCACGGTGTAGAAGAAAATGATATTGATGTTGCTTGGGTTCCTGGTGCATTTGAAATTCCTTTAATCGCTAAAAAGATGGCTAGTAGCGGAAAGTATGATGCTGTTATTACATTAGGTACTGTAATCCGAGGTGCTACAACTCACTACGATTACGTTTGTAATGAAGTAGCAAAAGGTGTTGCGTCTTTATCACTACAAATGGACATCCCAGTTATTTTCGGCGTATTAACGACAGAAACAATTGAACAAGCGATTGAACGCGCAGGTACGAAAGCTGGTAATAAAGGATATGAATCAGCTGTTGCTGCAATTGAAATGGCTCACTTATCAAAACAATGGGCATAAAAAAAGAGGCTGCGGCCTCTTTTTATTTTTTCACCTTTTTTTGTACATCTTTTATTAATTCATTCATCGTTTTTCCTTCTGTTTTTATATGAAGAGCTTGTGCTGTTCTCCATACATTCTCTCTTTTTTTCGCTTCTTCTATAATAGTAATTTCTTTTCTAACTTCCTTTAAATCTTTTCCTTCCGTTTTCAATCCAAAATGTTCAGCTTTCGTTCGAAAGTGTTGTTCGATTCTTTGTTGCATCTCTTTTTGTTCAGGATTTTCAGCAGCCTTAACTGGATCAGAACTTATTGCTTTTATTAAAATTAAACAAGTCATAATCGCTAATATGTATTTGTACATGTAAAATCCTCCAACCCAATATAAATTACATATTTACTATGTACAACTAGGGCTTGGAAAATTCGTCCACAAAAATTCTTTTTTTCGCTCAAAAACCAATAATACCAAGCGTTCACAACTATTTATTACATTTTATTTACAAAAAAAGCAAACCCTTTTACAAGTTTGCTTTTTCATCTATCTTATAATGCACATTCTTCAATCTCAAATCCTAAATCTGCAATCATACCCCAGTCCGCAGTCGGCTCTTGTCCAGCTGTCGTTAAGTAGTCCCCGACAAAAATAGAATTTGCTGCAAATAAACCGATTGGCTGTACAGAACGTAAATTGATTTCACGTCCTCCTGAAATACGAATTTCTTTTGTTGGGTTTACAAAACGCATCATTGCCAGTACTTTTAAACATTCTACTGGCGTTAACTCTTTTTGCCCTTCAAGAGGTGTCCCCTTTACAGCAACAAGGAAATTACAAGGGATAGAATCTGCATCTATACGTTGTAATTCAAATGCAATTTCAGCACGCTCTTCAATTGTTTCTCCCATGCCAAAAATCGCTCCAGAGCATGGTGAAATACCAGCTTGTTTCGCTTTTTGAACTGTATCAACACGATCATCATACGTATGCGTTGAACAAATACTATCGTAATTATTTGCATGTGTATTTAAGTTGTGGTTATAACGATGCACGCCTGCTTCCGCTAAACGTCCTGCTTGATCTTCATTTAAGAAACCTAAACAACAACAAATCTTCAAGTCTGTCGTTTCACGAATTTCCTTAACTGCTCCAATTACGTGATTTACCTCTTTATCCGTCGGACGACGACCAGACGCTACAATACAATATGTACCTGCTTTACGGCGTATTGCTTCATGTGCCCCTTCTACAATTTTCTCCTGCGTTAACCATGCATATTTATCAATTGGTGCTTCTGAAATAATAGACTGTGAGCAATATCCACAATCTTCAGGACATAATCCAGATTTCGTATTAATAATCATATTCAATTTTACTTTCTTACCAAAGTGATGATGGCGAATAATGTAAGCTGCATTCATAATTTCTAAAACTTCTGTATCATCAGCTTCTAATATCGCTATTGCATCTTCTTTCGTAATCATCTTTTCTTCCACTACGTCGTATGCAAGTTTTTTCCAATCCCTTTTTGTTTGTACTTGTTTCATTTCATCTCTTCCCCTCTTTTGTTATATGCATAAATAAAGCATGATACGTTGCCATTATCCCTTCATTTCCCGTGAAGTCTCTTTCGTATATGCGCAGCATCGCACGAAAGAGTGAGGGACTTTGACAATATGATCCTTCATTGCTATTAGTTGCTCCTACTTTTCGAATAGAATGCAGAAACTCCTTAACTTCTGTAAAACTCTCTATGTAACATGTTTCAGAAACATGCACATCCCCTGTTTCTATCTTACATATATGAAGCAACTGATCTTTTGAATAAAAACGTTGACCAATCGATGTTTCATTTTTTATATTTCTTTCTTCTTTCGCACGTTGGAACGAAGCATGCAATTCTTGAAATGTTTCATGTCCAAACGTTGAAAAGAGTAATATGCCATCTATAGACAAATGTTGAAATAAATTTCTTAACACTTGTTGTAAATTATTTAACCATTGAAATGTAGCATTTGAAATAATGACATCATATGATTCTTCTAATCGTAATCGCTCAATATCTTCACAGTGAAACGTTACATTTTTTACATTTTGTCTAGTTTGCGCAATCGCAATCATACTTTCAGCAAAATCAACTGCTGTAATATGTGCTTTCGGAAATAACTTTGATAATTGTTCTGTTACATACCCCGTCCCGCATCCCAGTTCTAAAATACGTATTGATGCCGTTTCACTATATCGTTCCTTTAAGATTGAAAGTAATGAATGTGCCATCTTTTTTTGTACATTTGCATATCGATCGTAAGATACGGCTGCCCCATTAAACCGTTTTTGTAGTAACGTTTTGTTGATCATGTCGTATCCCCTCTACAAATTGAATTATCTCATTTGCACAATATTCAAAATTCGTTACACATAATGCATGCCCTGCTTCACTTACTACTTTCAGCTCGCTGCTGCTATTCTCCGTCATACTACGTGCCGCAGACAATGGGCATATTACATCCTGTTCTCCGTGAATAAGTAGTATAGGTACTTTAATTTCTTTTAGTTCTTCTCTCATATCTGTTTCTATTAAATAATCTAAACCTAGTTGTAAAGACTGAATAGAATCACCTTTAAAACGGTCTACAATGTCTTCAAAGTTTTTATTCTCTTTTAGCTCATCTTTCGTAAACATATTTTCATAAAACCGCTTGAGCGTATCTTCTTTCCTTCTCGCCAAATTTCTTTTCAGCCGTTCTACATGCAAAGCATTCCATCCGTTACTGTAATCGCTCGTACTTGTAAATTTAGCAGTACCACCAATTAATACGATGCCTTTTGCCTTAATCTTTTTATAAGCTTCAACTGCTGCTAACGCTCCTAGTGACCATCCAACTAAAATTACGTTGTCATTATGCGCTACATCTATAATTCGTTCCGCAAATTCACTTCGTTCTTTCACATTACGCCAATCTATGCATTGAACAGGATATCCTTTAAAATACGGAATTACTAAATCCCAAATATTCTCTTCCATTCCCCATCCGGGAATAAAAATAATCTTTAGCTCGTTCATACGAAAATCTCCTCTTCTTTCGCAATGTGAATAATTCGATCAATAGCCCATTTTAAATCAGCTATTGTATGTTGCGATGTAACTGCAAAGCGAATTCGAGAACTATGAACCGGCACAGTTGGCGGACGAATTGCAATAGCCGCAATCCCTGCCTCTTGCAACCTTTTACTAAACCGTAAAGCATGTTCATTTGAACCGACTACAATCGGTACAATATGAGTTGAACTATTCCCAATATCAAAACCAGCATCCCTTAATTTAGTTCTGAAGTATTCTCCATTTGCTATAAGGTTCTCTCTTCTTTCGTTATCTTCTTTTACAATTTCAATTGCTTTTTGCACCGCTCCTAACGTACTTGGTGGTAAAGCTGTAGTAAAAATAAAGCTTCTCATCATATTTTGTAAATACTCTATATAAATTTCATCACCTGTCAAATACGCACCATAACACCCTAAAGCCTTGCTAAACGTCCCCATATGTATATCAATTTTTTGAGAAAGATTTTTTTCTATGTGAGATAATCCAGCTCCGCCGATTCCATATATTCCACTCGCATGTGCTTCATCGACTATAATGATTGCTCCGTATTTCTCTTTCAGTTGTACTAAATCTCTCAAATACGCAGTATCACCATCCATACTAAAAACGGTATCTGTTACGATTAATTTCCTCTTTTCAGGCGAAGCCATTTTCAAAAGCTTCTCTAAATGATCCAAATCATTATGACGATACCTTTTATGCTCTGCCCCGCTTAATATGATTCCATCAACAATACTTGCGTGATTTAACTTATCACTAAAAACAATATCGTGCCGAGAGGCTAAAGAAGATATGGCACCTATATTTGCCGTATACCCACTATTTACAATTAAAGCTCTTTCAGTACCTTTCCAGTCACATATGCTTCTCTCAACCTCTTCATATAATGGATGATTTCCTACAACGAGACGAGAGGCAGTCGCTCCAGTTCCATATCTTTTTGTACAGGCAATAGCAGCTTCTTTTAACCTTTCATCTCCAGCTAACCCTAAATAATTATTTGACGCTAAATTTAACATCCTTTTTTTATCTCGAATAAGCCAAGTCTCTTCTGCCTGCTCTGTTACATATAAATTTCGATACTGCCCTTGCTTATGTAATTGTTGTAATTTAGATTGAAGGTGCGCCCGCCACGTTTGATTCATTTTGGATAAACTCCTCTAATTTTGAAATCATAATATATTCTTTTGCAGATTCCAATACTTCTTCTTTCGTAAACTCACCTTCAAAGAATGGTAATAATCCTAAAACTGGTACCCCGCTCAACTCTTCAATCATCTCTTTATTTTCTTGCACTCTTTCCATTTCACATTCTTTGCAACCTGATAAAATGACACCCGCTACGGTTAAGCCATGCGCCTTTGCGTAAGCAATCGTTAACACTGTATGATTTACTGTTCCTAATGTAGGACGAGCTACTACAATAAGAGGCAACTGTAATTCTTTTGCAAAATCAATTACTAAAGCATCTTCTGTATATGGGACAGCAAGCCCACCTGCTCCTTCTACAAATAAGCTATTAAACTCTTTTAATAGTTCATTATAGTAATCAGTAATTTCTTTTAACTTTACTACTCTTCCAGCTCTTTTCATGGCAAGTCTCGGAGCAAGTGGTTCTTCAATAGAATAAGGGCAAATTTCATTTTCTTGTGTCGGTACACCTGATAATACTTTTAACCTTGCCGCATCTCCCTCAGGGTTTGATGCAACATGCCCACTTTGCAACGGTTTATATACCCCTACGTTATATCCTAATTCTCTAAATACACCTGCTATAGCACCTGCAACTACTGTTTTTCCAACTTCAGTATCAGTTGCTGTTATGAAAAAACCACTCATTATTCTCCCTCCGTAACATCCGAGATTGCCTTATATAAGATGCGTAACATATCATCAATCTCTTCAAAAGTAGAAGCAAGTGGCGGCATAAATACAATCGTGTTACCTAGCGGTCGTAAAATCATACCTAGCTCTCTTGAGCGTTTACATACTTGAACACCGACTCTTTCTGTCCAGTCAAAAGCTTCTTTCGTTTCCTTATTCTTCACAAGCTCGATACCAACCATTAATCCGCACTGACGAATATCACCTACATGTTTATACGCAAAGAGCTTTTCTAATTGCGCTGCCACATAATCCGTTTTACGTGCCACTTCTTCTATTAAATTTGTTTTTTCATATAGTTCTAGATTCGCGATTGCTACGGCACACCCTAACGGATTGCCTGTATAGCTATGTCCATGGAAAAATGTTTTTTGTTCTTCATATTCTCCTAAGAAGGCATTATATATTTCATCTGTCGTTACGGTAACTGCAATTGGTAAATATCCACCTGTTAAACCTTTACCAGCAGTTAAAATGTCTGGCGTCACATTTTCATGTTCACACGCAAACATTTTCCTTGTACGCCCAAATCCAGTCGCTACCTCATCTGTAATAAATAATACATTGTACTTTGTACATAAATCGCGCAGTCCTTTTAAATATCCTTTTGGCATTGTAATCATTCCACCAGCACCTTGCATTAATGGCTCTACAATGATGGCAGCTACTTCTTCATGCTTTTCTTTCAACAATTCTTCCATTTCTGCTAAATGGCTTTTTACAATTTCCTCCTTATTATTTCCGTAAGGAGAACGATATGTATATGGATACGGCATTTTAATCGCATCAAATAAGAGCGAACTATACACTTGGTGAAACAAGTCTATTGCCCCTACTGAAACAGCTCCAATTGTATCACCGTGATATGCTTCTTTTAATGTAACGAATCTTTGTTTCTTTGGTTTCCCTTTATGCTGCCAATATTGGAAAGCCATCTTAATTGCAATTTCAACAGCGGTAGAACCTGAATCAGAATAGAATACCTTCTTCAATCCATCTGGTACAACCTCAATAATTTTTTCTGCTAATAAAATAGATGGAACGTTAGCAAGTCCTAACATAGTAGAATGAGCAATTTTATTTAATTGCTCACGAATTGCTTCATCTAATTCCGGTACTTGATGTCCGTGAACATTTAACCATATAGATGAAACACCATCCCAATATTCATTACCATTTACATCGTATAGCTTTCTTCCCTCTCCACGTTCAATAATGACAGGATCTTCTTCTAAATAATCTTTCATTTGTGTAAATGGGTGCCATACGTAAGCTTTATTTTTCTCTGCTAATTCTTCATATGTATAAGATGATTTTTCAATCGTTCTACTATTTATTGTCACAACTGTCACTCCTAATGTTAACTTGTTTATAAATATAGTTAACATTAAATCCGAATGACTGTCAATTATTTTAAAATCAAATAGTTCTTAAAAAAGAACAACTTATCATACGATAAGTTGTTCTACTTTCCATGCTGTATCTTTCCAATTTCTAAAATAATTTCTTCATCTTTTTTTCCCTCTGTATCAATTCCAAGTTGTTTAGCGTGCTCAATTAATAAATCATGACGCTTCTCAAACCTAGCGGTATTTACTTCTTTCGTAACCTCTTCTTTTGTTTTCCCCTCAGTAGAAACTCCTAGTTTCTCTGCTGCTTTTTCCATTGATTTCTTCTCTTCTATTTCTTTTACTTTCTTCACTTCTGACTGTTGTATTTGTTTTTGTTTCAACTGCTCTGATTCAGCCGCAAAAGCTGTGTAAATTCCAGCACTTCCGCCAACGACTAGTAAGGTGGTAAAAAGAATTATTTTTTTCTTCACTCTTTCCTCCCCTTTCGAATTCATTATAACGTACAAAATTAGAGCTTTAAAACAATTCTCCTTTATTTCCCTAAAAAAACATTTAATATTTTTATTGACATTTAAGATGAAAATGTGATAAAAATTTAACTAACATCATATGAATCGGCGATGATAGGATTTAGTAGTATTTCGATTTCTGATTTCAGAGAGCTGGTGGTCGGTGCGAACCAGTACAGAGCGAATTATGAATTACCCCCTGGAGCTTCTTTTACGAAACGTGAGGAGTAGTGAAAGACGGTTATAGACCGTTATGTCTAAAGAGTGGTGAAACGACACTGTTTCACAATTTAGGGTGGTACCGCGAATTTTTCGTCCCTGCATATATTGCAGGGGCGTTTTTTATTTTATAAGCGCATATCATATGACCCTTTATTTTGTGATACATTCATTTCACAAGCTAGGGTGGTACCGCGATTTCTTCGTCCCTGCATAATTATATGCAGGGACGTTTTTTTATCCAATCATTTCCGCATCATATAGAAGAACCAACAATTACCGGTAATTTGTCACAAAATTCTAAAATTTAGAAGGAAATATACAATATTGGCGAATTTTATATAAAAAAGAGCTATTTCACATTACTTAGGAGGGGAAAACAATGGTTTCAAAAATTGAGTCTGTTCTTTTAACAATTTTTATCTTTTTCTGTATTGGTTTTAGTGTTATTCAATTAGAAGTTTCACCACACATCCCAATTTTATTTGGTATCGTTCTTTTATTAGCATTTGGATTCCTGAAGAAAATCTCTTGGTCTACTATGGAGAAAGGGATGATTAGTAGTATTTCAGCTGGTATTCCATCTATATTTATTTTCTTACTTGTAGGCGTATTAATTAGCGTTTGGATCGCAGCTGGAACTATTCCGACTTTAATGGTATACGGCTTCCAACTTGTATCTCCAAAAATTTTCGTTCCAACTGTTTTTGTTGTTTGTGCAATTGTTGGAACGAGTATCGGTAGTGCATTTACAACTGCTGCAACTGTAGGACTTGCCTTTATGGGAATGGGTACTGCCCTTGGATACGATCCAGCTCTTATTGCTGGGGCAATTATTTCTGGGGCATTCTTCGGAGATAAAATGTCTCCTTTATCTGATACAACAAACTTAGCGCCTGCTGTAACGGGTGTAGATTTATTTGAACATATTCGTAACATGCTTTGGACAACAGTGCCAGCTTTCATTATTGCTTTTATCGCATTTTTCATTTTAGGAAGCGGATCTGGTGGAAACGTTGATTTCTCAGCATTTATTAACACATTAGAAAAAAATGCAACGATTTCTATCGTTACACTGATTCCTATTTTATTACTGTTCCTATTCGCATTTAAAAAGGTACCCGCAGTTCCAACATTACTTGCAGGAATTGTGGTAGGGATTATTATTCTCTTTATTTTTAAACCTAGCACTTCTTTAGCTGATTTAATAAAAATTATGCAAGACGGTTACGTTTCTAAAACTGGTATCAAAGATATTGATAGCTTATTATCTCGCGGTGGCCTGCAAAGTATGATGATGTCAATTGCTCTTATTTTCCTAGCTCTTTGTATGGGAGGATTATTACAAGGAATGGGTATTATAGCGCAGCTGATGAATATTATCTCTAGCTTCGTAAAAACTAGTACACGCTTAATTATTTCTACTGCTTCAACTGCAATTGGTGTAAACTTCTTACTCGGTGAGCAGTACTTATCCATCGTTTTAACAGGACAAGCATTTGCTAATAAATACGATGAAGTCGGTTTAGAACGTCGTAATTTATCACGAGTATTAGAAGATGCTGGTACAGTAATTAATCCACTCGTACCATGGGGTGTAAGTGGCGTATTCTTAACAAACGTTCTTAGCGTTCCAACATTCGATTACCTGCCATACGCAATCTTCTGTTTAGCGTGTCCAGTCGTAACCATTATCGTCGGCTTTACTGGATTCGGTCTTTCATGGAAAAAAGAAAAAGCAGTACCAGTTTCATAATATAACAAAAAGGATTACCAAATTGGTAATCCTTTTTATATTTCTCTACTATCTATTCGCTTTCTTTTTTCTAAATAACATAAGTAATCCCGCTCCAACAAACGCAAGACCAGCTCCAATTGTAGAAGCAATACTTGCACCTGTTTTCGGTAAATCACGTTCATCTTTTTCAGCTTCTTTATTTTCACTTACAGTTGTTGTTGTTTCTTTTGTATTTTGATCATCTGTTGTAGTTTGTCCAGATCCGGTATTATTTCCATCTTGTTTTGGTTCATTACCATTATTACCTTCTTCTGTTGGTGGTGTTGGGTTTTCTCCATTACCTGTTGGCGGTGTTGTTGGATTTTCTCCACCACCTGTTGGCGGTGTCGTTGGATTTCCTTCACCAGTTTCTTTATCATCATTTTTCTTCGTTATATCAATTGCATATTTCGCAAATTCATTTTCAGATGGTCCAACATATGAAATCTTTCCATCTTTCTTTATATACTTTTGTGCATTTGGTGAAGAATCAAATGTTGTATTTAATTTATCTGCAACAATCGGTTTAAATGTCCAATTTTGATCAGCTGCTGGATCAATATCTTTTATTTTTTGCATATACTTCACAATGATTTGACGTGTTTCATCTTGTGATTGGTATACAACTTCCCCTTTACTTACACCTGGGAACGTTTGGCTACTTCCACGATAGTTATTTGTAGCGACGATGAACTCTTGCTTGTCAGCTACTAGCTTACCTTCATATGTCATATTTACAATACGATTAGCATTTGCATTTACAACTTTTCCATCTTTATCGTATTTCGCCGGTTGTGTTACATCAATTTCGTATTTTAAGCCATCTAAAATATCGAAGTTATATGTAGGATAGCCTATATTTACTAACGGCTGTTCTTCTGTTTTCTTTGGATCAATTTGATTAAACTGACCTGCAGACATTTCAAGCCATTCTTTCACTTGTGCCCCATTTACTTTTACAGCATATAACGTATTTGGATACACGTATAAATCTGCAACGTTTTTAATCGCTAACGTTCCAGCTGGAATATCCGTATAATATGTCGCACCGTTTCGGCCACCTGCTTTAAATGGTGCTCCTGCAGATAAAACTGGAATATCTTTAATCTTTTCGTATTCTGGTTTTTTAAGTTCTTGTTCTACATACCATTTTTGCGCATTTGTCACAATTTGTACGGAAGGATCATCTTGTACTAATGAAAAATAACTATTAATTGGTGCTTTCGTTTCACCTACATGTGTATTTACATATTCGATTGTCTTTTCATGTTCATCTTTAATTTCATTAACTAATTTTTGATCAGATTCTACTAATGGATTACCTTTACTATCAGCAATCGGACGAAGTTGCGGCTTAGACTGATCTTTTTGCACTTCCCATTTTCCGTTTACCTTTTTCAATTGCATATCAATAATACCTAAGTTACTACCAAAAACACCCGGCATTACAACTGGAACACCATTAAATACATCCTTCACTTCAGTATGTGAATGTCCCATTAATACTGCATTTACGCCAGGAACTTGTGTTGCTAAATGATATGATGCATTTTCCATTTTATTCACTTCTTTATATTCGCTCTTATCGACGCCTGAATGAGCCAATGCAACGATAATATCCGCACCCTCATTTTGCATTTTTTTCACCATTATTCTTGCTGTTGCGACGATGTCTTTCGCTTTTACTTTTCCTTCTAAGTTCGCTTTATCCCAGTTCATGATTTGTGGTGGAACAAATCCCATTACACCAATTTTCACTATTTGTTTTTGGCCTGCTTCATCCACTACTTCTTTCTTTAAAATATGATATGGTTTAAAATAATTTTCATCGTTCTCTTCCTTATCATCATGGTCAACTTTATATACATTCGAGTTAATAACCGGGAAATCCGTTTTTTCAATCACTTTGTTTAAATAATCTAAACCATAGTTAAATTCATGATTCCCAAGAGAGATGACGTCATACTTCATTAAATTCATTACACGATATAATGGATGTGTATAACTAGGATCCACACGATTCTTCGGATCTTTTATTTTATTCGCTACGTAATCCCCAAGCGGTGTCCCTTGTAATGCATCCCCATCATCAAATAGGACAGAGTTTTTCACTTCTTCACGTGCTTTATTAACGAGTGTTGCCGTTTGTACAAGTCCTACTTTATTATCTGTTTTCGTTTGATAATAATCGTAATTCATTAAGTTAACGTGAATATCTGATGTTTCTAGAATTCGTAAGTTAACTGTACTCTCCCCAGTGTTCTCATCTGCATGAGCTGTTGCTGGCATTACTTGCGGCGCTATAACACCAATCGCAAGAGTTGCTCCAGCTAGCATTTTTTTTGACTTTTTCACAAAAAATCCCCCTTATACAATTACCAAAAATAATGAAATGAATCCCTATCTGTCTCTAACCACATACCTTTTTTCTTCTATTAGAGACACAATTTTCATTTCACCCTGCGCTAACGAGTAGTCCCCTTAAACGCCCGATTGATGAAGACCATTAATTAATCGGAAATAAAGCTCCCACTAATTAAAGTTTCACCTTATCTGACATTATCATATATAAAGTTCTTTCCTATCGTCAATATTTTTTGACAAACTTCAACAAATTTTCTGTAAAGTTATTATAAACTTTTCATAAACATATAATATGCCCTTACATTGCTAATACTGCTGAATATGATACAATTACCAATTACAAGGAGGATGAATTTATGAAAAAAGTCATCTTAACAATTGTTTGTCTCCTCCTTCTGATCATTTCTTATTCTTATTTTGAAAAGAACGACGAGACAAAACAAAATGAATCTGAAGAAAAAACCGAAAAAACATCTGCCCCAAATTGGATTGATAAGCAAACAAATGAATCTTTTTATCATCTTGTATTAGGTGATTCACTCGCTAAAGGATATGGATCGACACAAGGTGGATTTGCTGAATTAGCTTCTAAGCAAATAGAAGCACAAATTCATAAACCAATTACAGTAGAAAACCTTGGGGTAAACGGTCTTACAACAGATCGTCTCGCTAAAAAAGTTCAATCAGAAGATGTAAAGGAAAAAATTAGAGCAGCAAATATAATTACAATTAATATTGGAGGAAATAATTTATTTCGTTTAAATCGTGATGTTGGTGTTATAGATGGTATAAAAATGTTAAATAAAGAAAAAGCCCATTTTGAAGCGGATATAAAAAGTATTGTAAAGACAGTTCGAGATCAAAATCCGGATGCTTTACTCATTCTCTCAGAACTCTATAACCCGTTACAACTCGATGACTCCATCGCAAGTTATGCAGATATGTTTTTAGATGGCTGGAATGAATCTGTTTATTCCATTTCCAAAGCAAATCAACCATCTATCGTTTTACCAATTCGTAAATTAATATCGAATGATAAAAAAGAGTTATTATTTGACCAAGTACACCCAAATGATAACGGCTATGCGATTATTGCCAATACATTTACAAAGCAAGTGTTATCCTACAAATATTAAAGCGACCATGAAACAATTCTATTTTTATAACATGTCTTTTTTGTTACAATGATAGTGGAAGGGGGCCTTTATATGGAATCACGCGAGTGGGAACGTATTGTTGATCATCTTCTTTCGCTAGTGCCTCTTTTTTATCGCAAATTTATGCTTCCTGGAGAATTTTCTTCTCAAAGACATATGCCGCCATCACATACACAAGTATTACTGCTTTTGCATGAAAACGGCACATTAGCAGTTTCCGAAATCGGCAAGCGGCTAGCGATTTCACGGCCTAACATGACACCTCTATTAAACAAACTTATTCAAGAAGAACTAATAGAGCGTCATTATAGCGAAAAAGATCGACGGGTCATTTTAATTTCCCTAACAGCTGAAGGGAAATTATTAGTAAATCAGTATCAGCAATTCATTTTAGACAAACTAAAAGAAAATTTCCAAACATTATCTGAGGAAGAGCGCGAAAAGCTCATTCATTCTCTTCAAACCATTCAAAATTTAATTTTGAAAACAAACGTATAAAGCTGCTTCTAAATAGAAGCAGCTTTATGATTCGTAATAGTTACCATAGTACACATTGGAATATGGCCATGTTGTTAAATATGGTTTTTTTTCCTGTGTAGGCTGTTGTTGTGGTAATTGTGGTATTTGTGATAATTGCTGTAATTGTTGTTGCCGATATAATTCGTATTGTCTACTCGTATCATAAACCGGATAATAATTTACATATGGATATACTTGAGGTACGTAATAATAATACATTATCCTCTCCTCCTTTTTCTTAAACATATTCAAAGGAGAAAATGGATGTGACATTGTTTATAATTGTACAAGTGGTTCTCTCACTCGTTTCTTCCTTTTCTTCAAGCGTAACTTACGGTTCTTTTCGTATAAATAATGCACAACGAAATACGAAATGAGACCAAACACAACTCCTAAAATCGTCATTCCAATTAATACATACACTTCACTTTGTAATAAGCTCTTTAATATCGTAAAAATGTGACTTGAAAACAAGTCCGATACCGTAAATGGTTCATGATGAATTTTCTGTACATGGAATGGATAAATCATTTTTCCTAGCGCATACGCAAGCGGAAATAAAAATACTGGGAGAAACGATATTTTCCCAATAATATTGCCAATAACTGCCGCAGGGAAAGATCCCTTTGCTAACCTGACGATTGGATAAAATATTACATATACGAGCGATGCCGTATAAATGACTAACATTTCTAAGCCGAATCCTATAGCAAACCCTAACGATACTTTCTTTGCGCCTTCTGGCGATCGAAGCAACTTATAATATTGAAACTTTAATATTCTCCACATCCGCTGAAAAAACGAATATGTTTTCTTAGTTGTTTTCACCCTCATCATCTCTTTAACTATATTTTTATATGTAGTATGTCCTTACACACTCTGAAAAACAAATTTAGTTTTCTCTTTTATTATAAATGATATCGAAATGGTTAACCAAATATACATCCGACATTTTAATATAAAAAAACCTCCCTTTTAGGAAGGCTCTTCTACATTTCTAAATAAACTCACTAATAACGCTTTTTGAGCATGCAATCGATTACCAGCTTGCTCAAATACGATAGACTGTGGTCCATCTATAATTTCGCCTGTTACTTCTTCTTCACGATGGGCAGGTAAACAGTGTAAGAAACGATATGTTTGTTTCGCATGCTTAACAAGTTCGTTATTGATTTGGTAAGGTTGAAATAAAGAATATTTCTCTTCTTCGCCCTCTTGCCCCATGCTCATCCAAACGTCAGTATAAATGAAATCTGCTTCATTCACCGCTAATTCAGGATCATGCAAAACTTCAATTTCAGCTCCTGTTTCCTTGGCAATCGCTAACGCTTTTTTTACAATCTCCTCATTCGGTTCATACCCTATAGGCGTTGCAACAGTCATATGCATTCCAACTTTTGCACTAGCTAACAACAATGAATGACATACATTATTTCCGTCACCTACGTAAGCTAATTTTATTCCTTTAAATGTATTTGTTTCTTCATATATCGTCATGAGGTCTGCCAATGCTTGACAAGGATGATGGTCATCCGTTAATCCATTAATAACAGGAATACTCGATTCTTTTGCAAGCTCTTCTACATCCGCGTGTGAGAATGTACGTATCATGATCCCGTCAATATACTGCGATAATACTTTCGCAGTATCTGAAACGGTTTCTCCTCTTCCCATTTGCATCTCTTTCCCACTTAAAAACATACCATGTCCCCCGAGTTGTACCATTCCCGCTTCAAAAGATACACGAGTACGAGTTGAATGCTTATCAAAAATAAGCCCTAATATTTTGCCTTGTAATAAAGGCTCTTGCTTATTCTTTTTTAAATATATAGCGAACTCAATTAAAGAAATAATTTCTTCTTTCGTTAATTCTTCTAGTGTTAAAAGATCTTTCGTATTTAATTTCGGTACTTGTACAGTTGACATGAAACTTCCCCCTTATATGATTGATACGTTTTTTGTACAAACTACTTTTTTTATTATATATACTGCCTGTTCTAACTCTTCATTCGTGACAATGAGTGGCGGTAATAGTCTTATAACATTAGGGCCTGCTTGTAATACGAGAAGTCCTTCGTTTTCTAGTTGTTCTATAAAACTTGCAACTTCATGCTTACACTCAATCCCAATCATAAGCCCCTTACCACGTATATTTTGAATACATTCGACATGCTGTAATTCCTCTTGCAACTTCTCTAATACATACTCGCCTTTTTCTTGTACTTCTTTTAAAAACAATGGTCTTTTACTTACTTGCAATACTTCTTTCGCTGCAGCCATCGCGATGTAATTCCCGCCAAAAGTTGAACCGTGTGATCCTGCAGTAAACGACGTTCCGAGCTCTTTCCGGCCAATCATTGCTCCGACAGGAATCCCATTCCCAAGTGCTTTTGCAACGGTAACGATATCAGGCTCTATTCGCACTTGTTCATAAGCGAATAGTGTTCCAGTTCTTCCTATCCCCGTTTGTACTTCGTCTATAATAAATAAGGAACCGAACTTATTACATAATGTTTCAATCTCTTTCAAAAAAGATAGATCAGCAGGTATTACTCCTCCCTCTCCTTGAACTACTTCTACCATTACCGCCGCAACTTCTTCATTCATTACTTCCTCTAATGCTTTAATATCGTTAAAAGGGATATGTAAAAAAGATGGAAGTAATGGACCAAATCCTTCTTTTACCTTATCTTGGCCTGTTGCACTCATCGTTCCAAATGTTCTACCGTGAAAAGACTGCTGGCATGTTACGACGAGAGATTTTCCAGTATGCTTACGTGCTAACTTTAAAGCCGCTTCATTTGCCTCTGCCCCACTATTACAGAAAAACACATAATCTAATGCTCTATTTTCTGTTAATAATGACGCAACTTCTTCTTGTAAGCTGTTTGTAAACAGGTTAGATATATGCCATATATCATCAAGTTGCTCTTGTACACCTTTGAGAACAGTAGGGTGACAATGTCCTAAATTACATACGCCAATTCCTGATGTAAAATCTAAATATTGCTTACCTTTATTATCAATAACTTTCGTTCCAGTTCCCTTTACAAACTCAATAGTTCTTCTGCCATACGTTTGAAAAAGATGACTCGTCATGCAATACTCACACCTTTCGTTACCGTCGTTCCAATACACTCTCCCGTAACCTCAGTAAAATCTTTTGTACCATTCACAATACTTATCTTTTGCACTCCCATTTTTAATGATGCTAGTGCCGCCTGTACTTTCGGAATCATCCCACCTGTAATAACACCTGTTTCTATAAAAGTTGCAATTTCAGATTCATCCGTTTCCTTTACCAAATTCCCTTCATGTAATATTCCATCTACATCCGTAATAAAAATCAGCTCTTTTGCCCCTAACGCGGCCGCAATCCCAGCTGCAGCATTGTCCGCATTTATGTTATAAATTTCATTACCATTTACCCCGATTGGAGCAATAACAGGAATATACCCCATATTTATTAATCCTTTTAATAAGGCTGTTTCTACATAACTTACTTCTCCCACATATCCTATCTCCTCGCTGACAGGTTGAACTTGAAGTAAATTACCGTCACACCCTGAACAACCTACAGCAAGTAAATTATGCTTTTGTAAATTCATTACGAGTTTTTTATTCGTACTTCCGCATAGCACCATTTGAACAACATCCATAACTTCTTTTGGTGTTACGCGTAATCCATCTCTTTTTTCTACGTTGATGTTACAATCTTTTAATTTGGCATCAATTTCTGGCCCACCACCATGAACAATCACCACTTTATACTTCTGTTGCAATTTCTTTATACAATCAAAAAACACAGCATTTAATTGATTCAACATACTACCGCCGCATTTCACTACAATATAATCGCTCATCTTCTCTCTCCTTATGTACGATAACAAGCATTTATTTTCACATATTCATAGCTTAAGTCACAGCCCCAAGCTGATCCTGTCTCTTCACCTAAGTGTAAGTACACATTAATGACTATTTCATCTTCTTGTAATCTCTCTTTCATTTCTTCTTCAGAAAATATTTGAGGCTCACTATTTTTTAATACCGATATAGATTGAAGAGTAATGTCAATTGTGTTCGGATGAATAGCTACTTCACTTTGTCCAATACTGCTAATAATTCGCCCCCAGTTTGGGTCTTCACCATGTATTGCTGTTTTCACAAGACTCGAACCGACTATTTGCTTTGCAATTTTTTTTGCCTCTTCATTCGTTTGAGCTCCTAGCACATTTACTTCTATTAACTTCGTAGCTCCTTCACCATCTTGCGCAATTTTTTTCGCTAAATCTTCACATACTTGCTGTAAAGCACATACGAAAGTTTCCCAATCTGTATGTTCCATATTTATCGGCCTTGTTTCTGATAATCCACTTGCCATAACGATGACCATATCATTCGTAGAAGTATCTCCATCTACCGTAATTTGATTAAATGTATGATTCGTAATTTCGGATAACGCTGTTTGCAATACGTCATGCTCTATATGAGCATCTGTCGTAATAAAACTAAGCATCGTTGCCATATTCGGATGAATCATCCCTGAACCTTTTGCAACACCCGCAATCGCCACTTTCTTCCCATCAATAATCATTTCATAGCAAGTTTCTTTCATTATAAGATCCGTCGTTAAAATTGCTTCAGAAAAACAATATGCTTCACTTTCTTCCTTCGTCGGTATAAGAGTTGCAACTCCCTTTCGGATTATATCCATCGGCAGTGGAACACCAATTACACCTGTTGAAGCTACTGCAACGTAATTTTCTTTCATCCCAAAATGTTCCGCCCCTAATGCGCGCATCTCGTATGCGTCTTGTAATCCTTTCATTCCAGTACAAGCATTTGCATTTCCACTATTAACGATAATTGCTTGTAACTTCCCTTCTGCCGTTATACTATCCTTCGTTACTTGCAAAGGAGCTGCTTGTATTTGATTCGTTGTATACACAGCGGCACATGATGCTGGTACATCACAAACGATGGCACCTAAATCCTTTTTCTCCTTTTTTAAACCATTTGCAGTACCAATTGCCGAAAAGCCTTTCGGCGTTACAATTGAACCATTTTCTAATTTTGTAATAGACGCTACTTTAATCACCATGTCCCCCTTATACATAAAGCGGCATATGTTGTAAACCTGTTGTCTCTTCTAGTCCCGCTATTATGTTTGCATTTTGAATCGCTTGCCCAGCCGCGCCTTTCATCATATTGTCTATAACAGAAACGACCGTAACTCTTTCAGCTCTTTCATCGTAAGCTATGCCAATATCACAATAATTTGAGCCTCTCACTTCTTTTGGACTTGGAAATTTCCCTTGCGTACAAATTCGGATGAAAGGCGATTGTTCATACGTTTCTTCATACAATTTTTGAAGTTGCTTTATTTCCATCTTTTGTTTTACTTTTGCATAAAGTGTAATCATGATTCCTCGTGATATCGGTATTAAATGTGTGCTAAATGTAATTGGCTGTGATTCACTATTCCATTCTGTAAGCATTTGCTCAATCTCTGGAACGTGCTGATGCTCATTCACTTTATAAATGTGCAAGTTATCATATAGCTCAGGAAAGTGAGTCATTGTTGTTGGTGTTTTACCTGCTCCTGATACCCCTGATTTCGCATCAATAATAATCGAATCTTCTTCAATCATGCCGCTACGTACTAACGGCGCTATCGCTAGCAATGTGGCTGTAGCAAAACATCCTGGGTTTGCAATTAAATTTGCCTTTTGAATCCCAGTCCTTTTCCATTCACTTAACCCATACACTGCTTTTCTAAGAATTTCTTCTTTCGCTGCTGGCCTTTTATACCACAGTTCATATGACGAAGGATCTATCATACGAAAGTCTCCAGATAGGTCAATTACTTTTAAACCTTCTGCTAATAACTTAGGAGTTAACTCCGCCGATACTCCTGCTGGGGTTGCTAGAAATACGATTTCTGCTTCTTTTCCTATCGTCTCCACATCAATTTCTTGTAACGTATGAAAAAGGACATTTCGAAGATGAGGATATACATTTGTTATACACTCACCAACTTGTGAAAAAGAATGGAGAGATGCTATCGAAAAATATGGATGTTGTTCTAATAAACGAATTAACTCAATGCCCCCATATCCAGTGGCTCCAATAATTGCGACTTTCATAAGTTCCTCCTCATATCGATTCTTTAAATTAAGTATGATTATAATATTGTATATTTATAGAGTCAATTAAATATTTATAAATTTTTAAATCTAAAAAAACTTAATTTTATTAGAAAAATAATATACTCAACCGAATTTTTATACAAAAATAGTGCATAGTAGTTTTTTTATTTCACTTCAAGTACAATAAAACAATACATACGTACATACAGGCGGGGAAAAATATGAACGAAAAATTAATTGAGAAAATGATTATAAAAAGTTTTCAACAATATCAATGCAGTCCAATATCAAAAGAAGATCAGGAAATGCTAGTGAAACATATTCAAACGGTGACTCATTCAAATATTGAAATTGATTTATACGAGGAAATTGAGGATATTGTTTATGATTATGTAACTGGAAAACAATAAAAAATAGGAGATTTCCATATGGAAATCTCCTATTTTTTACTTAATGATTTACCTGCAACACGCTCAAATAAACCTGGGAATAAAGCATAAAGTTTCGGACCAATGCCCATCCACTTCGGTAAGTTTACTTCACGTTTTTTCGTGTGCATCGACTTTACGATTTGTTCTGCTACGTATGTTGGTTTTAACATGTAACGTCCCATATTCTTTACATATGTACCAGATTGATCCGCTATTTCAAAAAAGTTTGTATCTATCGGACCTGGATTAATTGCTGTAACATAAATATCTGTATTCGCTAATTCCATGCGTAAACTATTCGTAAATCCTAATACGGCATGTTTCGTTGCTGCATAAGCACTCGATTTCGGAGTTGCAATTTTTCCAGCAAGTGAAGCAATATTAATAATATGTCCTTCATTCTTGTTTACCATATAAGGTAGTACCGCTTTCGTACATGCTACTAATCCAAATACATTTACTTGGAACATATCTTTTACTTCACCCATTGACGCATCTTCAAACGTTTTAAAAATACCAAATCCCGCATTGTTTACTAATATATCAATACGTCCCACTTCTTGTAATACCTTTGAAAAAACAGACTGTACTTCCATCTCTTCACTTACATCTAATACATAATAATAGCAAGGCGTATTATAAGTTTCTTTAATTTTGTCTACTAACGCTTGTAGTTTCTCTTCTGTTCGAGCCATTAATACTGGAGTCGCTCCCTGTGCTGCAACTTGCATTGCAACTTGCTCACCAATCCCACTAGAAGCACCTGTAATGACGATTACTTTATTTTGTAAACGTCCTGTCATTGCTGTCACCTACTTTGCATAATAAATCAATTGTTGCGATGACTCATCAATCATCACTTGTTGATTATATGCTAAATAGTCCAATTGTCCAACCGTTTCTGAAATAGTAAGTGGTAATTGTTCTTTATATAATACCGGAAATAGTTTTACACATACTTCAAATGCTGTCATTGGTTTTTCCTTTAATAACTCAAGCACTTTAAAAGCACGTGTTTCTTGCTTTTGTAATCTCGTTTCAATAAGTTGTTTCACATTTAGAACATCTTCCCCATGCCCTGATAAAATGCGTGAAATATTCATTTCGCTTAAACGCTGTAATGTTTGATTATATTGTAGTAATGGGCGTGCCCGTTCTGTTTGCCCTTCATATGGTGGTTCTAGTATTGGATTCGAAGAAATATGACTAATGAGAGCATCTCCACCAATTAATATTCCATCAGATTCTCTATATAAAGAAATATGAGTAGAAGCATGGCCTGGTGTTTCAAGCACTGTAAATCCAGGCAAAGAATTAATACGATCTCCTTCTCTCACAGTATGCGTTAACGATCTATTACAAGAATATTTAAGTGTCCTCGTCGTCAATAACGACTCGTCTTTCAAAAATGCTGCTGGCACACCAAACTGTAAGGCCGTCTCTCTAAAAAATTCATGATACCGCTTTAAAAATTCTGGATTTTGTGTGATCCAAGGCTCATTCCAAGGATGTCCAATAATATTCGTCTTCTCAGAAAATATATTTAAAAGTCCACAATGATCTGCATGATGATGCGTAATGACTACTGTTTCAATATCTTCTATCGTATATCCTAATGCACCTAATTGACTTTCTAACGCATTCCTTGCCTCTTCTGTATTCGTCCCTGTATCAATTAATGTTAATGTCTCCCCCTCAACTAAAAACACATTCACAGTTTCCACTGCAAATGGTACAGGAATCTCCATTCGGTGAATCGCCGTCATGCTTAGCCCCCCTGTCTCTTTCCGGTTCAAAAATGAATACTTCTTCAGTTTACAACTTCTATATATATTTGTCATTATTTTCAGATAAAAAGAGGTGTTTCCTATAAGAAAACGAATGTATGTACATTTATAAGAATTTCTAACCAAAATTAAAGGAGGAACATCATGTCTATTCAAAACATTTCCTTTCTCGGTGCAGGCTCTATTGCTGAAGCTATTATTGGTGGCTTGTTACATGCAAATGTTGTTAAAGGTGAACAAATTACTGTAAGTAATCGTTCTAACGAGACGAGATTACAAGAGCTACATAAAAAATACGGTGTCAAAGGTACTCATAATAAAAAAGAATTACTTACTGATGCAAATATTCTTTTTCTAGCAATGAAACCAAAGGATGTTGCAGAGGCGCTTACCCCTTTTAAAGAATACATAAATAATAACGTGCTTATTATTTCATTACTAGCAGGTGTTTCTACTCACTCAATTAGAAAACTACTTCAAAAAGACGTTCCAATTATTCGTGCAATGCCAAATACATCCGCAGCCATTCTAAAATCAGCTACCGCTATCTCCCCTTCAAAACATGCAACAGCGGAACATATTCGCACTGCAACATCTTTATTTGAAACGATCGGTCTCGTCTCTGTTGTAGAGGAAGATGATATGCATGCTGTCACTGCATTATCCGGAAGTGGACCTGCTTATATTTATTACGTAGTGGAAGCTATGGAAGAAGCTGCAAAAAAAATTGGTTTAAAAGAAGATGTTGCAAAATCACTTATTCTTCAAACGATGATTGGTGCTGCTGAAATGCTAAAAGCAAGTGACAAGCACCCTTCTATTTTGCGAAAGGAAATTACTTCTCCTGGTGGAACTACCGAAGCAGGTATTGAAGTATTACAAGAACATGAATTTCAACAAGCACTTATTTCTTGTATTACACAGGCAACGGAACGATCACATAATCTTGGAAAAACATTAGAACAACTAACAAAAGAAAAATAGAAAAAGGAGCTCAAATAAACTTGAGCTCCTTTTTCTATTTTTACACTTAGTTATTGTTCTTCCCAAAAATCTCTTCTTGCAGGCGACGACCAGTCGGCGTTGCTGCAAGTCCACCTTCTGCTGTTTCACGAAGTGCTACTGGCATCGTTTGTCCAATTCTAAACATTGCCTCAATTACTTCATCACATGGAATTGTACTCGTTACACCAGCTAATGCTAAATCTGCTGAAATCATCGCATTCGCAGCTCCTGCTGCATTACGTTTTACACAAGGCACTTCTACAAGTCCTGCAACAGGATCGCACACTAAACCAAGCATGTTCTTTAATGAAATTGCCATCGCTGTAGCTGCTTGATCTTGTGTTCCACCAGCCATCTCAACTGCAGCTGCAGCCGCCATTCCACTTGCTGAACCAACTTCAGCTTGGCATCCTCCTGCCGCACCAGAAATACAAGCATTATTCGCAACAACCATACCGAAAGCTCCTGCTGTAAATAAGAACTCAATCATTTCTTCACGTGTAGGCTGCAATTTTTCTCTTAGTGCAAATAGTACACCTGGCACTGTTCCAGCAGACCCTGCTGTTGGTGTTGCACAAATAATTCCCATCGCTGCGTTTACTTCATTTGTTGCAACAGCTTTGCTTACTGCATCCAAAATCGTATCTCCAGATAAGCCTTTTCCACTCTTCATATACGCTTGAACTTTTACAGCATCTCCACCAGTTAAACCAGTTGGTGATTTCACGCCGCGAATACCACGTTCTACTGCTTGTTCCATCACGACTAAGTTCTTTTCCATACCAGCAATTACTTCTTCACGTGAAATACGTCTTGTTTCCATTTCACATTGAATCATAATTTCTGCGATTTTTACATTTTGTTCTTTAGCTTGCGCCACTAGTTCCGCTGCGTTCCGAAACATGGTGTGTCCCCCCTGCAATTAATCCATAATAGTTACTTGACAAATATTTTGTTGCGCTTTTATTTCTTCAATCACTTCATCTGCTAATAATTCATCTGTTTCAATAACCATAAGCGCTCTTCTTCCTTTTTCTTTACGAGAAACACTCATTGTACTAATGTTAATCTCGTGTGTAGCAAGGATTGAAGCCACCGCTGCAATAGCACCAAAGCGATCGTTATTTACAATAAGTAGTGCTGGACTTGTGCCTGATAATTGAAGATCGAATCCGTTTAATTCTACAACTTCAATTTTACCGCCACCAATTGAGCAAGCAACAACTTCAATTTCTTCTTCACCTTTATACAAACGAATTCTTGCTGTATTTGGGTGAGGTGCATTGGCATCTTCTTCAATGAATTCCACTTCAATTCCGCGCTCTTTTGCTATTTCTAGCGCCTCTGGAATACGTAAGTCATCTGTTTCAAATCCCAATATTCCACCGATTAGTGCTACATCGGTACCATGCCCTCGATACGTCTTTGCAAATGATCCATATAACGAAATGCTTACTCTTTCTGGTTCATGACGAAACAGCTGGCGAGCAACTTGCCCCATTCTTGCCGCGCCTGCTGTATGTGAACTTGATGGTCCAATCATAACTGGACCGATAATATCAAATACTGAGCGATACTTCATCATAACTCCCCCTAAACCTCTATGAAAAAAATTTATTCTACTATTCTATTAAGCTGCTACATCTGTCGCTTTTCCAGTTGTACCACGAATTTGTTCTGCTGTATGAATTGGATAATTTTTGAATAAAAGTAATCCAATATAACCTGAAATAATACCAGTTATCATAATACATAAGAATCTTAGTATTATTTTCATTAAAAAAATGATATAAGATAATCCACAATAAAGTCTGGTAGCAATCCAAAGTTTAACACAGAAGCCATTGCAAGCATAGCATAAACAAGTGATATCTTTCCTATTATAATTCTCATGTTACTCTCTCATGGTTTAGTCAACTTCACTTGTTACGATAATAACTAAAAAGCATGTGACTTATCATAAATTATAATCTGCCCTCATTATAGCTTGTTTTTTATAAAACGCTTACTTTTGTTGAATTTTAAAAGTTCTGAATAAAAGTCCATTCCTGCTATTTGTATCACTTGTATGTCATCTGACTTATATAACAGTTTTTCTAAATAATCATTATTTCGTATTTTTATCGTATATATTCAAACCATTCTAATTTTCTGTATCATCCAAGTATAAGCATAAAATAATAACAGTTTTATTTTTAAATTTTTTTAGACATAAAAAAATGGTAACCCATCGTTACCATTTTTTACAAAATTATTATTTTTCTACTGGGAATGATTTCAAATCTGTCGCTATTTCTGTATTAGAAAACAACTCTCTTGCCTCTTTCAATAATTCCTTATATGTATCTCCTTGATAGCGAGAACTAATGTGAGTTAAGATTAATCGCTTCGCATTTGCCTGAAGTGCAATGCTCGCAGCTTGCTTAGATGTGGAATGAAAATAATCATGCGCTTGTTGCTCATCTTCTGCTGCGAAAGTCGCTTCATGGACAAGTACATCTGCATCTTGCGCAAGCTCCCTACTCGCTTCGCAATATCGCGTATCACCTAAGATAGTAATAATTCTTCCTTTTTGAGGTGGGCCGATAAACTCATTTCCATTTAATATCGTGCCATCCTCTAATTCAACTACTTCTCCATCTTTTAAACGTTTAAAGATTGGACCTGGTTTCACACCCATCTCAAGCAATTTATCAACTAAAAGAGCACCTTGTATATCTTTCTCTACAATACGATATCCAAAACATTCTATACCGTGTGACAATCTTTTCGTTTCTACATAAAATTCATTATCTTCAAATACGGTACCTTCTTCTGTTATCTCCACAACTTCAAGTGGATATTTCACATGTGTCGTACTTACCGATAATGCCACTTCAATAAATTGTTTAATTCCTTTCGGTCCATACACCGTTAAAGGCGTAGTTCCTCCTTGAAATGAACGGCTACCTAATAAACCAGGCAATCCAAAAATATGATCGCCATGTAAATGCGTAATAAATATTTTTTCAATGCGGCGCGGACGTACCGATGTATGTAATATTTGATGTTGCGTGGCCTCGCCACAATCAAATAACCAAGTCTGTCCTCGTTCTTCTAACAATTGTAAAGCAATTGCTGAAACGTTCCTTCCTTTTGAAGGAACACCTGCACCAGTTCCTAAAAATACAAATTCCACTTTCTTTCCTCCAGCTCTAAATATACTCTATCTCTCATCTTACGGAATGTTATTTCAAATGGCAAATCGAATTTACATAACCAATCATCTAGACAACTATATAACACGAACGTTATACTTAAAAAATTTACCAATCGTTCGTGTTTTGTGGTAAAATAATTATACTACATTTTAAGGGAGCGTTTTATTATGAAAGAAGTATTTCGTTTACAAACTGATTTTTCATCTTCATTTGATCGCTGGGTAAGTTCTTTCGTGTCTGATCACCCAGCACAATTAGAATGGACAACTTTAAAGGAATTAATCCATGAATATACAACATCACATACAAATGATACGTTACCAGCATATATTTCTTCAGCTTTAACATATTACGCCCAACGCGTTTCAACTACAAACAGTTCAGAGATTGTTATTTTTGAAAACCCTACAATCTCGTAATCTATAATAAAAAAGCACTGGTTACAGTGCTTTTTTATTTATACTTATTTAACAAATGATCATATTCCGTCCAAAAGTCGGTATACATACTTCGCTCAAGCTCATTTAAAATTATCTTTTCACTTGATTTATTAAATAATTCTTTTGCTTGTAGTGCAAAAGAAACAATTTGTTTTCTATATTCATTTTCATTCAATTCTATATGAAGCCCTTCATAGTATATAGCCTTTTGATCAGTAGAAATAACTTTGACAAAATCCTTTAAAACCACATTTTCACCTATATGGTTTATAGTCCAATGAATTGAAATTGGGCATCCTAACATGAGCATAGTGCCACATCCGTGCAAAATAAGCCCCTCTTCATTTTCAATATCACAAATATATTCTTTATCTAAAGTTCGTAACAGAGCTAAAGCTGATTCACTTATTCCCCATTCCTCATCCATACCTGTCCGCGTAATAATCGTTCCATCCACATTTAAATAAATTTCCCCGTGAGAACATAAATCTTCCTGCTCATTAAACAACCACTTTTGATTCTCAATATTTATAATAAAATTTTGTGGTACCATTACAAATTCCCCTTTTATAAAAATATTTATTTTCCACATTATTTATAATTAATATCATGTATTTCATCCCATATATCTATTATAAATCCATTTAATATTTTAAAAACACAGATAAAAAAGATATTGACACTACGATTTTACAGTGCTAACATTCAACATGTAATTGAATATGGTCTCTGTTAGGTGAGGCTCCTGTATAGAGAAACGCTGCTGCCCAAAAATGTCGAGAGACGCCAATGGGTCAACAGGAAAGGTCGGAATGAAGGCCTTTTTTAACGTAGCTGGTTTCAGTACCTATGCTATACAGTGCTAAAACTCAACGAGGGAGAGGTGCATGTATTTTGTCATACACAAAAACTGTTTTTATTTATGTCTACTAGCAGTCTTTGTTGTGGACTCTTTTAACTGCGAATTCAGACCTTTACTCGTTTTGAGTAAAGGTCTTTTTACGTCTATATGCACCTTACTATGAAACAAACATAGCATATTCAGAAACTACTAAATTGTACGGAGGTGAGGAACAGTTGGCAATTGATGATTCGGCCCAGATACCCATACGTTTTACATTCATATTTCATCATGTAGGTAGGAAAGAAACTGTTCCTCACCATTTCAAATAGTTAGTTAGGTAACAGATTGTTTCCTCCTTCATGACAGAGGAGGAACTACCGATGTTTAATTTACAAAGACAAGAAACAAAGCATGCTTATGAGCAAGATAGCATGAAAACAAATAACGAATTATTAGTGGAGGTTGCAACACAAGATGTAATCTCTGCGTTAAAACTTCTAGAAACAACACAAGATGGATTATCTAAACAAGAAGTGGCTCGTAGACTTTCTTTATACGGTCCGAACGAAATAGCTCATAATAAAATGGCGCCGTGGTACATTCAATTTCTGCTGGCATTTAAAAATCCATTTATTTTCGTTTTATTAGCTCTTGGGGCACTCTCCTTTTTCACAGATGACATACAAGGAACAATTGTCGTATCTGCAATGGTACTACTTAGTGCAACGATTCGGTTTTCCCAAGAATTTCGTTCTCAAAAAGCTGCCGATAATTTAAAGGCTATGGTTCGAACAACTGCGAGCGTATTTAGAATAAATGGATTTGTACATGAAACAAAAAATGTAACGAATTTAAATCGAAATTACACAACAGAAATTCCAATTGAAGAGCTTGTACCTGGCGATATTATTTCCCTTTCAGCTGGTGATATCGTTCCAGCTGATGTGCGTGTTGTATCCGCTAAAGATTTATTTGTTAATCAATCTTCTTTGACAGGGGAAGCACTTCCTATAGAAAAATACGAACACTGCTACCATACAGAAAATAAGCATATCTTACCGAAAAACATGAAAAAAAATTACAATCCACTCGATATGGAAAACCTTTGCTTCATGGGAACAAATATTGTAAGTGGTAGCGCAAAAGCTGTTGTCATCTCAACAAGTACCGATACGTATTTCGGCTCTTTAGCAAATAAGGTAATCGGAAAGCGTGTAGAAACAAGCTTTGATAAAGGTGTAAACAAAGTAAGCTGGCTCTTAATTACATTCATGCTTATTATGGCGCCTATTGTCCTTCTCATTAATGGATTCACAAAAGGAGATTGGCAAGAAGCTTTCTTCTTCGCTATTGCCGTCGCTGTTGGTCTTACACCTGAAATGTTACCAATGATTGTAACTGCTAATTTAGCTAAAGGTGCCGTTAACATGTCTAAACAAAAAGTAATTGTAAAACAGCTAAATTCTATTCAAAACTTAGGTGCTATGAACATTCTTTGTACAGATAAAACCGGAACTTTAACAGAAGATAAAGTTGTCCTTGTTCGTCACTTAGATCCCAAGGGAAATGAATGCAATCGCGTCTTACAATTTGCCTATTTAAATAGTTTCTATCAAACTGGATTGAAAAATTTAATAGATAAAGCTGTTATTAAGCATACAGAGGAAAACAATAAATTTAATCCATCAGCTTTTCAAAAGCTAGATGAAATTCCATTCGATTTCGCCCGCCGGCGTATGTCAGTCATCGTAAAAGATATTTCAGGTGAACATACAATGGTTTGTAAAGGTGCCGTAGAAGAAATTTTATCAATTTGTAATTACACCGAAGTGGATGAAAAAGTCGTTCCACTCACCGAGGAAATACGTTCAAATGTCAAAAAACTAAGTGAGACATTAAATAGTGAAGGTATGCGGGTTATTGCTGTGGCTTATAAAAAAGATAGAAGAATAAATAATAAAGAGTACGCAGTAAAAGACGAAACAGATATGATTCTCAGTGGATATATCGGCTTTTTAGATCCACCGAAACCATCTGCAGCAGCTGCAATTCAAGCATTACAAAAACATGGTGTACAAGTGAAAATTTTAACTGGCGATAACGAAATTGTTACAAGAAAGGTTTGTAAAGAAGTTGGATTAGATATCGGCGAACCAATCCTCGGTTACGAGATTGATTCTTTACCAGATAAAGCATTAGCAAAACTTGCTGAAGAAACGACTGTATTTGCGAAGCTTAATCCAATGCAAAAATTTCGTATTATACACGCATTACAAGGAAATGGACACACTGTAGGTTACATGGGAGACGGCATTAACGATGCTGTAGCATTACGTGAAGCTGATGTCGGAATATCTGTTAATACTGCTACTGATATTGCGAAAGAAGCTTCCGATATTATTCTACTCGAAAAAAGTTTAACTATATTAGAAGCAGGTATTTTAGAAGGACGTACTACATTCGGAAATATTTTAAAATATATTAAGATGACAGCTAGCTCTAACTTCGGTAATGTGTTTAGCGTGTTAGTAGCAAGTGCTTTCATTCCTTTTTTACCGATGCTTGCCATTCATCTTTTAATTCAAAACTTACTTTATGATATTTCACAACTTTCTATTCCATGGGACAAAATGGATAAAGAGTTTCTAGAAAAACCACGAAAATGGGATACTGCAAACTTACGAAACTTCATTATTTGTATCGGCCCAATTAGTTCCGTATTTGATATTATCACATACGTAGTCATGTGGAATGTATTTGGTGCAAATACACCGAGCGAGCAATCATTATTCCAGTCCGGTTGGTTTGTCGTTGGATTGTTAACACAAACTTTAATTGTTCACATGATAAGAACACAAAAGATTCCATTTATTCAAAGCACTGCATCAACACCAGTCGTTTTATTAACCGCTCTTATTATGGCAATCGGGATTTATATTCCATTCTCACCACTTGGTGCAGCCGTTGGTTTACAAGCATTGCCACTTAACTACTTTCCTTGGTTAGTAGGAATACTATTAGGCTACGCTTTTTTAACACAATTCCTAAAAAAGCTTTATATTAAAAAGTTTCGTAGCTGGTTGTAAAAATAAGAATGAGTGGATATTCCCCGCTCATTCTAAAAGACATAACACATATTTATATATGGAGGTGACCATGATGGTATGGTACGACATTGTATTCAGATTAGTTATAGCAATTATTGTAGGAGCTTGCATTGGAATGGAAAGACAATGGAGACACAGAATGGCTGGGTTACGGACAAATGCTCTCGTATCACTTGGTGCCTGTATATTTGTTTTATTATCCGTCATGCTTGATCATGATGCTAGCCCATCCCGCATTGCTGCTCAAGTCGTTAGTGGCATTGGCTTTTTAGGGGGTGGCGTTATTATCCGCGATGGTTTTAGTATTAGAGGGCTAAATACGGCAGCTACTTTATGGTGTGCAGCTGCTGTCGGTACTCTTACAGGCGCCGGTTTCCTCGTTGCAGCTATATTAGGTACAGCCGGCGTGTTACTAGCAAATATACTCCTTCGCCCAATTGCTCTTTTTATGAATAAAAAATCAAAAAAAGAATCACCAGAACAAACAAACTACTTACTTTCCCTTACTTGTTCAGAAGAAAATGAAGCACATATTCGTTTTTTACTTATGCATATGGTAAGTACAGAAGGGCTCGGTTTAAAAGAGTTGTATAGCGAAGACGTAGATTCTAATCGAAAGGTGTGTATACAGGCTACATTACATTGCAAGACAAATGCGGCTATCTTAATTGAAAAAATAGTAAGTAGAATGCTATTAGAATCTGGCGTTACTGCAGCTGGTTGGAAAACTTCATTAGATTTAGAAGCAAGTTAAAAATGAAAGGTGTCATGATTTTACTACTTCATGACACCTTCTACATAAACTTATTTTCTAACTTTTGTTGAAACGACTTCTCTTGCTTACGTAGTAGTTGACTACCTCGTTGTAAAATCGGTGTTCCATACTTATCATTAATTTGATCAATGACAGCAAGTAGTGGTTCTTTTTTCGCATCCTCTTCAAATGAAAACAAATCTAATTGTTTCACCGATTCTGTCTTCCACTCTATTTCAGTAGCTGTAACACCTAGTAAACGAACGGAATCACCATCCCAATGTTGCTTCCATAAACGGGATGCTGCTTGAAAAATATCACGTTCTTCCCAAATCGCATTTTTCAATTGCTTACTCCGTGTTACTGTTCGCCTATCATGGTATTTAATCATAATTTGAATATTATAGCTGACAAGGGTTCGCTTTTGTAATCTTTTACTCACTGATTTTGATAACCGTTCTAACATATCAAGTAATTCTTTCTCTTCATCCATATCCTTTGAAAAAGTCATCGAGTTACCGACACTTTTATGTTGGCCCATTTGACTCGGATCCACTTCCCTATCATCCGTACCTTTTGCACGCTTTTGTAAATCAATACCGTGCTTGCCAATTTTAGCGCGAATGATATGCTCGTCTCCCTTCGCTAACTGTTCAATTGTATGTATATGAATTTCATTTAATTTTTCAGCTGTTTTTTCTCCAATCCCATGCATTGCTTCAACTGGAAGTGGCCAAATCATTTCTGGAATATCACGTTTTCGAAGCACGGTAATACCGAGAGGTTTTTTCATATCAGAAGCTGTTTTTGCTAGGAAAAGATTTGGAGCGATTCCGATACTACACGGAAGCTGTAACTCTGTTAATAGTGCTTGTTGCATCATCTTTGCTATTTCAAGAGGCGAACCAAGTGCATAGCAATCTGTAATATCTAAATATCCTTCATCTATTGAGACTGGTTGTATCTTTTCTGTAAAACGGGAAAGGACTTGAAACATTTGAAATGAAGCTTCGCGATATAATGTGAAATTAGGACGCCTTACAACTAATTGCGGGCATAATCTTTTCGCTTCCCAAAGGGGCATCGTCGTACGTATTCCGTATTCTCTCGCCTCATAACTACATGTTATTATAATTCCTTTTCTCTCTTTTTCATTTCCAGCAACCGCTAATGGCTTTCCTTGTAATGATGGATCATGAGCAATTTCAACAGATGCGAAAAAGCAATTCATATCTACATGTAAAATAACACGACCATTTTTCGGATACATTTCTCGCATAGTACTCACCCCCTGATCAGAACGTTCGTTCTTTTATTATATCAAATTTTGCACAATAGTTATAATAATTACTTGTTCTTTTTTATAATCGATATAAAGAGGATACACATGTGAAAGAGGCTGATTATGATGAAATTAACTATATGTTCCTTGTAGTTATATTAATCATTGCAATTAATTATTTACTACTTCCGATTTTCAATATGAATACGTTAGGATTATTCCCTCGTCTAGTACATATAGCAACAACGTATATACTTCCATAGTTTTTCTTATATTGGCTTATACGTCTTGTCAAAGCAATCGAGTCAAAATAAAAAGCGTGTAAATCACAATTGATTTACACGCTTTTTCTATTCCATTACTTCGCTACTTCTTCAATAATTGCAACAACTAATTCTGCTGTTTTTGCTAACTCTTCAACAGGAATCTTCTCGTTTGTTGTATGAATTTCTTCATAACCAACTGCCAAGTTAACTGTTGGGATACCGTGTCCTGCAATTACGTTTGCATCACTTCCGCCACCACTTTGGTGAAGAGAAGGTGTACGACCAATTTTTTCAGCTGCACGTTTTGCAACTTCTACAACGTGATCCCCATCAGCAAATTTAAATCCTGGGTACATAACGTTTACTTCAACGTCTGCATGACCGCCCATTTCTTTTGCAGTTGTTTCAAATGCTTCTTTCATTTTCGCAACTTGTGCTTCCATTTTCTCATTGATTAACGAACGAGCTTCTGCAAAGATTTGTACATGATCGCAAACGATATTCGTTTGTGTACCACCTTCAAAACGTCCAATATTTGCAGTCGTTTCAGAGTCAATGCGACCAAGTGGCATCTTCGCAATTGCTTTCGCTGCGATAGTAATTGCAGATACACCTTTCTCCGGCGCTACACCAGCGTGAGCTGTTTTCCCGCGAATAATTGCGTTCACTTTCGCTTGTGTTGGAGCTGCAACAACGATTTCACCAACTTTTCCATCGCTATCTAATGCATAGCCATATTTCGCTGTAATATGCTCACGATCTAAAGCTTTTGCACCAACAAGACCTGATTCTTCTCCGACTGTAATAATGAATTCAATTTTACCGTGAGGGATATTTTTCTCTTTTAAAACACGGATTGCTTCGAACATTGATGCTAATCCAGCTTTATCATCCGCACCTAAAATTGTTGTACCATCTGATACGATATATCCATCTTTAATAGAAGGCTTAATTCCATTACCAGGAACTACTGTATCCATATGAGAAGTAAAGTAAATTGTATCAACACCATCTTTTGTTGCTGGTAAAGTACAAATTAAGTTGCCTGCACCATGACCAGTTACAGCCATTGTGTCATCTTCAAATACTTCTACACCTAAATCTGTAAATTTCTTCGTTAATACTTTGCAGATTTCTGCTTCAAATTTCGTTTCAGAATCTACTTGTACTAATTCCATAAATTCATTTACTAAACGTTCTTGATTAATCATAAGACTGCGCCTCCTGCACTACCATTATGTATGTAACACTACTAATTATAACAGAATTTCGCAAAAGTTTCGAAATACAAGACAAAAAACAGATGGTTTACATGTCTAGATAACCATCTGCTTTCTATTACTCATTTAACAATACCCAGCGCATATGATCCTCCCACACGCCATTTACCATTAACATCTTCCTAGACACGCCTTCATATTGAAAACCTATCTTCGTCACCACTTGTATAGATGCTAAATTACGAGGCATAATCGGAGCTTCTATACGATGTAACTGAAATTCCTCAAAAGCAACTTGAATTGCTTTTCTAAGTGCTTCTGTCGTATACCCTTTGTTTAACTCTGCTTTATCTAATTTATAACCGAGTACACAAGATTGATAAATGCCACGAACGATTAAATTAAATGAAATACACCCAATTATTTTTGTATCATCACCCTTTTTAAAAATCCATAGTCTGATGATTTTCCCGTCTTCGAACTCTTTTCTATCCTTTTGCAACTTTTTCTTTTGATAATCTAGCGTAAAAAAATCATCCGGTCTATACTCTTCCCAAGCTTTTAAAAATTCACGATTTCTGTCGTAATATTGAAGAACTGTTTCAGCATACGACTCATCTATTTCCCTTAAGTATAAACGATCTGTTTCGTATATTTTCATCATCGTATCTCCATTCTTCAGCTTGCCCAACTAAAAATTAACAATATATCCTTTAACTATATTCTCTATACACACTCAAATTTCCTGTTATATTTTGCAATCCCCTCCCGAATTTTGTCCTCACTCTCCCCTTGTCCATAATTTCATTTCTCGTTACAATGAAATTGTACTGATTTGCAAGGAGGTATAACGATGCATAAAAAAGCTCAAAAAATTATGGTTTATGTGATGCTAATTTCTATGCTTGTAACAACATTACTTGCTGGCGCGAGTATGTTTTGGTAAAAAGGGCGATGTGTTCGTCCTTTTTTTACTTTTTACACATGAAAAAATAAACCATCTCGACATCGAGATGGTTTATTTTATATAAAACACAATCGCTACAATACTAAAGGAAAATGACATTACAAGTGCTATTACAAAACTTGTATATTGTTTCTGCTGAAATGCTCCAATAACAAAAGTGAGATTAAGTAATGCCATACATACAATCGCTACAAGATAAGAACATATATTAAAAGTTGCCAATATGAATGTAATAACAAATAGAAATCCCATAAAAAACTGCATATACGAAAGTTTTGGATTCAAGTACATATGAGCAACCCCTTTATCTAATTTTATCTTTCTATACTTTCATTAACGCATGGTTATGTACACATGTCAAGACAACTTATTACAATAGAAAAAGCCAACCTTTTCGTTGGCTTTTTCATATGCAACGGCTCCTTTTTCTTTTGCCAATTGCTGAAATGATTTTTTCGATTTCACAATCCATACTTTCGTTCCAATTGGAATACGATCAAACAAATATTCCACATCGTTTTTCTTCATTCTTATACATCCTTGTGAAATATACTTTCCAATTGAACTCGGTTGGTTTGTTCCATGTATTCCATATTTACTTCCATCAGTTCCTCTTGCATTAAACCCAATCCACCTTGACCCAAGTGGATTTTTTGGCGATCCACCCGGAATATTCTTCGCAATGTAATACGGGTCCTTCGCTTTCATTACAACATCAAAAGTTCCTTCTGGAGTTAATTCATTCGTTTTCCCTGTCGCTACTGGAAAAACTTTTTGAATCTTTCCATCGTCAATGTAAGCTAATTTATTCGTTGCTTTATTTACAATAATAAAAGGATCTCCGGCACGCGGATTATCCCCAAGAGGCCAAAGCGGCGATAAAGAAAGACATAATATGATAGAGAGAAGATACGGCATAGATAATTCCTACCTTCTATATAAGTTCTTTTATATTATCCTTTCCCTTAAAGCGACTTTTAATGAGTAAATATTGTTCCATTTCATACACAAGTTGAACAAGTTTCGCACGTATCTCAAATTCTTCGCGTGTAGCTGGCAATGGCATGTCTCTAAATAATTCCCTCATTTCTTGAAGCTGCCTTAAGGAAATAACGCCAGTACTCTCAGGGCTAATAGCATTACCAATGTTTTCAACAACATCTGCAATCATGTCAGCTTGTTCATATGTCCACGATAAAGAAGCTGCTAGTGGTATCATTCGCTCTAAAATTTCGAATTGTTGCATACGCATATTAAAATAACGATAGTAATAATCATCTTCTCGCATAAATGCATTCTCAAGTTTTTTAAACGATAAATCTCTTGCCTCATTTAACATATTCTCGGTTTCAATGAGTTCTGCTCCACTCCAACTACTTTCTCGATTTCGTAAATACACAACCATTTCAAACAAAATCGTTTTAAAATTACTCTCTATTTTATCTTGATACTCTTTTAGCTTATTTTCACTACTCGGCATATACATATTCACTAATAGAGCCACGCTAATCCCTATCGTTAATATAGCAATTTCATTTCCAACTATAAGCCATGTAATTTGCTTCAATGAATACAGGTGCATAACAATAACTGAGCTCGTGACAATACCCTCTTGAATTTTGAGCATAACTGCAGTCGGAATAAATGTAAGTAACAATATGCTAATTGCAAGTGGTGTATAGCCGATCGTTTCAAAAATACAAAACGCGAATACCATTGATAATACACACGCTAGAAAACGATGTAACGACACTTGAAGCGATTTGCGCTTCGTATTTTGTACACATAAAATAACTAAAATACCCGCTGAACTATAAAATTCTAATCCTAATAACTGAGCAATAAAAACTGCCGCGCCTGTCCCAATTGCTGTTTTTACTGTACGATATCCAATTTTAAACATATCATTACTCCTATATGTATAAACGTATTTACAGTTAGTATAAAAAAAGGATGACACAATGTCATCCTTTTCTACTTATTATTCACATAACCTTTTCATATTACAATATTTTTTGTAAAAATTGTTGCGCACGTTCACTTTTCGGCGCTGCAAAAAATTCTTCTGGCACACTATCTTCTACAAGCTTTCCTCCGTCCAAGAAAAGAACACGATCTGCCACTTCTTTTGCAAAGCCCATTTCATGTGTAACGATAGCCATCGTCATTCCTGTCGTAACTAACGATTTCATAACTTCTAACACTTCTTTCACCATCTCTGGATCTAGCGCCGATGTCGGTTCATCAAATAACATAACTTCCGGTTCCATCGCTAACGCTCTTGCAATTGCTACACGTTGCTTTTGTCCTCCCGAAAGACGATTCGGATACGTATCTTTTTTATCTACTAATTCAACCTTTTCTAAAAGTTTCTCCGCTTTCTTTTCAGCTTCTTGCTTCGTTACCCCTTTTACATTGATAGGAGCATACGTAATATTTTCTAATACAGTCATATGAGGAAATAAGTGAAAATGCTGAAATACCATACCGACATTTTCACGAACATGCATAACATTCGTTTTCGAATTCGTTACTTCTTCCGTTCCAATCCAAATGTGACCATCCGTTGGTGCTTCTAACATATTCATACAACGTAAAAATGTTGATTTTCCTGATCCAGAAGGTCCTATAATTGCAACTACTTCCCCTTTTTCAATCGTTGTTGTAATTCCTTTTAATACTTCGTTTTTACCAAATGATTTATGAAGGTTTTCAATTTTAATCACTTTTCTTCATTCTCCCTTCAATTGCCTTCCCGACTAATGTAAGAATAATGACTAACATATAATAAATGAGTCCAACAAAAAGTAATGGTTCAAGATATTTAAATGTCTCACCGCCTACGATGTAAGCACGACGCATTAAATCAGTCGCGCCTATTACTGTTACTACAGCCGATTCTTTCGTAAGTGTCGCAAATTCGTTCACAAGAGCTGGTAATATATTTTTTAATGCTTGAGGGAAAATAATATTTCTCATCATTTTTCCGTACGGTATCCCTAAAGCCATCGCTGCTTCTGTTTGTCCTTTATCAACTGCTTGAATACCAGCACGAATCACTTCTGACATGTATGCACCTGAATTCAAGCTAAATGCAAGTACAGCTGCTAAGAATGCTGGTATTTCATAACCAATTATTTGCGGGACGCCGAAATAAATAATCATTAATTGCAATACAAGTGGTGTACCACGAAAAATTGATGTATAAAAATCTGCTGCTATATTTAACGCTCGTATTCTAGCAATTTTACAAAGTGCTAATAATGTTCCTAAAATAAATCCTGCTAAAGCTGATACTGCTACAATTTTCAAAGTAACTTCTAAACCTTTTAGTATATATGGTATCGAAGGCGTAATCGCCGAAAAATCTAAGTTCATCCTTTTCATTCCCCTCAAAGAAAAGTGAAAGGCAGCTTATTTTTCGCTGCCAAACCATTTCTTCACTAATTTATCCATTTCTCCATTTTCTTGCATTTTTTTAATTACTTTATTAAATTCAGCTGTTTTATCACTATTTTTCGGAAGGGCAATTGCTGCGCCAACTTCTTCTGGCGCTTCTTTAATTTCAATTCCTTTTAAATCTTTCATTTTCTCTAAATAATTTTTAGCAACTGTGTCTTCTATAATTGCAGCGTCAAAACGACCAGCTTTAATTTCTTGTACGATTTCTGGTATACGGTCACGTCCCTCAACTTGGAAATCTACTTGTTTTTTAAATTCTGCTGCTTTCTCTTCTTGAATAGATCCTGTTTGTACTCCTACTTTTTTCCCTTTTAAATCCTCTACAGATTTAATATTAGAATCCTTTTTAGAAACGACCATATTTTTCGCAACAAAATAAATATCTGTAAAATCAACATTATTTTTACGCTCTGCAGTTGGCGTCATACCTGCCATTACGAAATCAACTTTTCCTGAACTAAGAGATGCTAATAAACCACCAAAGTCCATATCTTTCACTTTCACTTCATACCCAAGTTCTTTTCCGATATATTTAGCAACATCAACATCAAAACCAATAATTTCATCACTTTTTGAAGCTTCCACGTATTCATATGGTTTATAATCTGCTGAAGTCCCCATTACGAGTACTTTCTTATTTCCTTTTGTTTCTTTCGATTCCCCATTACTACAAGCGCTGAATATACTTACAATTAAAATAAGTGCAAACGATATTGATAATAACTTCTTCATCTTTCTTCCCCCTAATAATGTATATTTAAAAGTTTAATAGAATATTTATTCGATGTTTGTATTGTATCAGCACTTTTATTTTTATGCAATATATAAAATAAAAATAAATAAAATAACAATACAAACGCTTTTTGTCGTGTATAAAATAATGCATAAAATAACATAACTATGCATATCTCAGAAATTAAAATAATAAATAAAAAAGGCGGCACATCCACTTGATTGTGGACGTGCCGCCTTTTTTATTATTTTTTATAGTTCTTCACAATTCTCTTCGAAATACGATTGTAGTTTTGCAATAACTTGCATCGGTTCATGACCTTCAATTTCATGACGCTCTACCATCGTTACAATTTTTCCATCTTTTAATAAAGCAAATGATGGAGAAGAAGGTGGGTACCCTTCGAAATATTCACGCGCTCTTGCTGTCGCTTCTTTATCTTGACCTGCAAACACCGTTACAAGGTGGTTAGGACGTTTATCATAATGTACGGAATGCGCAGCAGCAGGACGAGCGATACCACCTGCACAACCACATACAGAGTTTACCATTACAAGTGTTGTTCCATTTCTTTTAAACGCTTCTTCTACCGCTTCCGGCGTCGTCAATTCTGTATATCCAGCAGAGACAATCTCTTCACGCGCTTGGCGGACAACATCATTCATAAAAAAGTTAAAATTAATCACTCTTTTCCCTCCTCTAAAACTACCTATTTGTATCTTACCAGTTAATGTTTATGAAATACAAGTAAGTTTACTTGTATTTAAGTATAGAAAAGGTGTTAGAGCACTTGCTCTAACACCTTTTCTTTAATGACCACGATGTTTTTGCTTTGCTTTTTGTACTTTAATTAAACGTCTTCTTTCTTTTTCAGCTTCTCGCTTCTCCTTAGACTGCACTTTCTTTTCTTGTTTATGCAATTCATAAGATAAACTAATCGCCTCTTGCGCCTTAGTAAAACGTTTAACATTTGTTTCTTTTGCTGTTTGTCGTATGATACGCTTTATATTTTTAGGACGCTGTTTTTCTTTAACTTCTACACCACATTTTGCAAAATGCTGAAAATGCTCTAAAAGTGAACCATTCACAAACATAAGCACTTCTTCATCTGACGGTTCCGCTCCAAAAATATACCTCGCTCCATACAATTTCCCTTGTTCTTTGCATGTAATAATTCCAACAAAAAATTGGCCATCATGATATACTGTCAACTCCATTGACAGCCCCTCCTTTAAAAAATTAGAAATACGGGACATCCCGGAGGGGAAGGTTACTGACATGAAATCATGCGTCTGGACTACCAACCAGAGCTGTGTTTTTGTATTTCTTTCACTTTTATTATATCTTTTTTTCCATAATATTCATATATTCAGCAATTATTTTTTTATGCGATCCTACAATATAGTCAGGTAGTTCTGTTACTGAAAAGAATTTAAGCTGAACTGCTTCTTCTTTATTCATAACAAAATCCCCTTCGTATTCATCCGTATAATAGGCGGTTGTTACAGATTGAAATTCATCACCGTTTGCTAATTTTGTAAAGTAGTTCGCTCCAGAAAATACATTGATTAGTCGCAAGTTCTTCACTTTTATTCCTGTCTCTTCATATACTTCACGATAAGCTGTTTCTTCTGGTGATTCACTAAGCTCCATTAGTCCGCCAGGTAGCCCCCATTTTCCGTACGGCTCTGTCCGCTGCTGCAATAAAACATAACCATTTTCATTTATAACGAGTACAACAGCACCAACTAAAATTAAAGGGCGATGACCAACTATTTTTCGTAATTCTTCTACATATCCCACCGTATCGCCTCCTTTTTCGTTGTCCACACTATTGTATCATATGTACAAAACGACAAAATGCGTATATTTTTCATTTTTTTAACAAAATATTTATTTTATGTGATTCATCTACTGTAGCTAACATAATGGATTCAATTTCCGCACTCTTCTCTAAAAACTCTTTTGCCCACTCTTCTGTTTTTCCTATTAAAGCGAGAACGTCCTGTTGAATCCTTCCATTTTTCACTAAAATGAAAGAAACTGGAGACCTTCTCCCCGCCACTTTTAGATCCCGCCGTGAAGCTGCTTCATATTCTGGATACTGAAATATAGAAACAACGCCACTCGCTTCCCATAATGCTAATTTAACCGTTTGAATATCGCTCACATTTCGCATGCGAAGTTCCGAAAATAAATATTCCGCCGTAATTCTCGCCTTTTTCAAATTGCTAAAATCAATGGAACCATTGTGTATAAGAATGATAGGTGCTGGCTCTAAAAAGCGTCTCCATCTATCCCATTTCAGCATTAAAACTGAGCTTATAATATGAAGTACAACAAGTATGAACGTTGTAATCATCGAGCCCAGTAACCCTACTTTTTCATCAGACAATGCGTTAGAAATATTCCCACCAAGCAATAACACTAATACAACATCTAAAAAACGAAGTTGTGCGATAGACCTTTGCCCCATCGCTTTCGCAACTAATATTAAAAATATGTATGCTATAATAGCCCGAATAACCCATTCACTATTAGAAAGATGCCGTGCTCCTTCAAAAATATGCATATGCATCAATTTGCACTCCTTACCCGTCTCAAACTGCTATCCTGTTTTAGTTTGCAACGTTTATGAGCATATATGTAAAAAAGCTGATTCGTTTAAAAACGAACCAGCTTTTTTTACTTAACTGAAAACATATATTTTTTATAAGTTTTCCGTACCGATAGTATGAGCCCCATCATAATCATATTCGAGAATAAGGAACTTCCCCCATACGATAAGAAAGGTAATGCAATACCTTTTACAGGCATTAATCCAACGATCATACCGATGTTTTGGAATATTTGAACTGTTAATATACCAATCGATCCAGCGCATAATAATGTACCAAATAAATTATCAGCGGAATAACCAATAATAATTGTTCGATATAGTAGTAATAGGAACAAGAAGACAACTAACGCTGCTACGATAAACCCACCTTCTTCGGCAATTGTAGCGAAAATAAAGTCAGTATGCTTCTCTGGGATATAGACGCTTCCTCCCCCAAACCCTTTACCTTCCATTCCTCCACTACCTACAGCTAAAATCGATTGTTGCGTTTGGTAACCTTGATCTGCATTTTCAAATGGATTTAACCAACCTACAATACGCGACTGTTGGTGAGGTTTTAGTAAAGTAACTAAATTATTATAGAAAAAATCTTGATACTTAAAGAAAATAAATATTAAAGCAGATAATATGGTCAACGGAATAACTGTACATAATGCTATCAATTTCTTTTGTATACCTGACATAAATAAAATACATGCAATTGCAGCAGCATATAAGAACACCATACCTGTATCCGGTTGACTATATACAACCGCCATAGGCGGAAGTGACACTAGCATAATTTTACCTACTAGCTTTAAATCTGTTTGGAATGTCCTTGCCATATACTGTGCATTATGTTTCACTGCTATACTCGCTACTACAAGAAGCAATGCAATTTTGAAAAACTCAGACGGCTGAATTTGTCCAAATACTGGGAAAACAAACCATCTTTTTGCACCTAATTTTTCAGGTGTAAAACCTGATGGTGGTAATACTTTCAAAAGAATAAGTGAAGCAAACCCAGCAATATAAAGCGGCCAAGACAATTTTTGCAACTGATCTAAGTCAATGCTAGCAATAAGAAGTAACAATACAACCCCAATTATGTAGTTAATCCCCTGCTTCATAGCAAAGTTTGCAGCTCCATACTGTCCCGTTTGCTGACTGCTATATATAGCAGCTATACTCGTCACACATAGTGCACACAAAATTAAAATTAATTTTACATCTAAACTTTTTAGAAACTCGGTACTTCTTTTCATGACATCCTCCTGAAACATTGTTACAGCAAAATAAAAAACCAGGAGTCAACATTCTTCATGTTTTGACGACTGATTACACATTATCTATAAAACACTTATATAGAATAACTCTCTTTTTCATACAATACAATATATTATACTACAGTTTCATCAGTAAGATTTGCCAAAAAAATTATTCTTTTCTTATTTTATATCCATATACCATATATCAGCAATGTATTTTCGTAAATTCCTAATACATAATCGTTTATTGTAAGATTACTGGGAAAGGTATTTATACATATAGTAGGATGTAGATGAAGAAATAAGACGATAAAAAGCTCGCATAAGCGAGCTTTTTATTAATATACAGATGTATTGTTTTCTGACATGTTTTCTAAAATTTCTTTAACACGTCCTAAGAACTTACCACAGATTAAACCATCAAGTACGCGGTGATCAAGTGATAAACATAAGTTAACCATGTCACGAGCACCGAACATACCATTATCCATAATTACTGGGCGTTTTACAATTGATTCAACTTGTAAAATAGCCGCTTGTGGGTAATTAATAATACCCATAGATTGAACAGAACCGAATGATCCTGTGTTATTAATTGTAAATGTTCCACCTTGCATTTCGTCTGCTTTTAGCGATTTCGTGCGTACTTTTCCTGCAAGTTCTGTAATTTCACGAGCGATACCTTTAATTGTTTTCTCGTCCGCTTGCTTAATTACTGGTACAAATAATTCTTCCTCTGTTGCAACAGCGATAGAAAGGTTAATATCTTTCTTCTGAACAATTTTATCGCCAGCCCACATTGAATTAATTTGAGGATACTCTTTTAACGCTTGTGCCACTGCTTTTACGAAGAAAGCAAAGAACGTTAAGTTAAAGCCTTCACGCTTCTTAAAGTCACCTTTAATTGAGTTACGGTATGACACAAGGTTTGTCACATCTACTTCAATCATCATCCAAGCGTGTGGTGCTTCGTGTTTACTGCGTAACATGTTTGCTGCGATTGCTTTACGCACACCTGTTACTGGAATTTCGATATCTCCAGGCATTGTAGGTACAGAAACTGGTTTCGCAGCTTCTACTTTTTGCGCTACTGGTGCTGCTTTTGGTGCTTCTGGGCGAGCTTCTACTACTACCGCTACAGCTTCCTCTTTCTTCGCACCTGCTTGTGGAATATTTCCAGATTCCACTAGCTTTAAAATATCTTTACGAGTGATACGGCCGTTTGCTCCCGTACCCTCTACTAAATCTAAATCAACGTTATGCTCACCCGCAAGTTTTAACACAGCTGGTGAAAAACGTGGTTTTCCATCAGTTGGTTGTTTTACTTTCGGTGCTTTTTCAGGCGTAATTGCTGCTGCCTTTGGTTCTTCTTTCGTTTTTTCCTCAACAGCTGTTGCTGCTACTTCGTCTGCGCCTTCTACTTGAATCACACAAACTACTTCACCTACAGCTAACGTATCACCTTCACCAGCGATTAACTCTTTCACAATACCAGTGAAAGAAGATGGTACTTCAGCATTTACTTTATCAGTCATTACTTCTGCAAGCGGATCATACTTGTTTACGTGATCGCCAACATTAACGAGCCATTTACTAATTGTGCCCTCTGTAACGCTCTCCCCGAGCTGAGGCATTGTAATATTTTCTACAGCCATGTATAGTCCCCCCGATTAAAATTCCGCAAGTTCACGCATTGCTTTTTCAACTTTATCTGGATTTACCATAAAGAATTTTTCCATTGTTGGTGCATATGGCATTGCTGGAACGTCTGGACCTGCAAGACGTGCGATTGGCGCATCTAAATCAAATAGACAGTTTTCAGCAATAATTGCTGCCACTTCACTCATAATGCTTCCTTCTTTATTGTCTTCTGTTACAAGAAGAACTTTACCTGTTTTAGAAGCTGCTTCAATGATTGCTTCTTTATCTAATGGATATACAGTACGTAAATCAAGAATGTGTGCAGAGATGCCATCTTGTGCTAACTTTTCAGCTGCTTGAAGAGCAAAATGAACACATAATCCGTACGTGATAACTGTAATATCATCACCTTCACGTTTTACATCTGCTTTTCCGATTGGTAATACGTAGTCATCCTCCGGCACTTCACCTTTAATTAAACGATATGCACGTTTATGTTCGAAGAATAATACTGGATCTTCATCACGAATGGCTGCTTTTAATAAGCCTTTTGCATCATATGGTGTAGAAGGGATAACGATTTTTAAACCTGGTTGGTTTGCAAACATCGCTTCTACAGATTGTGAATGATACAATGCACCGTGAACCCCCCCGCCAAATGGTGCACGGATTGTAACTGGACAAGTCCAATCATTATTAGAACGATAACGAATTTTTGCTGCCTCAGAAACAATTTGGTTTACTGCTGGCATGATGAAATCAGCAAACTGCATTTCAGCGATTGGACGCATACCATACATTGCTGCACCAATTGCTACCCCAGCAATTGCAGATTCTGCAAGCGGTGCATCAAGCGCACGATCTTCACCAAATTGATCATACAAACCGTGTGTCGCTTTAAACACGCCACCTTTTTTACCAACATCTTCTCCTAAAACGAATACTTTCTCATCGCGTTCCATTTCTTCGCGCATTGCTAATGTAATAGCATCAATATAAGACATTACAGCCATGAAACGTTCCCCCCTATTCTGCGTATACGTGCTTCAATGCATCTTCAGGTGCTGCATACGGAGCATTTTCTGCATATTCTGTTGCTTCATTTACGATATGCATAATTTCGTCTAACATTTGTTTTTCCGATTCCTCAGTTAACACACCAGCTTCTTTTAAATAAGCCGCGAATGTTATAATTGAATCTTTTTTCTTTGCTTCTTCTACTTCTTCTTTATCACGATAAACACGATCATCATCGTCACTAGAATGTGCTGTTAAACGATATGATACTGTTTCAATTAAAGTTGGGCCTTCACCACGACGACCGCGATCTGCTGCTTCTTTTACAGCTTTATATACTGCAAGCGGATCGTTTCCGTCTATTGTATATCCAGGCATACCATAACCAATTGCACGATCTGATACGTTTTTACATGCTAATTGTTTTTCAACCGGAATAGAGATTGCATATTTGTTATTTTCACACATAAAAATAACAGGTAGTTTGTGTACACCAGCAAAGTTTGCCCCTTCATGGAAGTCACCTTGGTTTGAAGAACCTTCTCCAAATGTAACGAACGTTACTAAATCTTTCTTCTCCATTTTTCCAGCTAGTGCAATACCAACTGCATGTGGTACTTGCGTTGTTACTGGAGATGAACCTGTAACAATACGATTTTTCTTTTGACCGAAGTGACCAGGCATTTGACGACCACCAGAGTTTGGATCTCCAGCTTTCGCGAAAGCAGACAACATAAGCTCTTTAGCTGTCATACCAAATGCTAGTACAACACCCATATCACGATAGTATGGTAATGCATAATCTTTCTCTCTATCAAGAGCGAACGCCGCTCCAACTTGTGCAGCCTCTTGTCCTTGACAAGAAATTACGAATGGAATTTTACCAGCGCGGTTTAATAACCACATACGTTCGTCGATTTTACGTGCAAGTAACATCGTACGGAACATTTCTAATACTTGCTCATCACTTAAGCCAAGCTCTTCATGGCGCTTTTCTTTTACTTCTGCCATTTTTCATAACCTCCTAAATCCACATTTTTATGCGTGTAACGCTCTTCCATCTACAGCAAGTGCTGCTTCACCAATCGCCTCAGATAATGATGGATGCGGATGAATTGTATGTGCTACTTCCCAAGGTGTTGCATCAAGTACTCTTGCAAGACCAGCTTCAGAAATCATATCTGTTACATGTGGTCCAATCATATGAACACCAAGAATGTCATTTGTCTCTTCATCAACTACAAGTTTTACGAAACCATCTGATTCTCCGTATACAAGTGCTTTTCCGATTGCGCGGAATGAGAACTTACCTACTTTTAACTTATAGCCTTTTTCTTTCGCTTCTTGTTCTGTTAAGCCAACAGAAGCAACTTCTGGACTGCTATATACGCATTTTGATACCATAGAGTAATCAATTGGTGTAACTTCTTTCCCTGCAATATGTTCTACTGCAGCAATTCCTTCATGAGAAGCAACGTGAGCAAGTTGCAAACCACCGATTACATCTCCAATTGCGTAAATATGCGATTCTTTCGTTTGATAAAACTCATTTGTTTGAATGTATCCTTTTTCCACAACGATATCTGTGTTCTCTAAGCCAATATTTTGCGTATTCGCTTGTCTTCCAACAGATACAAGCATTTTTTCAGCTTTAAATTCTTTTTTCTCACCGTTATGTTCAGCTTGGATTGTTACTCCATTATCTTTTACCAATGTTTCTGGTAATACTTTTGCACCAGTTACCACTTTAATACCTTTTTTCTTGAATAGACGTTGCATTTCTTTTGAAACGTCTTGATCTTCTAGTGGTAATATCGTTTTTGCATACTCTAATACTGTAACTTCTACACCGAAGTCAGCAAGCATAGATGCCCACTCAATACCGATTACACCGCCACCAACGATAATAATCGAACTAGGAAGCGTTTCCATTTTTAGGGCATGATCCGAAGACATTACGTATTCTCCATCTAATTCTAAACCTGGTAATGAATTTGGACGAGAACCTGTTGCAACAAGTACATTTTTTGGAATTAACATTTCATTCTCTTCTCCACTTGCAAGTTCAACTGAAATTGTCCCTGGCATAGGAGAGAAAATAGACGGGCCAAGAATACGACCAATACCTTCAAACACATCAATTTTACCTTGTTTCATTAAATGTTGAACGCCTTTATGAAGCTGCGTTACAATCTTCTCTTTACGCTCTTGTACTTTCGCAAAGTTTAGTTCTACATTGCTTGCAATAACTCCGAACTCTTCGCTTTTTTTAGCAGTTGCATATACTTCCGCACTACGTAAAAGAGCTTTACTAGGAATACATCCTTTGTGTAAACAAGTACCACCAAGATTTTCTTTTTCGACTAGTGCTGTTTTTAATCCTAATTGTGATGCACGAATTGCAGCAACATATCCACCAGTACCGCCGCCAACGATGACTAAATCATATTCTTTTGCCATTATCTCAACCCCTAGCTACCGTTTCTTTTTCACGTACAACGTATTCTTTTGGAGCTTCTTCTTCACGTAACACACGAAGTGCTCCTTCTGCTAACGCTTCTAACTCATCTTCGCCTGGATGTACGATAACATCTGCAATCCAGTCCACTCGCTCTTTTATTTCATCGACAAGAATTTTACTGTATGCCAGTCCACCAGTTAATACGATTGCATCGATTTTTCCGTGAAGTACAGCGCTAGCTCCGCCAATCTCTTTTGCAACTTGATATGCCATTGCCTTATAAATAAGAGTTGCTTCAGGATCACCTTTTTCAACCATTTTCTCTACTTTAATCGCATCATTTGTACCGATTAAACTTACAAGTCCACCTTGTCCGACAAGTTTTTTAATCATTTCATCACGGTAATACTCACCAGAGAAACACATTTCTACTAGTTGCCCTACTGGTACTGTACCAGCGCGCTCTGGACTAAATGGTCCTTCTCCGTTTAAACCGTTATTCACATCGACTACTCTTCCTTTTTTATGAGCACCAACTGTAATGCCACCGCCCATATGTGTAACTAATAAATTTAAATCCTCGTATTTGTGATTTAACTGTTCAGCTACTTTACGAGCAACTGCTTTTTGATTTAATGCATGGAAGATACTTTTGCGTTCCATACCAGCAATGCCACTTATACGAGCAACCGGCTCCATCTCATCTACAACGACAGGATCCACAATGAATGCAGGGATATTTAATCCAGAAGCAATTTCATATGCCAAAATGCCTCCAAGGTTTGAAGCGTGATGACCGCTAAAGCCATTTTTCAAATCTTCTAACATCGCATCGTTTACTGTATAAGTACCGCCTTCGATTGGACGAAGTAATCCACCACGTCCACAAACAGCGTTTAATTTTGAAATGTTAATACCATGAGAATGTAGAACTTCTAAAATCGTTTCTTTTCGAAACTCATATTGGTCGATAATTCGCTTATATTTTCCAATCTGTTCTACGTCATGACGAATCGTTTCTTCTAGAACGGGTCTTTCATTATCAAAAACACCAATTTTTGTGGATGTACTACCTGGGTTAATAACAAGAATTCGATTTACAGACAATGTTGCTACCTCCACTAATAAATTCAAAAGGAAGCGGAAACCTCATAAGAGGTAACCACACCTTTTGTAAAAGTTATATATGAATGATTAGCGACGGCTAATAATATCGTGACCGTTGCGTAAGTAAGTGCTACGAGAATTTTTCAAGCTTGCAATGCGCTCTTCAGCTAGACAATCTGCCGCTACATAAGTTGCTATGCCATCGCGTTTTGAAATTTCGATTACTTTTGCAATCGTGTCATAAATAGACTCAACACGTTTTAGTGCACGTTCTCTATTGTATCCATATAATTCGTCTGCTACGTTAATTACGCCACCTGCATTAATTACATAATCTGGTGCGTATACAATACCCATTTCATGAATGATGTCACCGTGACGATCTTCTTTTAATTGGTTATTTGCAGAACCTGCGATTACTTTTGCTTTAAGTTGTGGAATAGTTTCATCATTAACTGTTGCGCCTAATGCACATGGTGCGTAAATATCGCATTCAACACCGTAAATTTCATTTGGTTCAACTGCTGATGCACCGAATTCTTCTACAGCACGTTGTACAGCTTCTTTATTAATATCTGTAACGATTAATTTTGCTCCTTCAGCGTGTAAATGTTTGCATAGATGATATGCTACGTTACCAACGCCTTGAACAGCAATTACTTTTCCTTCTAAATTGTCAGTACCGAAAGCTTCTTTTGCAGCTGCTTTCATACCACGATAAACACCGTATGCAGTTACTGGAGATGGGTTACCAGAAGAACCGAATGATGGTGAGATACCTGTTACAAAGTCAGTTTCTTCGTGGATAATATCCATATCATCTACTGTTGTACCAACATCTTCAGCTGTAATGTATCGTCCGTTTAGTCCTTGGATATAACGTCCTAGTGCACGGAACATTGCTTCACTCTTATCTTTACGAGGATCACCGATAATTACTGTTTTCGCACCACCTAAGTTTAAACCAGCTGCTGCGTTTTTGTATGTCATCCCTTTTGCAAGACGCAATGCATCTTCAATCGCCGCTTCTTCAGAATCATATGTCCACATTCTTGTTCCACCAAGAGCCGGTCCAAGTGTTGTATCATGAATTGCAATAATTGCTTTTAAACCAGATTCTTTATCTTGACAAAATACCACTTGCTCATAATCATATTTTTCTAAGTATTCGAAGATTTCTAATGTCATTGTCGTTTCCCCCTAATGTTTTACCCTTTTTGGTTTATTTTGAAGCAGTCGCAACTGCCAATGCTAATGAATATACTTTTGTTTCTGCTGAATCAGCACGAGATGTTAAAACAATCGGTGCTTTTGCGCCAGCAATCATTGCTCCTACTTTTGCATCCGCAAAGTATACGAGTGATTTATATAGCACATTTCCAGCTTCAATCGTTGGGACGAGTAAAATATCTGCCTTACCTGCTACATCACTTACTATGCCTTTATGCTCTGCTGCAATTTGTGATACTGCATTATCTAAAGCAAGTGGTCCATCAACGATACAATCTTTAATTTGTCCGCGGCGATTCATTTGTGTTAACATCGCTGCATCAATTGTCGCCTGCATCGCTGGATTCACAACTTCTACTGCTGCAATTGGTGCCACTTTTGGCAAGTCGATTCCTATTGCCTGGGCAACTTCTACAGTATTTTGTATAATAGCAGCTTTTTGTGTTACATCAGGTGCGATGTTCATCGCTGCATCTGTAACGAAAATAAGACGATCATAATTTGGAACTTCAAATGCTGCTACATGTGAAAGTACGCTACCTTTACGTAGGCCCCACTCTTTGTTTAACACAGCCTTCAAAATATTCGCTGTTGGGATGTTCCCCTTCATAAGCACGTCTGCCTCACCATTTCTCACAGCTTTAACAGAAAGTTCTGCAGCCTCTGCATTAGACATTGCTGCAATCACTTCAACATGTTCTGAAGTTTGTAAACCATGTTCTTGTAGCATCCCCATTATTTTTTCTTGATTTCCATATAGACGAAATTGAGCTAGCTGTAATTTAATTGCTTTCGCTACAGCTTCAATTACTTCATGATCTTCAGCTACTGCTACAGCTACAGTTTTTTTAGGCTGTCCCGCTGCTTGATCAATTAAGTATTCTAACTTCATATTTTGTAATCAACCCTTTCCGTCGTCCCTCGTCTATTTATAAAGCAAATACCGTGCCAACTTTTAAAAGTGGTCTTACCAATAATGAAAACGCATTCAAAATGCAGTAAAATCAATACTTTGGAAAATAACAAAAGATTCTGTCTTATTTTGTCGCTTTTTGTATACCATGCAATAAATTGCACAGTACGCAATTTATTGCATGCTATTTTTTGCATGGTCATACTTTTCTAGCTTATAATATAAATTTCGTACGGAAATTCCTAACGCTTTTGCAGTTTGTGTTTTATTCCCATCAAATCTCTCCAAATATTCATGAATAATATTCCCTTCAAACTCTGTCACTAAATGTTCAAGTGGCTTTTCTTCTAATTCAGGTAATAAATGAGATTGCTTTGACTCCACCTGCTCTTCGTTATGTAATGGTGGTAAATGTTGTACATCAATATATATCTCGTTATAATTCATAAAAATAATCGCTCGTCCTAAAATATTTTCAAGTTCTCTCACATTCCCTGGCCATTCGTATGATTGTAAATATAAAATAGCTGAATCAGTGAGCCCTTCTACATTACGACCATAATCTTGATTAATTTTTTGAATCAACCTGTCCGCAATTTTCGGTATATCTCCTTTACGTTGACGAAGAGATGGAATTTGAATTGGAATTTTATTTAATCGATAATATAAATCCTCCCTAAACTTCCCTTCTAGAATAGCCTTTTCTAAATTCACATGTGTCGCTGCAATTACTCGAACATTAATAGGTATCGCTTTCGTTCCACCAACTTTTACAATTTCTTTTTCCTGCAATACACGAAGGAGTTTCGCTTGTGTATTTGCAGATAACTCCCCTATTTCATCTAAAAAAATACTACCGTTATTCGCTTCCTCAAAGAACCCACGTTTCCCGCCTCTTTTCGCTCCAGAAAACGCCCCTTCCTCATAACCAAATAATTCACTTTCTAACAACGTCTCCGAAATGGCCGCACAGTTTACACGGACGAACTTATTGTATTTTCGATTACTTCCATTATGGATTGCATGGGCAAACAATTCTTTACCAGTCCCAGATTCACCGCGTAACAGTACCGTTGCCGGTGTATTCGCTCCTAGCTTCGCCTGTTCGATAGCTGCAGTTGTTTCATCTGAATTTCCGACAATATCATCAAAAGAATATTTCGCTTCTAATGTGCGAATGATTTGCCTCGCTCTATTCAATTCATTTGTTAACTTTTGAATTTCCGACACGTCACGGATAACGCCGACGCTTCCTTTCAATATTCCATCCACAATAACTGGCGCTACGTTTACAATTACATCGCGCTTTTTTTGCCCAATCTTCATATGTATTCCGCGCACCGCACGACGCGTTCGAAGTACTTTCATATGCATACTTTCGCCTTCTACAATATCAGTTGTAGCAGGCTTCCCAATAATATCTTCTTCTGTTAAACCCGTTAATTTCGTATATGCCGGGTTAATGACTAAACCTCTTCCTTTTTCATCCACAACCGAAATCGCTTCTTCAGATGAGTTAATAATCGCCTCTAATAGTGTTTGAATTTCTTTTAAGTCTGTAACTTCTTCCGCTAAATCTACAACTTCTGTTATATCTTTAAAAATTGCAAATGCCCCTTGTACCTCTCCGCCCTCTTTTAATATCGGTATACGCGTTGTAATAATTTTCTTTCCATTCTCTAATGTTAGTTCATAATTTACTTCTATTTGTTTCGTACGTATAATGCGAAGTAATTTACTAGTCGGAATAACTTCTAAAATATATTTTCCTATCGCCTCTTCTTTTTTATATCCGATAATACGCTCTGCACTTTTATTAAAAAGACGAACTTGTCCCTCTTGATCAATTACGATCATGCCGTCATGCGTAGAATTTAAAATTAATTCTCCTTGTTGCGTTTGTTCCTCTAACCGCCCAATTAACCCTTCCTTCTCATGCGCTAATCCTGTAACAATTTTTGCAATATCACCTGGTATAAGAAGAGTGTCTTTTTTCTTTTTTTCCAATAAAACTTTATGTACATCATCTTCACCTGTCATATCAAATATTACATCGATATGCATAGAAAGAAATGGAGTTACACTTTCTCCAATTGCAATTCCATATTCCTTAGCAATTTGTAATCCTTTTGCCAACGGATTTATATCAATAATCCCTATAATTTGAAATATATTCGAACTATATAACAGATTCAGCAGTGCGCTCCCGCCTTCACCTGCACCAACAATTAATACTTTTTGTTTCATATATTACACTTCCTCTCGAAGTAACTCTGCAAATTTTTTCACACCCTTATCTTACTCGTTCAACCCCCTCTTGACAAACCCCCTTTTCATATAACATCATTAAAATAAACAAAATAATCTGAAAAGGAGCGTTTATATGCAGCGTTACCTTGCTCTATCATTAGCACTCATCCCTATTTCATTAGCTGTGTTTGGTATAAAGTTAATGAGAGATACTGTATTCGGGATTCTATTTCCACCAATCTCTATACTGTGGTTACAATTTTTAATCGGCGCTCTCTGCTTCGGGCTCGGGTTTTATATTTTTGGTGGCTTCGTCGTACACCGAGATCGTAAACGAAATAAAGTACAAGCTCGCTTCAGAAGATAGGAATGCCCCACTATTTATAAATAAAAAAATGAGACCGTTACACGCGGTCTCATTTTTTTATCGGCAATAACGTTCTTGCCGTTTCAGGGTAATCAGTAATAATCGCCGATATATTCATATCAAAATATTTACGCATAAGCGTTTCTTCATTAATTGTATAAGGGCGAACCTCTACACCACTTTCCATCGTTAGTTCAGCAATAGCATCTTGAAGGTAACGATAATTCGGATGTACTGCTGTAGCCCCCATTTTTTTCGCGTATGCCCACGGACTATGCAAACCTTCGCGATATAAAATTGCAGTTTGAATATCAGGAGCCATCATATGGCACCGTTTCATACTGTAGTGATTAAACGAAGAAAATACAACGCGATCCTCTAAACTAAATTTCCGTACAAGCGTTATAACTTCTTCCTCTAAACCTCTATATGGAATTTTATTATTTTTAAGTTCAATATTAAGTAGCAAACTCGTTTGTTCAAGCCACTCTAATACCTCTTCTAAAAGTGGTATTTTACAAAAACCTACTTTATCACCAAATTTATAACTTGCATCTAACTTACATAAGTCCTCATATACATAATTCCGAACCGCACCTTTTCCATTTGTAGTCCGGTCCACCGTTTCATCATGAATGACGACAACTTTTCCATCTTTCGTTAATTGAACATCAAGTTCAATTCCATCCGCTCTAAAAGACTCAGCCGCTTCAAATGAAAGCATTGTATTTTCTGGGTACGTTCCAGCCGCACCACGATGCGCAAATATAAGAGTCATCCTCACTCCCCCAATCTTATGCTATACTATACGAAAAAGGAGGTACTTCTATGAGACCATTGCAAATTTCTCCAGATACTGCAGTCCGCTTATCAAAAGCACTAGGTGTTCCACTTGAACAACTCATGCATATGCCGCAACACATTTTAATTCAAAAGCTAGTTGAATTAGAAAAACAAAATAAAGACGAAGAATAATACAGTCCTGTTTTGCAGGGCTTTTTATTATTTTCTATTATATCACGGATGACTTCCCTGCTAAAATCCTTTAACAGATGTGCTACGATGCGATTTAGCCGTTCCTTTATTATTTTTGTTACAAATCATAAAGAAAGCAGACTATTTATTTATAAGCCCCCATTGCGTCCTTAAACACGATCATAAAAAACTAGAAGCCCTTTATATTATTTTTTATTGAACGTGCGGAGCATCCCCTGATTCGTATAGTACTTTCGCTTTTTCCTCCCCGAATGTAGTTAAAATATAATGTTGCTCTTCTACCGCATCCATCGCTCTAGTTGCTTTACAAACGTTATCTTCTTGAACATCCGAGAAATAATTGTGATCTTCTACAATTTTACTAAAATCTTTTTGTGCCCATCTATTAGCAATTGCTAATAGCTCATTTTTCTTCGAAAAGCTACTCTTATTTATGATTTCTTTTAATTTTTTAGCATTATTTTGAATCATTGGGATAGAGCCCGATTTTCGTTCTGCCACCACTTTTTGATGAGTCATGCGATGCATCGCTGTAATGACTTCTCTTTCAGTAGAATTTTCAGTAACATACACATCAACAAAGACCCCATCTACCTCTCTACCTACTATTGTTTGGTCTTCTTTTTTATCTATTTGAGCGCTCACTTCTTTATCTACTGGATTATCGGCAAGTTCTAACATCCCAAATGTAACTGCAATAGCAAGAACTCCCATAGCTGCTACTATTCCTAGCCAAGTTGAAATTTTATTTTTCATTCCCCTTCCCCCTATCTATATCTATTTAATTGTCTTATAAAAAAACTCACTTACATGTAATATTACTAAAAACAGGTTTTATTTTCCATAATATCAAATAATCTCTTTTTCTAAACAAAATAAAAAAACCAACGAATTATAACATTCATTGGTCTTTCATTAAAAAGTTTATTAGTTTTAAAATTACTGTCGAGTATAGAGTTCCAGCATGCATCGGTTTTACTAAAACAAAAACCCTTTTCTACTTCTACTCTCAGCTAGCTTTATGTTCAAGTCTCAGCTTATCCGCAACCATTGCGATAAACTCAGAATTCGTAGGTTTTGCTTTTGACATGGATACTGTATAACCGAATAAGGACGAAATAGAATCAATATTCCCACGGCTCCACGCTACTTCAATCGCGTGACGAATTGCGCGCTCCACACGGCTTGCTGTTGTATTATATTTCTTTGCGATATCTGGATACAATACTTTCGTAATCGATCCTAATAATTCGATATCGTTGTATACCATGGAGATTGCTTCTCGTAAATACATATATCCTTTAATATGAGCGGGTACACCAATTTCATGAATGATACTCGTAATACTCGCATCTAAGTTTTTCGGTTTTCCATCTACTGTTGTTGCTGATCGGAATGATGGTAGTGGACGTTTAATCATAGCGTTTGCTTTACCACTCACTTGACGAATATGACTCGTTAAATTCTCCATATCAAATGGTTTTAATATGAAATATGAGGCACCTAAGTCAACTGCTTTTTTCGTCACATCTTCTTGCCCGAATGCTGTCAACATAATTACGCTAGGCTGTTTTAACCTTTCAATATGTCGCATTTTTTCCAATACAGCTAAACCATCTAAGTGTGGCATAATAATGTCTAAAACGAGTACATCAGGTTGCTTATCTGCTAATAAGTTTAAACACTCTTGACCATTATAAGCAGTACCGATTACTTCCATATCATCTTGAGCAGCTACATAGCTCTCTAACATTGATACTAGTTCTTTATTATCATCCACAAGACATACTTTAATTTTCTCCACAGCTTTTCCTCCCTTACCGAATCGATTCTCCGACATGTGTATCCTTCTAGGCTACATGAATTGTTCGACAATTGTGTGAAAATTCCCTTTTAAAGTTTCTTACTTTCCGATAAAATCACAAAAAAATATGTTTATCGTTCATTTATTCCCTTTCGCAACACATTCCATCATAGAAATACAACGAAACGTTCAACCCTTTTCTTTTATTTTACAACAAAAAACACCTCTTGCGGAGCTTTTACAAAATTTCAACGAATTTTTCAACAGAAAAAGCGAGCTAATATATATATTAGCTCGCTTTTTTCTCTTGATCATAAATATTAATTCCAGCTTGATGTAACATCCATTCAATATGAACACCATATCCTGATGTTGGATCATTTACAAATACATGCGTAACAGCACCAATTACTTTTCCATTTTGTACAATTGGACTTCCGCTCATCCCTTGTACGATACCGCCCGTTTTCGCTAATAGACGTTTATCTGTTACTTTTATTACCATACCCTTTGTGGCTGGGAATTTTTGTTGCACTGTACTAACAACTTCAATATCAAACGCTTCTACTTTATCTTGATCAATAACTGTTAATATTTTTGCCGGTCCTTCTTTTACTTGATGAGATAATGCGATAGGCATCGCTTTATCCATTATACCGTTTTTCATATTCGTATTTAATTTGCCAAAAATACCATATGGACTATTAATTGTAATATTGCCAATCACTTCACGATCTGGTGAGAATCTTGCTAATTTCTCCCCTGGATTCCCATGACTACCTCTTTCAATTGATGTGACTGTCGAGCGCATAATTTGTCCATCTTCGACTTGAATCGGCTTTTTCGTATCATTATCAGAAATAACATGACCAAGTGCCCCGTATTTCATAGAATCTGGATGAACAAATGTCATCGTTCCAATTCCAGCTGCCGAATCACGGATATACAAGCCAATTCGATAAGACGATTCACCGTTGTCTTTTTGTGGAGTTAGCTTCGTACGAATATATTTTCCATCTCTTAACAATACAAGATTAAGCGGTTCACCTGTTTCTCCACTATTATGAATAAACGGTGCTACATCACTCATTCTTTCAATTGTTTTACCATTAATTTCAGTAATCATATCTCCAATTTGTACACCTGCTGTTTCACCAGGAGATATTTTACCCTTTTCAGTTTGAATTAAATGATGGCCTACAACAAGTACACCTTTTGTATTTAATTTCACACCAATTGATTGTCCACCTGGAATTACTTTAAAATCTTTTAACACTTTCACATTTACTTTTTTCACTGGAAAACCAGCAAGCTGAAATACCATATCAGCTTCACCATTTTGATGAGAATTTACCATAAGTCCTTGTTTTTGTTCATTCGAACTCACTGTAAATACATGACGATTTGTGGATGAAGCTTTGAAAACTGGTAATGATGATATTTCTGATTGTTGTCCTTCAAAAACAACAAGTTGTTTCGGTGATGAAATAAACGTTCGAAGCGGTTTAAAACATCCAATAAAAACTAAAGAAACAAGGAGACAAAGACCTATTATTTTTCGAAATTTTTCTAATTTCAACTTGTTCACTCTCCTCGCTCCTACCCCACATTCAGCCTCTTGGCTTCACTTTTTAATCTCTCCTTGCAGTGCATTATTTATAACCGGAAGAATTAAGAAATCGTCATTTGAGAAAAAAAGCTATCCATTACTGGATAGCCTCTGCTGTCTGTTTAAAATGATGCGCTTGCGTAAGTAATTCTTTCGCATGCTCTGTCGTTAAATCTGTGATTTCTACACCAGAAATCATTCGAGCTATTTCTGTTACTTTATCCTCCATAGTTAAAACAGTAACTGATGTAATTGTCCGATCATTCGCTACTTGTTTTCGAATAAATAAATGTGAATCCGCCATTGAAGCTACTTGAGGTAAGTGCGTAATACAAAGTACTTGCGAGTTTACTGATACTCGATAAATTTTTTCCGCAATAGCCTGTGCGACTCGGCCACTTACACCCGTATCCACTTCATCAAAAATAACAGATGCAACCCCTTGATGCTTAGAAAAAATGCTTTTTAAAGCTAAAATAATACGAGATAACTCTCCGCCAGAAGCAACCTTTGAAAGTGGTTTTAGCGGCTCTCCTGGGTTCGTTGAAATATAAAATTCCACATGATCGTAACCATCCACCGTAAGTCTTACCGGTGCACCTTCCACAAGGGGTTCTTCTGCATTTCCTGCTCTCTTCATAATTCGCACTTCAAATTTCGTTTTTTCCATATATAATTCTTTTAATTCCTGATGAATTGCATTTGTAAGATGTTCTGCAAGCTCATGACGCATATTACTTAACAACGTTGCTTCTTTCAGAATAACACTCTCTAATTCCTTCAACTGTTTCTTCGTCGTTTCAATATGAACGTCTTTATTTTCAATTGTAAAAATTTCCTGTTCAATTTTATCTGCATACGCTAAAATCTCTTCTACAGTATTTCCATATTTTCTCTTTAGCATACGAATTTCATTCAAACGTGTTTCGATTTCATCTAAACGATTTGGATCATATTCCATCATATCGAGCTTTTCTCTCAGTTGATAGGCAACCTCTTCTAATAAGTAATAGCTATTTGCAATTGAATCATAATTCTCTTGATACATTTCATCTAAATGTGTAATACTTTCCATTTGTCCCATTGCACCTCTTACATTATCTAACCCTTGTCCGTCGGCACTTAACGAACGATATGCATCACCTAACGCTTTATAAATCTTTTCAAAATTAGAAATTTGCAATCGTTCCTCAGTTAATTCATTTTCTTCATCCATCTTTAAATCTGCCTTGCGAATTTCTTCATGCTGAAATTGAATTAAATCTAAGCGATGTGCCATTTGTTGTTCATTTTCACTTAACGATTTCAATTGTTTTTTTAATTTTTCATAGTCAGCGTATACATTTTGATATATGTCTAATTGTTTAACGATTCGATCCCCATCAAAGTGATCAAGCATAAACAGATGTCGTTCTTCATTCATTAAATCTTGCGTTTCGTGCTGTCCATGAATATCAACAAGTGATTTCCCAATTTCTTTTAATATGCTAAGTGTAACAAGCTTCCCATTTACACGACATACACTCTTTCCGTTCGCAGCAATATCACGCTTTAAAATAATCATGCCATCTTCTATTTCTATATCTAACTCTTCTGCCTTTTCAATACATGGATGCTTCTCATCTTCAACATAAAATAGCCCTTCAATCTCAGCCTTTTCTGTTCCATATCGAACAAATTCTGCTGATCCACGGCCACCTACAAGTAAACTAATCGCATCAATAATAATCGATTTTCCGGCCCCTGTTTCACCGCTTAAAACCGTTAAACCTTTTTGAAAAGAAATATTTAATGCTTCAATAATAGCAAAGTTTCTAATCGATAATTCCGATAACAATGCCCCATTCACCTCGTTATAAAATAATCCCTTACTAAAGGATTTTCTCAGTTCTTCATTCAAATAATCATGTTATATATTTGTATGTATATACTCTTCTAACCCGCTTCATTGTACCAAACATTTGTTTTACGGGTCAATCCATCTATTTTCTAACTTTATGCAAACAAAATATTATATTACAATTGAAAATTCATATTTTTAACCAATAAAAATATCTTGTTCACTTTCCACTTTACGATGGAAAGCAAACAAGATTTTTTGTTACAACATATTTAAGAAACGATCAGAGACAACACCTGTATCGTCAGGTGTACGGCAAATAATTAAGCAAGTATCATCACCACAGATGGTTCCGATGATCTCATCCCACTCTAAATGATCAATAAGTGCTCCAAGTGAATGAGCGTTACCAGGCAATGTTTTTAGCACAAGCATATGTCCTGCCGTGTCTAATTTTACAAATGAATCCACTAGATTTCGTTTTAATTTTTGTAACGGGTTAAATCGTTGATCTGCTGGCAAGCTATATTTATAGCGCCCATCATGTAATGGCACCTTCACTAAGTGCAGTTCTTTAATATCGCGCGATACTGTTGCTTGCGTTACATTAAATCCCTCATTACGTAAAATATCAACTAATTCATCTTGTGTTTCAATTTCTTTGTTTGCAATAATTTCCCTGATTTTAATATGGCGCTGACCTTTATTCATACATTTGCACCTCACACTATCTCTTACCATAGTTTAAACATTGGTATACTTCACTTATTTATGTTAACTTATAATTCGTTTCTTGTACACAATTGTTTTTACAATCATTATACAATTACAGCAAAAAGAGGAACAACATATGTTATTCCCCTTTCCCTTTTTGTTTTAGAACGTCATGCGCTTCTGTAACAACTTGCTCTATAGAAATCGGAGAATGATTTTCGCCATTCTCACGTTCACCATGCCATTTCAGATGAATTAAAAATTCAATATTACCGTCTCCACCCGTAATTGGTGAAAATGTTAAACCTTCCACATCATAGCCTTCTTTTAAAGCAAACTCGACAATCATTTCTACAACAGCTTCATGTACTTTTCTATCACGAACGATACCTTTTTTCCCAACTTGCTCTCTTCCAGCTTCAAACTGTGGTTTAATTAACGCCGCTACATCTCCGTTAGGCATAAGCATTGTTTTTAAAACTGGCAGTATAAGCTTTAATGATATAAATGAAACATCAATACTTGCAAATTGAGGTAAACCACGTTCTAAGTCTGCTGGTGTCACGTAACGGAAATTTGTTCGTTCCATTACAACAACACGCTCATCTTGACGTAATTTCCACGCTAGTTGATTGTATCCTACATCTAATGCATAAGATAATTTCGCTCCATTTTGAAGCGCACAATCTGTAAAGCCACCAGTTGATGAACCAATATCTATCATAACTTTATCTTGTAAATCAAGATGAAATGTCTCTAATGCCTTTTCAAGTTTATAACCACCACGACTTACATACGGCATAACTTGTCCCTTCACCGTAATCTCAGTATCTTGCGAGATTTTCTCTCCTGGCTTATCAAGTCTCATTTCATTTGCATATACGAGTCCCGCCATAATGGCGCGCTTTGCTTTCTCACGCGTTTCTATAAGTCCTCGCTCTACTAATAGTACATCTACTCTTTCTTTTTTTACGCTCATTTGTTACGCCCTTTTTTGTTTTGATGGAATCATTGTATGAATACGGTCTACGACAGCATCTGTCGTTAAACCAATTTCTTCTAATAATTTTGTTACACTTCCGTGCTCTATGAAGCGGTCTGGAATACCCATTCGTTCAACTAATGCACTATGGTAACCATTTTCAGATGCAAATTCAACTACTCCTGTTCCAAAACCACCAATTAAACAAGCTTCTTCAATCGTTAAAATCGGTATATTCTTTCCTAGAAGATCATGTAAATATGCTTCATCCATTGGTTTAATAAAGCGAGCATTCACTACTTTCACTGAAACTCCAGCTTTTTCAAGACGCTCAGCGGCTTCCATCGCCATTGGTATTGTCGTACCAAACGTTAAAATAGCTGCTTGTGTACCCTCTTTTAACGTCTCCCACGTACCGATCGGAATCGCCTTTAATTCTTCATCCATATGAACGCCAAGTCCATTACCGCGCGCATAACGCAATGCGATTGGTCCATCTTCATATTGCATCGCCGTATAAACTAAATGTTGCCCTTCATTTTCATCTTTCGGCATCATAAGCACCATATTTGGCAAGTGACGTAAGAATGAGATATCAAATACGCCTTGATGCGTTTCACCATCTGCTCCTACTAATCCTGAGCGATCTATTCCAATGAAAACATTTAAATTTTGGCGGCATATATCATGAACAACTTGGTCATATGCTCTTTGTAGAAATGTCGAATAAATTGCTAAGAATGGCTTCATTCCTTGCGTTGCCATACCTGCTGCCATCGTTGTAGCATGCTGTTCTGCAATACCTACATCAATCATACGATTTGGGAATTCTTTTTGGAATTTCTCAAGTTTTGATCCAACAGGCATTGCAGGTGTAATTGCTACGATACGCTCATCCGCTCTCGCTAGCTTAAGTACTGTTTCACTAACAACAGCACTCCATGCTGGTGCAACTTCTTTCGGCTTAACAAAGTCACCTGATTCAATTTTATAAGGTCCTGTTCCATGCCAAGTTCCAATAACGTCACTCTCGGCCGGTTTATAACCTTTTCCTTTTTTCGTAATAACGTGAACAAGCACTGGGCCTTTTGTTTTCTTTGCATATTGCAACGTTTCGAATAGCTTTTCATAATCATGCCCATCGACTGGACCTAAATATGTAAAGCCTAACTCTTCGAAAAAGACACCAGATACTAGTAAATATTTAAGACTATCTTTTATTTTCTCTGCTGTCGCAGCCACTTTCCCGCCAACTGCTGGGATTTTCTTTAATATATACTCTAATTCATCTTTTACCCAGTGATATTTTCCTGCGGTACGTAAACGACCAAGTACATTATGGAGCGCACCAACGTTTGGTGCAATTGACATTTCATTATCATTCAAAATAACAATCATATCTGTCTTTTCATGTCCAATATGGTTCAATGCCTCTAAAGCCATTCCGCCTGTTAAAGCACCATCTCCAATAATTGGTATAACATATTCTTTCGTTTTCTTTAAATCACGTGCCAGAGCCATTCCCATTGCAGCCGATAACGATGTCGAGCTATGACCAGTTTCCCATACGTCGTGCTCACTCTCACAACGTTTCGGAAAACCACATAGGCCTTGATATTGCCTTAATGTACCAAACTCTTTCGCGCGTCCAGTTAAAATTTTATGTACATAGGATTGATGTCCTACATCCCATAAAAATTTATCTTGCGGGCTATCAAATAATTTATGCAGAGCAATTGTGAGTTCTACTACACCTAAATTAGGCGCAATATGTCCACCTGTTTGAGAGAGCTCTTCAATTAAAAACTTACGAATATCCTCACTCAATCCCTCTAGTTCACTGATAGACATATCTTTCAAAAAACTAGGGTTTTGAATTTGCGTTAGATCCACATGGATCACTCACTTTCATTTCATAATCTGTCAACATGTCAAATATTATAAAAAACATTTACACAAAACAAGAAATTCTCTTTTCTATTTTTCGTCTTGTCCCGCTATTAACCAGTCTATTGCGCCCTAATCCTATTATAAACCATATTTCTTTAGGCGATGAAAAAAATAGCCGCTAACACGAAGTGATAACGGCAATGTAATCTACATATATTTTTGCCAATAACAAGAAAAGAAAAACCTTTTCCTACAGTTATATCATAAAATGATAAATGACTCAACAAATGAAAACGCTGTTATATTAGTTATTACGTTTTGCAATTAAATCGCAAATAGATAGTAAATATTCATCTTGTAATTGCAAGGAGCTAATCGCACCTTTTGCTTCTGCAATTGTTTCTTCTAAAATATCCTTTGCTCTATCTACAGTAAACAACGTCGTATATGTACTCTTTTCGTTAGAAAGATCACTACCAATCGGTTTCCCAATCTCTTCTTCGGTTCCTTCGACATCTAAAATATCATCTCGAATTTGGAAAGCTAGACCGATATATTTGGCAAACGTAAGCAACTTTTCTTCTTGCTCTTCTGTCGCATCAGAAAGTATCGCACCCGCAAGCACAGCAAATTCAAGCAGTTTTCCCGTCTTATGTTTATGGATGTACTCCAATTCATCAATCGTAAGGCGTTTCCCTTCAGCTTCCATATCTGCCACTTGTCCGCCAACCATTCCTTCTGGTCCTGCTGCTTTTGCAAGTTCAAGTACAAGTCTTACTTTTTTTTCGGCAGAAATTTCTTTTTGCTCATATGCCATAATTACTTGAAAAGCATACGTCAATAAGCCATCTCCTGCTAAAACTGCCATCGCTTCACCAAATACTTTGTGATTTGTGGGTTTTCCTCTTCTTAAATCATCATCATCCATACAAGGTAAATCATCATGAACTAAAGAATATGTATGAATCATTTCAAGAGCACAAGCTGCACCTACTCCAAGATTTCTTTCTTTCCCAAACGCTTGTAATGTTGCAAACAAAAGTAACGGGCGGAGACGTTTTCCACCCGCTTCCAAAGAATATGCCATCGCTTCACGAAGTACATTTGGACATTGTAATTCATTTGCATAGCTTACAAGTTTCTCTTCTACGAAAGTTTTACTTTCTTTCAAAAAAGTATCAAAAGCAATCGTCACTATGCTTCATCTCCTACAGCAGTAAACGGTTCAAGCTCTCCATCTTCCCCAAGAATAACTGCCATTTGTTCTTGTACATTCTTCAACTTCTCATCACAAAGCTTAGATAATTCCATGCCCTCTTTAAAATAAGAAATCGCTTCTTCTAACGGTACGTCACCTTGTTCTAGCTTAGAAACAAGATGCTCAAGTTGCGAAATTGCCTCTTCAAAGCTTAATTTATTTTCCATTATTCAATTCACGCTCCTCTATGCCTGATACGCTACAATCTAGTATTCCATCTTGTAATTGAACTGAAACAGCATCTCCAAGGCTTACATCTTTCACACTTTTTAACACTTGCTTCTCTTCATCATATACAAGCCCGTACCCTCTCATCATTACTTTAAGCGGACTTAACGCTTCAAGTTTTTGAGCAGCTCTTACAAAGGCAAATTCTTTCGTTTGAAGTAACGTTTGCATTTCACGTTGTAATTGCTTTTGCAACGTTTCAACAGCTACCTTTGTTTGCATAATTTTTTGAGATGGGTGGTGCTTCTCTAAATAAAATGAAAGTTGCTTTAACTGATTCACCTTTTTATCAATATAGCGCTCTTTCGCTAAAACAAGCTGTTCTAGCGCTCTATCTAATTGCTCTTCCTTTTGCTCATATACTTGTCTTGGATAACGGAACGCATACGATTTTTGCAACACTTGTAGTTTTTCTTCTTTTTTATGTACTAACTCTCTCATCGCTCTTTGCAATCTCAGAGTTCTTTGTAATACCTTTTCTTGTAACTCTATAATGTTAGGTGCTGCCAGCTCAGCTGCTGCAGTCGGTGTTGGCGCGCGTAAATCTGCAACAAAATCTGCGATTGTAAAATCCGTTTCATGGCCTACTGCCGAAATAATAGGAATTTCACTCTTAAAGATTGCTCTTGCAACCATTTCCTCATTGAAAGCCCATAATTCCTCAATAGAACCTCCACCACGGCCAACGATTAGTACATCTATCTCTCCCATTTCATTCGCTGTACGAATCGCTTGTACAATCGAGGGAGCCGCTGACTCCCCTTGTACAAGTACCGGAAATACAATAACATTCCCAATTGGATAACGACGTTTAATCGTTGTTATAATATCACGAATCGCTGCTCCTGTTGGCGACGTAATCACACCTATTGTTTTAGCGTAAGGAGGAATTGCTTTTTTATAAACTTGAGAAAAAAGTCCTTCTTCTTCTAAACGAACTTTTAACTGTTCGTACGCTAAATGTAAATTTCCGACTCCGTCAGGCTGCATGTCTTGAATATAAATTTGATAAGAACCACTCGCCTCGTAAACAGAGATTTTCCCTTTCACGAGTACCTTCATCCCATTTTCAGGTTTGAATTTAATATTACGATTATGACCCGCAAACATAACCGCTGCGATTCTTGCATTTTCATCTTTCAATGTAAAATACATGTGGCCACGGCTATGATTTTTAAAGTTGGAAATTTCACCTTTTAACCAAACAGACTGCAAATGCGGATCATATTCTATTTTTGTTTTTATATAGCGTGTTAACGCTGTAACGGTTAAATATTGCTTCTCCATTTCTCTCTCCTCATAGCCGACTCAAATTATTTACAAACGACACCTGCACGTTTGGCAGATTCAACAGTATTATGAAGAAGCATTGTGATTGTCATTGGACCAACACCCTTTGGCACAGGTGTAATGTAACCCGCAACATTTAACACGTTGTCAAAATCAACATCACCACAAAGTTTCCCTGTTTCTAAACGGTTTACACCAACGTCAATTACAACCGCTCCTTCTTTAATATAATCCGCTGTTATCATTTTAGGTCGTCCAACAGCTACGATTAAAATATCCGCTAACTTCGATAACTCTTTCATATTTTGCGTCTTAGAATGACAATATGTGACAGTTGCATTTTCATTTAAGAACAATTGTCCCACTGGTTTACCGACAATATTACTTCTTCCAATTACTACTACATGTTTTCCAGAAATATCAAGATTCGTTTCTTTTACTAATTCTACAATACCGTGCGGTGTACATGGAAGGAATGTATCTTGTCCCGTCATCATACGTCCCACGCTAATTGGGTGAAATCCATCTACATCCTTTTCTGGTGAAATTCTTTCAATGATAGCTTTTTCTTCAATATGTTTCGGTAAAGGTAATTGCACTAATATGCCATTAATACGGTCATCGCCATTTAAGCGATCGATTTCAGCAAGCAAGCGTTCCTCAGTAATTGTTTCAGGAAGTTCAATTAGCTCTGAGTAAATCCCTACTTGTTCACAGCCTTTTTCTTTTCCTTTTACATAAGAACGAGATGCTGGATCTTCTCCAACTAAAATAACTGCTAATCCTGGTACAATCCCTTGCTCTTTCAACTTCACAACTTCTTCTGTTAATTGTGCTCGTTTTTTCTCCGCAACTTCATTTCCTTTGATGATTACTGCTACCATTTTAAGATTCCCCCTTAAAGAATTTACAGTGTATCTTTTATATTAGATAAAACGCCGTTAATAAAACGACGAGATTCCTCATCCCCAAATGTTTTAGCAATTTCAATTGCTTCGTTAATTGTTACGTTGTGTGGAATTTCTTCCATGTATTTCATTTCATACACAGCTACACGTAAAATACTGCGATCAACAATACTAATACGCTCAAGTTTCCACTTTTTTAAGTTTTGACGAATCGCTTCATCGATTGCTTCTTTATTTTCTACAAAACCTACTACAAGTGACTCTAGAAACTCATTTGTTTCTTCGCCTTCATCTAGCGTGTTTTCCACTGCTACTTTCGGTTCTAATTCACCTGTAATATCCATTTGGTATAATGCTTGCATTGCTCTTTCTCTAGCCGTCCTACGTTTCATTGTAACTCTCCTTTATGCTTCAAGTCTTTCCTTATACTTTGTTATATTATTATAATTTATAAGCCGTCAATTCACTTACTCTTACAGTTTTCATTGATTTTCCAACCTTATAATACAATGATAATAACACAATTTATCGTTTCACACACGGGTTACAAGGCTGAAAAATAATAAAAAGATTAACTTCAAGTTCCATATCTTATCACAATGTACGTTTTTTGGAAAAACGACACATTTTCTTTTTTATTTCTTATTTTTTGAAATAGTATAATAATTAGAGGATTGTAATTTGTGAAGAAATGAAACGATAAAAAAGATGCCTATGTTACTAGGCACCTTTTCATTCTTACACTGGTTCGATTTCTGTTTTTTGTGTTTCGAATGTTACGCCAACGATGTGAACATTCACTTCTTTTGGCTCAAGTCCTGTCATTGTAAAGAGCGCTTGGCGAATATTGTCTTGAATCTTTTGAGCAACAACTGGAATTGCTACACCAAAATACATTACAACATAAAGGTCAACGATAATATCTTCGTTTGCTAATTCAACCTTTACACCTTTACCATGATTTTTCTTACCTAACTTCTCAACAACATCTGTAGCAAAATTACCGCGCATTGCCGCTACACCTTCTACTTCAGCAGCTGCAATACCTGCAATTACTTCAATTACTTCTGGTGCAATTTCTACTTTACCAAGAGTTGTATCTTGACCCATATCTAACATATGTTCAGCCATGAAAAAAACCTCCTTTAATGTATCACTGCGTCACAAGTTCATGCTCTTCCAAAAATTTCGTATTAAACTCACCTTTTACAAAATCAGGATGATCTAGCAATTGCAAATGGAACGGGATTGTTGTATGTACGCCTTCAATGACAAATTCACTAAGTGCGCGCTTCATTTTTGCAATTGCCTCTTCACGTGTTTTTCCGTGAACAATTAATTTAGCAACCATCGAATCATAGAAAGGTGGGATTGAATATCCCGGATATACAGCTGAATCGACGCGAATACCAAATCCTCCTGGTGGTAAGTACATTTCTACTTTACCTGGAGATGGCATGAATTTTTTGGCAGGGTTTTCCGCATTAATTCGACATTCAATTGCCCAACCATTAAATTGTACTTCTTCTTGCTGTAACGATAACTTTTCTCCTGAAGCAACAAGAATTTGTTCTTTAATTAAGTCCATTCCCGTTACCATTTCAGTAACTGGATGCTCAACCTGAATTCTCGTATTCATCTCCATGAAATAAAAGGTTTTCGTTTTATATTCATAAATAAACTCAACCGTACCAGCACCTGTATAATCAACCGCTACCGCCGCTTTAACTGCCGCTTCACCCATCTGCTTGCGAATATCTTCATCAAGTGCAGGTGATGGACTTTCTTCTAATAGTTTTTGCAAACGGCGCTGAATTGTACAATCACGCTCTCCTAAATGAATGGCATTTCCGTGTGTATCTGCCATTATTTGAATCTCAACATGGCGGAAATCTTCAACGTACTTTTCTAAGTATACACCAGGGTTCCCAAAAGCGGTACTAGCTTCTTGCTGTGTAATTTGAATTCCTTTTATAAGCTCTTCTTCATGGCGTGCAACACGAATACCTTTTCCGCCGCCACCTGCAGTCGCTTTAATAATGACTGGATATCCAATTTGATTAGCAAGCTCGATCGCTTCTTCGGTATTTTTAATAATCCCTTGTGAACCTGGTACAATCGGAACCCCTGCTTCTTTCATTGTATCACGAGCAACGTCTTTTGTGCCCATCTTTGAAATAGCTTCTGGACTTGGACCGATAAAAATCAAGTTACATTCACGGCATAACTCTGCGAAATCTGCATTCTCTGCTAAAAATCCGTATCCCGGATGAATAGCATCGCAGCCTGTTAACTTCGCAACGCTAATAATATTCGTCAAATTTAAATAGCTTTCTTTCGAAATCGTTGGTCCTACACAATACGCCTCATCTGCAATCTGTACGTGAAGTGACTCTTTATCTGCTTCTGAATAAATTGCAACTGTTTCAATGTCCATTTCTTTACAAGCACGAATAATTCGTACAGCAATTTCCCCACGATTGGCTATTAATACTTTTTTTATCATCACAAAGACTCCCTTATTACGCTTTTACAAGAAATAGCGGTTGTCCATACTCAACAAGCTGTCCGTTATTAACAAGAATTTCAACAATTTCGCCCTCTACATCAGCATCAATTTCGTTAAATAACTTCATAGCCTCGACAATACATACGATAGAATCTTTCGATACTCTATCCCCAATACTTACATATGGAGGTGTATCAGGTGAAGATGAAGAATAGAATGTACCTACCATTGGTGAGGTAATCTTATGTAGGTTTTCATCTTGAACAGTTTTCTTCTCTTCTTGCTTCGGTGCTTCTGCTTGCGCTGCTGCTACTGTCGTTTCAACTTCAACAGGCGCTACTGGTTGCATAGCTTGTTTTGCTGCAGGTGCTTGCACAGCAACAACTTCATTACCACGCTTTTTCATTTTGATTGTTGTACCGTCTTTTTTGTATTCAAATTCATCAATATTAGAGCTATCAATTAATTTAATTAATTCACGAACTTCTTGAATTTTAAACATGTAAAATCCACTCCCATACTCTTGTTTGTCCCGTTTTTACAGATTCTCGTCACAAAACTAGATTGACTGTAAAAATACGATGTATTCTATTAGAAAATATATTTCATTAACTAATAGAAATATTTACTATTTCCATCTTACGATAAATTTTTTAAACATTCCAATTTATATTTCTTTATAATAAATCGAAACTCCTGTAAAAAATATTATTCCAATAAAAAATTATTACCTAGTAATAATACCAAGTTTCACACGAAATTGGCAAGACCACTTCAAAAAAAACATTCACTACTTTTGCAAAACGTTACATAGCAAACACGCCATTCCCTCTCCACTCTTCACCACATCTATAGTCAATAACATATTTTTACCAAATATTAATTTTTGTTTACACGCCGTTCATCATTCCTTCATATAAGAATAGTATGTTCAAAGTGTAGAAAATATATTGTGCTGAGGTGTGGAAATATGATATGGCTCATCCTCTTTTTACCTGCCGTAATCGTTTGGGCATGTGTTCTTTGCATCCACGTCAAATCCGGAAAAAGTAATCATCAGTACCATGAACCATTAATCTTTTACTCACAACGTGTTTCTCCATTCCGAGTTGAACATAGTAAAAATAACTACAAAGACAAAATAGAAAAAAGCTATCGAAAATGATAGCTTTTTTCTATTCACACGTACTTACATACTCTATTCCACTATTTGCATACCCTTTGCTTAGTAAAAGGTAATAATCCGCAGGGAAACCCCCTACGGATTAAAGTTTCACTTATTTCGCTGGTGGATCAAATTTCACACCTACATCTTTTGATCCGCCTTCACTTCTTACAAGTTGAATAATTTTATTTGCTTCTTTCTGTGAATGTTTTGCCGCTTTAACCGTTACTCTAATATCTGTACCATCAGCTCTTACAAGAGCATCTGGATATCCTCCTTGAGATTTAATTACTGTCTCAAGTAATTCTTGCTTCGTTTCCATTGTAGTGATTGCATCAAAGTTATCTTTCGCTTTACTCTTTTCTGTTGCTGAAGATTTCGAAGAATTCATCACTTCTTGTAATTTTGCTTTCGCTTCACTACGTTGATCTTCCATTTGCATACGTAAGGCTGTGAAATTCTCATCACTTGATTGAACTGATACATTACCCTCTTTTTTACTTGTTTCTTTTTTAGTATTTTCTTTTTTGTCTGTTTCTTTATTTGTTGTTTCCTTGCTTGTATTTTCTTTTTTCGGGGTTTCTTTAGGTGCTTCGTTTGTTACTGCTTTATCAGTACCTTGTTTTTCTTGTCCAATCTTTTCACCTGTTGCCGGCGATGCTGTATTCATTTTGTCAGGAGTTGTCACGTAATACACAGATAGTACAACAACTAAACTTAACATCGTTAATAGCCAAACTGTTTGTTTTTTTAACACTTTATTTCCTCCCTATCAATTTTTCGGTGAAACTGAAACGCGATGGGCTGGTACATCTAGCAGCCTTATCACAGCTTCTTTTACCATTGCTTTAACTTGTATATTATCCACTCCCTTTGCTACGACAAGAACACCACGTACTTTCGGCTTCTCTGTTCGTAAAACAACAGGAGTTTCTTTATCCCCTTCACGTATAATGACAGTCTTTTCATCAAGAGACTCGTCCTCTACTTCTCTCTTACCGCCTGTTTTATCTGTTTCACCTGTTGTTTGTGAGCGTTTCACTGTATTTTTTTCTAAAATTTTTTCTTCAGATGAATCTAAATTCACTTTAATCGTTACGTCTTTTACTCCTGCTATTTCTTCTAAAGCAGCTTTTAATTCTTGTTCATACGCTTTTTCATATTTTTCTACATTTGACATACTATCATTATTTTTTTGTCCGAAAGTTGGTAAGTCTTTTTCTTGGTTTTGAGTTTTTTGTTCTTTAAATACAGGTACTTCTTCTTTTTTACTTGAAAATAGACTACTAGAAAACATAAGCAAAATTCCAAGTATGAGTAGGACAAGTAAAAACTTAGGTGTTACCTTTTTACCCTTCTCGTTGCTTTCTTTTTGATCCCCATTCAATAAGTTTCGAAAAAATGAGAACTTCGAATTTTTATCTTTATTGTCCATTTACTCTACCTGTCCTCCCTTCCATTTGAACTTGGATTTGTTTACCCTCTAGTTGCCACCTGCTTGAAAAGAAATCTTTCATTTCCACATTCGTTTCTTCCACTTTTTTTGGAGGCTCTTTCGTATTAATTTCAATTGGCTTTACTGTTTCGATTGCATCATTTTTACTGCGTTCTTTTTCTTTCAACGTCACAACAACAGATTGAATATCTTTCGCCGACTTTACTTCTTCTGTATTTTCTGCTGCGACTATTTGTATTTCAGAGACAGTCATACCATACTTTTTCTCAAACTCTTTTCCTACTTCTTTTTTCATTTTGGTAGCCATCTCTTCTAAACTATATGCACGTGTTAGAGCTTGTATTTCTTTTTTCTTCGAATCTATTGAATTTTTTACAGATCCTTCTGCTACGTACTTTTCTTCATTAAAATTTGCAATTACTTCATTTACATCTGTCTGCAATAATTTAAAAAGAGGCGTTAAAATTAATACAACTAACAAAAGACTTACAACAAATTTAACGTATTTTTGCAAATTCGAATTTGGAAGAATAAGATGAAGCATTGTCGCTAAGAGCAAAAAAACGATAATATTTCTAATCCACTCTGTAACAAATTGCATACTCTTCACCTCCTACCGCATCATAAGTGTAATATTCCCCGCAGCAATAATAATTGTAATACTTAAAAAGAACATAAATGATACGATAGCTAAGCAAGCAAATACGTAAATGATGCTTCGTCCAATAATGTCTAAGCATTGAATAATTGCTCCGCTGCCAACCGGTTGCAATACTGCTGCTGCGAATTTATAAATAAATGCGATACAGAAAATTTGAATCGCTGGAAAGGCAACAATTAAGCATAAAATGACGAGCCCAATAATTCCGACTGTGTTTTTCAATAATCCTGATGCGCTAATAACAGTATCTGCCGCTTCTGTAAACATCCTTCCAACTACTGGAATGAAGTTTCCTGTTACAAATTTAGCAGTTTTCACAGCTATTCCATCAGCAACAGCTGTTGCTGTTCCTTGTACAGATAATACTCCTAAAAAAATCGTTAAAAAAATACCGATAATCCCAACGCTAACATTTTGCAGAAGCTTGGACAATTTCGTCACTTTATATTGATCACTCATTGTACTTACAATACTTAATATCGTTGCCAGTAATAAAAGTGGTAGAACGATATAATTCATAAGAAGACCACTCGTATTCATTAAGAAAATGATAACCGGATGAAAAAACGATACAGATACAACCCCCCCGCCAGTTGCTATAAGCGCCAGCAAAATTGGCAATAATGCTAATATAAAATCTACCATTGTTTGTATCGTTTCTCTTGCATATGTCATAACGACATAAAAACTATTTAAAGCAAAAATAATAAGTACCATATATACAACAGCATCAGCAATTTTACTTACGCTACTTTTTGAAAAAGCGGATTGCAGTGATTGCAACAATGCACTAAAGATTGTGAGCATAATAAGTGTGCCAAGCAGTTTTCCATTAGCTGCAAGCTCATGAAATAAATATTTTAATAACCCTATCATCCACTCTTTTAGAGAGAATTCTTTTTCTCCCTTTACAAACTCCATAAAGCTCCCTTTTTGACTCTCTGGCAAATAGCCTCCATATTTTGTAACAAGCCCGTCCCAAAATTGCTTCACATCTTCAATTCCGAGCTTATCCAATTGTTGATCAACGACGTTTGTTTCTACAGGAGAAGCTTGTACAACAACCGGTAAAGAAAAGAAAAGGAAGCAAGCAAATAGCAGCTTAGCTCCAAACCTCCTCAACATTCACTCCCCCTTATCCCGTCGGTAAAAATCCGAGAATAGTTTCAATTACAACCGTCAAAATAGGAATTGCCATAACGAGAATGAGGATTTTCCCAGCAAGTTCAATTTTCGAAGCGATGGCACCTTGACCAGCATCTTTTGTAATTTGGGCTCCAAACTCAGCAATATAAGCAATTCCAATAATCTTTAGTAACGTTTCCACATAGACGTTACTAACTTTCGCTTCACTCGCTACTCTCTCAATCATTTGTAAAATAGCATGAATTTGATCAATTAAAATAAGAAACATCACGCTACCTACGAACACAATAAATAAAGATGTAATGCTAGATTTATGCTGGTTCAAAACAGCAGCTAAAAACGTAGCAACGAGGCCTAATCCGACAATTTGTATAATTTCGATTCGAACCGCCTCCTTTACTGGAAGAGAAAGACACTTTTAATCTTGTCGAATAGCGTATTAATTAAAAATGCGACATGAAATAAAATGACGACAAAACCGACAAGGATAACCCAATTTGCAATATCCTCACGCTTCAATTCTTTTAGTACAGTATGAATGAAAGCTAAAACAATGCCGATTCCGGCGATTTGAAATATTAATCCAACATCAATGGACATCGCCTTTCTCCCCCCTATAGCAGTAAAATTACAATAAGTAGCCCTGCTAGTACCCCTAAGCTCTTGATCATTTTCTCGTATTGCAGTTGTAAAGCTTTTGCTTCCTCTTCTTCTCTCTCCAAATGTGTAATACATAAGCGAATATGTTTTTGTTGTGATTCACGATCATGTTGCCCGAGCGTTTCACCAAATTGCTGCAGTATTTCATACTCGGTTTGTTGAAACGCCGTCAACTTCCAATTCTCTTTCAAACTATCTATCCAAGCTTCCCTTACTGTTTGTTCTCCACTTTCTAGTTTTTTAGCGAAACTTTGAAAGATCCAATTTAATGGCTTCGGCATTTGTTTAACTAATCGCTCGGCAGCCTCAGATAAAGGTGTGTGTCCATACATAATTTCTGCCTCTAATGATTGAAGTGCTGATTTTAATAATCTAAGTTGCCTCGGCCTTTCACTGTATCTTTTAGCGTATGAAAACCCGAAAAAGGTGCTGACCGCAACGATTAACACTGCACCAAATATTTTCACCATACGCCCTCAGCCTTTCTATTTGATAACACTGGTTTTCCATATTTATCTTTCACCTGCATAACCGTTCCTGGACCCCTCGCTTTTGACAACTCCACAAACCTATCAAATATACGAAGCTCTAGCACTGCCTTGAGCGATGGACGTCTCACAACATCCTCATAGGAAAATCCGTGTGCGCTTATAAAAAGCTGAACACCTGCATGCACTGCCTCCATAATTGCTTCACTATCTTCTTTACGACCAATTTCATCTACGATCAAAATATCAGGACTCATAGAACGAATCATCATCATCATTCCTTCTGCCTTTGGACATGCGTCTAACACATCGACTCGGGTACCAAAATCATATTGCGGGATCCCTTTCACACAGCCGGCAATTTCTGACCGTTCATCAACGATCCCCACTTTACAGGAAGGAATTTCCGAAGCACTTACCCCTTGACTCATGCAACGTGCTACATCTCTTAAAAGCGTCGTTTTTCCCGTTTGCGGAGGGCCAATTACCATCGTGTTTAACCATCTTTTTTCATACAAATATGGCAAAAGCGGTTCAGCAATCCCTATTTTTTGACGAGCAATACGAATATTAAAGGAAGAGACATCACGAATCATTTTCACTGCACTTTTTTCTGTAATGACTTTTCCCGCTAACCCGATTCTATGCCCCCCGCGAAGCGTCACATACCCACGTTTTAATTCCTCTTCCATCGTATAAATTGAGAATTGACTTAACTTATTCAATAAGTAAATAGCATCCTCTGCAGTAGTGATATAGTCATAAAAAAACACCTTTCCGTGTGCAATACACTCTAGCGGTCTTCCAATTCGAACACGAATTTCCTCTAAAGCATCGTATTGCTCACATTCTTCAATTAAGTACTTCATCGTTTTTGGTAAAACTTCTAATACCTCTTTCATCGGCTTCTCCCCACTATACTCGACTTACTATTTCAGTAATGCGATAAAAATACAGCAAATTCCAAGCGCTAGAAAAAAGAGCTTCAAGAAAGAAATTTCACTTGCTACACTCGCTATCCCAATTGTCATTGTTAAAATTAATACGGTAGGTCCAACAAACGCCAACATACCATTTATAAACAACGCTTTCTTCGCATCATTCACATAAAGCATAAGCAAAGCAGCAAATATCTCCGCACTACCTGAAAATAATCGAAGTGCCCCCATAACAAGCACGGATGTTTCCATTGCCGCTAGCCACTGTTTCATTCTTCCACCTTCTCCCGTAACAGTTACTAACTTCGTATTCTAAAAAAGAATATATTTGTACAACCATATGCAGAGGTTGTCTATTTCAGAAGTAAAAACATAATTTTTCTCTAAAGTCTGAATTACAATCTGAATATTCATATTATTTCATGGTATATTATGGTATATTTAGTTTAAAAGGGGTTTAAACCATGCAGCACGTCACTTTATTACCACTAGATTTATGCTATACAAATGTGATTTTCGAGCTATCAAGTGATCCACATATAAAAAATGCATTGGGGATAACGGTAGAAAACATCGAAGACACGAAAACATTTCTTCTTTTCGCAATAGAAGAAGAGCGTCAAAAGAAATCCTTATCGAGAATGATTGTGAATGAAGAAAATGAAATAATTGGCCTCACCACACTTAAACATATTAATAATGAGAAAAAGCAATCTCACATTGGTAGTTGGCTCGGCTATCCGTACTGGAGAAAAGGCTATAACGAGGCTGCTAAAAAAGAAATCTTTAAAATCGCCTTTTTAGACTTACAACTTTCCTACGTATTTGCTGGTGCTAAAACGAATAATATCCGCTCTTTAAAAGCACAAGAAAAACTACCTTATATTTCATTGCATGTGGAAAACAAGTTTCCAGACGAACACGCTGCACTAGAGAAAGAAGTAAAGTCACCTTGCTCTCTGCATGTCGTGTCACGTGAAAATTTTTTAAATTGGTTGAAATTACAGAATGAGGAGGCAAAATATGAAGGTATTGAAAGTTAGTTTAACCGTTGTAGTAGAATTAGCTCTTATTTATCTTTTTTCATTATTGGTCGGTTGGTCATTTATAGAGACCTTTTTCCTTGGTAGTTTAGCAATATTTGCAATTATGTGGTTAATTATTATGAGTAACCATAGAAATAACATTACAGATCACGCAATAAGTAAAACATTAACTGGCGTTGAGACTGGCGAAATAAAACCATTTCAAATTGTTTTGACTCCATCTATTATGGGTACTCTTTCACTTGTTTTAGTCAGTTTTATAATAACAGTTATTTACTATCTACCCTATTTCCTATAAAAAAAGCACTCGTGAATTATCACGAGTGCTTTTTTACTATGCACGAGAAACGTATTTACCTTCACCAGTGTTGATGATAAGCATTTCGCCTTCGTTAATGAAGATTGGTACTTGTACAACAAGACCAGTTTCTAATGTAGCTGGTTTTGTTACGTTAGAAGCAGTATCACCTTTAATACCAGGCTCTGTTTCTGTAACTTGTAATTCAACTGTGTTTGGAAGTTCAACACCAAGTACTTCGCCTTGGTAAGTCATAATTGCTACTTCCATGTTTTCTTTTAGGAATTTAAGCTCGCGCTCGATTTGTTTTTCACCAAGTTCGATTTGCTCATAAGTTCCGTTATCCATAAATACGTGAGCCTCACCGCTTGCGTATAAGTATTGCATACGACGGTTTTCGATGTGTGCTTTTTCTACTTTCTCACCTGCACGGAATGTTTTCTCTTGAACAGAACCTGTGCGAATGTTACGTAGTTTAGAACGAACGAATGCAGCACCTTTACCTGGCTTTACGTGTTGGAAATCAAGTACTTGCCAAAGGGCATTGTCCACTGAAATTGTTAAACCTGTACGAAAATCGTTTACTGAAATCATGTAAAAAAATCCTCCTGTGTATTACAAAATAATAAGTTCTTTTGGTGATTTCGTAATTACTTCATTACCTTCACTTGTCACAATGATATCATCTTCAATACGTACGCCGCCAATACCTGGAATATAAATACCTGGCTCTACTGTTACAGCCATACCTGGTTCAAGTACTGTATCAGAACGGAACGCTAAACCTGGTGCTTCATGGAGTTCAAGACCTATTCCATGACCAGTAGTGTGTCCAAAGTATTCACCATATCCTTTTTCCGTTATGTAGTCACGCGTTAGCGCATCAGCCTCGCGACCTGTTAAACCAGCTTTAATACCGTTCACACCACGTAGTTGTGCTTCTAAAACGATATTATAAATTTCTTTTAATTTATCAGATGGTTCACCGACTGCAATCGTACGAGTAATATCAGAGCAATATCCTTTGTAATAAGCGCCGAAGTCTAATGTAACGAAATCTCCTGTTTCTATCACTTTTTCAGATGCCACGCCGTGCGGTAATGCCGAACGAAGACCTGAAGCAACGATAATATCAAACGAAGAAGATGTTGCTCCTTGTTTTCTCATGAAAAATTCAAGTTCATTTGACACTTCAATTTCAGATACTCCCGGGCGAATGAATGATAGAATATGCTCAAAGGCAGCATCTGCAATCTGTGCAGCTTCCTTTAATATCTTAATCTCTGAATCAGTCTTTATCAAGCGTAACTTTTCTACAAGTCCAGAAGTCGGGATAAATTCAGCATCAATCGCTTCCTTATGCACTGAATAAGAACTATATGTAAGAGTATCTTGCTCAAAACCAAGTTTTTGAATTCCAAGCCCTTTCACTTGCTTTGCCACTTCATCAATGATCAATCCTGCGTGCTGTACAACCTCATATCCAACCGCTTGTTTACTTGCCTGCTCGACGTAACGGAAATCTGTAATAAATTGAGCACGATCTTTTGAAATAAGAACAACGCCTGCTGTTCCTGTGAAGTTAGCCATATATCTACGACTATGTTCATTTGTTAACAAAATACCGTCAATGCCAGCCTCATCAAATGCACTTCGTAATCTTTCAATTTTCTCCATTACTCTATGCCTCCCTCAATTTCTCCATTAATGCAAATAACGCTAACTTATAGCCATAAAAACCAAATCCTACAATTTGACCTGCACAAACAGCTGCCGTCACAGATTCATGACGGAACGATTCACGCTGATGAATGTTAGAAATATGTACTTCAATAACAGGAATCGAAATGCTCGCAATGGCATCACGAATCGCATAGCTATAATGCGTAAATGCTCCCGGGTTTAAAATGATCCCTTCATATATATCTTCCGCTTCATGAATAATGTCGATAATGGCACCTTCATGATTCGATTGGAAACATTCTAACTCCACTCCCATTGTTTCTGCTTCTTGCTTCATATCTGCTTCAAGTGTCGCTAGCGTGCCCTTTCCATATACATTTACCTCACGAACACCGAGGCGATTTAGGTTAGGACCGTTTACGAGGAGTAACTTTTTCATATTCTTAAAACTCCTTAATATTAATATCTATACAATATTTTAACATAGGAGTCACTTATTTGAATAGTTCGTCTTCTCTTGCCCTTCTTGTTCTACTTTATTGCTATTTACTGCATAAGAAACAGAATATGCTATAAACACACCATATAATATAAAAATACATATTGTCGTTACAATTGTCTCTTTTGGCAAATGGAGCGCACTTTTAATAACAGGAGCCATTAAACCCATCCCCAAAAACAGTAATGCCCACCAAAATAGCCCATAAATAATTCCCGCAATAATCCCTTCAAACTTTGCAAAAAATGCTTTATATAAAAAGGCAATCAAAATTGAAAGAAGTCCCATACACACTATTCCAGACACATTGCCCCATACCCCCTCTTTCCAACTTCCAAACGCAAATGGTAAAAGGAAATAATTCGGTCCCGCCTCCGTGAATGAAAATATATGAAGGAAATACCATATCCCGCCCCAAAAGATTCCACCAAACAAACCGATCTGCACAAAATTCCTTGTTCCTAATTGTTCTTGACTCACATCGACACCTCCGCTCAATAGTATGCCCGAAACTATTTTGAAGCATGTTTAAATCCTGCGAAATTTGTCTATAAAAAGAATAAGAAATGTCCGACTCTCATAATATTTTCCCTTGTCATCTACTTGTATTTGCCGATAAAATAAAGGAAACTCGGTGATTGTCTTATTTCAAAACGACAGAACCCAGTATGACAATTGCCTCTTTTTCTACATAAGAGAGAAACAAATACAGGTTGGTGTTAACATGGCAGAAGAGTCAAAACAAATATATGGCGGGCAAGCGGTCATAGAAGGAGTTATGTTTGGCGGTAGAGAATATACTGTTACAGCGGTTCGTCGTAAAGATAAATCGATCGAATTTTATCGATTACCACGCGTTCGTAATAAAGTATTATCTATCCTAAAAAAAATTCCATTTTTACGAGGGATTGCCGCTATTGTGGATGCAAGTGCGAATGGAGCAAAGCATTTAAACTTCGCTTCTGAACGATTTGACGTCCACCCAGAAGATGATGAACAAATTGCTAATAAAAAAGAAGAACAATCAAAATTAACGATGGTATTAGGAGTTGCAGCTGTTGGCGTTTTATCTTTCATATTCGGTAAAGTCATTTTCACAGCAGTTCCTGCACTATTAGCTGAATTAACAAGACCGATTTTCCCATCTCATACTGGGCAAATCATTGTCGAAAGTGTCATTAAGCTCATGCTATTATTGAGCTATATATACTTTATTTCTTTAACCCCACTTATTAAGCGGGTATTTCAGTATCACGGTGCAGAGCATAAGGTAATCAATGCTTATGAGAATGACCTTCCTCTGACTGTAGAAAACGTTCAAAAGCAAACTCGTCTCCATTATAGATGCGGCAGTAGCTTTATTATATTTACAGTCATTATTGGAATGTTCGTTTATTTCCTAGTCCCTACAGATCCTCTTTGGGCACGAGTTATAAACAGAATTTTATTAATTCCAGTTGTACTTGGTATTTCTTTTGAAGTATTGCAATTTACAAATCGATTACGAGATATTCCCGTATTACGCGTACTTGGATATCCTGGATTATGGCTACAACTATTAACAACGAAAGAACCAACAGATGATCAAGTGGAAGTAGCAATTGCATCGTTTGAAGAATTATTACGTTTAGAGAACAAACAATAATTATTTAAAAATGGTGTTCAACTCCTTTCCTCATCGTTAATATACTAATTTTAATATACGTTTTTAGGAGGTGTCCCTTATGAACGGTCGTTCGTTTACTTTCGCTATATTTGTGCTTATTATCGGATTGGCAATATTCGGCCTTGTTTCATCTGTTATTACAAATCCCATGGGTGTATTAAGAAATATCGGGTACATGTTACTTGTTGTCGGTATCTTTTACTTGCTATACAAGATGTTTACAAATTCCAGTGGTTCTGCAAATTCGCAAAGCTCATATAAGCGTGCGGCAAAACAATCGAACCGCAAACATGGGAAACAAAATGTAGCACCCCTAGGCAATTCTTTCTTTAAGTCAAATACTTCTAATGACAAAAGTAAAAAAGGGAATTCTTCCACTTTGAAACGAAAAAGAAAACAGTCTCATTTAACTGTCATTGAAGGCAAAAAAAGCAAAAAGAAAGACCGTGCTTCCTTTTAGGAAATACGGTCTTTTTTTATACTTTGAAGCACTTCTTTTAAACTTTTCTCTCTCATACTTTCAATTCGAAGATGATGATTTTCAAATGGTAAATTCCGTGTCACATCATTAGGTACCACAACGCACGTTAATCCCGCTGCAATTGCTGCTCTCAATCCATTTAATGAATCTTCAAACACAACAGCTTCAGACGGCTTAATTCCTAATTCTTCTATTGCAATTCGATAAAGAGCTGGATCTGGTTTTACCTTCTCAACATCTTCTCTCGTTTTAATAACTTCAAAATAATCTCGAATCTGTAGCTCTTCTAAAAAATGAATAACCCATTCTCTAGACGAACTAGAAGCTAGTGCGATTTTTAATCCCATTTCTTTCGCTTCTTCTAAATATTCTTTTACCCCGTCACGAGCTTTTGGTATTTTCATTTTCTCTTTATGTAAAGTTGCCACTTTTTCTTTTAATGCACTTTTGTTAAACTTCTCTTTTAATTGATCATTTAAATATGCATAAAGTACCTCATCTGTTGTTCCAATGCATTTCGCAAATTCCTCTAAAGGTAGTTCTTCGCCGTATTCACGAACAGCATCTCTGAAAGAGTGAAACCATATCGTTTCTGTGTCCACAATTAATCCATCAAAATCAAAAATAATTGCTTTCATAATTCTCCCATCCTTTTCGAATTGAAATAAAAAAGGAAACGCCATACGTTCCCCTTAATTACTTTTCTCTTCATTTGCTCTTTGAACACCGCGAAGTGTTTCCACTCGGACTGCATCTTGTTCAAAGTATTCCACTAAATCACCAATGCGATCAATCGCTTCCCAACTTAAATGATGCTCAATTCCTTCTACATCATTGTAAATTTTACCTTCATCCACACCGATAATACGCATAAATTGCTCTAGCAAGTCATGACGATATACGAGACGTTCTCCGATTTTTTTACCTTTTGTTGTTAATACAAGCCCTCTATATTTTTCATAAATTAGATATTCATCTTTGTCTAATTTTTGCACCATTTTTGTTACAGAGGATGGATGTACACTAAGCGCTTCAGCAATATCAGATACGCGGGCATAACCCTTTTCATCAATCAACAAATAAATTTGTTCAATATAATCTTCCATACTAGGGGTAGGCATCGGTTTCCTCCATCCAAGTTCATTTTGCTTATTCCGTACGAAGCAATCAATAAAATGATACACCAGAAAGAATAACGTGACAAGGTGGAAACGAGCCTAAATATATAAAACAAAAAAGAATCTGTATTTGCATACAGACTCCCCTTAAGTAAAGTATTGTATTTCTGCATTAGGAAAAAACTCATTTATATAACCTCTTATCGTTTCTTCCAATACTGCTGCTTCATCTTTTTTATATACGTATTTTCCGATGCCGTATCGTCCCCATTTATATTTACGCTTCTCCTCATCCATTTCAAGTTTCGTCTTCGGATAACGCTCTTGAATGACCTTTTTTGCCGGTTTTGTAAAGCGATGTTGAATTAATTCAAATGTTAAATTTGGTATCGACAAATCTTTTAGTGCATTGTACAGTCGCTCAAATAGTTCACGGTATCCTTCTTCCCACCCTTCATGCATATAAAGCGGCGCAACTATAAATCCAAGTGGATAACCCGCACCTGCTACTTTACGTGCAGCCTCTATTCGCTCCTCAAACGGCGATGTCCCTGGTTCAAAATTTTTAATTACATATCGTGAATTTATACTAAATCGAAAACGAGTTTTCCCATTATGCTTTGCATCTAATAAATGATCAACGTGCGAATATTTCGTGACGAAACGTAAGCGCCCATATTCACTTTCTCCAATGAATTCAATCGCCCGCTTTAATGCATGTGTTAAATGATCAATTCCAACAATGTCTGATGTACACGCTGCTTCAAATCTTGTTATTTCAGGTGCCCTTTCATCCATATATTGCTTTGCCTTCTCAAATATTTCATCAAGATTGACATACACACGAACGTAAGGCTTACTCCCAAGTGTCGTTTGCAAATAGCAATAATGACAATGTCCCATACACCCTGTTGCGAGCGGAATTGCATATTCAGCTGACGGTTTTGACGTATCAAACTTTAGCGTCTTCCTCACTCCAACGACAAGTGTAGCCTTTGCATTACGATACTTTTGCAAATCATTTTCTCCTGGCAAATTTCTAATTTGATTATGTGATGTCGTTTCACGAATTTCTAATCCCATCTTCGTAAACTTCTCATAAAGCTCTTTTCCAAGTGGATATTCAAGTGCCTTTGGTTCAAAGTAAACGAGTTTTGGCATAAATGGTTTCATATGCTTCCCTCCTCTCGTTAGTATGGGAAGCATTGAAAAATTAACACGCATTAAAGTTTTCCACTTCAGTAACTTGCTTTGCAAGTTACTGAATGTTATAATTTGGATAACAGCTACCTTGCAACGCAAGTTACCTAAATAAAAGGTGGTGAAATCATGCACAGCCAAATGTTAAAAGGTGTGCTCGAAGGTTGCATCCTATACATTATTTCACAAGAAGAAGTGTACGGATATGAACTGAGTACAAAATTAAATAAGCACGGCTTTACATTCGTAAGCGAAGGAAGCATATATCCGTTATTGTTACGTATGCAAAAAGAAAAATTGATTGAAGGAACATTAAAAGCTTCCTCACTCGGTCCAAAGCGAAAATATTATCACGTAACCGATAAAGGGTTAGAACAACTTGAAGAATTTAAACAAAGCTGGGGAATGGTTTCTACTACGGTAAATAACTTATTACAGGGGGAGTGATAGGGATGAATGCACAAGACATGATTGAATAATAAAAAACGTGAGCTTCTAACTTCCGAAAACGAGGCTGCTTATGGTGATATGTTAGTATATCTTCGAATATCAAACGTACCCGAGCAACAAATGGAGGAACTGTTACTAGAAATATTAGATCACCTCATCGAAGCACAAGCAGAAAATAAAAACGCTTATGACATCTTTGGAGATAATTTACAATCTTATTGCGATGAACTTATATCAGCTTTACCAACTCAAACAAAGTTAGAAAAAACTTCTTTAATTGGATTTTCTATTAGCTTACTTCTTGCTATACAGTTTGGCATAAATGCAATTATTTCATTTTTTATGTTTCTCTTTGAAAAAAACAATACATTATCAAGTCCGCCTTTTAGCATCCTTGGAACTACTTTGTCTGTTTCAATAATTATACTAGGTATACTATTTATTTTATATTTATTAAAGCGTTACTCCTTTGATCAGAAAATGAATTGGAAAAGAAGAATTCTATTTGGATTCGCATTTGCTACTCCATTTTGTTCCGCTGTATTCTTAAATATTTATTTCCAAAAGCAACCTTATCTCATTTACCATCTAAACTTTTGGCAAAGTGCCTTAATTGCTATCTTATTTTTTATTTTATATAAATTACTATACAAAAAATCAAATTTTTAACAGCCCTTCAAAAGGCTGTTTTTCTTCTGTCTAATTTTACAAATTGAAAAATTTCATAAAGAAAATAAGAAAAATGCAAAATAATTAAAGTTAATTGTTGACGTGATGCTTTTATTATCGGTATCATAAATCTTCGTGAGCAATTATTTTTCGTTATACGATTTTTTTATTATTACTGAATTTTTGAGAGGAGAAATTAGATGTCAGTTAAGAAGAAAACGCAAGTACGCACCGGCAAAATGGTACGTGAACTAATGTTAGCAGACGAAGATGTAAATGCTTCGCTAATTATGGTATATAGTGAAAACGGTGTAAACGCAGAAATTAAAATCGAGGGCTTAACGCCGAAATGTAACGAAGAATTATTTTTGAGCGGAAACGTGGATTGGAACAAGAGTGTTATTTATAAAATTGTTGATTTCACTGGAAACGCTGAAGTTGGTAAAGTTACATTAACAGCGATGAACAAAAACAATGTTTCTCTAGAAATTGAACGCGTTATGTGGAGTAAAGAAAATAAAGACGCTGCCGAGCAAGAAGAAACACAGGTAGAAGCAGCGCCGAAAAAAGAAGTAGTTGTAGAAGCTCCAAAAGCAATTCCACCCGCTCCTAAGCCTGTTACGCGTGTGGAAACACCTGCTATGGCACCTAAGCCTACTCCGGTACCGACACCGAAGCCAGTAAGTGTAGAAGCGGCTGTAGAACTAACTACTCCAGCACCTGTGAAAAAAGTAGTCCCTACTCCAGTTACAAAGCAAGAAACAGCACCGGTTGCTCCTGCAAAACCGAAGCAGCCTGCTTTGACTGAAACAAATTCAAAACTACAAGAAAATTATGTTAAACTCGTGAAAAAGACAATTGAAGTTTGTCAAGATTACGAGCTTGGCATCGACATAGATGATTCTATTGAAAGCTTAAAAGAAGAACTACAAAGCCAAGGTATTAGCGTTACATTTGACAAAGAAATTATGGACGTTGTAAGTCGCCTTCGTTCTTTACAAGATAAAGGAATCAAAGTAGAAAAAGTACTTAATTTACTATAAAAAAATAAGAGGTGGCAATTGCCATCTCTTATTTTTTATAATTCCACTCATTACTTTCATACTTCTCTTTCGCTAACGTTTGAACTTCATGTAACTGTTCTTCTGTTAATTCATATGGAACAAGTTCTACATCCAATCCTTTTTCAAACCCAATTTCAAACGCTTTAATTAACTGTTCTATCGTAAATGTACGGTCTGTTAATTCATTAATTGCTACCGCTTTAGAAGAAAACATACTTTTCATACGTTCCTTCACACGTTCATTTGGGAATAAAAATAGATCATATAGTTCATCTAAATCAATTTCTAATGGAATCGATCCATGCTGTAAAATAACACCTTTTTGACGTGTTTGAGCACTACCAGCAATTTTTCTTCCTTCCACTACAATTTCATACCAAGATGGTGCATCAAAACATACGCCTGAACGTGGATTTTTTAAATTTTCACGATCTGCTTCTGTTTTTGGAACTGCATAATATGCTTCTAGCCCTAATGCCTTAAAACCATCTAATAAGCCTTGCGAAATAACACGATACGCTTCTGTAACTGTTTTCGGCATATTCGGATGATCTTCAGACACAATAACACTATACGTTAACTCTTTGTCATGTAGTACACCCCTGCCGCCTGTTTGACGACGAACGAATCCATATTTCTTTTCGTTAACTACATCCATATTAATATCTTTTTCAACACGTTGAAAATATCCAACTGTTAATGTTGGTACTTCCCATTCATAAAAACGAATTGTTGGTGGCATTTTCTTTTCACTTTGCCAATTTAATAAACATTCATCTAACGCCATATTAAATGCCGGTGAACATTGACCAGAGTTAATATAACACCATTTTTCTTTTCCCATCCTGCACCTCATATAACCAAGTATTTTTCACATTCTCTAGTCTACCAAATTCGACAAAATTTGTGAAAGAATACGAAATTTCTTCTTATATGCAAATGAATCTGTTGCATAAATACATATGGGCATTATAATATTGAAAGTAGGATAAGAAAAAAGGGAGCGATAGAATCGTGTCAACAACTTGGATTATTTTATTAGCCGTAATCGTAGCATTCATCGGCTACACTGTATGGATGTACTTCTATCAGAAAAAATTAATTAAAACTCTTACAGAAGAAGAATTTCGCGCTGGCTACCGTAAAGCACAGCTTATCGATATTCGTGAAACAGATGAATATAACGCAGGGCACATTTTAGGTGCACGTAACATTCCGTTATCACAAATTCGCCTTCGCCATAAAGAACTTCGTCAAGATCAACCTGTTTACTTATATTGCCAAAGCGGATTCCGTACAGGTCGTGCAGCGCAATACTTAAAAAAACAAGGCTACAAAGATTTCTACCAATTACAAGGTGGATTTAAATCTTGGACAGGCAAAATTAAAAAGAAATAATAACATACAAAAAACTAGCTGAATAAATCAGCTAGTTTTTTCATTTCATCTTATTCGCAATGTATAATAAATTTTGCTTAATCGTGTCTTTATCGCTCTCTTCTACATTCCGATACAATAGCTGATATTCAATTCCTTTCTCTTTCCATAGAAGCGTAGCAAATTCGTCACCACGTTCATAATCATCTTTATTTTTAAAATAAGCAGACGTTCCATTATTTAGTTTCATTTGTTCTTGAAATCGCTTCTCTTCCACGAAATCCGGAAAACTATAAGGAAAGTTCGCGACATTTAACTCAATATACTCATTTCTACCTTGCTCCTGCTGTTTATATTTAATCGTTAAGACAGCCTTCTTTTTCCCAAGCGTTCTTACTTCACCCTTTACATCACTTATAATGTCGTACGGTAAAAACGTTGGAACTTTAAACTTCACCGGAAAATATTTTGGAATTTCCTTTAGCGGAATAGGATCCGTAACACGATCCATAGCTCCTCCTGTTGTTCCCACAAAGTGTTTTTCTTCTTGCATCGTTTGCTGAAACGAACACGAACTAAGTACAAAACTAGAAAACACGAAACAAATGATTCTTTTTTTCAATTTGTTTCCGCCCTTTCATACCGCTCTCTTAACGAACGAAGCGTTGATCCCGCACTAACGGCCCGATTAGTGCCGGCTAATAATCAGTGGGGGATGGCGCCCACTGATTAAAGTTTCACTTTATATGCTCTTCATATTCGCTTTGTCACCAAACTACACCTTTGAAAACTTTCCACGTTATTCTCACACATTTTGACAACACTTTTTGCAAACAAAAAAGACCCCTATCATTCTTACGCCCAAGTGAAAAGGTTACGCGAATAAAAAGAAGTCTTATTAATACCATAGTTTGTGAAAAGCTTTTCAGGTCAAGATTTTTTCTTTCTTATTATTTTCCCTTTATAATAAGAGAAAGAGGTGATACATATGGCCAATATAAAACAAATTGCTAAAACTGCTGGTGTATCGATATCAACTGTTTCTCGTGTCCTGAATAATCACCCTTACGTAAAAGAAGAAAAGCGTAAGCGTGTTCTAGATGCTGTTGAAGAATTAAACTACGCAAAAAATATAAATGCTGTCCATTTAATAAGAGGGAAAACATATACAATTGGCGTTATGCTCCCTTTCATTAACCTCCCCTACTTCAGTACCATTATTGAAGGAATTGGTAACGAAGCATTATTAGCTGGGTATCACATTAATTTATGCCAAACAAATTACGATAGCCTTGAAGAAATTCGTGTTCTTGAAATGATGAAAATGAAACAATTTGATGGGATGATTATTTGCTCCCGGACGAGCTCTTGGGAACAAATCGAACCTTTCGCAAAATTTGCCCCTATTATTTCATGTGAAAAAATGAACCATCCCCTCATTTCATCCATCTACGTAGATCATTATGAAGGCTTTCGTCTCGGTACTACCTATTTACTAAGTAAAGGCCATGAAAAGATCGGAATTTGTTTAGCGAGAAAAACAAGTGTAAATTCCATGGAGCGTGAAAAGGCGTTCGCCGATACACTTTGTAACGAAGGGAAGACGTTGCATCCTGAATGGATTTTCCACCAATGCTATACAATGCAGGACGGAGCACAAATACTCCATCGTATTTTAAATATGAAAAATCGTCCAACTGCTATTTTCACAGCGAACGATCAAGTTGCAGCTGGTTTATTAACAGAGGCTCGAAAACATGGCATCCTAGTACCTGAAGACCTTGCTATCCTTGGATTTGATAATCATGAAATTTCAAAGGCATTAGAAATTTCCACAATTGAACATCCCGGTCTCGCAATGGGCTCACATGCTTTTTCTTTATTCCATAAGCAGATTCAAAGCGAGCAAATTGTCGGCAGTGCAAAAGAGCTTTCATTCCATTTAATTAAGCGAGAGACTGTCTAAAAAGAGCGTTACCTATAACGCTCTTTTTCAGCTCTTCACCTATTGACATTATATTTTTCATCTCATATAATTAACCTAACGAACGGTAGGTAGGGGATGAAAATGACAGCAAACCGCATTAAAGCTGTAGCACTTTCTCATTTCGCACGCTACGGCTATGAAGGAACTTCATTGGCAAATATTGCTCAAGAAGTTGGGATTAAAAAACCATCGATTTACGCACACTTTAAAGGAAAAGAAGAGCTATATTTCATATGCTTAGAATCTGCTCTTCAAAAAGATTTGCAGAGCTTCACAGGCGATATCGAAAGCTTTTCCAATTCGTCCACTGAAGAATTGCTTTTAAAATTATTAAAAGGCTATGCAAAACGATTTGGTGAAAGTGAAGAATCGATGTTTTGGTTACGAACTTCTTATTTTCCGCCTGATGCATTTCGCGAACAAATTATTGATAAAGCAAATGTACACATTGAAAACGTCGGAAAACTTTTATTCCCTGTATTTAAAAGAGCAAGCGAACAAGATGAGCTGCATAACATTGAAGTAAAAGACGCCTTAGAGGCTTTTCTATGCTTACTCGATGGTCTTATGGTTGAACTATTATACGCAGGTTTAAATCGTTTTGAGACACGTTTAGACGCTTCTTGGAAAGTATTTTGGCGCGGACTTTCAAACTGACGGATTGCTCCTTTGCAATGCGTCGTTTTTAAGCACTTTACCTAACGACTGGTAGGAAGGAGAAATGACATATGGCATGGATTTATGTAATCATCGCTGGTATTATTGAAATCTTTTGGGTGATTGGACTAAAAAAAGCGGAGGCACCACTTGAGTGGGCTGGTGTTGCTCTATTAATTACAATTAGTTTCGTCTTATTATTTAGAGCTTATAAAGATTTACCTGTCGGCACTGTATATGCAGTCTTCACAGGAATCGGAGCTGGCGGAATCGTTCTTACAGAGATTTTCATCTTCGGAGAACCTTTCTCTATTGTAAAAGTTTTATTAATCGGTTTAATCTTCTTCGGAGTAATTGGTCTAAAACGAGTAACAGAAGAAAAAGAAACGAAGGAGGCTGCATAAAATGGCTTGGGTATTTTTAATTCTAGCTGGTATGTGTGAAATTATTGGTGTACTCTTTATGAAAGTAGCCACTGAAAAGAAAGGCTGGGCACCAAAAGTTATTTTAATCGCTAACTTCGGCGTAAGCTTCTTCTTCTTATCTCTTGCGATGAACACGTTACCGATGGGAACTGCTTACGCGATTTGGACTGGAATCGGAACTGCTGGAAGTGCACTTCTAGGCATTCTCATTTTCCGAGAATCAGCGGATTGGCGTCGTCTTGCTTTCTTAAGCTGCATTTTATGCGGCGCTGTTGGCTTAAAACTATTAAGCTAACGTGAGGTGAATGTCATGTGGAAAGAAAAAGGGAATCAACTGTTAGCATGGATTACACTCGGGATTGTCATTCTATTACAAATAAGTTTTCATATAATAGAATCATTGTTTCATAAAGTATTATCCATTCTCACATTCTTTCCTAACATGACACTTGAAATTATATCGATTGTTTGGTCCATTATCGCCTCCATTGCAATCGTCATTATATGGAGTATCGCCAAACTGTGGAATACATTATTTAAAAAGGACAGTACTTCTGAAAAAGAGTAACTGTCCTTTTTTATATTCATTCAGATTTTCTATAAAAGTTAGATGCAATAAGACAAAACAGACCAACTATGACAATACTTATACCAATCCCTTTATGCAAATTAGGCAACGGTGATGGTATGTCTGAATAAAAATTTGCTAATATGAGACCGATTGAAACGAAAAGTACCCCTATTCTATATAACCATTTTCTTTTGTTCATCATTCTCCCCTCCTAAAATTTTTCATACACTCCTTTCTTTTGGACAGACTACCTAAAAAAGGAGTGAATAATATGCCAAATTCTATACATAAACAAATCCTATTTTTATTTTTCCTATTTCTTATTCTCATCATCGTTTTCAGCTTTATATTACATACTCCAAAAGATGTGCCAAATAGCGTTTCTTTTTATAAACTACTGCTCTCGTATTGTCGTTATTGAAGAACGTGCCTTTTGAAATTTCCCCAAGAAAAAAAGACCAACATTTCCCTGTTGGTCTTTCGTATATGTATCACTTTTCAAAGCGATCTAACATCTCGTCTCTCATTCCGAAACTTACTACTGCAATTCCTATATACATAAACAGAAGGAATGCCGGATGAACCGTGTTGTACCAGCTGCTGTCAACGATTAAGTAAATCGTTAATGCCACAACAAGAACAAACGCTAAGATAAACATATAAAAGTGTCTTGTACTACCCATGATAAACTCCTCTCTTCTCACTTCACCATTCAACAGTTTATTTTATCGAATAATTCGATATGACTCAAGGTTAACTTTCTGTTATGTAATCAAGTTCCACCTTTACAATGTCCTCACATGCTATTGAAATGATTGTTCCTTGTTTATCAATTGCCGTCACTTCTCTATTATCCATTACACGATTTACTACTCTTTCTAACACTTTCCCTTGGTCTCGATAGCAAAATTCTTTTACATCTTTAATTGTTTCTCCATTTTCTAAATGGTATACCATTCTATAACATCGATATCCCACACTTTCACCCCCGTCTTGCTCGTTTTTTCACATATACATAAAAATGAGTAATTTTTGCCTCATCACATCTTCTTAATTTCAATAAAATTCTAACAAAAATAAATACTTTTATCAAACCGACTTTTTCAACAAAACTACCTATAAAACTACACCTTTACACCATTAGGAAACAAAAAATATAATTTTTTAACATTTTCTTCACTATTTCTGCACAAATTCTCCATACAAAAAAAGAACCCGCCGCAGCGAGTTCTTTTTTTGTTATTCTAATCAAACTTGTACAGGAGCTGGCTTTGCATAACGTAAAACTGGTTTACGTGCAGCCATCGTTTCGTCTAAACGTTTAATGACTGTCGTATGCGGTGCTTCTTGTACAACTTCTGGATTTTCTTCTACTTCTTTAGCGATTTGAATCATCTTATCAATGAAACCATCTAATGTTTCTTTTGATTCTGTTTCTGTCGGCTCAATCATAATACATTCTTCCACATTTAATGGGAAGTAAATTGTTGGTGGATGGTAACCGAAATCAAGCAGACGTTTTGCAATATCTAATGTACGTACGCCAAGTTTCTTTTGACGACGACCTGATAATACAAATTCATGCTTACAATGTCTATCGAATGGAAGATCGTAGAATGGCGCTAATCTTCTCATCATATAGTTCGCATTTAATACAGCATACTCAGTTACTGCACGCAAGCCATCTGGACCCATAGAGCGAATATACGTGTATGCACGAACGTTAATTCCGAAGTTACCATAGAATGGCTTCACACGACCAATTGCTTCTGGACGGTCGTAGTTGAAGTGATAACCATTTTCCGTTTTTTCTAAAATCGGTTTTGGTAAGTACGGAATTAAATCAGCTTTCACACCTACTGGACCAGAACCTGGGCCACCACCGCCGTGAGGACCTGTAAATGTTTTATGAAGGTTTAAATGCACAACGTCAAATCCCATATCTCCTGGGCGCGCTTGGCTTAATACCGCATTTAAGTTTGCACCATCATAGTATAATTTACCGCCTGCATTATGGACAATTTCTGCCATTTCTAAAATATTTTCTTCAAATAGACCTAATGTATTAGGATTTGTTAACATAAGTGCTGCTGTTTCTTCATTGACAACACGTTTTAAGTCTTCTAAATCAACAAGGCCATTTTCATTTGATTTTACTGTAATTGTTTCAAAACCAGCTACAGTTGCAGATGCTGGATTCGTTCCGTGAGCAGAGTCAGGCACAATTACTTTCGTACGGTTAAAGTCACCATTTGCTTCATGGTATGCACGAATTAACATTAAACCTGTCCATTCTCCGTGTGCACCAGCTGCTGGTTGTAAAGTAACAGTATCCATACCTGTAATTTCGATTAAATGCTCTTGTAAGTCGTACATTAATTCCATTGCACCTTGTACTGTCTTTTCATCTTGCAGTGGATGAATATTTGCAAATCCTGCGAAACGAGCTACACTCTCATTAATTTTCGGATTATATTTCATCGTACAAGATCCAAGTGGATAGAATCCAGAATCAACACCGTGGTTACGGTTTGAAAGTGCTGTATAGTGGCGCATAATATCAAGTTCAGATACTTCTGGTAGCTCTGCATCTTCTACTCGAATATAATCGCTCTCAAACACATCTTCTAGTTTCACTTCTTCTACATCTAATTTGGGTAAGCTATATCCTACGCGTCCTTCTTTAGTCACTTCAAAGATAAGTGCTTGGTCTTGGTTCTTCATTGGATAGCCCCCATTTCGTTTACAAGTGTGTCAATTTCCTCTTTCGTACGAAGCTCAGTTACCGCTACAAGCATATGGTTTTCATGCTCTTTATAATCACGGCCTAGATCGTAACCGCCGATAATATTCTTTTGTAATAATGCATCGTTTACTTCTTTCACTGGACGTTTGCAATCTACAACAAACTCATTGAAGAATGGTCCAGCAAATGTTACAGTAAAGCCTTTCGCTTCAAATTGACGTTTTGCATATTGTGCTTTAGAAATGTTTTGACGTGCCATTTCTTTCACACCTTGTTTGCCAAGTGCCGTCATTGCAACAGAAGCTGCTAATGCATTTAACGCTTGGTTTGAACAAATGTTAGATGTCGCTTTATCACGGCGAATATGCTGTTCACGTGCTTGTAACGTTAATACAAATCCACGTTTACCATCTGAATCTACAGTTTGTCCAACAAGACGTCCTGGAATTTTACGCATAAATGCTTTCGTTGTTGCAAAGTAACCACAATGCGGTCCACCAAACTGCGTTGGGATACCAAATGGTTGTGCATCACCGATTACAATATCAGCACCAAATTTCCCTGGTGGTGTTAATGCGCCTAATGATAATGGATTTGAAGAAACGATAAATAATGATTTTTGTTGATGAACGATTTTTTCAATATCAGCTAATTTTTCAACTTGTCCAAAGAAGTTTGGATATTGAACGATTACACAAGCAACTGTATCATCTACTTCACTTTGTAATACGTCTAAATCTGTTACACCATCTTTATGATTAATTTCAACAACTTCAAGATTTTGACCTTTTGCATACGTTTCAAGTACTGCTCTTGATTCTGGATGAACCGCGCTAGATACAAGAATTTTCTTTTTGCGAGTATGGCCAGCTGCTAACATTGCCGCTTCAGCTAAAGCTGTACCCCCGTCATACATAGAAGAGTTTGCTACATCCATTCCTGTTAATTCACAAATCATTGTTTGGAATTCAAAGATTGCTTGTAATTCCCCTTGTGAAATTTCCGGTTGGTATGGTGTGTAAGCTGTATAAAATTCTGAGCGAGAAATAACATGATCTACAATTACTGGAGCATAATGATCGTATACGCCTGCTCCTAAGAAAGAAGCGTATTCTTTTAAGTTAGCATTTTTACTAGCCATTTGAGATAGCTCTTTTAAAAGCTCTGGCTCTGATTTTGCTTCTTTAATTTTTAAATCCCCTTTAAAACGAACACTCTCTGGAATATCAGAGAATAATTCATCGATCGTTTGAACGCCGATCGTTTGTAACATTTCTTTTTTGTCTTCTTCTGTCATTGGAAGATAACGATGCAACATGAAATCTACCCCTCTCCCCGTTACTTTGAACGTTTGTAAAATGGTGTTGGAACAACTACTGCTTTGACGCGTTTATTACGAATTTCAATTTCTACTTCTGTATCAACTGCTGCGTATTTTACATCAATTAGTGCTAAACCAATGCTTTTCTTTAACGTTGGAGATTGTGTACCACTCGTTACTTCCCCAATTTTTTCTTCACCAATAAATACAGGGTAATGCGTACGAGGAATTCCACGTTCGATTACTTCGATGCCGACTAATTTACGAGGCGCACCGTTTTCTTTTTGCTCTTTTAACGTTGCTTTTCCAAAGAAGTCTGCTTCTTTATTTGTTTTTACCGCAAAGCCAATTCCAGCCTCAATCGGTGTAATATCTTTTGATAATTCTTGTCCATAAAGTGGTAATGTTGCTTCGAATCGAAGTGTATCACGAGCACCTAAACCACATGCTTTTAAGCCCTCTTCTGCTCCAATTTCAAGAAGTTTCTCCCAAAGTTTTGCAGCATCTTCACTCTTACAGTAAATTTCGAATCCATCTTCACCTGTGTAACCTGTACGAGATACAAGTGCTGGAATTCCATCTACAAGAATATTGTTTTTAAATTTAAAGAACTTAATTTCTTTCAAATCTTCTGACACAACTTTTTGTAAAATGCCTTCTGCTTTTGGTCCTTGAATTGCAAGCTGTGCAACTTCACTAGAAACATTGACTACTGTCGCATCGCCAATTACATGACTTGCTAACCATTCGTAATCTTTCTCTATATTTGATGCATTGATTACTAATAAATAGTCTTCTTCACCACGTTTGTAGATTAATAAATCATCTACTGTACCACCATTTTCGTAGCACATAGCTGTATATTGTGCGCCCCCTACCTTTAAGGTAGATACGTCATTTGTAACAACACGTTGTAAAAATGCTAAACTATCTACACCTTTTACTTCAACTTCTCCCATATGAGACACGTCGAACAAACCTGCAGCTGTACGTACAGCTTCGTGTTCTTCTTTAATGCTTGAAAATTGAACTGGTAATTCCCAACCACCGAAGTCGATTGTTTTCCCACCATACTTCGCGTATACATCAAATAACGGTGTACGTTGTAATGTAATCATGCTCTCTCCCCCTTATGCTTTGACAAATCAATAAAAGTTGCTTCCTTTTTCTAAACATTTTCATTCTGAAAAGATAGGATATACGGAATCTCATTATATTTTTTTATGAAAGCGTAAATAAAAAATCACTTTCTTGGATAAAATACGAAAGATTCCACACATTTCACACCATTATCCTAACATCATTCGCTATATTTCATCAATATTCTAGCATAAAAAATAATTTAGAATTTTTTATGTTAAAACACAATAAATACAGCTTTTGAGATTTAATACTTTATTATTGTCTATCATATAGCCTTTAATAACGATAATTATGCCTTCTTTTGAGGCAAATCATCATACATTAAAAAATAATTACTTTAGTTTATAAAAGGTGGGAGAGTCGTAATGAATGTCGATATTTCCGTAGATCGGACGTGGCAAAACAATTTTTTAAATAGAATTGATGAAGATGGTCCTTGGACAAACTGGGATTTATATCACTTAGCTTATGAAACAGAAAAATCGTTACTTGTTCCTACTTTTGATGGACTACAAGCACCGAAACATTTATCCCATTTCACGCCGCTTCCGCATCAATTAGAAGTCGCTCAAAATGTAATTGAACAAATGAATGGTAAAGCGATTCTAGCAGATGAAGTAGGTCTTGGAAAAACAATCGAAGCTGGACTTATTTTGAAAGAATACATGGTCCGCGGGCTTGTGAAAAAGGTACTTATACTTGTCCCAGCTTCTCTCGTATCACAATGGGCATACGAGCTGAATACAAAGTTTTTCATTCCCGCTGTAGCACAAAAGAAAAGCTACTCGTGGGAACAAGCTGACGTAATCGTATCATCAATTGATACTGCGAAACGTTCACCACATCGCGATATCGTGTTGAACTTAGAATATGACCTTATTATTATCGATGAAGCACATAAACTGAAAAATAATAAAACAAAAAACTATGAATTTGCACAACGATTAAAAAAGAAGTTTTGTTTATTACTAACCGCTACTCCTGTTCAAAATAAGATTGATGAAATTTTTAACCTTGTTTCTTTATTAAAGCCAGGACATCTAGGCAATCAATCCAACTTTGAAGAATATTACGCTTCCAAAAATCGTTCAGCCGAATCAGATGAAGACTTAAAAGCTCTCATTAACAAAGTAATGGTGCGAAATAGACGACATAATACCGGTATCGATTGGCCGAAGAGACATGTACGTACAATTTTTGTTGAGTTTAATGAACAAGAACAAGCTCTATATAATGATATCGAAAATTGGCGAGGACAAGACGCCTTCACATCTGCTTTCTCATCGTTAACTTTAAAACGGGAAGCGTGTAGTAGTCGTGAGGCTGTTTACTATTCATTGAAAAAGCATGTAGAAAAAAGACAGAAAGAAAATGAACATTATATAAAAGATCCACATATCGATGTGCTAATGGACAAAATTAATCATATTCCTTTCAACTCGAAAGCAACTAAAGCTCTAGAGCTTATAAAAGAAATTGACGATAAAGTCGTCATTTTCACAGAATATCGAGCATCACAAATGTACTTACAATGGTTTTTACAACAACACGGTATTTCTTCCGTTCCATTCCGCGGCGGATTTAAACGCGGGAAGAAAGATTGGATGAAGGAACTTTTCCAAAATCGTGCCCAAGTGTTAATTGCAACGGAAGCTGGCGGAGAAGGCATTAACTTACAGTTTTGTAGCCATATGATCAATTATGATTTGCCATGGAATCCAATGCGTCTTGAGCAAAGAATCGGGCGTATTCACCGTCTCGGTCAAAAGAATGATGTTCATATTTATAACTTAGCTACAAAGCATACTGTTGAAGAACATATTTTGAAACTGTTATATGAAAAAATCAACTTATTCGAGCGTGTTATCGGTGAACTCGATGAAATTTTAACGAGAATTAATATGAAAAACATCGACGCGCACATTCAAGAAATTTTCGCGCAATCAAAAAGCGAAGGTGAAATTAGAATTAAGATGGAAAACTTAACATCTATTATCGACTTTGCGAAACGAAATGAAGCTGAGGTGCAAGGCTATGCAGCAACATGAAATTCATAATTACTTATACAATTTCTTTGAGGCGAATAACTGTGAAATTTTAGAACGTTCTCCTCATTTATTAGATGTACAGTTAACAATTGAGATGGATAAATTATTAATGAATCGCCCTTTTTATTGGCACTATCTTGAGAAAACAGGAGGCGTACCGAATCCGATGCGCCTTACTCTTATTACAAATCCAGAAAATGAAGAAAATGAAAAAAATGATGGTGAGCTTATTCACTACGGTTCACCACGTCTACATCAAATTTTCCAAACGACAAAAGAATTAGGCTCTTACATACGTTTATATGAGGATGTAAGACATAATGGGGCAACACATACACCGCTCCACCCTTGGCTCGGTATTAATATAAAAGTTTCCTATCAATGTGATCGAAAAAAAGACATCCTTCACTCGATTGGCATTCATCTCATTTCTGGAACAATGATGGCAAACTTTCATGAAACATTAACAAACATTAAACTTACACCAAAAATACCTGATTTTTGTTTTACGCTCTCGCCCATCATTAAACCTCAAAGTGGTTTACAACGCATAGAAGACGCTTTAAAAAATATAATTGCAGAAGATGACCATACGTGGGCAAAAGAAGCAAGAGTGCGTTGGAATCATGATCTAGACCTTTTAAACCGTTTTTATGAAGAAAGTGACGAACTTCCTGAGAGCTATGAAATTGAAAAACAAGCTCTGCAAGAACAGTATGAACCACGTATTACAGTGCAAATTATTAACGGTGGCCTTTTTTATGTTACCGCGAATCATTTTCTATCTTGAAGAAGCTCCTTCTGCTTTAGAAGGAGCCTCTTTTGAGCTATTTTCTACCCTACTCGCTATCGCCACTACGCTCTTGCTGTTTTTTCTGTGCCATACGTTTCTGCTGTGCACGATCCTTTGCGCTCACATGATTTGCATCAGTTGGAAGATTTTCTTTCGAACGTCCAATTCCATTGCTCATCTTTCCCACTCCTTTTTGCGTTTTTCAAAATACATGTTTATTTTCAGCTAGAGTTTCAATCCTTATACAAAAAAATAAGAGCAGCCATTGGCTACTCTTACTCGCTCACATATTTTTGAAACATATCATGGATGCCTTTATTTACTAGGTTCGAGATCTGCTCGTCAGATTTATTCGGATAACGATCACGCAATCTGATAGATGCCTTCACCATTAAATTTTCTAATACAGAACGGCCACCTTCTCCATAAATAATTTCAGCATATTTAACAAGCCTTCCATCCTCTACTGTTGCTGGATTATGATTGAAGAAAAATTTACTCATTGTCTCCACCTCTCTCTTTTGATAACGTTTACATTTATATAGATTATTTATGTTATTTATTTCACAATATTGTATGCATGTATATTTAATTAGTTTCATTATAAAGCAACATATCGATAGTAAATATGTGATTTTCCGTCCATTTTGTGAACAAACTAAAAATGAAAGCGTTTCCTTTATTATATACTAAAAAAACTTACTACGCTAGGGGCAATTTTTTTCAATCTACTAATCCCTCAAAAATTGATATATTTTTTCTTTTCCCATTAAACCTTATACAATTTTCAGAAATTATATTATAAAATATATGTATGACTTAAGGAGGCTTTGTATGAATCAAAATAAAAAAGCTATATTAGATCTTGTCTTTTATCTCGTAATCCCATTCCTCATTTGGAAATTTGCAAAACCTTATATCGATCCTTATTACGCGATGTTACTTTCCTCTGTTCCGGGGATTATTTATACACTGTATACCTTTAAAAAAGAAAAACAGTTTAACGTGACAGGATTATTTATTTTAATTACACTCATTTCTAATACAACGGTAGATCTATTATCTGGGTCAGCTGAACGAATGTTATGGAACGATGCGTATTATCACATCGTACTCGGTATTATCGTCATATGTACAATTTTTATAAAAAAACCACTTATGTTATATTTCGCAGCAGATATTGCAGCGCTGCAAGGCCATGACCGCGATAAAAGTCGTGAGCTTTATCGTGATAGTCGTATATATCCAGCACTGCAATATTTAACGTTATTTTTCGGGCTACAATTTATATTAAAAAGCTTTTTAAAAATTTATTTCATCTCTGTTTTTGGTGTAGATGGCTACGGTGAAATGAGAGCGATTATGACCGCTGTCGGCTGGGGCATTTCTATTTGTATCGGAATAGGGTTCGTATGGGTGAACAATAAAATACATGCCGTTACGGAAGAACAAGAATCCGTGCAGTAAACAAAGATCCCCTAGTGTATTACGACACTAGGGGATCTTTGTTTTGCTAGACATATGACTAAAATTTAACTTGATTTTTTTCTTTTACTTTTTACATTTCGATAAAACAAAGCAGCACTCAGCGGCATAACACCAAACCACTTATTCATAAATGGCTCTTTTTCAGCACGGCGTTGTTCTTTCTTTTGTTTTCGATCTTCTTTTGGAGCATCCATATACGACACAAACTGCTGCGTCACAAAGCGAACATAATCATTAGTAGACATATTATCATCACCTCTACTTGATTAGTATGTCCACTTTTTTATACATTAATCTTTTCCTTTAATTCATTCATAATTTGCTTTACAGACTTATTTGTCGTATCGATATGAATATGAGCCTCTTCATAATAAGCTCGGCGTGATTCAAATTTCTTTACGAATGCATCTATATCTTTCTTTTGAAATAGTGGACGTGTCGTATCTTCACGAAGCCTTTCTGCAATTACATTTGGATCACAATATAAATACACGACAGTTCCGTTCTCTTTCATCCACTTGCGATTTTCCGCTCGTTCAATAATTCCCCCACCAGTTGTAATAATGACATTATGGACTGGTAGCGAACGTAACATTTCGCTTTCATATTCCCGAAAAGTCATTTCGCCTTCTTCGGCAAAAATATCACGAATTGCCTTCTTTTGCTTCTCTTCGATTTTTTGATCAGTATCTACAACATCCATTTGAAGTTCTTGACTTAATGCTTTTCCAATTGTTGTTTTCCCTGCTCCCATATAGCCGGTTATGTATATAGATTTCATTTTCTGTCCTCTCAATCGTCATTTATTAATTGTTATTATAACGAAAGATGCTACTTTGTTTAATAAAAAAACGTTTTGTTCTTATACTATGAAGAACAAAACGTAACACTCGCTTTTACTTATAAGTACCTCTTCTCACCCACTGCGTTGCAATCCATTTCTCGCCTTTCGTTACAGGTGCCCCTCCATGTAACGTAAGCTCATTTAGTGATTGATCTTGATAAAAATACTCAAAGTATACTGCCATTCCCTTTCTAGGATGTACAGAAAGATTTAATTTCGGGAAGTACGTTTCCCCGCCTTCTTCTACATCATTTAAGTACATTACAAGCGTACTAATACGATTGTTAGCAGCTGATCTACTATGTTCCGCAAAATAATCATAGTGTGCTTTATATTGTTGATCCACTTCATAATTTAAAATGTGCAATCCTTCACCATGCGACGCAGGAACATTCATGATAGATGAAATTCGTTTTTCAATCTTTGAAGTAAGTTCATTGTCTTCCAAAAATGCACCGCTACTTGTTCGAATATCATTTACATCACGTGATGAACCAACTTTAGAACGCTTCATTTTATTTTTAGACATTTCAATCAATTTATCACACTCTTCATCACTTAGTACATTTGCTAATACGACAATAAGAGGTTCTTCGAATTTTGAAATAATGTGTATTTCTCTATCTTCTGTCATAATCGTATTTCCTTTATGATCAAAAATAGTTTGTTCCTTATTTTCACCTATTTGATTGTTATTTGTCATTTCCCTATTCTCCCTAAAAATAATGATTGGATAGCATGAATATATCATATTCTTTCTACCTTTCTCTTTTTTGAGAAAATTTAAACTTTTAATCATTATATTTATCCATTTCTTCTAAAAAGTCAATTCAATTTATAATAGAAACCCCTGGTTTATCTCCATATATTTCACATATTATCCTTCTATCCAATCGACTATTTTTCCATCCTTTTTTCTATACCGAAAGCTCACCGTATAGAAAGCTTCCTGTTTGAGTTTGCACTGCAACGCAACGAAAATTGAATCATTTTCAAAAACATAATTCCCACTCGCTTCTCCCTTTTCATACTGAAAGAAAAATGCACCTTCTTTTTCTTTTTGCTGTAAGTCTTTTTTTATATCTGTAATAGATCGGTTAAGTAGTTCATCCAGTAAAAACTTTTGTTCTATTTCCATATAAAAATTTTTATCTGTAAGCAGCATATTGGTTTCGTATATAAAAAAAGAAGTTAATAAAATAAGAAAGATGATCGTTCCAGGCATTGTAAACCCATTTTGCCCTCTCATACATTCATTTCCATTTCACTATATCGCATAACTACCCCTTCATATATTTTCCCACTAGTATCTTTCACATTTATAATGAGTACATGAGGTGTTAGTTTGTAAGAAACCGTTCCAATATTTTGTAAAACAACTTCTCTCCCACGCCTATTTACCTTTCTTATAAGACGACTATTCTCTTTTTCATATGATACTTCACTCCCATTACGCGATCGGAATCTTAAAATACTTTCTCCATTTTCAAATGCTAGCTGTTCTCCAGATGATACTTCACGAAACTCCAATTGCGTTTGACCTAAAAACACATCCCACTCCCAATCATTTAATCCTTTTGACTGTTTATTTTCCATTTCAATGAAATGTAGGCGGGGAAAGAGCAAAAAAAATATTGATAATAGAAACAGACATACAATCATTTCTATTAATGAAAAACCAAATTCTAATTTACTTTTTCTCCTACATAAAAGCATTGTTCCACCATTCTTTCTTTCACATCTCTCCACATGGTACAAACTTCATTGCCTCCCCAATATGTGTAATACACAATTCCATTCATATTCTTTTCTATTATTCGCTTTTCTTCATTTCCATACATATATATAGCTGCTTCTTTTTTTAATAACCCAGATGCCTTATAACGAATTTGTATATTTTTTCTTTCTTGCATAACTAATACTGTTTGCGGTAGTAGTAACGATACAGCCATCATTAAAACACTTAACGACACAATCATTTCAGCCATTATGGACCCTTTTTGACATTTCACGATACGTAAATCTCCCTCTTCCAAGCTGAAATACAATTTCATATTTATAATTTCGATACGAAATTATAATCGTACCACCTCTATTAATATTTCCACTTGGGTTATATGTCATCGGGTTTGGAAACGTATGCAAATCAATTTGTATATCTTCTTCATACTCCCGCTTGACGATATAATACTTTGTACCTAACTCTTTTATAGCATACAAATTTCTATCTTTATACCAACGTAATGTATAGTGCTTTTGACGGTTTATCGCTAATTGCTGCATATACAAAACATCATTTGAAAACTGTCTCAAAAATTGTTCAACTTTTTGTCGCTCGTATAAGGAATGAACACTAAAATACGTAACTATACTCAATACAGAAATAGCAAATAAAACGAGTAACATCTCTAAAAAAGTAAACCCCTGTTGTTTCACAATGTCCTAATTGATACTGTGCCATCATCTGAAATATGAATAGATTCGCCATTCGGACACTTATCAATTGTAATATACTTTTCATCTATCAGTTCTTTTAACGATGGAATTTTATTATGTTGTAATTGATATACTTGTATTTGCGCTTCTATAGATTTCACGTAAGCTGCACACCCTTTTCCTTGGATCGATGAGCGCTGTGTAACTACATTCGGAATAATTAATAGTAATAATATAGTTATGACAACCATTACTAATAGCATCTCTAACAGAGTAAATCCTTCCTCATTCTGCATACAAATGCCTCCTAAATAGAATTCATCATTTGAAACATCGGCATAATCATCGCTAAATACATAAGGACAACGATTCCTCCAATACATGTAAATAAAATAGGCTGAATGATAACTACCATATGTTTAATTTTCCGTTCCATCTTTTCCATAATAAGATCGCTATAGTCACCTAATTCAATCGCTAAATTACCGTTTGCTTGTCCATGCGTAATAACATAAGAAAGTTCTTTCTCGTAATACCCACTTTTAGCAATGATAGATTGTAACTGTTCTCCTCCAATTAATTGTCTTTCAATTCGGCTCGCTTCATATTGAAAGAACGGATGATATCTTTGCTCCATCATTATTGTTAAAGCTTCGCATACTGATAGTCCACCATTTAATAAACCACTCAACTGAGTAGCAAAATAATGTGAATGCTTTAAAATAAGAAATGTTTTGATGAAGGGAATACGATGCATGATTTTTACCTGTCTAATATGTGGAAGTTTCCTAAAATACAACATATATAAACTACATCCAATAATAACAGTTACAATAGCGGTTAAAATAATGTAAGGTAGCATTTTTATTGCACTTAAAATTTGTTCTGTAAGTAGTGGTGTATTAGAACCGAACGAACTATAAACCATTTCAACCTGAGGTAATAAGATGAGGTTGAAAATAAAAAGCATGATTAGTAGAAAAAACACCAAAAACATAGGATACTGCATTATTTTCATCATGTCTCTCCTATACTTATCTTTCTTATAAAGAAGTGCACTTCCTTGTTGCAAAGCGAAAGAAATATCACCATGTTGCTCGGCATAAAATAAATAACTTAACATGTCCTGATGAAACCTTAACTGATGAAAAGAATCGTGTAGACTTTTCCCATCTTTTAATCCCTCAACCATGCGTTGCAATTGTACTTTCTTTTCTACAGGTAATTGAAACTGTAAAAATTCTAATGCTTGTAAAAGAGAGTAGCCTTTTTCTAATAATTCTCCTAAACGTTTCAACAATACTACTTGATTACTTAAACTCCAAGTTTTCTTAAACATAAACATCATCTTCTAAAAACCCTAAAGCATATCCTTTTCGTATTGACGATTCTAAAGTCTCATGTTTGTAAGTAACACATTCTCCATTCGCTTCTTTAAGCGCTTGTTTTAACTCATACCCATATAGCAGCTCATAAATGCTTGCTTGCCTTACTTGCCTCATTGATTTACATAAAGTTGAGCACTTCCCTCTGCAAAACGGACATTTCAATTCGACAAGTCGCTGTGCAGCTACAGCCAATAAAGACTGTTCAATCTCTTGCCTCGTTATACCATAATCCATGAAACGAATGATTGCTCCTTTCGCATCATTCGTATGCAGCGTTGTCATTACTAAATGTCCTGTCAAACTTGCTCTTATAGCTATTTTTGCTGTTTCTTCATCACGGATTTCACCGACTAAAATAATATCTGGATCATGACGTAAAATAGCCTTTAATCCTGTTTCATATGTAAGACCCGCTTTTTCATTTATTTGAATTTGTAATACATCGTCACTTCTTTTTTCAACCGGATCTTCAAGTGTAATGATACGACGTGTTTTCTTTTTTCTAATTACCTCTAATAATGCATACATTGTCGTTGTCTTCCCAGAACCAGTCGGTCCAGTAAACACGAGTAGCCCCTGTGAATAGCGTAAAAACGAGAGTAGTTTTGCTGCCGTACTTGGAAATAACGAAAGATGTGATAAGGGCTGAACAGATGCTTGTAAATGAAGGCGAATAACGAGACTTTCTTGATATACTGTTGGAAGTGTTGAAAGGCGTAAATACACTTCTTGTCCATCAATTTGCAAATACAACGAACCATTCTGTGGCTTCCGTTTCTCTCCTATATCCATAGATGCTAAAAATTTAAAATGTGAGACAAGTTTTTCTCCAAACTCCTTTTCAATACATTGTCTCGTCATTAAATCTTTTCCTATACGTAGTTGCACCGCTACATCCTTCTGCCGGGGCACAATATGTAAATCTGACGCTTGTACCCTACACGCTTCTTTTAAAATTGTATTCGCAAAAATTTCAATCCCATTCATCACTTTTCCCTCCTCACTATGTATATAGCATGAAAACATGCACAATAAAAATTTGGATTTTTGTATTTTCAATAGAGTAAAAAGGAAAAATATGTTTGTGAAATTATGAACAATTTCCGAATTATTGTCTGAAATTACCTATACTCATGTTTATCTGTATTATAATGTTATTATCTTGGATAAAGTGATAAAGGTGGAGATCCTCATGGAACAAGCTTTAAAAATTACAGGTGTTTTAGCTGACCCAACTCGTTATTACATTTATAAATATATTTCGCAAAAACATAGTTACGTAACTGTACAAGAAATTGCAGATGAATTCGATATTCATCCAAACGTAGCACGTTTACATTTATCTAAATTAGAAGATGTTCATATGCTTAAATCGGAAACAAAGAAAACTGGAAAAGGCGGAAGACCAAGCAGATTATATGTCTTATCTGAAGATGTTATTCAATTGCAATTTCCATTCCGTGATTATCAATTGTTAGCAAGAATAGCATTTAATTCTTTACTTAGCCTTGGCGCTGCTGGTGAGAAAGCGCTATACGAAACAGGAAAACAATTCGGGGCCGAATTAATGCAACAACATATGCAACGTTTAAATGTGAGTGAAGGTGCTTTAACAGTAGAACAAAAAGTTCAAATTGCAAAAGAAGCTTTCTCAACAGCCGGCTTATCACCTGCATTTGAATTAAGTGCAGATGGAACAAAAATTTTCTATGATGTACACAATTGTCCATTTAAAGAAGTGGCTGTTCATCATCCAACTGAAATTTGTAACATGCACGGAGATATGATGAAAGGAATTTTTGAAATCCTATTCCCTAACATGGAATTAACTCGAAATGATAGTCTATTAGATGGATGTAAATCTTGTAATTATAAACTAACAATTTAATTTCTCATATAAAAAGAAGCCAATAATAATTGGCTTCTTTTTATATGAATGAATATTTACAATAGTAAGAAAAATAAACTATAATGAAAAGAGGTTTTACTTTTTCTAGAAAAGGAGGGAAATAGCATGGATCGCATGTTTCGCGTTCTCGGCTTTTGGACTGGAATTTTCTCGGTTATGTTTTACGTAGGAGATATGCAACAGGCTGCACTACTATTTTTAGGACAAACAGGTTTCTTCGTACTTTTAAGCTATTTAAAATTAACAGAGCGTATGTATATATACGTATTCGGGGCATATTTAACTGTTTTCTTCATAGGATTTACATACTACACGACATTTTTACTTGTCCCTGGGGCTGGACATTAAAAGATGGCATTTTGCCATCTTTTTTTTAATCCCGGAATTTCCTAGTTGACTTATAGGTTTTATTACCTTATATTCTATATAACAGATTGGAATTAGGGGGAATCAACATGAATACACTGCTTGTCGGAATTAACGTTGCAGTCATGCTCATCTTAGTTGGCATATTATATTATATGCAACGTAAGCATGTATCTTTTAATAAACGTGTATTTACCGCTTTAGGAGTCGGAATTTTATTCGGTCTTATATTACAATTCATTTATGAGCCAACTTCTAAAGTAATTATTGAATCAAATACTTGGTTTGGCTTAATTGGTAACGGTTATGTGAAATTACTTCAAATGATCGTTATGCCACTTATTTTAGTATCTATTATTTCAGCATTTACAAAATTACAGTTAACGAAAAACCTTGGTAAAATTAGTGGTCTTATTATCGGAATTTTAATTCTTACTACAGGAATCGCTGCAGCTGTCGGTATCGCTGCAAGTGCAGGATTTGATGTATCTGCAACAGGCCTACAACAAGGTGATGCAGAATCTGCTCGTCTGAAACTAGTTGAAGAAAGATTTACTTCTATTGAAAAGACAACAATTCCAGATAAATTATTAGAGCTATTGCCTACAAATCCGTTTCTTGATTTAACAGGCGCTCGTCCAACATCAACAATTTCTGTCGTAATATTTGCAGCCTTTATCGGCATTGCCTTTATAGGTGTAAAACGAAAATATCCAGAACAAGCAGAGCTATTTAAGAAAATGCTTGATGCTGTATATGCAATCGTAATGCGTATGGTAACATTAATTTTACGCCTTACTCCATACGGCGTATTAGCTCTTATGGCAAAAACAGTTGCTGGTAGCGATATAAATGCTATTTTAAAGCTTGGTAACTTCGTGTTAGCCTCTTATGTAGCACTTATCGTAATGTTTATCATTCACTTATTATTAATTGCATTGTCTGGTTTAAATCCAATTCAATATTTGAAAAAAGTGTTCCCTGTACTAACTTTTGCATTCACATCTCGCTCTAGTGCTGGTGCGATGCCATTAAATATTGAAGCTCAAAAAGAAAAGCTTGGTATCTCCGAAGGAATTGCAAACTTCGCAGCTTCATTTGGGGTATCTATCGGACAAAACGGTTGCGCAGGTATTTATCCAGCAATGCTTGCAATGATGGTCGCTCCAACTGTAGGAATTGATCCATTACAACCACAATTTATTTTAACTTTAATCGCTGTTGTTGCTATTAGCTCATTCGGTGTTGCCGGAGTTGGTGGCGGTGCAACATTCGCAGCTTTAATCGTACTATCTACAATGAACTTACCAATCGGTATTGTTGCTCTAGTTATCTCAGTTGAGCCATTAATCGATATGGGTCGTACAGCTCTTAACGTAAGTGGTTCTATGACAGCAGGTCTTATTTCAAGTAAATGGCTTGGTGAATTAGATCAAGATACGTACAATCAAGACGATACAAAAACTGGTGAAATTGCTTCATAATGAAAGAAAGACGCTAACATACAATTGTTAGCGTCTTTTTTATTCCGTTCCCTCTTTATAGATCTTATCTTGAGAATTATCACTCCAAGTATTCTTTTAATTGCTCTTTTAACTCTTCCTCAATCTCATAACAAGATTCATCAGCGAGTTCCCCTACTTTCTTACTACCCAAAATGTTTGATTGAATTGGCATTCCTAAAAAGATTCTTTCGCATTTCCAAATTGGTATATTGTAAAATCCAATCATCTCTTTTTCTTCATCTAATATAGCTATAGCAACTGATGAATAATAACCCACCTCAAAGGGATTCTCTTTTTCTCTTGCAAATCCCATATCTAATTCCATGTTTTTTTCTATGTATAAATGCGAATACTCTTTATAAAGTTTAAGTGATATCCGTTCTATTTCCTTCTCCATGCATTGAATTTTCTCTTTCAATTCCAGTGTAAAATCTCGTTCTGTATACTTCATCTCCGCCTCCTTAAACATAGAAAAAGAGAATACAATAATATATTCTCTTTCCTCAAATATATTTCATTATCTCACAGCCCGTCCTTTTCACAAATAACCATTTTGTTCGCACCATTTATGAAATTGTCCTACGTCCACCCCAACTAACACGATATCCTTTAGCTCTACATCAATGATTTGTTCTCCAATTACAATAGCAAACTGCGATGCTAATTTTGTCTCGTTTTTTTTTACAATTCCAATTCGGTTCCGATGCGGTCCATCTTTTATATATGCTTTTTGTCCTACAATATCAAAGTTCAAGATTTTCACCTCTTTTACTGCGCTCAAATTGGAAATACGATCTCCACCTCGGAAAATTTCCTTTCATTGCACTATTTCTCTATATATATGACGAAACAATAAAAGAGTCCTTCCTTCTTTACAATTATTTTTTCTTTGTTTCATTTTTGTGATTGAAACGTAAAGTTTATAATAAAATACACTTGGAAGCGCTTTCTATGTAATTTTTTGTGTTATAATATAAAAGTAGAACTTCGTAAAGAGGGTTAAAAAAATGAATACAAAAATGATAAAAAAAGTAATTGAAGCATTAAAAGTATATGGCTTTCAGGATGTATCATTCTGTGACAAAACGAGGCAATTTTTATTTCATAACGAAACCGATATTATGAGCGGCTATGCAGAAATAACATATAGTAGTCAATTTGAAAAATTCAACGTACAAATTCATCCAATTGAAACACATCACCAAGCAGAGTTACAAGAGGTTGAAAGACATATACAAGCTTGTATAAGAAAAGTGGAATATTTAAACGCACTTCTTACCGGGCAGACAAAACTAGATGATAAAATTATTATTATGTAAAAAAAGAACGTGATCCAATCACGTTCTTTTTTCATTATATGTTCATCTTTTCCTTTAGTTGTAATCCTGTAACAGATTCTAATACATCCATCGATTCTCCAAATGTCATATCAAAAATTGTATTGTCCTCTATGTACGGAAACTGTCTGAAACGCTTTTCTAACACCTTTACAGCATCTGATGTAAAGTTTGCACTATCAATTCCAAATTCTGTTTCAAGAAGAACGATCCAATCTAACACATGAAAACCTAATCCATTGACGAATGCAATAAGTTTTTCTTCTGGGTTTGAAGATAAGAATACTTGGCGTTCCATCTCACTAAAAAGTTCTTCTCCTAAGATTTCAGCTAACTCATCATCATGTTCACGTTCAACAAGTTCTTCGTAGCCGTAATCATCCACAAGCTCTTCTACTTCTTCACTATCCTGACAAAGCAATTGACTAAGAAGTGCCTCTTTCTTAAATTCACTATTTTGTACGACTTCTAAAAAGCTCGTTTCCCATCCATTTTCTAATTTCATATTATGTACTCCTTTATATACGTTTCTTATCATCACTGTACCCAAAAGATCACTTTTATAACCTTTTAGGTAGTTACATTATTTCACATGATTCATAACATAAGATGCAAACTCAGCTACATCTCCTTCAAAAATATTTATTTCTGGCAAGTGATAGAACGTTGTTTGGAGCGGATTTCCTGCATGATATACATATATCGTTTTCTCTAGCGCAATCGCCATTCCAAACTCTGTATGGCTCCCGTTTCCGCCATCTAATATAAGTAAAAACACATCCGCTTCTTTTACAGCATTTTGTTCTGCCTGACCAATTTCTCTTAATTGTTCTTGATTCGCTGCTCTTTCGTTTTTGGCCCAATCATATGTATGGTGCCATCCTGCATGTTTCAGTTCATTTGCTACGGAACGTACAAGATGTTTATTTTGGAAACCTGAGGCGATATAAAAATTCATTTATATACACTCCTTCATTATGTATGGGGAAACTCCTTTTTAGCGTTATTTGTTATAGCTATAATAAAGAACAACTTCAAAAAAAATCCCCATCTTTAAAACTTATTTGCGTTTAAATGATGGGATGCTTCATGGTCTTCTTTTATTTTTTGTTTTTTATAACTTTCATCAGCTAACATTTCTAGTTCAGCTGTTATCTCTGACTTTTCAAGCTCTCTTTCTTGCGAAAATTTCCTTGAAATATAAACAATAACACTACCAACGTACAACACAAAGCATATAATAAGTGCAGTATTTTCATAGAGACTTAGCTCCAACACAGTCACTCCTAATCCATTCGTATTTTCACGCCTCATTAATTGGAATTTCTCTATTAACCCAGTTATTATCCCGCTATTTGAGGGCAGTAAGACTCCCTCCTCAAATTTCAGTAAAAGTAAAGAAGTTAGATGTGGGATGCACCCAACTGATTAAAGTTTCACTTTATTGTAACATAAAAATATCAATTCTTGGAATCTTTCACCCTACTAAAAGAGGCATGATTGTTTCATCATGCCTCTGAAATATTTTGAATGATTGTTTGAATTGCTTCTTTTCCATTATATTTTTTTAGTGCTGTTTTATACTTCTCATTATTTTGATTCAATTCTTCGACATACTTTATCAGAGATTTTACAGTTACATCTTCTTCATATAATACGGAGGCATACCCTTGCCTTTCAAAGGACTCTGCATTTAATATTTGATCTCCACGGCTTGCAAATTTCGATAATGGAATTAAAACCATCGGCTTTTGTAATGTTAAAAATTCAAAAATTGCGTTGGAGCCCGCGCGTGAAATAACAAAATCTGTTACCGCTAATATATCCGGCAGTTCTCCATGTACATATTCAAATTGGCTATATCCTTCTTTATTTTGTAAACTTTCATCAAGGTTACCTTTTCCGCAAAGGTGAACAATTTGATACTTTTTAAGAAGTTCTGGTAATGCTTCTCGAGCCGTATCATTAATTTTCTTCGCGCCCAAGCTGCCTCCCATAATCGTAATAATTGGCTTTTTACGTGAAAAACCTAAAAATGCTAAACCTGTTTCAGGATTTCCCTTCAGCACTTCTTCACGTACAGGAGATCCCGTATATATTACTTTTCCTTTCGGTAAATGCTTCGCTGCTTCTTCAAATGTAACAAATATTTTCGAAGCAAAACGAAGCGCAATTTTATTTGCTAGTCCTGGCGTCATATCAGATTCATGTAATAAAACTGGTACTCTATTTAGCCATCCTCCAATTACGACTGGTACAGATACGAAACCGCCTTTTGAAAAAATCACATCTGGTTTTAGTTTTCGAATCCTTACATACGCATCCATAACACCCTTCATTACAAGAAAAGGATCTTTTATATTTTTCAAATCAAAATAACGACGTAGCTTTCCACTCGAAATACTATAGTAGGGAATGCCTTCCTTTTCTATAATCGTTTTCTCAATACCTTGATGAGAACCAATATAAGAGATATCCCAGTTGTCTTCCTGTAAATGTGGGATAATGGCTAAATTAGGTGTTACATGTCCTGCCGAACCGCCACCTGTAAAGACTATTTTCTTCATACGTCTCCCCCTTCTAGACTATAATACACTAAAATATCTTGCCTCAGGGTGAGAAAATACCATAGCCGTTACGGACGCTTCTGGCTCCATCATGAATCCTTCTGTTAATGAAATACCTATTTCCTCTGGATGAATTAAGCGAAATAGCTTTTCTTGATCTGCAAGTTCTGGACACGCCGGATAACCAAATGACACGCGTATTCCTCTATATTTCGTACGGAAACGTTCTTCCATCGTCAGTTCAGGTGAGTCTGGAATGCCCCAGCGGTCACGAATGAGCATATGTGTTTTTTCAGCAAGTCCTTCTGCTAATTCAAGCGCTAACGATTGAATGGCATGACTACGTAAGTAATCACCTTTCGCCTTCCACTCTTCAGCAATGTCCCGAACTCCTTCCCCAACCGTAACAGATAAGAAAGCAACATAGTCCATCTCATCTCCAATTGGGCGCAAATAATCGCCTAAAGTACGATAGGGGGCCTTTCCTTGTCTAGGGAACGTGAAACGCTCTATAACACGCGTATGATCTTCTGGATCATATATTACAATGTTTTGTCCATCGCTTTGCGCTGGAAAAAATTGATACACTGCTTTTGGCTTTAACCAAGATTGTCCTTCTTGCAATAATTCATCTATTAAATCATTTAATTCATGCGCTCTCTTATCTCCCTCTTTCAAAAGCTTCTTCACATTTCCTTTTAATCCAAGGTGATGCCCAAGTAGCATTTGTCTATTTAAAAATGGAGCGAGATGAAGGGCGGGAATATCGCGTAATACAATTCGTTTTGTTGAATCAGGCACGATAACCTCAGCCTTTGGTAATGGCTCAATTACTGCTGGAATTTCTACTTTCTTCTCCTCTTTTTTTACGATATGAAGATGCCGTTCTTTCTTATCCTGTTTCATCTTCTCACGCTCTTCTTCTTTTTGAAGCTTATTAATAATATCGAGCCCCGTCATCGCATCACTCGCATAACAAACGAGCCCTTTATATGATGGTGAAATCCGATTATCTGTAAACTTTCTCGTTAATGCTGCACCACCTACAACAATGGGAACATCAATATTTGCAGCTTTTAAATCTTCAGCAGTCGTTACCATTTGTTGCGCTGATTTTACTAATAAACCTGAAAGTCCTATAATGTCCGGATTCTTTTCTTGTACTTCTTGAACAATTCGATCTGAACGTACATTAATTCCTAAATTAATAATCTCATATCCGTTATTCGCTAAAATAATTTCAACGAGATTTTTCCCAATATCATGCACGTCACCTTTTACAGTTGCTAATAATACTTTCCCTTTTTTCGCACTATCACTAGATTCCATATATGGCTCTAAATAACTTACAGCAGCTTTCATACTTTCGGCACTTTGCAATACTTCAGCAACAATAAGTTCATTATTATTAAATAGTCGTCCTACCTCGTCCATCCCTGTCATAAGCGGACCGTTAATAATATCAAGAGGTTTTCTTCCTTCTTCAAGTGCAAGACTTAAATCCTCGTGTAATCCTTGTTTCGTACCTTCTACAATATAATTTGCTAGTCTTTCATCAAGCGTTAACGTTTCTTGCACAACGACATCTTTCTTTTTAGCGACTCGGTAAAAGTTTGTAAATTCTTCTAACGTCTCTTTAGTCGTTTCAAACAGTAATGCATCTGCAAGGTGTTTTTCTTCCTCTGGAATCGACGCATAGCGTTCTAATTTTTCCGTATTAACAATCGCGTAATCTAATCCAGCCTTCGTAGCATGATATAAAAAGACGGAATTCAATACTTCACGTCCAGCTGGTGGTAAACCAAATGATATGTTACTTACACCTAAAATCGTTAAACACTCTGGTAACGCTTCTTTAATAAGACGAATTCCTTCTATAGTCGCTGCCGCTGAACCAATATATTCTTCATCACCTGTCCCTACTGGAAACACAAGTGCATCAAAAATAATATCTGACGGACGTATTCCATATTTCGTCGTTAATAATTCGTAACTTCTTTTTGCAATTTCTAATTTTCTTTCAGCACTTACTGCCATACCATCTTCATCGATTGTACCAACTACAATTGCAGCACCATACTTACGAAGAAGCGGTGTTACCTTTTCAAAACGCTCTTCTCCATCTTCTAAATTAATAGAGTTGATAACAGCTTTTCCTTGAATATAAGTAAGTGCTCTTGCCATAACATTTTCATCCGTTGAATCAATCATAATCGGTACTTTTAACACTTTCGTAACTTCTGTCAAAAATTTCTCCATATCTTCTATTTCATCACGATCAGGATCTGCCATACAAATATCAATAATATGAGCATTTTTCTTCACTTGCGCCCTTGCCACTTCAGCAGCCTCTTCAAATTTCCCTTCTGCTACTAATCGTTTAAATTTACGTGATCCAATAACATTCGTTCTTTCACCTACAAATAACGGTCTCATAGACTCATCGTATTGAAGTGCCTCCAATCCACTAATTCCATGTCCTTCTCTCTCATGATGGTCACGAGGCTTAAGAGATGCTAGCGCGGATTTCATTGCTTTTATATGTTCTGGTGTCGTGCCACAACAACCACCGATAATATTAACCCATCCTTCTTCAGCAAATCGCTTCACCTTTTCAGCAAGAGAAGATGGAGATTCATGGTAATGTCCATCTTCATCAGGAAGACCTGCATTTGGATAACAAGAAATGTAACACTCCGATAAATCAGATAGTGAACGAATATGGTTCCTCATAAACTCCGGACCAGTCGCACAGTTTAATCCAACAGATAATGGTTTCATATGTTCTACTGATAAATAAAAAGCTTCAATTGTTTGCCCAGCCAGAGTCGTTCCCATTGGCTCAATCGTTCCTGAAATCATAATAGGAACCGTTTTTTTCATTTCTTCAAAAGCAGCTTGAATTCCAATATAAGCTGCTTTCACGTTACGCATATCTTGACTCGTCTCAACGAGTAATACATCAACTTCTCCTTTTAACAATCCTCGTGCCTGCCTTGTATAAGCCTCAATCAATTCTTCAAAAGTCACACCACCTGTAACACTAATTGCTTTCGTTGTTGGTCCCATTGCTCCCGCAACATATACTTCCTTCCCGCTTTCTTTAACAGCTTGCTTCGCCAAAAGTGCTGCCTTTTCATTTAGTTCTTCATCTAAATGAGACAGCTCATAATCACTTAGTACAATATTCGTTGCCCCAAATGTATTTGTTTCAATAATATCCGCTCCAGCTTCAATATAAGCTTTATGAATTTTTAAAATAACGTCTGGTCTTGTTTCTACTAAATATTCATTACAGCCCTCGTACTCTTCTCCTCCGAAATCTTCAGCAGTTAAATCCTCTTGCTGAATCATTGTCCCCATTGCCCCATCTAATATTAAAATGCTATTCTGTAATTTTTCTTCTATACACTTCATCAATTAATACCTTCTTTCACTTCTTGCTTTTCTCTTACATATTTAACAAGATGTTCTGTAATTTCATACTTTAAAAATGGTGTAATAAGATAAATACCATTAAAATATTTCATCGCTATGTCGATTAATTCTTGCGAAATGCGAATCCCTTCCTCAATTGCTGCCTCTTTCGTTTCGTGTCCATCCATTCTCTCTCTTATTTCTTCAGGAAGAGTAATACCCGGCACCTCAAAATGAAGAAAATCTGCATTCCGCTTACTTACTAACGGCATAATTCCAATAAAAATAGGTTGTTCCAAATGCTTTGTCGCTTCATACACTTCTTCAATTAGCGCGATATCGTAAATTGGCTGAGTTAAAAAATACTCCGCTCCAGCATCTATTTTTCGTTCCATTCGCTTAACCGCTGCTTTTAAGTGCCTCACGTGAGGATTAAATGCGCCGCCTACAGAAAACCTTGTCGCCGGTCCAATTGATTTCCCTAAAATTGAACGTCCATCGTTCATTTCTTTAATCATTTTAATGAGCTCAATAGAGGATAAATCATATACAGAAGTTGCACCGGGAAAATCACCAACGCGCGCTGGATCACCAGTTAAAGCTAACACTTCTTCCATCCCTAACGCCGATAAACCTAACAAATGAGATTGTAGTCCAATGACGTTATGATCTCTACACGTTAAATGTGTCAATACTGGGATATCATGCTTGGTTAATAACGCACCCATTGCCATATTCGAGATGCGAGGCGATGCTAATGAATTATCTGCTAGAGTAATAGCATCTGCTCCCGCTCTTTTTAACGCTCTTGCTCCTTCAAAAAAACGCTGTGTATCTAACGTTTTCGGTGGATCTAATTCTACTACAACTGTCGTTTGTTTTTTCGCTTTCTCTGCTAGAGTGACGTGAGCCTTCGAACGTTTCTCATGCGTATGAACGACTTTCGGCCTTTGAATCGTGTCTTTTTCTATTACAGGGGTAATATTCGCAACAGCGTGCTTCATACTTTGAATATGTTCTGGAGTCGTACCACAACAACCACCCAATAATCGAATACCTTGCTCAATAAATCTCGGTGTCATCGCTTCAAAATAAGCTGGGCTTCCCTCATATACATAACGTCCCTCCACATAATTCGGGAGACCTGCATTTGGGTATGCTGATAAATAGCCATTTTGCGGAATCGATATCATTTTGAAAGCTTCCGTCATATGAAGCGGCCCTAGTTGACAATTCAATCCAACAACATTTGCACCGCAATCTATAAGTTGCTTTAATATTTCATTGACATCATTTCCATTTTGAGTCGTACCTGCTTCATGTAACGCTAATTGAGCAACAATTGGAATATTCGTTTGCTTACGCAATACTTTAACGGCATGAAGTAATTCAAATTCATCGTAAAAAGTTTCTAATAGTAATCCATCAACCTGTTCTTCTAGTAAAGCCCCTGCCTGTTCAAGTAGCATAAACTCCCTTTCCATATCAGTCGTTGTAACAGCTCCGATGTGTTTCATACCACCAATTGTTCCTAAAATTGCATTTCTGTCTGTAACAGATGCTTTCGCCAGTTTTACTGCGGCTCTATTAATTTCTGTAACTTGATTTTCTAAACCATACATACGTAATTTCGTCTCATTTGCCCCATACGTATTCGTTTGAATTACATCTGCTCCAGCAGCTACATATTGTTTATGAATCGATATAATTAAGTCTGGATCAGATACATTCAATTCTTCAAAGCTACTTTGCAAACCATGTGAATGCAATAACGTCCCAACCGCACCATCACCTATTACAATTCCTTTTGATAATAAATCTAGTAATTTCACGAATCTCCCTCATTTCTATCAATATAAAAACCCCCTCTTCACTTTGAAGAGGGGGACATAATCGTTCCTCCTCTTATTATGCAAAACATTCGTTTTGCAGGTATTAGCACCGTTTCAAACATTTCGTTTGAAGGTTGCCGGGTTTCACAGGGCCTTTCCCTCCACCGCTCTCAATAAGAGTTGTCTTTATTATTTTATTTATGTAGCTAAAAGGAAATGCGTTCCCCTTTTAACAATGTTTGTTAATTTTTTAATAAATTTAGCATGCACAAAAGTAAAAGTCAATGATACTTGCGGAAAAATAAAAATTATTTAAAATAAACTTGCAATTCAATTATCTTTTGTTGTAAAGTTAAAAACATAATAAAAATTTCATACGAACATTCTTATCTAGAGAGGTAGAGGGACTGGCCCTATGACGCCTCAGCAACCATTAACAGTTTGTTAATAAGGTGCTAATTCCAGCAAATTGTGAAAGATTTGACAGATGAGAAGAAGACTCTATTCAAACCGAAAGCCTTCTTCTTAGAAGGCTTTTTTTATTTTATATTCACTTAATGTTTCAATTTAAAAAGGAGGAATTTTCACATGTCAACAATCGAAACGAAACTAGCACAAATCGGAAATCGCAGTGAAACTACAACAGGAACGGTTAATCCACCGGTTTATTTCTCAACCGCTTATCGTCACGAAGGAATTGGTAAATCTACTGGCTTTGACTATTCACGAACTGGCAATCCAACTCGCGGTCTTTTAGAACAGGCGATCGCAGACTTAGAATATGGCGAACAAGGTTATGCCTGTAGTTCAGGGATGGCGGCTGTTCTCCTCGTCCTTTCTCTATTCCACTCTGGAGACGAACTTATTGTATCTGAAGATTTATACGGAGGAACGTATCGATTATTTTCTGAGCACGAAAAAAAGTGGAATGTTCGATGTAGATACGTAAATACACAATCTATTAAACAAATTGAGCAAGCTATCACAACTGAAACGAAGGCTATTTTCATAGAAACTCCAACTAATCCATTAATGCAAGTTACTGATATTGCTGCTGTCGCAACTGTAGCGAAAAGGCACGGACTACTTCTTATTGTAGACAACACATTCTACACACCTTATATACAGCAACCATTAACAGAAGGTGCTGACATTGTACTCCATAGCGCAACGAAATATTTAGGGGGACATAACGATGTACTAAGCGGACTTGTCGTTGCAAAAGGAATGGAACTTTGCGAGGAAATCGCTCATTATCATAATGCATCAGGCGCGGTTTTAAGCCCATTTGACTCATGGTTATTAATTCGCGGTATGAAAACGTTAGCGCTTCGCATGAGACAACATGAAGAAAATGCGAAAGCAGTTGTTGCATATTTAAATGATGAAAACGGGGTGACAGATGTATTTTATCCAGGAAGAGGCGGCATGATTTCATTCCGCCTTAAAGATGAAGCTTGGATTAATCCATTCTTACAATCTTTATCCTTAATTACATTTGCAGAAAGTCTTGGTGGTGTAGAAAGTTTAATAACTTATCCAGCAACGCAAACACATGCTGATATTCCTGAAGATATTAGAACAGCAAACGGTGTATGCAATCGTCTTCTTCGATTCTCCGTTGGCATTGAAAATAGTAACGATTTAATTCAAGACTTAAAGCAAGCCATTAAACTCGTAAAAGAAGGTGTAAAAATATGAGCTATTCTATAGATACACTCTTACTACACAACCAATATAAACATGACTCACAAACGGGCGCTGTGAACGTTCCCATTTATAACACATCAACTTTTCACCAGTTTGATGTAGATACGTTCGGAAAATATGACTATAGCAGGTCAGGAAATCCAACTCGTGAAGCTCTTGAAGATATCATTGCTTTATTAGAAGGTGGAACAAAGGGATTCGCCTTTGCATCAGGCATTGCAGCGATTTCCACTGCATTCCTCCTTCTTTCACAAGGTGATCACGTACTCATTTCAGAAGATGTATACGGAGGCACTTACAGAGTGATAACTGAGGTACTCTCCCGTTACGGTGTTTCACATACATTTGTTGATATGACCAATTTAGAAGAAATAAAACAAAACATTAAACCAAATACAAAGCTCTTTTATGTAGAAACACCTTCTAACCCACTTTTAAAAGTGACAGATATCCGCGAAGTTTCTAAACTTGCAAAATCTATTGGCGCTCTTACTTTTGTTGATAATACTTTTTTGACACCACTATTCCAGAAACCACTTGAACTTGGAGCTGATGTCGTTCTTCATAGTGCTACAAAATTTATTGCTGGTCATAGTGATGTTACTGCCGGATTAGCAGTAGTAAAAGATGCAGAACTCGCTCAAAAGCTTGGATTTTTACAAAATGCATTCGGTGCTATTTTAGGGCCTCAAGATTGTTCTCTCGTACTTCGTGGCCTAAAAACATTGCATGTACGCCTCGAGCATTCAGCTAAAAATGCCAATAAAATTGCACATTATTTACAAGAGCACACTAAAGTACAAAATGTCTATTATCCTGGATTACAAACGCATCTCGGATTTGATATTCAACAATCTCAAGCAACATCAGCTGGAGCGGTCTTATCGTTTACTTTGCAGTCAGAAGATGCACTCCGCCAATTTTTGTCAAAAGTAAAATTACCCGTTTTTGCAGTTAGTTTAGGAGCGGTAGAGTCAATTCTTTCTTACCCAGCAAAAATGTCACATGCAGCACTGTCGCAAGAAGCTCGTGATGAAAGAGGGATCTCTAATTCATTACTTCGGTTATCAGTTGGCCTTGAAAATGTTGACGATTTAATATCCGATTTTGAAAATGCCCTTTCTTATGTAGAAGAACCTGTAAATGTATAGAATGAATAGAAGATATGAAATTAAGTTTTCATATCTTTTTTTATGCTGTCTACCATACTCGTTTTAGTGCTTTTCTGTCTATATAGTTCATTAAAAAATAAAATTTTTATCTATTTCCAAGTAATTTATTAATTGATATATTAAGAAATAAAAAAGGAGCAAAAATAATGGATACTTGTACAGATATTTTAATCGTTATCGATTTACAAAATGGAGTATGTTATAGCGGAGAGCATTTATTTGATTTACAGAACTTACTAACAAAAGTAAATCAAAGAATTTCTTCATACAGAAAATTAAATAAACCAATCCTTTTTGTTCAACATTGTGATGATGATTTAGTACCCGAGAAAGAAAATTGGGCTATTCATACCGATCTAGATGTTCAAGAACAAGATTTTTTTGTAAGAAAAACACATGCAAATTCATTTTATAAAACAAACTTAAAAGAAATTTTAGATCAATTATCTGTAAAGCGCATTGAATTTTTTGGTGCCCAAACAGAGTACTGTATGGATGCTACGATTAAGTTTGCCCACGGACTGGGATACGAAAACTTTATGGCACAGAAAACAACCTCTACGTTGAAGAATCCTTTTATGTCCGCAAAAGAGACGATTGATTTTTACGAGAACATATGGAATCACAGGTTTTTAACGTTGCTAAAAGATGAATTTTAGAATAAATGACTAATGACTTGATTATCCTAAGATTTATCAGCTGTAATCAAATATTTCGTTATCATCATAAAGAAGCGAATTACATTCAGCTTCTTTTCTTTTAAACTGTTTTATATTCTATATATATCATTACAATTCCTTTGTCATATTATTTTAAAAATTTTGTATATTCATTTGAAAGAATAAGAAAATCATGATAAAATTGTGTTACAAATATATCTATATCTTTCAATTTTTAAAACGCATCGAAATTTTCACCCAAAAATTTTATTTTACAAAAACGTGCTAATTTACCTATTTTATTTACATCAGGGTCTCTTTTCTTACAATTTCTTTACTTTAAGACTTTTTTTCTGCAACAACTATTTTCTTTTCTTTAAATTTTTGGTATGTATAGTATGGTATAATAGCTCACACGGAGGTGGAAAAGAACATGTTAGAAACCTTTCAAAAAGAATTAGAACTATATGAAAGTAATGCAGAATTATTAAAAGTACTAGCTCATCCTGTTCGTTTATGTATCGTAAAAGGATTAATTGAGCGCGGTCCAAGCAACGTTTCTACAATGTATACTGGCTTAAACATGCCACAATCTACAATTTCACAGCATTTAGCAAAATTAAAAAGCGCTAAAATCGTTTCTAGTGAAAGAAAAGGATTAGAAATTTATTACAAAGTAGAGAACGAAACAATAATTCAACTCGTTCGCGTATTATTAGGTTAGGGACTAATAATCAAAGAAAAAGAACGTATTCTATATTTTTCATCTCATATCTTTAATATAAATATATATCATGAGAGGAAATATATAATACTACATAAGTCGTATTAAAAAACAAGACACAGTATATACTGTGTCTTGTTTTTTTATATTGTTACATACTGCTCCAAATGCAAATGTTGCATATCTTTTGTATGTATAACAACATCAAACGCACTCCCTACTCCTCCATTCAAAATCATAGAACGAACTGCTCGATTTTTTTTTTGCGTTTCAGAAAAAGGATTCGTATCTTGATGGCTCGTAAGCTGTTCTAATATTCCTGCAGCTAACAAGAACTCAGATTGTTTCTTATGCCATACTGCACTCATTCCCTGCAGACTAAACATCTCAGTTAGCTCGTCCCAATGAATATGAGTAGTAAGATCCATTTCACCTGGATACGCTAGTGGGTTTCGTATTAGCTTATGCTGATAATACCCTCGCAAACTTCCTTCACGGTGTGCTGGATGCATCCATTCTTCTTTTGTGTATCCGTAATCAACTGTAATACATATACCTTTTTGAAACCATTTCGCAATTTCTTTTATATACTCCTCCATCACAATTGGTACTTCAAAACGTTGCCCTTCAGCAATATGAATATTATATTTCAATAAATATCGACCAATTCTTTTATCTAACGGCCTACATACTTCTGAAAGGTTTCCTTCCTCTGTATATGTAATACGTACTTCATACAACATACCATTTCTTTTCTCAATTATTTCAACAGGAAATGCATCAAACAACTCATTCGAAAAAAGAATTCCCTCGAAAGAATCTCCCATTTCACTATAGGAGGTATAGTACGATACATTAGAAAATGAGCCAAGTTGCTCCTGCTGTAATTTCCTATGAAAAGGGCTCACTTCAATCATTGAATAGTTTAAATCAATAAAGGTTTTTGGAGATAATTGCTTCCATTCTTGTAAAACATCATAGGCAAACTTTCCAGTTCCCCCACCAACCTCACAAATATTCGAAGCAACTTCACCATTTTCAACAAGACGAATAAAAAGTTTAGCAAAAGTTTTTGCAAAAACAGAGGATACATTGCTACTTGTAAAAAAATCCCCTTTTCTTCCAATCTTTTCACGTTCTTTCATATAATATCCATGACCTTCTGTATACAATACAAGGTTCATATACGTACTATATGAAATTGAATAATCCTTTTCTTTCCCCATCCATTCTCTTAAAATGAGCTCCATTCCCATAATGACTCCTTATTGTAAAAACGGATTATTTTCTTTTTCAAAGCCAATGCTTGTTTCTGGACCATGTCCACATAACACCGCTGTTTCATCTGGTAATACAAATAATTTCTCTTCAATACTTCCAATTAATTCAGCAAAACTTCCACCAGGCAAATCTGTTCTTCCAATGCTCATTTGGAACAATACATCTCCTGAGAATACAGCATTCGCCTCTTTACTATAATAAGAAATACTTCCTGGAGAATGTCCCGGCGTCTCAAAAATTTCAAAATTAAATGATCCAATTGTTAATGTACCTTCTGCATCAATAATATGATCCGCTGGTTTTGCTGTAATACTGCGGTTGATCATAAAAATTTGAGAGCCGTTTACAGTTGCATCTCCTAACCAATCTGCTTCTTCTTTATGTACGTATACAGGAATATAAAAAGCGTCTCTTACCGCATCAACAGCACCGATATGATCAAAGTGAGCATGTGTTAATAAAACCGCCAATGGTTTTAATTGTTCTTCTTGTAAATATGTAACGAGCTTTTCACCTTCATGACCAGGGTCAAAGATAATGCACTCTTTTTGATCGTTCATTAAAATATAAGCATTGGTTTGCAATGGGCCTAACGGCATTTGTATCCATTTCATATGAAATCTCCTCCAATTATTAAACTTACTTTTAATGATACAACATTTCTTTCTCTGAGGAAAAGAAAGGATGCTATCTCGACAATCATTTTTAAAACATGTACAATATAAAAGAGTAAATATTCCAAAAACTCATAATAAGAAATGGGTAGACAGAGGAGGATATTGTATGGGCCTTGTTATTATTTTTACACTTGTCACTCTGTTAGCTGTATTTGCTACGCTTAGAACACTTCGTGAAAAAAACTTTTTCGCGAGCGGCTTTGCAATTGCAACTGTACTCGTTTTCGGATGGTTTACGATCATGACTGTTCTATATAACGGGTATCCACCAGCAGCTTAATTCGTTTACACTTTATTCTTCATCGAGATTTCACACAAAAAGAGGAAGGGTTCCCCCTTCCTCTTTTCATATTTCACATCTTATATCATCTTCGCTTCGTATTTGTGCTTTTTTACAAGCCAAGCTCCTCCGATAACACCTGCATCATTACCAAGTGTTGCAATAGCTAACTTCGTGCTCTTTACAGCACGTGAGAAAGCGTATTGCTCGAAATAGCGTTGAATTGGTTCTAATAGCGCATCTCCAGCTTTAGACACGCCTCCACCAATAACAATTTTCTCTGGGTTCAACGTACTAGAAAGGTTCGCTACAGCTAATCCTAAATAAGAAGCTACTTTTTCTACTACTTCGCCTGCTAATTCATCACCTTGTCCAAGTGCTTCAAAGACATCTTTTGATGTAATACGTCCTTCTTCAGCTAACATAGAACGCAACATGCTTTCTTTATTAGTCTCTTGTATTTTTTGCATAGCAACACGTACAATACCTGTTGCAGATGCTACTGTTTCTAAGCAACCAGACTTCCCGCAATTACATGGGAAAGCATTTTCTGTAACTACTGTAATATGTCCAATCTCACCAGCAGCACCACTCACGCCGTGTACAATCTCACCATTGGCGATTACACCACCACCAACGCCCGTACCAAGTGTCATGCAGATTAAATCTTTTGCACCTTCACCAGCACCTTTCCACATTTCACCAAGCGCTGCTAAGTTTGCATCATTATCAATAACAACAGGTAATCCTGTTTCTACTTCTAATAAATCTTTTAGCGGATAGTTTTTCCACCCTAAATTAACCGCTTCATAAATCATTCCAGATGCCACATGTACAGGGCCAGGAGCTCCCATACCAATACCAATTAACTTGCTCTTCAATTCGCCTAATTCTTCTAGCTTTTTATCAATTGCTTTCGCAACATCAAGTGTAATATGTTTTCCTTGCTCACCTGTATTCGTAGGGATTTCCCACTTATGTAAAATTTCACCGTATACATTAATAAATGCTAATTTAATCGTTGTACCACCAAGGTCAACACCAACTAACCATTTCTCTTCCATGTTGCTTACCTACCTTTATCTAATTCTTATTTAGCTCTTTTTGAATTTCTTGCTTCAATAAAAATAAAGCTGTTTGATAGTCTTGTGGATCGATTAGCTGTGATTGATTTAATTCACGCAATTCATCTTGCATTAATTGTAAATCTGCAATTCGATCTCCCGTATAAATAATCGTACCAAATTTCTTTAGCAATTGCTGAATATCATAAATAGATACCATTTCATCACCCTCTATGCTCGCTTACTATAAAAAATTATAATAAGAAAACGTTCACATATTTTATTATAATCAAGAAGAAAAAGTCTCGTCAATTTTTATTTGTCTAGACAAGCTCATTTATGAGCATTGTTCCTTTTTCTGTAATAATTTTTTCTATATTTTTATCAAATGGCTCTACCGGAATGTGTTTTACCATTTGAAAACCATACGCTAATGATAGCGTTTTCCCTTTATAATGCACGAGATAACGATCATAATAGCCACCGCCGTACCCAATTCGCTCTCCTCGTTCTGTATAAGCTACGCCCGGCACAATTTGAAGATCAATTCCATCCACATTCACTTCTTCCGTAAGCCCGGGAATCGGTTCGCGTAAATTCATATACACCGTTTCTAATTGATCAAAATTATTAATTTGCCGGAAGGACATCGTTCTTGTTCCTTTATTACACTTAGGAACTACAACTTTCTTTCCTTCTTCCCAAGCTTTTTCAATAATAGGATATGTATTCACTTCATTTTCCATTGAAAGAGTAATTCCAATTGTTTTAGCTTCAACCCACTCTTTTTGCGCATACAGCAAAAATGCAATCTGTTCTGATAAAGTTGTATACTGTTCTTCTGATAAAGAATTCATGTGTTCTATTATTTGTTTACGCAAACGCACTTTCTCTTCTTTCACACATTTCCCCCCTACAGTGACACTTTTCTCTATGATGATAGTGTATCACTTTTAACATAGGAATCGAATAAAAAAAGAAACAGTAGGAAAATATTCCTACTGCTTACTTTGTTTCACGGTGTAACGTAGACTTCTTGTCACGCTTGCAATACTTTTTAAGCTCGATACGCTCAGCGTTGTTACGTTTATTTTTCTTTGAGATATAGTTACGATCTCCGCATTCTGTACATGCTAGAGTAATATTCACACGCATTCTTATTTCCCTCCAGTACTAATAACTTAAATCAGACTATACTATAATACCACTTTTAAAATAAAAATTCTACACCTTTTGATATTGTCTAATTTTTTCTATAAGATTTTTCATGTTTTCCCTTGCTATTACTGGGTTTCTAGCATGTGAATACACTAAAAATTTTGGTTGTTTTGTGTCAGAAACGATATAAGACCACTCTTTTTCAGTATATTTGAACTGTACTCCTTCAAATATACCTTCTCCCTTCCTTTCTATATCATCCAATAATTTCCTCATAATTTCCCCTTTTTCATTCCATGAACATACCACTTCATCATAAAGTAAATAGAGCGGCGGTGATTGCTCTACTATGCTGAGAAACGTTTTTCCTTGCAATGCTATTAGCTCGAATAATTTTCCAATTCGATATAAAATATCTCGCTTCCACCTTACTTGAAACGACTTTCTTTCATCCTGCGTATAAAATAGAAGATAACATTCTCCTAACTTCAAAGACATCGGGTAAATATTTCCTGTCGATTCGAGTAAGAAATCCGGAATATCTACCTCTTCCAAATCTGTACCCTGGTAAATATTACTATGTTTATCGTATAACTCGAAATGATTTCCTTGCTCAGAAAACATAAGAGCCATATTCGCTTTACTTGATTTCATCAAAGCTTTCACATGATCTTTTTGTTCGCTTGCATAAATCCATGTAACTGTACAACCAAGTCTTTGCAGAAAGAGCATAAGTAAATGTTGCAACGTATCATTTCTCTTATTAATAAGAAGATGAAACTTCTGCATCTGTATTTTCTCGATATCAATATGCTCCAATATAACTTCTATATACTCATTCATAGAAACATGAACCAGCTCATTACGCCCCATTTCTTTCTCATGTACGTAATAAAACAATTCGGACATATATACTTGTTCTATCTCTTTTTGCTGCTTATACGTTAACGGTATGCCAGCTTGACTGTATAACTTTATAACAATCTCATTCTCATTCTCCACTTGAATGAAAACACCACCTGCACATTGCAAATGATGAACACTATATTGAAAAAGTGACTCGTTCATTTCTTTACATTCCATCGTATGAATCCCTATACCATGAATAGCATGTAAAAATAAATTTTTATAAGAGGTTGTTTCTATATTTTCTTGACTTCCAATTAATATACTCTCTCCTTTTGTAAAAAGAGATCCATACGCCATCGCAATCTTCACGATAAACTGGGGAGTAATTTCAACATTCCCTCTTCCTACAATGCGGCTTTTTTGTAACCAACCTGCACTCATTTCACTCTCTTGAATACCAGCTGCTCCTACTATCGAATGACTATCAATGGCCTTATAAGGCCATAGTTTTCCTTTTTGCTTAATTACCGTGCTTCTCCCAATATGACAGTGATCCGCTACAACGCTTTTTTGAAACAGTGTAACGTCATCTTCAACTATTGTACGCTCTCCTATTGTCGTTTCTAATAGTTCACAATACTTCCCAATGTGGGCATTTGCAAAAACAATACTTTTTTGAAGATGAGAATAATTTGAAACGATACTATTTTTCCCAATAATAGAATATGGCTCAATTACAGCTCCTGTACCAATCTTTGCTCCTTCTCCAATAAAAGAGGGGCCATGAATTTTCGTCCCTTTGCCAATCGTCACCCCTTCTCCCATCCATACCATCGGTAATACTTCCGTATAAGGAATAGGTACTTGTAACTTTTTCGTTAACAAATCAAATTGTGCTTGTCGATATTGATTAAATGTGCCGATATCTAACCAATAACCTTCTGACAAATATGCGAATAACACATTTTTATTTGCCAATAACGGAAACACATCATGACTAAAATCAAAAAATTGCCTAGGCGGTATGTAAGAAAAGATTTCTGGCTCCATAATATATATGCCTGTATTCACAACATTAGAGACTACCTCATTCCAGCCCGGCTTTTCTATATATCGTGTAACCTCCTGGTCTTTATTCATTACAACCAATCCAAATGAGAGTGGATTTTCTACTTCTTTCACAAACATTGTTACTATTCTTTTCTTTTGTTCATGAAACCTAATTCCTTCTGATAATTGAAAGTCAGTTAATGCATCCCCACTTATCACAACAAATGTTTCATCTAAAAATTGTTCTGCTTGTTTAATACTCCCTGCTGTACCAAGCGGAGGAGAGTCTTCAAAATAATACAAGTTAACTCCCCATTTACTACCATCACCAAAATATTGCTTAATGGTCGTACTCATATATTGAACAGTAATTGCAATTTCACGAATACCATGCTGGCGTAATAACTCAATATTGTATTCTAAAACTGGTTTTTCTAATAACGGTAACATCGGCTTTGGAGTATTACATGTTAATGGTCTAAGGCGTCTTCCTTTTCCTCCAGCTAAAATAACCCCCTTCATATACTTCAGCCTCCACTTATATAATGTTCAGTAGCTCCATATACCATATGTATATTCTCTATCCCACATGAACTAGCAGCATAAACTTGATTAGTTAAACGAATCCTCATTTAAAAGACCCTATAATTAAATGTCCCACCTATAAAAACGTACGGTTCAAACTCAAAGAAAGCGCTTACTATTAATTGATAAATAATACTTATTAACGAACAACATATATACTAATTTTCCCATTACATTATGATACATCTTATCATCATAAACTAAAGGAAACAACGAGCTTTTTTTGTCATGTTTTGACTAAAAAAAGCAGGTGATTTCTCATCACCCGCTTTAATTCCTACTCATTCAATAAATAATGCTTTCCTTTTACTAAATAAAAGACATTTTCAGCAATATTTGTAATATGATCTGCTACACGCTCAATATATCTCGCCACAAATGATAATTGTGTAATTTGCGTAATTGCTTCTGGTTGTTCCGGAACTGAAGATATAAACTCACGAATTGATTTTCCATATATTTCATCAACAGAATCATCCATTTCAGCGATTTGTTTCGCAAAAGTTAAATTTTCTTGTTCATATGCTTCTAACGCTAAATGCAACATCTCATTTGCAATCGCAAACATTTCATCCAGGTTGTGCAAACTAACAGCCACTTCTTTTTCCCCAAGACGAATTGTAGCCTTTGCAATATTAACAGCATGATCTGCAATACGCTCTAAATCTGTCGCTGTTTTAATTGAAATAAAGATCCTTCTTAAGTCACTTGCTACAGGTTGCTGCTTCGTAATAAGCATAAGTGCAAGATCGTTTATTTCCTCTTCTAAATTATCCATGCGGTAATCACCATCAATGACCTCTAACGCTTTCTCTACATCCCTTGTATGCAGACCTTCCATAGCAATCAATAAAGCCGCATTTGCTAATTCTCCAAGCTCGATTACCTTTTGCTGTAACACTTTTAAATCACCTTGAAACTGTTCTCTTACCATTTTTTCTTCCCCCTCAATATTATGTGCCATTATATATAAAGTGAAACTTTAATCAACCCTCATCAATCGGGCTTTTACAGGCGGCCCGCCATCTAACTTCTTTGCTTTTGTTGAATTTTGAAATCCGGTCTTACTGCCCGCAAATAGCGGGATAAATCTCCTACATAGCCTCTTACACTTGTAATAAAACTTAAAATAAAGGAAGTATTACTTCCCTATTAAAGTGAGATAAAAATAAGAAATGCCCTCTGTTAAGAGGGCATTTTCTCTTAGCTTTGCGACGATATCAGCCAAAGCGACCTGTAATATAATCTTCTGTACGCTTATCTGAAGGAGTCGTAAATAATTTGTTTGTATCTGTATACTCCACAATTTCCCCGCTTAAGAAGAAAGCAGTTTTGTCTGAAATACGCGCTGCTTGTTGCATATTATGCGTTACGATAACAATACTAAAGTCTTTCTTTAACTCTTGAATTAATTCTTCTACTTTTAATGTTGAAATTGGATCTAATGCCGATGTTGGCTCATCCATTAAAATAACGTCTGGCTCAATAGCTAAGCAGCGTGCGATGCATAGACGCTGTTGCTGTCCACCAGATAAACCGTATGCATTATCGTGCAAACGATCTTTTAATTCATCCCAAATCGCTGCTCCACGTAAACTTTTTTCAACAATTTCATCTAATGTCTTTTTGTCACGAATACCATGGATTTTTGGACCGTATGCTACATTCTCATAAATAGATTTTGGAAATGGATTTGGCTTTTGGAACACCATTCCTACATGTGTTCTTAATTCTTCAACTGGATATGATTTATCAAATATATTGCGTTCTCTATATTCAATTACACCTGTAGTTCGAACGATCGGTACTAACTCTACCATGCGATTTAACGTTTTTAAGTACGTTGATTTACCACAGCCACTTGGACCGATAATGGCTGTAACTTCATTCTCATGAATACTTAAATTAATATCTTTTAAAGCATGGTCTTCCCCGTACCATAAATTTAAGTTTTTCGTATCAAATACTACTTTCTTTGGCGCAGTCTCGATTTTCTCTTCGTTTTTCACCTGTACATTTACTACTGTTGCTACCATTTGAATTCCCCTTTCATCCACTTCCAACTTATTTTCGATTTCGTAACCATAAAACAAATATATTGATAAATAGCAACAAACCTAACAAAACAATCATCCCAGCTGCTGCTACATACTGAAATTCTTCTTGTGGCCTACTCATCCAATTAAAAATTTGGATTGGTAAAACTGTAAATCTATCAAACATACTAAATGGAACATAATTCGCAAACGCAAGTGCCCCGATCACTAATAGTGGTGCTGCTTCTCCAATTGCTCTTGATATCGCTAACGTACAGCCCGTTATAATCCCTGGAAAAGCATATGGCAATACAATTTGATACATCGTTTGCCACTTCGTAGCACCTAATCCGTAAGAACCCTCTAATAATACACTTGGTACTGATCGGATTGCTTCTTGACTCGCCACAACAACTGTTGGTAAGACGAGTAAACTCATCGTCAGTGCTGCTGCAACTATACTCTCTCCTAAATGAAGAGCATATACAAAAATAGTTAAACCAAGCAATCCAAATACAACGGATGGTACTCCTGCTAACGTTTGATTATTAATCTCTACTATTTTTTTAAATAGAGATTCCTTCGCATATTGCTCTAAATAAAGAGCTGTTCCAACTCCAAATATAAAAGAAACAGGTATAACAATACTCATAAATAATATTGTCCCTGACAAAGCTGCAGCAATACCAGCTTCTTTCGGATTACGTGAAGCGAAATTTGTAAAGAAATCTATTGAAAGATAACTTATGCCTTTTTCAACAATTTGAAACAGTAACACAGACAAAATTACGATTGAAAATAAAATTGCTATATAAAATAACAATTTGTAAATTCGATCTTTTAAAAAGCGTGATGCCATGTTTTTTTGTATTTTATTATGATTCAACATTCGCATATTATGTCATCCTCCTAAAACGGCGCATAATAGACTGCGAAATGATGTTCATAATAAAAGTAAACATAAATAAAGTTGCACCTACAGCATACATGCTGTAATACGTAACCGTTCCATGCGGAGCATCACCTAAACTTACTTGCACAATATAGGCTGTTAACGTTTGAATAGAATGTGTCGGATCAAGCGATACATTTGGTGTGGATCCTGCTGCAATTACAACGATCATCGTTTCACCAATTGCACGAGAAGCCGCTAATATAATTGCTGCCATAATCCCTGTAAAAGCGGACGGAAACACCACTTGTTTTACCATTTCAAACCGCGTCGCTCCGAGTGCTAATGAAGCTTCTTTCGTCCCTTTCGCCACAGATCTCATCGCATCTTCAGATAGAGATGCAACTGTAGGCATCATCATAAATCCGATAACGATTCCTGGACTAATCGCATTAAAAAACTGTAAATCTGGTATAATCCTTTGTAAAAGCGGTGTAACAATTGTTAATGCAAAAAAACCGTATACAATTGTCGGGATACCTGCTAATAGCTCTAACATCGGCTTTAATATTTTCCGTGCACTATTTGAAGCATATTCGCTTAAAAATACAGCACACGCTAAACCGATAGGAATTGCCACAAACATAGCAAGCGCTGTTACAAGGAACGTTCCACATATAAGTGGTACTATACCAAATTTAGGATCTTCAAAAAATGGTAACCATTCTTTCTCCGTCAAAAAGGAGTATAGTGATATTTTTTGAAAAAACATGATTGTTTCATTAGAGAGCGTAAAAACAATTCCAAGTGTCGTCACAATAGAAACGCTAGCAATTATTTTTAGTAATAAAGGTACTATTCGATTGATTCGCTGCGTTTTTTTTCTTTGCTTTTTATTTCTTTCAATCAAATGTTGTACAGAAAATGTAATTTGATTTTTGTCATTATGAGCCAAAGATGAAAACCCCTTTCCACCCTGACATTACCTTTTTATTTCTGTTAACATACGCAGCTGTTCATTGTATTTTTCTTTTCGCAATTTTACATAACCGACCTCTTCAGCGAGGTTACCAACATGCTGAATCATAAACTCAACATAGTTTGCTACATTCATTTTATTTCGGATAGATGCATTATTCACATAAGTAAGTAGCGGCCTAGATAACGGCTTATATTTACCTGATTGAATGGTCTCTTTCGTCGGAAATACACCATTTACTTTTATTGCTTTCACCTTATCTCGATTAGCCATATAATAAGCATATCCTACAAAAGCAATGGCATGTTTATCATTCATTACCCCTTGCATAATAACTTGATCGTCTTCAGACAAAGAGACTTTTTTTACAATGCGATGATTTTGTAAGATGACATTTTGAAAATAATCATACGTACCAGAGTCTACGCCTGGTGCATAAAAGTTCACTTGTTCACGTGGCCATGTTGAATGAATTTGTGACCATCGCTTCTCACTTCCATCTTCACTCCACAGTAGACGTAACTCGTCTACTGACATATCGTCTACCCATGTATTGTGCCAATTCACAACAATTGTAAGACCATCGTTAGCCACCTCAAAAGGTGTGAATTGAATAGAATTTTTCTTCATTTCATTTTTCTCGACTTGTTTCATTACTCTCGAAGCATTATTTATATCTACTTCTCCTTTACCGAAACGATTAAATCCTCCCCCAGTTCCAGAAATACTGATGGAAATTTTCACGTCTGGATGCACCTTTGTATATTCCTCCGCTACTGCTTCTATAATAGGAAAAACCGTTGAGGATCCATCAACTCTCACTTCTCCCGTATCATTTAAAGCAAATGCAGTAGACATTTCAAAACAGAGGAACCATATTGATAGTACGAAAATTTTAATCGGTGTACGCATCCATTTCACGTGTTCTTCCTCCTAGAAGTAACCGGAAATAACAGGATTACAGATATAAGAATACTGCTAAACTATTAATTCGGTTTTAATTGTTTGTAAAAGTTTTGTAAAGTTCCACAAAGATCAACATACGATACAATTTTAATCAGTAGTAGCTATTCATTTTCTCTAATGATTTCCCTATAAAACAGTTACCCCCTATCTCATCATATACAAGTATCATTTATACGGCCGCGTGTTTTTCAGTGTTGTATACTTGTCCACATTTATTACACGATATGCATAAACCATAAAAAAAAGCACACTATCTTTTCAGATAGTGTGCTTTTTTACAATTTTTTTATTCATCATCTTGATCTTTATTTTTATTGTCTTTGTCATCTTTTGGAGTTTCACCATTTACTTCTTTGTTTTTCAAATCAAAGTAAGCGTCCATAATTTCACGACCAATATATCCATTAATACCAGTCTTATCATCATGTACCCACGGAACGACAACAGAGAATGCTACTTCTGGATCTTCAAGTGGCGCATAACCTACTAATGTTAGGTTATATGTTTCCACACGTTCACCGTTTGCCTTTCTACCAATCTCTTTATCTCCGCCATACACAGTTTGCGCGGTACCTGTCTTCCCTGCCGCTTTATATTTTGCACCTGTAAAGTATTTTGTAGCTGTACCACCTGAATCATTATACACTTGTCTAAATCCTTCTTGAACACGTTTAATTTGCGATTCTGGCATATCAACACGATTTAATACTTTCGGTTCCATAGATTGAACAACTTTCCCAACTTCATCTGGTTTCACTGCTGGTTGACGAATTTCTTTTACAACTTGTGGTTGCATACGATATCCGCCATTGGCAATCGTCGAAATATATTGCGCTAATTGAAGCGGTGTATACGTATCATACTGTCCAATTGATAAATCTAGTAAGAAACCTGGTTGACTACTTCTACCCATCTGACCAGCAGATTCATTGGGTAAATCAATTCCTGTTTTTACACCCAGTCCAAACTGTCCGAAATAATAACGCATCGTATCAAATGCTTTTTGAGGTATATCTAACGTACCACCTCTCACATATGGAACACCGGCGATATTCATCGCTGTTTTAAACATATAAACGTTAGAAGACATTTTTAAAGCTGTAAGGTCATTAATGTATCCCATCGTTTTCCAAGACGATTTCGTAGGTGTACCTTTTAATTTAATTGGTTCATCCAATTGCACCGATCCTGGTTGAATCGCACCAGTTTGATATCCAGTAAGTACTGTTGCACCTTTTACAGTTGATCCCATCGGATAAGAACTTGTCATGGTACCTAATGCAAAGTCATTTACTTTCGTTTGACCATCTTCGTTAACTAATTGTTTCCCCGCCATAGATAAAACTTCACCATTTTTTGGATTCATCATTACAACGAATGCGCGATCTAAAAGAGGTTCGCTTCCTTTAAATCTCATTAAATTCTTCGCAAGAATATCTTCCACACGCTTTTGTAATTCCATATCAATTGTTAAGTTCAAGTCATTACCACTTTGTCCTTTTGATACATTAATCGTTTCTAAAATATTACCGTTTTTATCTGTAACATTTCTAACTTCTGCTTTCGTACCGTGCAGGCTATCTTCATACTGTTGTTCAAGATAACTTTTTCCTACTCGGTCATTTCGATTATAATCACGAACAAGATAGTAATCTAGTCTTTCTCTTGGTAAGCCTTCATCAGATGTCGACACCCCACCAAGTACACTTCGGAATAAATCATCGTACGTATATTTTCGATCCCAATCAACATTCGTATCTACACCTGGTAATGCTGCTAGGTTTTCACTAATAATCGAATATTCCTTTTCTGTAGCATCCTTTTTAATAACTTGAGGTGTCATTGCATATCCGCCGTCCATCTTACTTTTAATCGCTAATATTTCTAGATCTTTTGCGGATAATTGATTAATCTCTTCTTCTGTTACACGACTTCGCTGACGCTCGTCTAATTCTTTATCATCAATTTTTTTATCTTTAAACTCTTGACGATCTTTATTCGTAATTTTTTCTTTAGCTTCCTCTTTATGCATAGCAAGCCAATAATCTTTTTTATCGCGATCTGTTAATTTATCTGTCGGTACTTCAATCAAATCTGCTAGCTTTTTCGCTGTTTCTAAGCGATCCTCTGCCGTTGATCCTTTCATTTTTGTAAATGTAATAGTACGAATGGCTGCATTATCTACTACAGGTCGCCCATAACGGTCAAATATTTTCCCACGCGGTACAGGATTACTTATCGTTGAGTTTTCTTTCTTCTCCACTTCATTCTTATATTCTTCACCGCGAACAATTTGTACATATCCGAGCCTTACAATAACCGCGGAGAACATTAAAAACACGCAGAAAAACAGCACGTTTAACCGAAAAGGAACGTGGGTCTTTTTCTTATTTTGCTTCTGCTTCTTGCTCATACAAACCCCCTCTACCAACAGCTATGTAATGTGAAAGGGACACCTTCATACAGGTGTCCTCACTGCTGTTTTACATCTTTTTCTATTCTAGCATAAAACAAACGAGAAGTTAACCTTCTGGTTCAGTTTGATTCTGCGTAGTTCCTTGCGTTACAACACTTGTTTTATCTGCATTTTCCCCATCATATTTGACATTTTTAACTGCAAAATAAATAAGAAAATGTCCAGCACCTAAAATACATAATAAGTAAGGTAAACTTTTTTCAGGTGGAAAGAATAGTACAGCACATAAAAAACTTAAAATGGAACAGATTCTTCCGGCATTTAACCATAACTCCCGGACAACGACATATTCCACACGCCATTCTCTCGCATTTTTAGCTCTACCAATTACGTCATATGTCATTGACCCGTATGGAACAAGTAAAATAGGATATGCAACCGCAATACATGCCGCATAAATAAGTAATTTCGTGTATGTAACATTGAAAATAACTAAAAAGACGACAGCATATAAAATAATGCCCCCAAGTAAAATTGCTTTTTTTCGCCACTCTTTCTTTAACATGCGAGCGACCAAGTAATAACATACAAAGGATACAGCAGAGTTCACTAAACTATATTTCCCTAATGCGAACTCACTATTAGTTGCTAAATACACATATACTGAAATGACAAAAATAAACGTTCCTTCTCTCAATCCTTGGAAAAAATGAGCTCGTGTAATCTTTCCCCAATTTTTATCAACTCTTCGTTCTTTCAATACTTGCACAATTTCATAACGCCCTTCACATTCTCTTTTAGATAAAAAGAAACTTAAGACGACAGCAATTGCAAATAAAACTAATGAAAGAAAGAATATAACAGTATAACCACTCCATTTCTCCATGCGTGAAATTGTGTATCCTGCTGCTATTGGTCCAATCATCCCAGAGAAAGATGTAAGAAGTCCAAGAAATCCATTAAAGAAATCTCTTGTTTCTGGTTCTGTAATTTCAAATGTCAATAAGTTAAAAGCCAACCAGTAAAAACCGTATCCTACTCCTAAAAGAGCCCCCATTAATAAAATATACTGAGAAGCACTTTTTCCAGCCACTAAAACAACGATAAAAAAAATTGCGAGCGTTCCTACTCCTATTCGTAATAAAATCGAGCGATCGATACGTTTCGCTAATTTCCCCCCTACAAGAAATGTGAGAGGCTGTAATACAACGCTGGCCAAATTATACAAGCCAAGATTCACATAATTTTGTGTTTGCTTCCATAAATAAATATTTACAAACGTATTCGATAAAGAAATTGCGAGCGTGTATAAACCTCCTATAAGGAGCAATAACACTAAATCCCGATTCACTTCAACGTCACCAATTATATGTTTCCACTTCATACACAACTCTCCTTTACTTCATGTTCTAGTCTTCCAAAGACAAGCCCAATTATGTAAAAGGAAAGCATAGAAAAAAGCTAGGGGCTCTCCCCTAGCTTTTTCTATATTTATTACGATTATTTTGCTTCTTGGTAACGTTTTTCAGCAGCGTTCCAATCTACAACGTTCCAAAATGCGCCGATGTAGTCTGGACGACGGTTTTGGTAGTTTAAGTAGTAAGCGTGCTCCCAAACATCTAAACCGATAACTGGAGTTTTACCTTCAGTTAAAGGAGAATCTTGGTTTGGAGTGCTTGTTACTTCTAACTCACCATTGTTTACTACTAACCAAGCCCAACCAGAACCGAAGCGAGTTGCGCCAGCTTTTGCGAATTCTTCTTTGAATGCATCGAAGCTACCGAATTTCGCTTCAATTGCAGTTGCAAGTTCACCTACAGGTTGTCCTCCGCCGTTTGGAGATAAGATTGTCCAGAAGAATGTATGGTTAGCGTGTCCGCCACCATTGTTACGTACTGCTGTACGGATCGCTTCTGGTACTTCGTTTAAGTTTGCAACTAATTCTTCTACGCTTTTGTCAGCTAATTCTGCATGACCTTCTAAAGCAGCGTTTAAGTTTGTAATATACGTGTTGTGATGTTTTGTATGATGGATGTTCATTGTTTCTTTGTCAAAGTGAGGCTCTAAAGCATCATACGCATAAGGTAAATTTGGTAATTCGTGTTTTGCCATTGTTATATTCCTCCCAGTTTATGTATTGCCACTTAGTGACATACAACTTCATTCTACCCTAATTGCCATAGGGTGCAAACAAATAAATCACATTGTCTTGCTATCATTAAAGTAGCAAAATTCCCACTTCTTTTCAATTAAAATGCTCATATATTCCGTAAAAAAAGCTTCCTTCTACAAGGAAGCTTCCTGCTAACATAATAAACATGCGAAATGGATATGGACCCTGTAGGACTCGAACCTACGACCGGACGGTTATGAGCCGTCTGCTCTAACCAGCTGAGCTAAGGGTCCACAATTATGTATGTAACAACATATCAAATAAAGGAATTCCTATCGGATATGCCCTTTAAGAAAGGTAAGATAAATTTACCATATAGAAAAGAAAAGTGTCAATTGTATTTTTCTTATTTAAAAGAAGAAAGTTAATAAAAAGAAATTTAGTTATCTCCACTATATGTAAATATAATATATCTTGAGATTCTCTAGATTCCTACGTTACAATGATTTTATACATACATAAAGGAAGTGAATCTATGTCCATATTTACCCAATTCGTAAAAAGCATATACTCGCCTAAAGATATGGCGCTATTCCGTTTTCAAAAAATCGGTAAAACCATTTTGTATATTATGCTACTTTGCTTAATTACTACTATTCCAAGAACTTTTTTGTACGGTAGTTTTATCCAAGATGGTGTAGGCATGGTAAATCAAGTCATCGATAAAGATTTACCTGACTTTAAGATTGAAAATGGCGAACTAAAAGCCGATATTGATCAACCCATTGAAAAAGAAGAAGGAAATGCACTTTTCGTATTTGATCCAAATTCAACAGACCTAGAAAAATATCAAAATAAAACAGGTTTATTTGTTTTAAAAGATAAAGTAGTCTCTATGGGAAATGGTCAAACACAAACGTATTCTTATAACGATTTGTTAGGTGCATCTCTTGAGAAAAAAGATCTACAAGAATTTATTTCTTTATTCGATAATATTTATCCAATTTTATTATTCGTTATCGGATTCTTAGTGTACCTATTCCAATTATTCATCACTTTTGTAGGCGTGACCTTACTTGCGTTCATCGGTTCTGCTATGAGCGGTCAACGTAAACTATCCTATAAACAAGTTTGGACACTAACTGCATACAGCTACACAATCCCAACCATTTTCTTCATGATTATGGATTTATTCAAAATCGTCGTACCTGGGGCAACATTCATTTATATCGCTGTTGTTTTAATCGTTCTATACTTAACGATTAAAGAGGTACCCCAACCGAAAGAAAAATAAAAAAATGCCTAAATAGGCATTTTTTTTTTGGACAAGCATATATTCCTAGCAAAGGAGTGAAGAATATGAAGAGGTTAGGTATATTCCTATTCGTGCTTGTTCTCGGTTATGTATTTTATTACGATATAAAAATCGGTACTTTACCGATGTTAAGTTCATATAAAAAAACAACCTCTGCTCAAACGATTAAAAAAGAGAACGCAGACAGCCAACAAAATAAAGAGAATAAAACAGAAAAAGAAACGGATACATCTTATAAAACAATTGAAGTAAAAACTGGTGAGACAGTTCTTTCTATTACAGAACAAATTAACAAGAAAAAAATTCCTTCCATAGAAAAAGTCATTGACGACTTTAAACTATTAAACAAAAGTACATCTGCTACAAAAATCCAAATTGGAAAGTCTTATAAATTCCCGTTATATCAATAAGCTATCACTTAATCCTTGTCAATTACATAAAGGCGCTGATACAATAGTAAAAGTGAAACCGAGCACTTCGGTTTCTATAGCCCTATATCACGTATACTATCATTGATATGAGGGACTAAATAAGAAACTTCTTTTATAAGGAGAGCGATCTATTCGTGAATGAAATGACTCATCGTACAAAAACACGTCCAGTTAAAGTCGGTAATTTAACAATCGGCGGTAATAATGAATTAATTATACAAAGTATGACAACAACAAAAACACATGATGTTGAAGCAACAGTTGCTGAAATCAAGCGTTTAGAAGAAGCCGGCTGTCAAGTCGTCCGCGTTGCCGTTCCAGATGAACGCGCAGCAGATGCTATTGCTGATATAAAAAAACAAATCAACATTCCACTTGTTGCTGATATTCATTTTGATTATCGCCTTGCTTTAAAAGCAATTGAAGGTGGCATTGATAAAGTACGTATCAATCCAGGTAATATTGGTCGTCGCCATAAAGTAGAAGCTGTTGTAAATGCAGCAAAAGAGCGCGGTATTCCAATCCGTATTGGTGTAAACGCCGGTTCATTAGAGCGTCACATTTTAGAAAAGTACGGGTACCCAACTGCAGATGGTATGGTTGAGAGCGCGCTACATCATATTAAAATTTTAGAGGACTTAGATTTCCACGATATTATCGTATCTATGAAAGCCTCTGATGTTAACTTAGCAATCGAAGCATACGAGAAAGCTGCTCGCGCTTTTGATTACCCATTACATTTAGGTATTACAGAATCTGGAACATTGTTTGCTGGAACTGTAAAAAGTGCCGCTGGTCTTGGAGCAATCTTAAGTAAAGGCATCGGAAATACACTACGTATTTCATTAAGTGCTGATCCAGTTGAAGAAGTAAAAGTTGCTCGTGAATTATTAAAATCATTCGGTCTTGCGTCTAACGCAGCGACACTTATCTCTTGTCCAACTTGTGGTCGTATTGAAATCGATTTAATTAGCATCGCTAACGAAGTGGAAGAATACATCTCTACACTTCAAGTACCAATTAAAGTTGCAGTACTTGGTTGCGCTGTAAATGGCCCTGGTGAAGCTCGTGAAGCTGATATCGGTATTGCTGGTGCACGTGGAGAGGGATTATTATTCCGTAAAGGGCAAGTCGTTCGTAAAGTACCAGAAGAAACAATGGTAGAAGAACTGAAAAAAGAAATCGACGTAATTGCTGCTGAAATGGCTGCTGAACGAGAAAAAGAAAAAGAAAAAGAGACACAAGAACAATAAAAAGAAGGTTGCCACAATATTTGTGAGCAACCTTCTTTTCTACGTAAAAAAGCTCGTCAGTTATATAACCGACGAGCTTTTACTTTGCACATTTTGGACAACGACCATATATTTCAAACTTATGACCCGTTACTTCATAACCAGTAAAATCTTTATTCATAAAATCCATTGGGCAGGAAGTAATCTCTTTCGTCCCCCCACAATCCAAACAAATAAAATGATGATGATGTTCCATAATAGAACAAGTAAAACGAAAATGTTTTTCACCATTTAATTCCGTTTGTTCTAAAACACCAATCTCAGCAAAAACTGTTAAGTTACGATAAATCGTATCAAAACTAAGCCCTGGATAGTCGTCTTTCATATGCTCTAAAACGTCTTTCGCAGTTAAATAACGATTATGTGCTGCAAATAATCTGAGCATCTCTTCTCTTTTTCCAGTATGTTTGTATCCTTTTTCTTTCATTAGGCGTAAAGCTTCCGTTAGATTCATACCTATCCCTACTTTATGCAGTTTTTTTCTTCTTCCATAAAATCGCACCGATTAAAATAAGAACTGCTATCATAACAATTGTACCACCTGGCGCTAAATCAAGTTGATACGAAGCAAACATTCCACCAATAACTGCAATTTCACCAAATAAAATGGAAAAGAAAATTGTTTGTTTAAATCCTTTAGCAATACGAATACTCGCTGCAACTGGCAACGTCATTAATGATGATACGAGAAGAACCCCTACTACACGCATTGATACTGCAATGACAAGAGCAACTAATATAATGAAAATAAAGTGAATCCATTTCGCTCTTAAACCAGTTGATACTGCGTATTCCTCATCAAATGATAGTAGAAACAGCTCTTTATATAATAAAATAATTGTCGCAACAACAACAATTGCTACAATCCCAATAATAATTAAATCCGTACTTGTTACAGCACTAACACTACCAAATAAATAACTAAATAAGTCTGTGTTAAATCCATTTGCAAGTGAAATGAAAATAACTCCAACTCCCATCCCTGCCGAAAGGATAATCGGAATTGCTAATTCTTGATAGTGCTTATATACAGTTCTTAACTTTTCGATTAGTAGCGCTCCACCAATTGAAAAAACCATCCCCATATATAAGGGGTTTAAAAATCCACCTGTAAAAATGGTTTTTTCAAGTAATAAACTTGCTGCAATACCTGATAACGTCACGTGACTTAATGCATCCGCAATAAGAGATAAACGACGAATAACAACAAACACACCAATTAGCGGTGCAACAAGTCCAATTAAAATACCTGCGTATAAAGAATTACGTAAAAAGTCATATTGTAAAAAATCTTGTATCATTATATCCTCCCGTGATGCTCATGTTCGTGTTCTAAACGATGAACATGATGTCCATATAAGACGGACATTTCTGCATCTTCTAACTCTCGGAACTTCTCTACATTTCCATGGAAATGTAGATGTTGGTTTAGGCATGCAACATGTGTTACTTTTTCGGTAACAGCTCCCATATCATGAGTAACAAGAATTAATGTGATTCCCAACCTTTTGTTTAAATCCTCTAATATTTCGTAAAAACTTTCCACATTTTTTACATCAATTCCAACAGTAGGCTCGTCTAAAATAAGCAATTCAGGATCACTAACGAGCGCACGAGCAATAAATACACGCTGTTGCTGTCCACCAGAAAGCTCTCCAATGTTACGACCTTGAAACTCACTCATCCCTACATCAGCAATTGCTTTTTCTACCTTTTTCTTATCTTCTTTTGTGAAAAAGCGAAAAAGCCCTTTTTTCGAAACAAGTCCCATTGACACAACTTCAGAAACAGTTGCTGGAAAACCAGAATTGAAACTATTTGCCTTTTGGGATACATAACCAACTTTGTTCCATTCCTTAAACTTCTTACTATCAACGCCAAACACGCGAATGCTTCCTTCTTTTGGCTTTAAAACGCCTAATAAACACTTAAGTAAAGTTGATTTACCTGAACCATTCGGTCCCACTAAACCTAAAAAAGCTCCCTTCGGAACTTGCAAATTAATATTTTCTAACACATTCCGATCTTCGTATCGGAATGTTAAACCTTCAATCTCTAATATATTATTCATAGCATCTCACCTATTTTAATTCAGAATGATTCCGATTTATATCTATTTGAATTATAGTACAGCTTATTATAGTTGTAAACCAATCTGCCTAAAATATATCTATTTTTTCAAGAAACCTTACTATTATAACAAAAAGCAGAGAAAAATTCTCTGCTTTCGAAAAATATTCCTATAATTTTTTAGTGAATAGCCGATTTAAACTTACCACCATTTGTCTCTTGCGTGTTCATAATCGTCACAAACGCATTTTCATCAATTTCATGCACAATTGATTTTAACTTCGTCACTTCTAGACGCGTTACAACTGCATAAATAACTTCTTTTTCTTTATCCGTGTAACCACCTTTTGCTACCAGCTTTGTAGTTCCACGGCCAAGACGATGCAAAATCGCGTTTGATACTTCCTCGTATTGATCAGATACAATTAAAACCGCCTTCGTTTCATCTAGCCCTTGAATTACTGTATCGATCGTTTTAAATGCAATATAGTAGGTCATAACAGAATACATCGCTTGTTCCACACCAAACACAAATGCTGCCCATGCAAAAATAAATAAGTTCACAAACATTACGAATTCACCAACAGAGAACGGTAATTTCTTCGTTAATAAAATCCCCATAATTTCAGTTCCATCTAACGACCCACCATGACGAATTACAAGTCCTACACCAAGACCTAAAATAAGCCCACCAAACACTGTCGCTAAAATAGGTTCTGTTGTAAATGGTGGCACCGCATGTAACGTTGACTCAATGAAAGCTAACGCTACAATACCAAATGTCGAAGATAACATAAATGTTTTTCCAATTTGCTTATAACCCGAATACATAAATGGGATATTGAGAACAACGACTAAAGTAGAAAAACTTAACCACCAAATGTTAGGAGTAAGATAATCTAATATAAGAGAAATACCAATAATTCCACCATCAATAATTTTATTTGGCATTAAAAATAGTTCAATCGCTACCGCCGCGCATGCTGCTCCAAAAATAATCATAACTAAACGATAAATGAGATGAATAACACTTTCTTTTCGATGTTGCTTTTGCTCCATAGGTCCTCCCTTTACTCTTTTTCTGTAGTTTTGTCCTTATATTATAACATACGCTTCTTTTCCTCATGAAAAAAGAAACTCCATACGAATATGTACAAGCTATATGCTCATATATTTCGATAGAAGAACACGTGAAGGAGGATAACAAGATGAACCTCATAAAACAAATTGTTAATAAAAAATTAAATCATATTTCTACAAAAGAGTTATTAAAATATAGCAAAGAATATGAAGTTTCTATTACGACTGCACAAGCTGACCAAATCGTTTTACTTATGAAAGGTAAAAATATTAATATTTACGATAACAACGAGCGACTAGAGCTCTTAAAACAGATCGCAAGAGTAACTTCCCCTGCCACTGCCCAACAAGTAAATACATTATTTCAGCAACTACTAAAATAGGGAGGGGATTTCCCCTCCTTATTGTGCTTTAATTTTTTCAAGAATCCCTTCATCAAAATTACCGTTTTTCAGCATTTCGATTTCCAATTTGTATGGTGGTTTCTTATCTTTTTTATCTTCCCCTACATACGGTGTTTCAAGAATTTTTGGTACATGCATTAACTGTGGATGATGTACAATGTGATGCAATGCTTTATACCCAATGTGACCAAATCCAATATTTTCATGACGGTCTTTTCCTGCTCCGCGTACATTTTTACTATCGTTAATATGAAGTACTTGTAAACGATCTATACCAACGATCTTATCAAATTCGTTTAACACGCCGTCAAAGTCATTTACAATATCATATCCTGCATCGTGCGTATGGCACGTATCAAAGCATACAGATAGCTTTTCATTATATTTTACACCATCAATGATTTTTGCAATTTCTTCAAAGCTACGACCGCATTCTGTTCCTTTTCCTGCCATCGTCTCTAATGCAATGTTAACCGTCTGTTCTGGCGTTAGTACTTCATTAAGCCCTTTAATAATTTGTTGAATACCAGCATCTGCTCCAGCACCAACGTGCGCTCCTGGGTGAAGAACAATTTGTTTCGCTACACCTAATGCCGATGTTCTTTCAATTTCCATACGAAGGAAGTCTACACCTAATTGGAATGTTTCTAGCTTTGTCGTATTCCCAACATTAATAATATACGGTGCATGGACGATAATCTCCTCAATTCCATTCAGCTCCATATGTTTTCTTCCTGCTTCTATGTTCAATTCTTCAATTGGTTTTCTTCGTGTATTTTGCGGTGCACCTGTATAAATCATAAACGTCGTTGCACCATATGAAACAGCCTCTTCACTTGCTGCTAATAACATTTTCTTACCACTCATGGAAACATGAGATCCAATCTTTAACATACAATCACCTCTTCAATATACAATAGATATAATGATAGCATAATTTGTAGAAATATGTAGTGAATTGTTTGTTCACAAAAGACGCACTACACAAATTTATTTGACTATTTAAACAGACTATACTCTTCATTTAAATTAGCGGGATTAAAAAAAGATAAGGGAAACCCCTTATCTTTTTTTATTGCTATATTTTCTCTTCACTTTGTCACGTTCTGTTGCAAGTTTACGTTTATAGTTTGGTTTTACTTTTTTCGGTTTTTTAATAACTTTCGTTGCCATAACATCAAGTTCGTCATTTGGTTTTTTACGGCTCTTACGACGACGACGCTCACCTAAATCCGCCCACTCATCTCCACGTAAATCTACATGTTTAAACTCGATATGACGTTGTTTTTCTAAGCTATCTAACGCTTCTTCGTTTGCTGGATCATAAATCGTCACTGCAATACCAGAATGCCCCGCACGTGCTGTTCTTCCAACGCGGTGAACGAAGAAATCTAAATCTGATGGTAGCTCATAGTTAATAACATGGCTAATCCCTTCAATATCAATACCACGTGCTGCTAAATCAGTCGCAACAATATATTGGAATTCAAGGTCACGAATTTGTTTCATCATTTTTTTACGATCACGTGGTGATAAATCCCCGTGAATTCGTCCAACTTTTAAGCCGCGTTCCATTAATCCATCAGCAACTTGATCCGCCATCTTTTTCGTATTCGTGAAAACAACTGCTAAATACGGTTTAAATTGAAGTAGCATTTTATTCACTAAATCAATTTTATTACGATGTTTAGAAGGCACTAAATAGTGTTCAATGTTTCCAGCTGCAACTTGTTTTGGATTGATATGAATATGCTCTGGATTCTCCATATATTTCTTCAGAAACGGTTTTAGTTTTTGAGGAATTGTTGCAGAGAAAACTAGCATTTGCAAGTTTTTAGGCATACGTGCTGCAATTTTATCTACATCATGAATAAATCCCATATCAAGCATTAAGTCTGCTTCATCGACAATAATCGTATTTGCTTTATGAACAAATAATGCTTGTTCTTCAACTAAGTCTTTAATACGCCCTGGTGTCCCAACTACGATATGAGGTTGTTTTTTCAATTTTTCAATTGAACGTTGTTTATCAGTTCCACCAATTAAACAACGCGCTGTAATCATTTGATCTTCCGCACAGAATTTTGTTAATTTCACAATCTCTTCGTAAATTTGTTGTGCTAACTCACGAGTAGGTGCTGTAATAACAAGTTGTACTTCTTCACGGCTTGCATTAATTCTGTTTAATGTAGGAAGTAAGTATGCATGTGTTTTCCCAGAACCTGTTTGGGATTGCCCAATTACACTTACACCTTTTTTCACGACCGGGAAAATTTTCTGCTGAATTCCTGTCGGCTCTGTAAAGCGTAGTTCACGAACTGCATCTATTAAAAATGGTTTAAAATCATACTGTGTAAAAGTTTTTTGTGTCATAAGTTACACCTTCTTTCTAAAATTTCTACTGCGCGCACAAATCAGTCAAGTCTACATTATATCGAAATCTACAAGTAAAATCCATCTTTAGTTTAGGTTTTCACTTCAAAAACTAACCTTCTTCCCTTTTATTGCATATTGTATGTGTATATACCTAACTGAAGAAAGGAGGATTTCTCACATGTTTCCGAAATCCCCTACAAGGCAAATGTATCCGAATCAAGGACAACAACCTTATACACCATATCCCATTCCACAACTACCACCAATGGCGCAAAAAAAGAAAGGTTTTCTTGCTAAGCTTTTTAAAAAACACGATCCAACCGAGCCTTTTATGCAAATGGTTCCGCCTTACCGACAAATGGAAGGCCCACCGATGATGCATCAGCAACCACCGCCGCAGCAATATCAGCAGCAATACCAGCAACAATATCCTCAGCAACATCCACAATATCAACCATACATGCAGCAACATCCTGAGCAAATGATACCGCCTCAAATGTATGAATCAAATGAAACGCGCGGCGGGGCAGCAACTACAGCTGCAGCAAGCAGTGGCATCGGCAGTTTTTTTTCGAATTTAATTTCGAATCCAACTAATATGATAAATAACATCGAAAAAGTATCCCAAGTCGTTCAATCTGTAGGTCCTGTCGTCGAACAGTACGGTCCTATTATGCGTAGTCTACCAAGCATTGTTAAAATCCTCACCTCTGGAAAAAGTACGGAAGAAAATCAAACGGAAAATGTAACAGAGCCAGTTGAGGTAAAAAATCCGCCTCCTACACCTCAAAAAAAGAAACGAAAACGAAAGAAAATAGTGATTGAACCTGTAATAGAAAAAGAGTTACCGAAAGAACCAGTTCAACAAACAGCAACAAAACCAAAACTATATGTGTAACAATCCTTTGTTTTCTATCCACTCCTCCTTTATAATGTAAAAGACTATGCACAAAAGTATCCCTTGTTTAGAAGGAGAGGATTACTCATATGAAAATTGTTAAAATTTCCCCTCGTGGTTATTGCTACGGTGTTGTCGATGCAATGGTAATTGCACGTAACGCCGCATTAGATAAATCATTGCCGAGACCCATTTATATTTTAGGTATGATTGTTCACAATAAACATGTTACAGACGCTTTTGAAGAAGATGGAATCATCACATTAGACGGTCCAAGTCGCTTAGAAATTTTAGATAAAATTGATTCTGGTACTGTTATTTTCACTGCACACGGTGTTTCTCCAGAAGTTAAACAACGTGCAAAAGAAAAAGGTTTAACAACAATCGATGCCACTTGTCCAGATGTTACCAAGACGCATGACCTTATCGAAGCTAAGAAAGCGGAAGGGTATCATGTCATTTATATCGGTAAAAAAAATCATCCAGAGCCAGAAGGCGCAGTCGGTATTGCACCTGACATCGTTCACCTTATCGAAAGAGCCGATGATTTAAAAACATTAGAAATCCCAACAGATAAAATTTTAGTAACGAATCAAACAACAATGAGTCAATGGGATGTTCAACATTTGATGGAGGACATTCAAAAAAAATTCCCAACAGCAGAATTCCATAAAGAAATTTGTTTAGCAACCCAAGTTCGCCAAGAAGCTGTCGCTAAACAAGCTGATGTTGCAGACTTAACAATTGTTGTTGGTGATCCGAAAAGTAACAATTCAAATCGCTTAGCACAAGTATCACAAGAAATCGCAGGTACAAAAGCATATCGAGTTGCTGATGTAAGCGAAATCCAATTAGAGTGGCTACAAGGTGTAGAAAACGTAGCTGTTACAGCAGGCGCTTCTACTCCAACTCCAATTACAAAAGAAGTTATCGCTTTCTTAGATCAATATGACCCAATGAATCCCGCTACATGGGAGAGAGTTCGAAAAGTACCGTTACAAAAAATATTACCTCGTGTAAAAGTGAAAAAAGAACAATAATAAAAACCGTTGCCTATATGAGCAACGGTTTTTATTTTTCTTATACAAATGTAAATGGATCTGTATGTAATTGCGAAGCATGAATGTGTACATTGAGTTTCTTTGCATCCACTTTTTCTTGTAATTGCTTTCGCACACCTTGCTTCATTACTTTTTCAACGTTATGTCCTGGGTCAACTATATTTAAACCGAGCATCATCGCATCATGAGCAACATGATAATACATGTCACCTGTTACATATACATCCGCTCCTTTAAATTTAGCTTGATTGATGTATTTGTTACCATCACCACCAAGTACAGCTACTTTGCGCACTTTATCATCTAATTTCCCAACAACTCGTGCACCCTTTACATCTAATGATTGCTTTACATGTTCTGCAAACTGTCCAAGTGTCATTTCTTCTTTTAAGTATCCTATTTTCCCAAGCCCTAATGTTTCGCCTTTGTTATCAAGTGGATACACATCATACGCTACTTCTTCATATGGATGTGCCGTTACCATCGCTTTAATCACTTTTCGTTGTAGTGAAACTGGAATAATCGTTTCGATTCGCACTTCTTCTACGCGCTCTAACTGTCCAGTTTCCCCTACATAAGGATTTGTCCCCTCTTGAGGTACAAACGTACCTGTACCCTCGCTACTAAACGTACAGTGGCTATAATTGCCGATATGACCAGCACCTGCGTCTCCTAATGCTTTTCGTACTTCTTCTGCATGAGTTACTGGCACAAACACAACAACTTTTTTCATTTCTTCCGCATATGTCGGTGCTAGAACTTCTGTATTTTGCAACCCTAACGCCTCAGCAAGTAAATCATTTACTCCGCCCTTGGCAACATCCACATTTGTATGCGCTGCATAAATGGCAATATCATTTTTAATACACGTTTCAATAATTCTTCCGTACACTTTATCTGTATGAATCGCTTTTAACGGATTAAAAATTAAAGGATGATGCGCGATAATGACATTCGCTCCTAATTGAATCGCTTCCTCCACAACTTCCTTCGTTACATCTAACGCAATCAATACGTGTTGTACAGATTTATTAAGCGCTCCAATCTGCAGACCAATTTTATCTCCTTCCATCGCCAAATGCTTCGGATACATACTTTCAAATAAAGAAATAATTTCATGGCCGTTTGGAATTTTACTCATGATAAAATCTCCCCTATCATTTTCATTTTCGCTTCTACTTCTGCACGTTTCGCTTTTGTTTCTTCAGAATTAGCCGCACGTTCTAACTGTTTTAAAATATTTTGGAAGTTTTTCAATTCCCCTTCCCATTTCTCACCAAAAGCTTCATTTTTCTCTTTTATTAGAAATGGCCCCATAAACAATCCCGCTTGTTTATTTTCCGAGTAAGGTGCTTCGACATTTCCTCGCTCTCCTACTAAAATCTCGTAAATTTTCCCATCTTCTTTTACGATTTTTTCATGGATAAGCTCCCAACCATTTTCAACAAACCATTCACGAATATGATGTGCTGCAATATTCGGCTGTAAAATTAAACGTGTTACACCTTCTAATTTTTCTTTACCACTTTCTAAAATGTCACGAATTAACGCTCCGCCCATTCCAGCAACCGTAATAACATCTACTTCTCCTGGCGCGATAACAGCTAATCCATTCCCTTTACGTACATCTACTTTATCTTGTAAGCCACTTTCAGCTACAGTTGCTTGTGCAGAACGAAATGGTCCATCTACAACTTCTCCTGCAACTGCTTTTGTAGCAATATTATTTATAATTGTATAACACGGTAAATACGCATGATCCGATCCAATATCAGCAACTGTAGATCCTACTGGTATTTCACGCACAACTTCTTCTAATCGTTTTGAAAGCTTTACTTCATTCATGTATTTCCATTACTCCTTCTCTTGTCAGTCTGTCTCCATGATAATGAATTTATAGTAGTTGTTGCAAGCCCATAACAACAATTCACTTCTATATCATTCATCGTATTTTAGAAAATATAGAAAAACAAGCCCTTTGCATAAGCAAAAGGCTTGTCATACGGGACTTTATTTTTTCTTCGATAACCAATCAGCTACTTTAGTGGCTTGATCAGCTGGAACTATATTGGCAGGCATATTGCCCTTTCCTTTCGAAAGAATTTCTTTAATTTCATCCTTTGAAAGTTTCCCACCAATTTTTTGTAAGTTAGGTCCTACCGCCCCTTGTAACTGATCACCGTGGCAGCTCGTACAGCTTTGCTTCACAATATCCTCTGGTTTTGATGCTGTTTGTGCTGGCTTCCCGCCATTTTTTGCATCAGCTAACTCTTTAGATTTATTTAGCCCCTGAAATGAAAATACAAACATAACGATAATACCTAGTGCTGCAATAAGAGCGAACGGAATCAGCGGATTACGTTTCATATCTCTTCTCCCCCCTCTATACCCCTAAATAGTTAGATGATTCAGTCATTTCCATTGTACTTGAAAACGCTCTATCAGAAAAGAGTAAACTACTACTTGTTAAAAATATTCCATAAATTCAGTTTATTGTTTTTTATTGTCATATAGCTTATTATTTCGATAATTATTAACGTTTCTCATCATATTTTTCGCTTTTCTACATATATTTTTGTATAGAATAAACAAAATTAATCGAAAAATCGAAAAATGAGCATTTGCAAATCAAAAGACAATTCTGTAAAATAAATTACAAGAAATTGTAATCGTTGCCGATAGCTAAATTTTAACAAAAATTAACAAAATAAAAAAGTTTACTTCACAAAGGTGAAGTAAACTTAAAAAATAACCTATTCTAAGAAATCCTTAAGACGCTTACTACGACTTGGATGTCTTAATTTGCGAAGTGCTTTTGCTTCAATTTGACGGATACGCTCTCTCGTTACGCCGAATACTTTCCCAACTTCTTCAAGCGTACGAGTTCGTCCATCATCTAAACCGAAACGAAGACGCAGAACATTTTCTTCACGATCTGTTAGTGTATCTAACACATCTTCTAATTGTTCTTTTAGCAATTCATAGGCTGCATGGTCCGCAGGCGATGTTGCTTCTTGGTCTTCAATAAAGTCACCTAAATGGGAGTCATCTTCTTCACCAATTGGTGTTTCAAGAGAAACTGGCTCCTGTGCAATTTTTAAGATTTCACGTACTTTTTCTGGAGCAAGATCCATTTCTTCACCAATCTCTTCAGGAGACGGTTCGCGACCTAAATCTTGTAATAATTGACGTTGTACACGAATTAACTTATTAATCGTTTCAACCATATGAACTGGAATACGAATTGTTCGCGCTTGGTCTGCAATGGCACGTGTAATAGCTTGGCGAATCCACCAAGTTGCATACGTACTAAATTTGAAACCTTTACGATAATCGAACTTTTCAACAGCTTTAATTAGACCCATATTACCTTCTTGAATTAAGTCTAAGAAAAGCATACCACGGCCTACGTAGCGCTTTGCAATACTTACTACAAGACGTAAGTTTGCTTCTGCAAGACGACGTTTCGCTTCTTCATCGCCTTCTTCAATACGCGTTGCAAGTCGAATTTCTTCTTCTGCAGATAGTAAGTCTACACGACCAATTTCTTTTAAATACATACGAACAGGATCGTTGATTTTAACCCCAGGTGGTACACTTAAATCATTGAGGTCAAACTCTTCTTCTGTTTTTGTAATTTGGCGATTATTAGGGCCTTCTTCGTTGTCATTATCACCAACTAAGTCAATGCCTTGTTCACCTAAATATTCATAGTATTCATCCATTTGATCGGATTCAATTTCAAATCCATTCATGCGTTCTGCAATCTCTTCATATGTAAGAACGCCACGTTTTTTTCCGAGCTCAGTGAGTTGCTCTTTCACTTGCTCAAGGGTCATTTCAGTTTCAATTTGTTTAGAACGAGCTGGTTTGTCAGCCATCTGTTCCCCTCCTTACGCGAGATACAAACATTCATTATACTAAAACTTTATCAAAAAAGCTATTTTCTCGCTTTTTGATTTTGTAAATATGCTACATAATATTTAGCAGCCTCTACAGGATCTGTTTTTTCCATTTGTTTCACTTTAAAGATGATCTCCATCTTTTCAAGTTTTTCCTGATGGCGTCTAAGCGTCTCCAAATGGCCTTGCAACACTTCTTCTGTGTATTCTGGATTAATAAATTCATCCGTCGAAATATCAGTGATAATATTTTTCAACTTTTCATCAGAGAGCCAACTTAAAAATGTTCCGACTGAAGGTTCATTTCCCTTTTCATAATATGCGTATAGTTCATATAAAATCCCTTTATGTTCTTCTGTATGAAAATCTTCTATATGGGATTCCATACGAACAGCTACTTCTGCACTTTGCAACATATGGTAAATAATTTCTCTTTCCGCTCTTTCAAAACCTGTTAACTTCGGTTTTGTTTGAACGACTTGAGACGGTTTAGCAACCTGCTTTATTTGTTTTTGCTGTACCTTTTGTTCTTTGCGATATTGGTGCAATTGATTCAAAAGTGTTTCCATTGAATACGAAAATTCTTGCGATAATGACTTCAAATATGACTCTGCCTGCATCGCATCTTGTAACAACGATAACTCTTTTAAAACACTTTTCACATATTCTTCTTTGCCAGACTCATCTTGCAAATTTTTCCCTAAACGCAAATAATTTATTTTAAAACCAACAAAACTCACACTTGATTTCACAAGATTTTCAAAAGCGGTAGTCCCATATTGTTGCACATATTCATCAGGATCAAGCTTATCTGGCAAGGATGTGACTTTCACTTGGCAACCAACTTTTAGCAATAATTGCCCTGCTTTCATCGTCGCTTCTCGCCCTGCTTTATCACCATCATAGCAAAGAACAACAGTTTCAACGTTACGTCGCAGAAGTTTTGCTTGTTCTTCAGTTAAAGCCGTTCCCATTGTCGCAACGGCTTCTTCCACGCCACTTTTTACCGCAGCTAGTACATCGGCATATCCTTCAAAAAGAACCACTTGCCCACGCTTTCTAATAAACGGTCTTGCTTGGTGGAAGTTATACAACAATTTACTTTTGTGAAAAATTGGCGTTTCCGGGCTATTTAAATATTTTGGAGTGTCATCTCCTAACGCCCTTCCACTAAACGCTATCACCTTACCTTGTAACGTATAGATCGGGAACATAACTCTTCCACGGAAGCGATCGTAATGACTACCATCCTTCTCACTTCTTATTAGAAGGCCAGCTTGTTCCATACTAGACAGCGATAAACCTCTTTTTTGTAAAATTTTCGTCGCTGCATCCCAAGCAGGTGATGCATAACCAATTTCAAACTTCTCAATCATCTCTTTCGTAATACCACGGTTTAATAAATATGAAAGTGCTTCATTTCCCTCTTCCGTATTTACTAATAAATGATGATAATACTTTTTCAATAATTCATGAGCTTGTTGCATGATGACAGTGTCATCAGATATGTCTTCTTGTTGTCCTTGCCCTGATGTGTACTCTGCAACCGCAATTCCATTTCTTTCGCCTAGCTTTTGAACAGCCTCGGTAAAAGCCAGTCCTTCCATTTTCATTAGAAATGAAAATACATTTCCGCCTTCTCCACATCCGAAGCAATGAAAAATTTGCTTATCAGATGAAACAGAGAATGAAGGAGAATTCTCACCATGAAATGGACAAAGGCCGAAATAGTTACGCCCCTGTTTTCTAAGTTGGACGTATTCACCAATTACTTCTACAATATCGGATGATGTCCGAATCTGTTCAACAACTTCTTCGGGAATTCTGTTCCCCATAACTCCATCTCCGTGTCGTATTTTGTATTCGATATAAATTAAAAAATTCCTTTATAATTCGACAATATTTTTCTAAACTTGTTAGAAAGTGTTGCCGATTACATTGTATAAACGGTTTTGAACCTTTCCTATAGGTCCTTTATCTGCATAAATCGCAGATACATACCTGCTATATAAAATTGTATACATTTGCTCATCTGTTACAAATGTACCTCTTAGAAACAATACATATACACCTTTTTACAAGAAGAGTAGCAAGTCACATATACTGTTTGATCTTGAGATCTGTAGCTTTTTCATGTTGATCCATATAACAATCAACTCCATTTTGTTCAGTATCTACAAAGATCCAATTGCCTTGCTATTTCCTTAAAGGATGAGCATATGATGCGACAAACAAAATTCCGACATGAAATTCCGCTCCAACTTGCACAATTTCATTCTTCACGGGACATGCATCTATACCAACTAATATGTTGTTGATGTTTTGCATATTTCTGTATTCTACATCCCTTCTGTGAATCCTTCCATAATGTGCGTTTTCTTGTATAGATTTTGTCGATTTAACGTAATTACATGTCTTTTTCGTAAATCCTATCCCTAGTTTATTCTGAAAAATTAAAGTCTAAACGTAAAATATAGGTTTTTATCACAATTTTTTATTATAATATATTTTCTTCAACTACGCTACATATCCCTTTATTTTTTCATCTTACATTTCAGGATGACAAACTCACACCTTGAATATACTAAAAGACAAAGGAGTATAAGTATAACCATTACACTACAATCTATTACAAAATCCATAGATATCATATTTCACCAGAGCGAAAAAAGCACATTCACCTTTGGTAAATGTGCTAAAACATTTTTTGGTTTTGCACTGCATTCACAATAATATTTGCTGTTTCTTCAATCGCTTTATTGGATACATCGATTACTTGGCAATTTATTTTACTAATTACTTCCTCAAAGTGATCAATTTCTTCTTGAATACGATTAATATTTGCATACGTTGCTCCATCACTTAATCCAAGTGATTTTAATCGTTCTTTTCGAATATGATTTAACTTATCTGGCGTAATTTTCAAACCGAAACATTTTTCTTTTGCCACTTGATATAGTTCTTCAGGTGGGTCAACTTCTGGTACGAGTGGTACATTCGCAACTTTCAAGCGTTTGTTATGAGCTAAATATTGAGAAAGTGGTGTTTTTGATGTACGCGAAACACCAATCAACACGATATCTGCTTTTAAAATACCTCTTGCATCTCTGCCGTCATCATACTTCACAGCAAACTCAATCGCTTCAATTTTTTTAAAGTATTCTTCATCTAACCTACGGACAACACCTGGCTCATACCTCGGCACTTGCCCCGTAATTTCTTCAATTTGATCAATAAGAGGGCCGATAATATCGTATGCCTCTACCCCTTCTCTTGCAGCCTCCGTCACTAAATACTGGCGCATATCAGGCTTAACTAACGTAAAACATATAAGTGCTTGATTACTCTTAGCAATCGAAATCACTTCTTTTAATGTCCCTGTATCTTCTACATACGGTACACGTCTAATATCAGGAGCAAACGGGAATTGCCCCATTGCTGCTCGAACAACCAAATCAGCCGTTTCCCCTACAGAGTCAGATACGACATATACGATTTTATTATCCATTACATTACCTCACTTTAAACAAATTACACTTATTCGTTATTTACTAAATTTACAAACGCACGTGTAATATTTGTTTTTGTAATTCGCCCAATCACTTCTAAACCTTGTTTCGTATCTTTTACAACTGGCATTGCATCAATCTGTCTTTCTATTAATTCCATCGCAATATCATATAAAGAATCCTCTCTACGACACATCGCAATGTTTGGCATCCTTGTCATGATAATATTAACCGGAAGAGAGGTTAAATCCTGCTTTCCTAAGCTCGCTCTTAATAAATCTTTACGAGACACAACCCCAACTAATAGAGTCATCTGATCTACAACGAACAATGTACCAACGTCCTCTAAAAACATCGTACAAATTGCATCGTATACGGAAACATTTTTATCAATTACAACCGGTCTAGATTGATAATCTTGTACTTTAATTTTCTTAACAGCTTCAGATAATAGCTGTCCCCCAGTTTTACCCGTATAAAAATAACCTACACGTGGACGTGCTTCTAAATAACCAGCCATCGTTAAAATTGCTAAGTCTGGTCTTAGCGTCGCACGTGTTAGACCCAATTGCGCTGCAATTGATTCCCCTGTAATAGGACCGTGATCTTTTACAATCTGAATGATATGTTCTTGCCGTTTATTCAGCTCTATGATAATCACCACCTTTAATGCACAACGAAAAAAGTTATACTATCTCTTAAATATTATATACTAAATATGCTATTCGAAAAAGAAAGTATGTAAAAAGGACCGTATACGGCCCAAAATTATATTTGAAACTTATCAAGTTGTTCTAAGAAACGTCTTGATTTCAAATAAATTCCGCAATATTCATCATAATATGTATTCAATACTAAACGCATTTGTTTTTTTGTGCTATCCTTTACCGATACATTTCCGAGCCTATGTAAATCGAAATGGAAGAAAAGACGTAATAATTTATGAACAGCTTCTCCTACCGGTATACGATATGGGTCTTGCTCTGCATGACGTGAGCACAGAAAACCGCCTTCCCTGACGGAGAAGGCGACAAAGTCTGTTTCTTGATGACAAATCGCACATGTATCAAAGTACGGGCGCATCCCTAATACCGGAAGCATTTTCGTTTGATAAATTAATGATAATACTTCTGAATCAACACCCTCACACATATAATGCAACGTTTGATATAACATTTCAAATAAATACGGATTATGTTTTTTATCTTCTGTTGCTTTATCAGTTAACTCAACAATAAATGATGCATAAGCAGTTAAAAATATATCCTCGCGAATTTCTTTCATAGTTGAAATAATCTCGCCTTGTTGCAATGTTCCAAGCCCTGATCCCATTTGAATAAGAAAATGGCCATGTGTCATTAATTGCGACACAGATGCTAACCGGCTTTTCGGTTTTTTTGCCCCTCTTGCCATTGCACTTATCTTACCAAGTTCTCTTGAGAATATTGTAACAATCTTGTTCGTTTCTCCGTAATCTGTCGTACGGATAACGATGCCCTCAACTTTTTGAAACATGTTCGTCACCATCCAAGGTTTGAACAAAACGGGTCAAGAAATTGGAGAGTCTAGATGTGCTAGCTCCTCTTCATGTTGATCCATCTCATCGTTTACGTCTTTTTCCATTTCTTTCAAAAGCAAGTACGTTTCAATGCTTCCTGTTTTGGAGAAAAACTTCCAGGTAAAATCTAGCATAAGAATCCACCTTTCTCAATAAGCGTAGCCTATAAACCAATTTCCTTTGTTGTTATTAAATTGACCCATTTTGTCCATTTTCATGTGAGAAAAATTTTTCCTAATTTATCAAAGTTCATAAAAACCAATAATCAGCGGATGAACAAACCATCCACTGATTACAGCTTTACTATATTTTAATACTCGTCTTCACGGAAACCAAGGTCTCGAAGCTGTGACAGCTTGTTACGCCAATCTTTTTGCACTTTTACCCATACTTCTAAAAATACTTTAGAACCAAGTAGCGCTTCAATATCAAAACGAGCTCGCTTACCAACTTCTTTTAACATTTTCCCTTGTTTTCCGATGATGATTCCTTTTTGCGATGCACGTTCAACAACAATCGTTGCATTTATATAAACTGCGCCGCCCTCACGCTTTTGAATCGCATCGATAACAACAGCCACAGAATGCGGCACTTCTTCACGTGTTAAATGTAGTACTTTCTCACGAATAAGCTCCGCAATAATAAATCTCTCCGGATGATCCGTTACTTGATTATCTGGATAGTATTGTGGTCCTTCTGGTAAATACTTTTTAATTGTTCCAATTAAAGCATCCACATTATTACCGTCTAACGCAGAAATTGGTACAATCTCTGCAAACTCATGTAGTTTACGATATTGATCAATTAACTCTAGTAATTGTTCTGGATGAAGTTGGTCAATTTTATTAATTACTAAAAATACTGGTTGTTTCGTTTCTTTTAATTTCTCAATGATGAATTCCTCACCACGACCAAATCCTTCAACTGCATTGACCATAAACAGAACAATATCAACTTCTTTCAATGTCGTTTGAGCCATCTTTACCATGAAGTCGCCTAATTTATGTTTAGGTTTATGTATTCCTGGTGTATCAATGAAAATAACTTGTGAATCATTTTCTGTATATACACCTTGAATTTTATTACGAGTCGTTTGTGGCTTATCACTCATAATAGCAATTTTCTGGCCGATAATACGGTTTAAAAATGTAGATTTTCCAACATTCGGTCTGCCAATAATAGAGACAAAACCTGATTTATAACCTTTTCTATTCATGTAAATCCTCCGCTAAAAATGCTCCTGGTAACAATTCTCCGACTGTCGTCTCTTGAACGTCACCATGTAAATTTGATAAGTATACTTTCGTATCCTGTTTACATAATTCTACCATAACTTGTCGACATGCTCCACAAGGAGGTACTGGACGCTTTGTATCTGCTACAACCGCAATGGCTACAAATTCTTTATCTCCTTCAGAAACCGCCTTAAATAAAGCTGTTCTTTCAGCACAATTACATAAGCCATATGATGCATTCTCAACATTACATCCACGATATACTTTTCCATCGCTCGTTAATAATGCTGCACCTACTTGAAATTTAGAATATGGTACGTACGCTTGTTTACGCGCTTCGATTGCTTCTAAAATTAATTGTTTACTATTCATATTCCCGCATCCTTCCTGTTCACAGCTATGAAGAGATACACTCTCTCATTAAAGGCCCTTACGGCACTTCCAAAGCTTAATAAAAGCTTCGGAATGCAACTATACCATATACGGTAAAAAGATAATAGCACCAATTATAACAGCTATAATTGCAAACAATAAAACCGCTCCTGCTGCAACATCCTTTGCAATTTTTGCAAACGGATGAATATCAGCAGTCGCTAAATCTACTGTTTTTTCTACAGCCGTATTTACCATTTCTAAACTCATTACACTCCCTATTACAATAAGTAATATCATCCACTCTATTTTCGTAATATGGAAATAAAAGCCGCAGCATATAACAATGACTGCGGCTAAATAATGAATTTTCATATTTCGTTCATGACGAAGACAAAAGAACATACCAGCTATAGCATATCCAAAACTATCTATAAGTTTTCCTTTTTTCATCGTCCTAATCCAAAAGCTTCTAAAATTTCTTTTTGTCTTCCGAACATTTCTTTTTCTTCTTCTTCTGTCATGTGATCATAACCAAGCAAATGTAAAAAGCCATGTAACGCCAAAAATCCAAGTTCACGATCGAAAGAATGGCCGTACTCTTCAGCCTGCTCTTTCGCCCTTGGAATAGAGATAATAAGATCACCTAACATGCGCGGCATCTCTGCACCAACAATCTCCATTTCCCCTTCTCCCATCTCTTCCATGGCAAAGGATATTACATCTGTAGGTTGATCTTTATCTCGGTAATCACGATTAATTTCTCTAATGCGCTCATTATCTACAAATGTCACCGATACCTCCGCGCCATCCTCGATATTTTCCATTTGAGCTGCCTTTTCTAACACTTCACGAATTAAACTCATATACGCTTCTTTTACTTCTTCTGTTTCATCAATAAAATCAATTAACAAACTCATTCTTTCTCCTTTTCTTCCGGAATTTCCGGATATGTAATACGCGAATGGAAAATACCATTTAACGTTTCACATAACGTTTTCCCAACGATTTGTAGTTCCTTAAACGTCAAATCACATTCACTAAATTGACCGTCTTGCAATCGATCTTTAATAATGCTTTGCACTAAATTATTAATTTGTTCTGGCGTTGGGTGATTCATAGAACGTACCGCAGCTTCTACACTATCAGCAATACCAACAATTGCCGATTCCTTCGAAGTTGCTTTTGAACCCGGATAACGGAACATCTCTTCTGTATATTTTTCTTTATCTTCTTTAATCGCTTTATAATAAAAATATTTCAGTAACGTTGTACCGTGATGTTGCCCAGCGATATCAATAATTTCTTGTGGAATATGATATTCTTCGAGCATTCTTACTCCATCCGTTACGTGAGCAATTATAATATCTTTACTCGTTACAGGATCTAATTTATCATGCGGGTTTTCAATCCCCATTTGGTTTTCAATAAAGAATTGTGGTTGTACTGTTTTTCCTACATCATGATAATATGCCCCTACACGCGCTAATACACCATTTGCCCCGACTGCTTCGCAAGCAGCTTCAGAAAGATTCGCTACCATTACACTATGATGATATGTCCCTGGCGCTTCTAACAAAATTCTGCGTAAAAGCGGATGATTTGGACTTGATAGTTCCATAAGCTTCATACTTGATACGATTCCAAGTCCACTTTCTAAATATGGTAAAATCCCCATAGCCAAAACGGATGATATAATCCCTGAAAGTGAAGCCATTAATAATTGCGTACCAATTTCAAGAGGCGAAAAATTCCCATTACGTAATAATAAGAGCGCCGCCAATACGACTACATTTAATACAGAAACGAGTATACCAGCTTGTAAAATCATTGTACGACGATTTTTTTCTCTCAAGAAAATACTAACCGATAATGAACTTAACAATACGTAAATCCCTACACTATAATTTAATGTACTCGTTACTCCTTCATTAAACATAATACTTCCGCATACAGAAAAAATCATACTCGTTAAAAAGACAAATCGATCACCAATCATTAATTTCACAAGTATTGTTCCCATCGCAACCGGGACAACATATGCAATCCCTGCATATTCAAGTTTTTGAAACAAACTAATGATTTTCATTAAAACGATTGTGATAGACAAAATTGTGATATACGCTAAAACATACGGTCTATCTTCTCTTTTTCTCTTTAAAAATAATTCAAATTGTTTATGCATAAAGTATAGTAACACACCAATGAGTACCGCTAATCCAACATAAGGTTGAAAACCGTTCCCTTTTTCTAACAAGCCAACTAATTTCAACTGATTATACACATCACTTGAAATTGTTTCACCTTCTCTAACGAGAACTTGTCCTTGAAGAATATAAACAGGTGGAACTAAATCTTCCTCTGCTTTTCTCTTCTCTTTCGTTAAGATCGGGTCATAAAAATAATTCGCTGAAATTGCATATCTTCCTAGCGCCTTAATTGACTCTTTTAAACCATTATCAACATTAACACTATTCATCTCACTTACATATCGTTCTTTCGCATCTTTCAATTCGTCCATTTTAATGTGCTCAGTCATGATACTATTAATCGCTGTGACCGCAGCATCTTTCGCTAATACTAATTGGCTCGAATCTGCATTAATCAAATTTAGTAAGTTTGAATCAGATAATTCTTTCGTTAAGTCAGCGGGTAGTTTCTTTTTTAACTTGTCCACTTTCTCAGCATCAGTCATCTTTTTTTGATCATCCGGTCCAACAGCTTTAATCTCTTGCACCACTTCATCCACTTTAGCAAAGACGTCATTCACAATATCAACTTTATTTTGTTTATACTCACTTTTATATGTATATTGATCTTCAACTTTTGTAGAGGCTTCTTTTTTCTTTTTATCCGTTGTAACTTTATCTTCAATTTTTATAGGAGAATGGATTGTCTTTTTCGCAATAGAATACATGTTAACATCTAATTGCTCTGGTTTTACATTATTCATAAGCGCAAAAAACAGCACTGCTCCTAATACAACGTAAGAAATCCAACTTAGTTTTTTCGAATGTTGTAAATTACGAAACCACTTAGAAATTTCTTGAGATCTTGACATGATTTCAATACCTTCTCCTCTCCAGAAATAAAGTGAAACTATTTATAGCTTTCATTTCTTCTACCCAAAGATACTTTGAGGTAACATTTTATACACCAGTACCTATAGTTTATTTTCCTTATCTTTCATGATAGTAAAAAATATGCCGTTCGCCAACCTTATCATACAAAAAGAAATGATCCTGACAAATAGGATCATTCCATTTTATCATATGCCTCAATAATACGTTGCACCAATGGATGTCTGACAACGTCTGTTTGTTCTAATGTAATAAATGACAGACCTGATACACCAGATAAAATATTAGCAGCTATAGATAGCCCTGATTTTACCCCTTTTGGCAAGTCTACTTGTGAAGGGTCCCCTGTAATAACCATTTTAGAACTAAAACCTAATCTTGTTAAAAACATTTTTATTTGAGCACCCGTTGTATTTTGAGCCTCATCTAAAATAACAAATGAATCATCAAGCGTACGCCCCCTCATATAAGCAAGCGGCGCGATTTCAATTACTCCTCGTTCCATCATACGCTGCGTATATTCTTGTCCAAGAATATCATGTAAGGCATCATATAATGGGCGTAAGTATGGATCTACCTTCTCTTTCAAATCCCCTGGTAAAAAACCTAAATTTTCTCCAGCTTCTACAGCAGGTCTTGTTAGAATGATTTTCTTTACATATCCTTGTTTTAAAGCTCTCACAGCCATTACTACGGCTAAGTATGTTTTTCCAGTTCCTGCAGGCCCTATCCCAAAGACAATATCATTCTTCTTCATTGCATGAATATATCGTCTTTGCCCCATTGTTTTTACACGAATGGATTTACCTTTTGCAGTCTTGAAAATTTCTTCTTCATATAACTCTTCAAATTGAGCAACTTTCCCTTGTTGTGCGAGCTGAATTGCATACGCAACATCTCTCTCTGAAATTGATATACTTTTACGAATTACAACAAGTAATTGCTGTAAGATTTTTTCTACGAGTGTCACCGTTTCAACTGCCCCAGATACATGAACAGTTTCTCCTCTAGTTACGATCGATACATTCAGTTCTCGTTCAATTACTTTTAAATGCGCATCATTGACTCCAAAAAGAGCGATTGCTTCGTTAGTATTTTCCAATTGTTGGTTCATTTCTACTAATTGTTCTGCCATTACTCAGTCTCCTTGAATATCGGATTCGGATATTGGTTGTGGCTCTGCAATATTTTCAATCACAGTATAATGCAATGTGACTTTTAGTTGATCCGCCTCAACCTCTTTACTCAAAATCTTATCACTTACAATCATAGCATGTTCATCCAATTTTTTCTTTAGTTCTTTTTCGGCCATCTCTTTCGCTACTTTCAGCGCTTGCTTTTCTGTATATTCTCGGTTCGCTTCTTCCTCTTCTCTCACAACATCTTTTTCATATGCAATCGGCAGTGTAAAACCAAATAATTTCACATCATGCTTTACGCTTTCAGTACGAGAGCGTTTATACTTATCATGTTGAAATCCCCATATTTTTATTTTCGTACCCCCAAATTTAAGAAAATGTTCATTGTATACATTACCAGTATACACTTGGAATTGCGTCTTTAACGGGACATCCACCTTAGATGTATACCACGTTTCGCCATACACAATACCTTTCGCTGAAACAATCGTTGGACTTTCCTCATTACCATATATTCCCGATACGAGAATCTGCCCTTTTTCCACATGATCATTTTTCAGTACAACCGGCTTTCCAACTTCTACAAACGTTTTTGTAATAATCGCTTCTTTTTTTGCTACTAAATTTTGCGGCATTTGTTCCTTTTCTTTTTTCGGTTCGTTTTTTTCAACAATTTTAAAATGATACGTCGTTCCTCTTACTTCTAATCCCGCCCAAGTAATGGCATTAATATTATCTGTCAAATGGCGTTGTACATCTTCTACATTCGGCATTTGAAACTGTAGTTTTCCTTTTTTAATACCCATTTTATCCAATTCTTTCATCAATATATATTCTGTTTCAGGTTTTGCTCCTGTAATTTCAATTTTCCAAACCATATTGGACATTGCAATCACGCCAAAAAAGAAAATTAAAAACCCAATTAAAAATCCACTGTTTTTAATTAAACGCTTATTCCAAAAAGGAAAACCATAACGTCCAATAAAGTATAATTTACATTCATTTTTTCTATAAATTGGTTTTATTTTTTTCACATCGCGTAACAACATACAAAAAACTAACGTTTCATCAGCTATCTTCTTAACATCCCAAACTAATAAATTCCTCCGTACACATTCATTAACAAACCGTTCCGCTCCTCTACCTTCAATTCGCACTTTTACATATCCAAGCCACTTTATAAACCATTTATTTTTCATTTACCACCTTCACTACCTTTCTAAAAGTAGATTTGAAGCATTAAAATAGCTCGTACTAAAATGAAACAAAGTAAAACTGTAATCGATCTCTATCAACGAAACTTTTACAGGATAAAGAAGAAAAACTTCACTAATGGAAGTTTCACTTCAATCACCTTTTTTTTCATTTTCTAAAAATGTTACTTGCTCAATTATCCCTTCGAGCAAAAGCTCTTCTGGAAGAATCGTTTTAATAACAAAGGATTGTCCTTTAATTAGTAATTGACCGTGTTTTAAAAGCAATCGCACTTCTTTATCTGAAAACACTAATAGTCCCCGATGATTTTCTATATAAATATGTATTTGCCCAACAAGAGTAATCCGAGGTAGATCCATTAATACATCCACTGGTAGGTCTACTTGTTTTGTTAACCAATTTTTCATTTGTTCTAATTTCTTCATCTCGAAAGACCCCCCTCTCATCCCATATATGTATTTCTTCACAAGTGCCTATCGTGTTATAACGACTTCACTAACATAACTATATTCTGTAAGAGTTCATATCATGTTAATAAAACAGTCGCTATATGAAATCATATTTATCGGGACAATGATGGATCAGAGGATGTGATCCTTAATAATAGAAGTATTAATACAAGAATATGCGCCCCTAGGGGATATCAGTACAAGTTGCATGAAGAAATTGAGCCTAGTGAGAAGTTAGAAACTTGAAAAACCCTGTTACAATTTGTTCTGGGCGTGACATACTGACCATAGAATAAGTAGTTGTCATTCATTAGACAAATGAAATAAAATTCGAAAAAGAAATTGCTCCACTCTAAATTTTACGTTGTAAGTAAGAATACTTTATAGGTAGTTGTTATATGAATTTCAAAAAATATTAGGATTCACTAAAAAACAAAAAAATGAATTAATAAGCGAGGAAATACGAAAGGAAATTGGATTTAGTCAAGAAATTTTGAATGTTATAAAACAAGTCACTGACAGTAGCATCTAGCCCTTCTATGCAACTGATTCAAAATCTAAAATAGCTGGAGTCTCTGTCGTTACCTTTGAAGATTATGCTGAACAGCAAGTTATAAAACTTCAATCTGAACTTCAGCCCCCCATACTTAGCTTTTATTTGTGAAAGAAGTTTTAGTCAAGGAAGTAAGAGTAAGTGTAGCATTGGAAGTATACAAGGAAATGGCCAATTTGATATCCTTGCAATCCAACCAACAAATGGCGTTAATTACGAAGTTAGCAATAAAGATGTTATTTTTAAACTAAGAAAATGGAATGATCGCTATCCTTTTATCATAATCAGTGCAGATTATGACTGGGTTGATACCATTTTTAGCGTGTTACCTACAGACGCCGAAATGCAATCTTTCGCGCAAGAAATGTATGAATTTTGTCCAGATATAGTGGAACAAGGAACAGAAAGCATTGAGGAGTTAGTCGAAGAAATTAAGAAAACGAAAAAGCTTTTTTTATGGTGGGATTAATCATAACTAAGGCCGTTATCCTTTTTTACATACCAGAGGCGTTTCTATCACTTACAGAAACGCTTTTTAAGCAATATAGTGTTTTTCCTTAATAAGAACAATAAAAAAACGTCTCATACGAAATGAGACGTTTTTTTATGCTAATAGCTGGATAACCAACTTATTCACAAGTGATCCGTCTGTTTTACCTTTTACTTTCGGCATAACAGCAGTCATCACCTTACCCATATCTGCTTTAGAAGTCGCACCAACTTCAGAAATAACTTGTTTGATTACATCAACTAGTTCTTCTTCAGTTAATTGCTCTGGCAAATATGCGCTTAAAATCTGAATTTCACTTTGCAGTTTATTAACAAGGTCTTCACGACCAGCTTTTTTAAATTCAAGGAGGGAGTCCTTATACTGTTTTACTTCACGAGCTAAAACTGTTACTTCCTCTTCTTCAGTAAGAGTATGTTGCAGTTTAATACCTTCATTTTGTAAAGCAGCCTTAACCATACGAATAACGGTTAATTTTTCTTTTTGTTTATTCTTCATCGCTTGTTTCATATCATCGTTTAAACGACCGAGAAGACTCATAACTTACACCCTCTCTTAGAATTTACGCTTTCTTGCCGCTTCAGATTTCTTCTTACGTTTTACACTTGGTTTTTCATAAAACTCGCGCTTTCTTGCTTCAGCAAGTGTACCAGTTTTAGAAACCGATCTTTTAAAACGGCGAAGTGCATCCTCCAAAGACTCGTTTTTACGAACGACTGTTTTTGACATTCTCTTTCCCTCCCTCCGAAACATCACACTTACATACTAACTTCAGCATGCAAAAAGAAACACTTCTTCAGCATGTCTTTTACGATTATAATACATTTTATCACTTCAGGTCAACTATTTGGCAGAATAAAAGAAGAATAGAAGCATTTCCTTTTCAAAAGTTATACAAATATCTAGTATCCTTCTTTCATGAAGACAACTATATTTTTATCATTTCAACTTTTTTCATACAGGGATGCACGAAACGCCTCCCTACCTTCTAGTACTTAACCGCTTCAAATAAAGAAAGCATGCAAACCATTTCCGGTTGCACGCTCTTTTTTATGCGCTTGCTGATTCTTTTTTCACATCATCTTCAAGAACACGAACAAATTGCGCTTCGTTATATGGATAGCCAGCCTTCGTAATTTTCACTTTCACTAGCTTACCAATTAATTCTTCTGATCCTTCAAATACAATTTTCAAGTAGTTATCTGTATACCCTACATATAACCCTTCACGGTCGCCGTCTTTAAATTGCTCTTCTGGAATGATTTCAAGCACTTCACCTTCAAACGCTGATGCATATTCTTTCGCTAATTGATTAGATAGCTCAATTAAACGATGAACACGATCGTTCTTCACATCTTCAGGAACTTGATCTTCCATGCGTGCTGCAGGTGTTCCTGTACGTTTTGAATAAGGGAACACGTGTAACTCAGAGAAGCGGTTCTCTTTAATGAAATTGTATGTTTCCATGAATTCTTCTTCTGTTTCACCTGGGAAACCAACGATTACGTCAGATGTAATCGCAAGGCCTGGTAACGCTTCTTTCAAACGATCTAAACGCTCTTGGAAGAATTCCATCGTATATTTACGACGCATACGTTTTAATACAGTATTAGAACCAGATTGCAACGGAATATGCAAGTGACGTACAACTACTTCAGATTTATCTAACACTTCAATTACTTCATCTGAAATTTGACTCGCTTCAATAGAAGAAATACGAAGACGTTTTAATCCGCCTACTTCCGCTTCCATATCACGAAGTAATCCAGCTAAGTTATAATCTTTTATATCTTCGCCGTATCCACCTGTATGAATACCCGTTAATACGATTTCTTTATAGCCTGCATCCACTAATTGTTGTGCTTGTTTAATAACCTCTTTTCCATCACGAGAACGCATTAAACCACGCGCCCAAGGAATGATACAGAATGTACAGAAGTTATTGCAACCCTCTTGTATTTTTAAAGACGCACGTGTACGATCCGTGAAATAAGGTACATCAAGTTCTTCGTACACACGTGTTTTCATAATATTGCGGACAGCATTAATTGGTTGACGCTCTTTACGGAATTCTTCGATGTAACCTAACATCTTTTCACGATCCTGTGTACCAACTACAATATCTACACCTGGAATCGCCATAATTTCAGCTGGAGATGTTTGTGCATAACATCCCGTTACGCAAATAACTGCATCTGGATTTTGACGCACAGCACGTCTGATTACTTGACGGCTTTTTTTGTCCCCAGTATTCGTTACTGTACATGTGTTAATAACATAAACATCAGCTTTCTTTTCATATTCTGTTCTTTCATAACCACCTTGTTTAAACAATTGCCAAATGGCTTCTGTTTCATAGTGGTTTACTTTACAACCTAACGTATGGAACGCAACAGTTGACATTGATCATCACCCCATCAATTCAAAATGATACGAAGCAGCACTTAACGCGTATAACGGCGCCGTTTCTGTTCTTAAAATTCTTGGTCCTAAACTACATGGTACAAATTTATGTTCACGAAGCGCTGTAATCTCTTCCTCAGCTAAACCGCCTTCTGGGCCAAATACAATCAATAGCTTTTGACCTGGTTTCATTGTCGTTAAAGCTTTCGCAAAATTAGATTTCTCGCCTTGTTTCGCTTCCTCTTCGTAAGCAACAAGACAAACATCATACTCACCACTCATTGTAAGCAGTTGCTTAAATGATGCCGGAGCATGTACTTCCGGAATTTCACTTCTATGTGATTGTTCCGCAGCTTCTTTCACAATTTTTCTTAAACGCTCAACTTTTTTATCAGCTTTTTTCGCATCCCATTTTACGATAGAGCGAGATGCTTGAAATGGTAAGAATGCAGCTGCCCCAAGCTCAGTTCCTTTTTGAAAAATCAACTCTAGCTTGTCTCCTTTTGGCAGTCCACTTGCAATCGTCACGAAAACAGGAAGTTCACTTGACGCCTCTACCCATTCTACAATAGCCGTATTAATAAATTCACTGGTAATTTCATCAATTGAACATACTGCTGTTTTTCCGTTTACACAGCAATAAATTTGATCGCCAGCTGTCATACGCATTACTCTCGCAATGTGATGTACATCATCACCTACAATGCGAATTTTTGCTTCACTTACATGTTTTTCTTCTACAAAATAACGTTGCATATAATCACCTTAGTAGAGTTTCGTTCCTTTCGTAAGTCAACACTTACGAAAAGAACGAAACATTATCATTTTTCATATAACAAACGGCAAGTCCCTCACCTTATAGTGAGAGACTCCCCTTTTCATTATAGACTAAAATCTATATTACGCATTTCGTGCAATAATTGCTACCCAATCTTCCATTCGTAACACTTCTTCAATTGTAAATCCAGCTTGTTCTAACGCCTCAGAAATTACTTTTTCCTTCGCAGCAATAATGCCCGATGTAATAAATAATCCACCTGACTTCACAACTCTCGCTGCATCTTCAGGGAATAAAAGAATAATTTCTGCTAATAAGTTAGCTACGATTAAATCAACAGGACCTTCAATACCTTCTAAAAGACTATTTTGCCCAACAGACACGATATCATCTGTTTTATTTAAACGCACATTCATTTCTGCACTTTCAACTGCAACCGGATCTAAATCATATGCTTGAACAGAAGACGCACCTAATTTTGCCGCTGCAATACTAAGCACACCAGAACCTGTTCCTACATCAATGATAGCGTCACCTGGCTGTACTGTTTTTTCTAAAGCACGAATACACATCGTTGTTGTTGGATGAGTTCCTGTACCAAACGCCATACCTGGGTCTAATTCAATGATTTTTTCATCAGGAGAAGATGGTGTATATTCTTCCCACGTCGGTACGATTGTGAATGTATCAGAAATTTGTACTGGATGGTAATATTTTTTCCAAGCAGTAGCCCAATCTTCTTCATTGACTTCGTTAACGGTAATATTTCCAGTACCAATTTCAATGTCGTAAGATGGAAGCACATCAATAGATGATTTTACACCTGCAATCGTTTCATGTAAAGAATCCGTTTGCGGGAAATATGCTTTTATTAATACACCTTCCGCCGGATATTCATCTGGATTCAATGCATAAATTTCACCATATTGTTGCTCGCGCTCTTTCGTTAACTCCGCTGGATCCTCAATCGCAACTCCGCTAGCACCAGCTTCATGTAAAATATGAGAGACAGCTTCTACTGCTTCTTCTGTTGTATGAATACTAATTTCTGACCATTTCACAATTTACCAACTCCATTTTTTATTTCCATTATTCCCCTTTGAAAGCACGTTTAAGCTTTCCGAATAAACTATCATCCTGCTCTTCTTGTCCTGCAAATTCACGTAATAAATCTTTTTGCTGTGAAGTCAATTTCGTCGGTACAACAACACGAACGACTACATATTGATCTCCTTGGCCGTATCCACGTACGTTCGGAGCACCTTTTCCTTTTAAGCGGAATTCTGTTCCAGTTTGTGTTCCTGCTGGAATTTTCAGCTTCACTTTACCATGAACAGTAGGAACTTCCACTTCATCACCAAGCGCCATTTGCGCAAATGTTAATGGCATTTCGCAAATAATGTGATCTCCTTCACGCTCGAAGAATTCATGATTTCTTACATGAACGACAACATATAAGTCTCCTGCTGGTCCGCCATTTACGCCGGCTTCACCTTTTCCAGACACACGAATTTGTTGACCATTATCGATACCCGCTGGAATTTTAACATTGATTTTTTTACGTTTACGAACTTTACCTGAACCGTGACATGTCGTACATTTTTCTTTAATAATTTGTCCAGTTCCTGAACAATGACCACAAGCTTGACGGTTTACGATACGACCAAACGGTGTGTTTTGCTCTACACTCACTTGACCAGAGCCTGAACAATGTTTACATGTTTCTTTTGAAGTTCCTGGTTTTGCTCCACTACCTTTACAAGTATCACATGGATCTTCTACTGGAATTTCCACATTTAATTCCTTACCAAAAATAGCTTCTTCAAAATCTAAAGTGACTTGATATTGTAAGTCAGCACCTTGGCGCGGAGCATTTGGATCACGGCGTCTGCCGCCGCCACCGCCAAAGAAAGAACTAAATATATCTTCAAAACCGAAGCCACCGCCGAAGTCTCCTCCGCCGCCAAATCCACCGAATCCTTGATTTGCACCAGCATGACCAAATTGATCGTACTGCGCACGCTTTTGATCATCACTTAACACTTCGTATGCTTCTTGTACTTCTTTAAACTTTTCAATTGCATTTTCTTCTTTGCTTACGTCTGGATGGTATTTTTTAGCCAAACGACGATACGCTTTTTTTATTTCATCTGTTGAAGCGCCCTTGCTAAGTCCAAGGACCTCATAATAGTCTCGTTTACTCATAAATTTACAACCCCCGAATCTTTCACATAAACGTAATTTTAACACCGAAAGAAAGTGCTTTGCAACAAAGTTTCCTCACTTACAGTATGCAAAGCGAAAAACTTAAGATCCTCACACATCACTTCTCATTCGTGAAAAAAGCCAAAGTCAAGGCACGCTTGACTTTGACTTTTTGTCATCTTACTTATTATGTTTACAGTTGAATTACTTGTCTTCTTTTACTTCTTCAAACTCAGCGTCAACTACATTGTCTTTCTTCGTGCCAGCGTCTTGTGCACCTTGCGCACCTTCTGCTTGACCAGCAGCTGCTTGAGCTTGCTCGTATAATTTAACAGTTAATTGTTGTACGATTTCTTGTAAAGCATCTTTTTTCGCACGAATTTCTTCAAGCTCGTTTTTCTCAATTGCAGCTTGTAATGCTTCTTTCGCTTCTGTTGCTTTTGCAACTTCAGCTGCATCTACTTTACCTTCTAAATCTTTTACAACTTTGTCTGTTTGGAATACAAGTTGGTCAGCTTCGTTACGAAGTTCAACTTCTTCCTTACGTTTTTGGTCAGCGTCAGCATTTGCTTCCGCTTCTTGTACCATACGTTCTACTTCTTCATCAGAAAGACCTGAAGAAGATTGGATTGTAATAGCTTGCTCTTTGCTTGTTCCTAAGTCTTTCGCACGTACGTTAACGATACCGTTCGCATCAATATCGAATGTTACTTCGATTTGTGGAATACCACGTGGTGCTGGTGGAAGGTCAGTTAATTGGAAACGACCTAACGTTTTGTTGTCAGCTGACATTGGACGCTCACCTTGTAATACGTGAATGTCTACTGCTGGTTGATTATCAGCAGCTGTCGAGAATACTTGTGACTTACTTGTTGGAATTGTAGTGTTACGCTCGATTAATTTCGTGAACACGCCACCCATAGTTTCAATACCTAAAGAAAGTGGAGTTACGTCTAATAATAGAACGCCTTCTACATCACCAGTAAGTACGCCACCTTGAACTGCAGCACCTAATGCTACAACTTCATCAGGGTTTACACCTTTATATGGCTCTTTACCAGTTTCACGTTTAATAGCTTCTTGTACAGCTGGGATACGAGTAGATCCACCAACAAGAATAACTTTATCTAATTCGCTTGGAGCAAAACCAGCGTCTTTTAATGCACGACGAGTTGGCTCTAATGTTCTTTCAACAAGACCTGCTGAAAGCTCTTCGAATTTCGCTCTTGTTAACGTTAATTCTAGGTGTAATGGACCAGCAGCTCCAGCACTAATGAATGGTAATGAAATTTGAGTTTGTGTTACACCAGAAAGATCTTTTTTCGCTTTTTCAGCTGCATCTTTCAAGCGTTGAAGCGCCATTTTATCTTGGCTTAAATCAATGTTATTTTCTTTTTTGAACTCAGCTACTAAGTGATCGATGATAACTTGGTCAAAGTCATCGCCACCAAGACGGTTGTCACCAGCAGTTGAAATAACTTCGAATGTGCCGTCTGCTAACTCAAGGATAGATACGTCAAATGTACCGCCACCTAAGTCATATACTAAGATTTTTTGTTCTTCGTCTTGTTTTTCTAAACCGTAAGCAAGTGCTGCTGCTGTTGGCTCGTTAATGATACGCTCAACTTCTAAACCAGCGATACGACCAGCATCTTTCGTTGCTTGACGCTCTGCATCGTTGAAGTATGCAGGTACTGTAATAACAGCTTTCGTTACTGTTTCACCTAAGTATGCTTCAGCAGAAGCTTTTAAGTTTTGTAAAATGATTGCAGAAATTTCTTGAGGTGTATAATCTTTACCTTCAACTTCTACTTTGTAGTCTGTACCCATATGACGTTTAACAGACATGATTGTATTTGGGTTTGTAATTGCTTGGCGCTTTGCAACTTCCCCAACTTGACGTTCTTCATTTTTGAAAGCTACAACAGAAGGTGTTGTACGGTTTCCTTCTGGATTTGGGATAACCTTTGGTTCTCCACCTTCCATAACAGCTACACAAGAGTTTGTTGTACCTAAGTCAATACCGATAATTTTACTCATGGCGAATCCTCCTAGTTTTATGTAAATTATTGATTTACTTTTACCATTGATGGGCGAATCACACGGTCTTTTAATTTATAACCTTTTTGGAATTCTTCCACAACCGCGTTTGATTCAAATTCACTATCTTCCACTTGCATAATAGCTTGGTGTTCATTAGGATCAAACTGTTTACCAACAGCTTCAATCACTTCCACACCTTCTTTAGTCAGCGCTTCTAACAATTGACGATGCACCATTTCCATGCCTTGTAACAAGGATTTCGTTTGCTCATCAGTCACTTCCACTTGCATTGCTCTTTCAAAATTATCAAGAGCTGGCAAGATGTCTGAAACTAGACTTTGTGCTCTATATTTTTCAGCAGCCTGTTTATCCATTTGGACACGGCGCTTATAATTTTCAAAATCAGCTTGTAGACGTAATGTGCGACCTTCCGTTTCCGTTAGTTTCGCTTGTAACTCATCTACTTTTTCTTGTAAAAGAGCAGCCTCACTTTTTTCTTCTACAGTTTCTTCACTGTTTTCTGGCGTGACAGCTTCTTCAACTTGCGCTTCTTTTACTTCTTCTACCACTTGTTCGTTACGCTCTTCCACAATATTCACCTCCTTAAAAGGTATTAGGTATCATGCATAGCATGATTACCTAAGCATTATATATTACACACAGCAATGAAAATTTCATCACTTGAGCGAATGTATTACTCTCATTTACTTTTTAAGTCCATCTGTAAATTGTCTCGTAAATAACTGTAACAAACTAATTACACGAGAATATTGCATTCTTGTCGGACCTAAAATAGCAATTGTTCCAAGTTGCTCTTCGCCGATCGAATATGTTGCAGAAATTAAACTGCAATCCTCCATAGCCGTCGAAGTGTTTTCCCTACCAATTTTCACTTGAATCCCGACTTGTTTATGACGCAAAATGTCATAAAATTCAGCTTCATTATCAATCATGGTAAGCAAAGATCTAACCTTTTGAATGTCATGGAACTCTGGCTGCGAAAGCATATTTGCTTTTCCTCCAAAGTATATCTTTTCCGATAACGGAACTTGAAATGTACCATCTAACATTCTTATTGCACTATCATAATTATGAACATACCCACGTAAAACTGTAACAATTTCCTTAAAGATTTTATTATGAAGTTCTTCCATCGGTACGCCAGATAGCTTTTCATTTAAAACATTAACCATTTTTTCTAAATCTGATAAATCAACAGATTCCGGAACGGTAATCGTTTTACTTTGTACATGCCCTGTATCAGTTACAATAATAGCGACTGCAGTTTGACGATCAAGCGGCACAATTTGTACATTTTTAAGTTTATTTGTGCTTAACTTCGGTCCAAGAACAATGGCCGTATAATTCGTAAGTTCTGATAAAATTTGAGCAGATTGCTGTGCAATTTTTTCCGCTTCAAAAATTCTTTCAGCAAATAAATCTTTAATTTGTACAATTTCAGCGTTCGGTAAGTTTTGCGGCGCTAAAAGATGGTCTACATAAAATCGGTAGCCTTTCTCAGAAGGAACACGTCCAGAAGAACTGTGCGTTTTTTCAATAAAACCTAATTCTTCTAAGTCCGCCATTTCATTTCGAATAGTAGCTGAACTAAATGTAATTTCATCTTTTTTAGCCAACGTTCTAGACCCAACAGGCTGCGCTGATCCAATAAAGTCATCAATAATTGTTTGTAAAATTAAGAGCTGACGTTCCGTAAGCATCTCATCATCACCTCTGTTAGCACTCTTTGTCTTTGAGTGCTAAATCTATTAATAACTTACCAAAATTGACATTCAATTGTCAACGGAAACGTCACGAAATAATGAAACTTTTTCACGTTAATGGAACATTTAATTAGTCAATTAAAAATGATTGGAATACTTCATTCCCTAATAATTTTCCTTTTCGCGTTAAACGAACATATCCATCGCTCTCTTCAAGCAATCCTTGTTCTTGGTTGTTTTGTAACTGCTTCGCGAAAACTTGATCCATCTCCATATTAAATTTCTTTTGAAATGCTATTTTAGATACACCTTTTGTTTTTCGAAGTCCTAAGAACAACTCTTCTTCCATCTTTTCTTTCTCCGTCACCACGTGAACATCTAAATACGGAAATCCTGTTTCATCAATTTTATTAAAATATTGCTTCAGCGGACCTACATTTTGAATACGTTCCCCATTCACATAACTATGAGCTCCAGCTCCAAAGCCATAATACTCTTCATTATTCCAGTATGTGAGATTATGTCTACTTTTATTGTCACCTTTTGAGAAATTACTAATTTCATACTGGTTATAACCGTGTTTCTCCATTTCATCCATTACCATTTCATACATTTTCGCTTCATGGTCTTCACCCGGAAGACGCAATTTCCCTTTATTCATTAAGTTATAAAACACTGTTTTAGGTTCCACAATTAATGAATATGCCGAGAAATGTTGTACACCAAGCGTAAAAGCAATGTCTAATGTTTCCTTCACATCTTCTATCGTTTGTCCTGGCAAAGCATAAATAATATCTACATTAATATTTTTAAAGCCTACTTCCTGAGCTTCTCGAATCGCTAGGAATGCATCTTCCCTCGTATGCTTGCGCCCGATTTTCTCAAGCAGTTCATCACGGAACGTTTGCACACCAAAACTAATTCGATTCACTCCACCTTCTAGTAGTACATTCAACTTCTCTTTCGGTAGATCTCCTGGATTCGCTTCAAATGTCAATTCACAATTCGGAGCAAACGGGCGCAAATGACGATTAATAATCTCGAGTAATTTTTTTGTCTGTTCCATATTTAACGCTGTCGGAGTTCCACCGCCCACAAAAATCGTTTTCATACTATCAAACGGAACTCTTTGAACCGTATTTATTATTTCCTTCTCTAAATAATCTAAATATTGATCAACCGGTTGGCGTTCAATAAACACTTTATTAAAATCACAATAGTGACAAATGTGCTGACAAAACGGGATATGAATATATGCAGCTTGTACCAAATATAACTCCTACCTTTCTAAAAAGAAAACCTCCGCACTCCGGAGGATTCTCTACTTCTCTAACGTATTACGAATTTGTTCCATTCGCATTTTTCCCCAATCATACATCATTTCAACGATCGGTAAAAGTGACATGCCTAGTTCCGTCATATAATACTCAACACGAGGAGGAATTTCGGGATATACTGTTCGATCAACAATCCCATCTTCCATTAACTCTTTTAATTGGTTTGACAAAACTTTATGAGAAATGCTTGGGAATAACCGTTGTAATTCACTAAAACGATGAGGCCCTTCCACACCAAGATGCCACAGTATCACAACTTTCCACTTTCCACTAATAATAGAAAGCGTCAATTCCTTTTCACAATTAAAATTGCCATTTTGTATTTTATCTTGAATATCTTTTCGAATATTTTCGGACATTAACAATCTCCTAACTCTATATGAACTAAAAAGCTCTCTCATTATTGTAAATGAGAGCTGCTCAGATGTCTAAAAAGTAATTATACAGAAAAAAGAAGCCGTACAAACGACTTCTTTTTTATTTCAAATATTAGTTGTCATCCATTTTCAGTACAGCCATGAATGCCTCTTGCGGCACTTCTACAGAACCAACAGACTTCATACGTTTTTTACCTTCTTTTTGCTTATCAAGAAGTTTACGCTTACGAGAAATGTCACCGCCGTAACATTTTGCAAGTACGTTTTTACGCATCGCCTTAATTGTAGAACGTGCTACAACTTTATTTCCGATAGTCGCCTGAATTGGCACTTCGAACTGTTGTCTCGGAATTAATTCTTTTAATTTCTCTACAATTACTTTACCACGGTCATACGCTGAATCACGGTGTACGATAAATGATAAAGCATCCACTTGTTCATTATTTAAAAGAATATCCATTTTCACAAGTTTAGATGGTTTATAACCAATTAACTCATAATCAAATGATGCATACCCTTTCGTATTTGATTTCAATTGATCGAAGAAGTCATATACGATTTCTGATAACGGGATTTCATATGTTAATGTAACACGCGTTTCATCTAAATATTGCATATCAATAAACGTTCCACGTTTACCTTGGCAAATTTCCATTACAGCTCCAACATAGTCATTCGGAACCATAATTGAAGCCTTCACAAACGGCTCTTCTACACGATCGATAGACTGTGGGTCTGGCATATTAGATGGATTATCAACAATAACATCTTCACCGTTTGTTAAATAAACTTTATAAATAACGCTTGGCGCTGTTGTAATTAAGTCAATCTTAAATTCACGTTCAATACGTTCTTGAATGATTTCCATGTGAAGAAGTCCTAAGAATCCACAACGGAAACCAAATCCTAACGCTTGAGATGTTTCTGGTTCAAACTCAAGAGCAGAATCGTTTAACTCTAATTTTTCTAACGCATCACGTAAATCGTTATAACGAGCAGAATCAATTGGATACAGCCCACAGAATACCATCGGGTTTAATTTACGGTAACCTGGTAACGCCTCTGCAGCTGGACGTTTCGCATGTGTAATCGTATCACCAACACGTGTATCACCTACGTTTTTAATAGATGCTGCTAAGAAACCTACATCACCTACTGTTAACTCGTCACGTTGCGTAGTTTTCGGTGTAAATACACCTACTTCTGTTACTTCAAATTCTTTACCCGTTGCCATCATACGTACTTTATCGCCAACTTTTACCGTTCCATTTACAACACGGATATAAGCAATTACACCACGGTACGGATCATATAAAGAGTCGAAAATCATACATTGTAACGGCTCTTCTGAATCACCTGCCGGAGCTGGTACTTTTTCAACAATTTGTTCTAAAATTTCTTCAATACCAATTCCAGCTTTTGCAGAAGCAAGTACCGCTTCTGATGCATCTAAACCAATTACATCTTCTACCTCTTGACGTACACGTTCTGGATCCGCACTTGGTAAGTCGATTTTATTGATAACTGGTAAAATTTCCAAGTTGTTATCAAGCGCTAAGTATACGTTCGCTAACGTTTGCGCTTCAATACCTTGCGCTGCATCTACTACAAGAATCGCGCCTTCACAAGCCGCTAAACTACGAGATACTTCGTACGTAAAGTCGACGTGTCCTGGTGTATCAATTAAATGAAGAATATACTCTTCACCATCTTTTGCTTTATAGTTTAATTGTACTGCGTTTAATTTGATTGTAATACCACGCTCACGCTCTAAATCCATAGAGTCAAGCAACTGAGCTTTCATTTCGCGTTGTGTTAACGCATTTGTTTTCTCTAAAATACGGTCTGCTAACGTTGATTTTCCGTGGTCAATATGAGCAATAATAGAGAAATTACGAATTTTGGACTGTCTTTTTGCTCTTTCTTCTTTGTTCATCTATGTTCTCAACTCCTAATAGTCTCGCCAATATACACTAGCACTGATTATATCAATAGAGCAACAAAGATTCAATGAAAACTCGTGCTGCTTACGATACAAATCATTCTATCTATATCTTATGCGAATAAACCATAAGAGACAAACCCTTTTCAAATTTTAAAACGGTTGTCTTACAAATCAGTAAAACAACCATCTCCCATGCTACTCTTAGCTAAAAATCCCCTTTATTTTCCCAACAACTATATCCGTTCCGAACTTCGTCATTTCATAAGCTACACTTGCTAACGCCATCCCAATTCCTTCTACAACATTAAAACTTCTTAAACGTTCTAATTGTTGTTGTTTTTCTGAAGCTGAAAACGAACTACCCAAAATTTCTGATTCAGCACCTGTACTCTCTGTCCCTGTCATATGAGCTATTTGTTCATACGACAATTGCCGATAACCTTTCATACTTTTCAAACCATGATTAGCAAGTGACACTCCTGCTATCATCATAAGTAAACATAAAGCTACACTACATATACACAAAAGCGCAAAACGACTCAAACTATTATCATCTTTCTCCCTCAATGTGTATACGCTCCCGTATTATCTTGATCAATTTGATGATGCAGCGCTGCATTTAAACCACTCGCTATTACATTCGCCATATCCTCAATAAAAGTATCTACTTCTTTTGGGGTCACCATTAAGTTATGACCAAGAGGCGATAGCACTTCATAAATCAACCTTCTTTTTTCTTCTTCTTCTAACGTACCAACAGCACCTAAAAACATATTTCGGCTCTTTTCATCTGGCATATCTTCTTCTGTTAATTTTTTCTTTTCTCCAAATGAAAATCCCGCTGGTAACAAAGATCTTGAAGGTTTGTTTCCTTCTTTCATCTCTCGACCAAAATGTTTCAAAATAAAATCAATCGTATCACTTGTAATCGAAACGGCATCGACCACAGTCGGAACACCAATTGCGATAACAGGGATACCTAATGTCTCTTTACTTAGTTCCTTACGTTTATTCCCAACCCCTGATCCAGGATGGATTCCAGTATCAGAAATTTGTATCGTGCTATTTACTCGTTCAATAGAACGGGCAGCTAATGCGTCAATCGCAATTACAAAGTCTGGATTTGTCTTCTCAATAATCCCATAAATAACATCGCTCGTTTCGATGCCTGTAATCCCCATTACTCCCGGCCGAATTGCACTAACAGGTCTGAATCCTTCTTCTACACTTTCAGGCTGCAATTGAAACAAATGTCTCGTTACTAATACATTTTCTACAACTATTGGCCCAAGAGCATCCGGTGTTACATTCCAATTCCCAAGGCCTACAATTAAACAGCTCGCTTCTTTTGTAACACCAACCTCTTCTAAGAAATAAGAAAATTCTTTTGCAAAAATACGCTCCACTTTTTGTTGAAGTTCTGTATCTTGCTGACGTATACCTTGTACTTCAAGCGTTAAATAATTTCCAGGTTTTTTACCCATCGCTTCAGAGGCAGCTTCATCAATTGTTACTTTTGTAATTATAGTACCTTCTTCTTCCCTCTCTTTTACAATTACCCCCTGTATCCCTTTTTGTTCTTCTTGGCTTTCTTGCAACATTTGATGAGCTTCTACAGCAAGGTCAGTTCTAACGCTATATTTACTTAAATCCAATGGTTCTTTCATCGTATCTCCTCCGTAATTCATAGTAAATATCGTTAGATTTCCCAAAGTTATATAAGGTCATTCTTTCCTTTACGTGAAATTTCATGGATATACTATTGCAATTCTCTTCACCGTTTGATAGAATATCACTTGTTCTATGTAAGAATCGAGTCATTCGATTGCACCAGGGAGGTGAAAAGTATGGCAAACATCAAATCTGCTATCAAACGCGCTAAACTTAGCGAAGAGCGTCGTGCACATAACGCTTCTATCAAGTCTGACATGCGTTCTGCTGTTAAAACTGTAGAAGCTTTAGTTACTAATAACGATCTTGAAAATGCTAAAGAAGCTTTCAAAACTGCTTCTAAAAAACTTGACAAAGCAGCTCGTAAAGGTCTTATCCACCAAAACGCTGCATCTCGTCAAAAATCTCGCTTAGCGAAACAAGTAAACGCGTAAGGCGTTTAAAAAACGATCCATTTGGATCGTTTTTTTATATACAAAAAAAGTTCATGCACTAGGTACATGAACTTTTTTTGTGTCATCACATATGATTTAATCGCATTAAGAAAAACTCGAGCACAAGTTTCTTATCCATCTTTCCCGTCTTCATACTATAATCAGCTTCCGCTAATTCTATAATCACTTTTTTTAATTCTTCAAAAGAGAAAAATTTCGTTTGATTCATCGCCAATTTTACACGATACGGATGTACACCAATATGAGATGCAATTTGATTTTGCCCATAACCACGTTGCTGTAACTCTTTCACTTGATACAACAAACGGAATTGACTCACTAATAACGCAAGCAATTTAATCGGTTCTTCCTGCTGCGTAAATAATCCATCCAAAATTTGCATTGCACCTGCAATATCTTTTTTCACCACTTTTTCTGTCAAAGCAAATACATTTTGCTCAACTGATTTTGGCACAAGCTCTGCAACAAGTTTCGTCGTAATCTCTCCGCCCATACCAACGTATAACGTTAACTTGTCCATTTCCTTCGCCAACATCGTTACATTACTTCCCACAAGCTCTAGCAACAAACTAACAGCCGCGTTATCAATGTGCACATGCACTTCATCTGCTCGAGCAACAATCCACTTCTGAACATCCTGCACTTGCATCGCATTCGCTTCTACTACATCTGCTGTTTTCTTTAATAGTTTTGTATTTTTTTTTCGCTCATCAAGTTTTTCGTAAGGCGCAACAAAAACAAGAATAGAAAATGGAGAAGGTTCACCAATGTATTCTTCTAAAATTTTTATATTTTGCTCTAACTTTTCTTTTTGCGAAGTCAAAAATAGCGGTGATTTTATTAACAGTACTTTCCGCTCTCCAAAGAAAGGAAGCGTACGCGCATCCTCAACCACATCTTCTAAATACGCTTCTTCCAAATCGTATGTCACAACATTAAACTCTCGATCTTCTTCTTCAAGTGCTTCTGTCGTAATAAGCTTTATCGTTTCATTTATAAAAAAAGCTTCCGTCCCATATAGTAAATATAACGGAGCAAACTGTTTCTTTTTAATTTTTTTATGTATATCACTCATACTTTTTCCTACTCCCTAACTTGGCAATATATATTTATACTAATGCCCTAGCTTTTGTTTTACAAGTACAAAGGAACAGGCTTTATAACCCGTCCCTTTATTTATATTAAACGCCACGCAATAAGCCCCGGGTTTCTTATTGGTGTGCGGTAATCACCTTCCCTTTATTATTCACAATAAAAATTCCAGTATAAGTGCCAACTGTTAACATGCTTGGAAACAAAAAACTCACGTTACTTCATAATCTAAAATTCGCAAAAAGCTCATTTTCTCTTCACATTGAAATTGTAGATTTTTTTCTGACAATATTTTATACTAAAGTGGAATGTTGGGGAGGGATTCTAAATGAATGATTTTGAACAAAACGTTCAAAGTAAACGCAATGACGCTATTGATTCAGGGGTAGGATTTATCGTCTCATTTGGTTTTTTCGCAACACTTTTCATCATTGCAACTGTTATTAAATTTATCGGTTCTTAAAGACTGCCACTTCATGGCAGTCTTCTCTTTTTCACCTATTATATGTCTTATCATATGTGATTTTACTTTGAAAGGTTCCATTTTCCCCTTTAAAAACATAGGAAATAGCACCTTGCTTGTCCGTGCGCCATATCGCACTCCCCATCTTCCCCAAACGTTCTATTACTTCTTTATGCGGGTGTCCATATCTATTCTGCTTACCAACAGATATAATCGCTACACGGGGCTGTATAACGTTCAAAAAAGACTCTATAGATGACGTATTACTTCCATGATGAGCAACTTTTAAAACATCCACTCGCAAATCTGGATACGCAGATACTAAAAACTGCTCTCCTTCTTCTTCTAAATCGCCTGTAAATAGCCACGTCAATCCTCCAAATTTTGCCCATATTACAATTGAAGCATTATTTTCACTTTTTTCTTTTCCTTTTGGAGCTAAAACGAAAAACTCAGCTTCATTTACACTCCAACTTTCCCCTTCCCCCACTTCAGTTATTTTCATTTCCTTTTCTAATGCCTGTTTCTTTACTACTTTTTCTAATACTGCATCTTTTCCCTTCCGGCCAAATACAACTTCTTTTACAGGTATATATGATAATAATTCTTGCGCAGCACCTATATGATCTGCATCTCCATGCGTTACGATTAATTTATCAATTGTTTTAATACCTTCTTTTTGTAAATAGGGTATTAAAACATCAGTTCCAACAGAAAATTCATGCTTTTTTTGTTGCCACTCTTCCTTATTGACACGAAGCGTTCCACCTGTATCAATAAGATAAACCCCTTTATCATACGGAAGGCGAATTAATATTGCATCACCTTGTCCAACATCAATAAATGTTACACTTCCGCTTCCTCTAAAATATGGATATACATAATGACACGTGCTAATAAAAAGAAATATACTCACAACTATACAAACCATTTTTTTCGGCGCTCTCCTTTCCCAAACTATCAATATACTGACAATACTCGTGCAATATACAGCTACAAGATTGAAGGACGTTTTCCCGAAAATAAGCTGGTTAAATGGTAAACTTTCACAATAACTTAGAAGAACATTAGACATACTCAAGCCTATTGATAACACATCCGCAAATCCTTTTGCGAGAAACGGGACAATTGGCATACACAGTAAAATAATAATGCTACATGGTAATACAATGATAGATAAAAACGGAACGTATAAAAGATTGAGGAAAATGCTATATGGAGAAAAATAACCAAAGTGATATAACAAGATCGGAGTACTAACGAGCTGTGAAATGATAGAAATATAAATAGAATTTCGGATTACTCCGTTGCTACTCCCTAATAAGAACGGAGCAGACAAAAGTAAAGCGAAGCTACCTACAAAAGAAAACTGAAATCCAATATTAAAAACAAGATAAGGGTCATATATAAGCATACATATAGCTGTTACACTTAAAGCATCTAAACTAGATAAACGAATCGAGCACATAAAAGCAATCAACATCAAAACTCCTGCTATAGAAGCCCTTATAACAGATGGTGACGCCCCTGCTAAAACCATATACAAAGGAATACAGACGATAAGGCAAATTGTTGCTACCTCCCTCGTCGCACCACTTCTTAGCAAAATAAAATATACTATCCCCATTAACAATACAATGTGCGAACCTGAAATTGCTAACAAATGTATAAGACCAAACTGTTGATATTGCTCTTCCACTTCAAACGTCATTTGTTGTCTATCACCAAATAGTAACGCATTCATAAAAGCACCTGATTGCTCTGGAAACATTTCTGTAACTTTCGAGATTGCTTGTTGCCTCAAAAGGAGAATCCATTGCATAAGCGACAGTGATGTTTTATAGCATTCAGAAATATATGTAGCCTCAAATGTGAAATGAATATGTTGCTTGTATAAATAATCACGGTAATTAAAACCATGAAAATTCCGAGCTGTTTGTGGTTCTTTCCTCTCACCCTCGAATACACATGATATCCCTGCGTATAATTGTTGCATTTTTTCCTTTTCCAGAGCTGATTTTATTCTATAACTTAATTGCACTATATTTTTATTGTGATCTTCAAATTGAAAAGATAGGCGATCGCCATTAACAAGCGGTGTATTTTGTATAACACCTCTTGTAACTCCATAGGACTCTCCTAGAGACTTATTCCACCCTTGAACATAAGAAGTGTATATAGCGCCACTAAAGCACGCTACAATGCAAAAAAAGAAGGTTTTACGCGAAGTGCGATATAAACAGAAGAAAATATTTAAAAAGAGGCAAAAAACTATCAATAAAAGTGACGAGGAAAAGGCAATTGCAATCCCTATTATAAACGAGATTGCAACATACCCCCATTGTTCCTGCAACTTATACTCACTCCTTATAGCATCATTTTTGCTTTCGTGAATACATGCTGTAATTCTTCCATTGATAAATTATCTTTTTCTAAAGACGCAAATAATTCTTTTAACTCCGTATAACGTTTTTGCTCCTCTAATGCAGCAATATCATATTCTAGCGGAACGTGCTTCACTGTTACATTCGCTTGTTCAAATAACTCTATGGCGTATGGATGATTTTTATAATCCTGCGCATAATAAACCGCTGTAATACCACTTTGAATAATTGCCTTACAACATTGTAAACAAGGGAAATGCGTAACGTAAATTTCTGCTTCCTCTGTTTTCGCACCAAACTTGGCACATTGTAATAAAGCATTCATTTCGGCATGAATTGTCCGAACACAATGATTATCGATTACGTAACAACCATCATCTATACAATGTACGCCACCTTTAATCGAACCATTATATCCACCAGCAATAATTCGTTTATCGCGAACGATTGTCGCTCCTACCGCAAGCCTTGTACATGTACTACGTAACGATAGTAGATGGCTTTGCGTCATAAAATATTGATCCCATGAAATTCGTTCCATATTTTTCACCTACTTTTTTGTCTACTTGTAGTGTAGCGAAAGAAGAAAAACTTCGTCAATCTTTTACGGAATAATAATTTGATCTTTTATCTTTTCAAGAGACTTCGCACCAATCCCATCAATCTCTAATAAATCTTCTATTTTCTGAAACGGACCATGTTCTTCTCGATATTTCAAAATACTTTCTGCCTTTCGAGAGCCAATTCCTGTAATCTTTTCCAATTGCTCCTTCGCTGCTGTATTTATTCGAATCTTGCCATCTTCCTTAGAAGAAGTAAACATCCCTTGTTCTGACTCATTTTTACTCGGTATATAAAGAAGCATTTGATCTTGTACAATTTGTGCTAAATTCACTTTTTTGATATCTACTTCTGATAAAAAACCACCAGCCTTTTGAACCGCATCCTTTACGCGATCTCCTTCCTTCATTTCATATACCCCTTCTTTATTAACCGCTCCTTTCACATCAATTATAATTGTTCTTTTCTGTTCCTTTGTATCCGATATTTTCGGTTTACCCTTTTTTTCTATCTCCTTCTCTTGCACATTCATTGTAATAGGCGTTCGTTCTACACTCTGATTCGTTTTCCAAAAAACAAGAAAAAGTAAAGTTCCAATAATAGCTACTAAACCTAACCACTTTTTCGGAAAATCCCACATCATTTTACACCTCTAATCATAAATTTATAACATCATTCATATTGTTTAGGAGAAAGCTGTTACGAAGGAGGGATGAAACTTTGAACATAGGAATTATAGGGACAGGAAACATGGGGAATATACTAATCGATGCATTTTTAGAAACCCGTGCTGTCAAACCTTCGTGCCTTACAATCATTAATCGGACGCCTGCCAAAGCATATCATATAAAAGAAAAATACCCTTCTGTTCATATAGCAAAAACAATCCCGGAAGTAATCGAACAATCACAACTTATTTTTATTTGCGTTAAGCCGATAGATATATACCCTATCCTAAAAAAATACGCTGAACATTTTTCTGATGAAACGTGCTTAGTTTCTATTACGAGTCCAATATCTCCATCACAATTAGAGACTCTCGTACCTTGTCACGTCGCGCGTATCATTCCAAGTATCACAAACCGCGCCCTCTCTGGCGCCTCACTATTTACATTTGGAGATAATTGCTCTGAAGAATGGCAACAAAAATTACTTCGTCTATTCAAAAACATTTCTACACCTCTTGTAATAGAAGAAGATATAACGCGCGTTTCATCTGATATAGCAAGTTGCGGTCCTGCTTTCTTTAGTTATTTACTACAATGCTTCATTAACGCTGCTGTAGATAAAACAAATATTACACACGAAGAGGCTACTACTTTAGTAAGTGAAATGGTCGTGGGGATGGGGAAATTACTTGAAAAAGAAATCTTCACATTACCTACCTTACAAGAAAAGGTTTGCGTGAAAGGCGGCGTTACTGGGGAAGGCATTCGGGTTTTAGAAGAACACGTTGGAGATATGTTCCATAAGTTAATCGAGCGAACACATGAAAAATTTGATGAAGATTTAGAATGCGTTGATCAGCAATTCAATAAACACACATAATAAATACGTCATTTACATTCCAAATCCTTTTTATAAATAATTACTTTTTTACAATACATTTTCACTTCAACTACTATTCCCACACTTTACGCATACGATCTTCAGATTATGCTAGAACTAAAAATACATCTTCTTTATAAAACAAAAGCAACCTTCTCGGTTGCTTTTGTTTTATCAAGCATTAACGGCCAGTAAGATCCCCACCTTAAAACTCAGCGAAAGCAAAGAAGTTAGGAGGGGGTCGGGCTGCCCGTAAAAGCCCGATTGGTTCAACTAATAATCAGCGGGGAGCTTCGTACCCCGCTGATTAAAGTTTCACTTTATCCGTTTTTCTTCGCCATGAAGAAAATACGCTCTGTTTGTTCTGTAACTTCAAGTCGCTCAAAATCACCTGTTACACGAAGCACTGTAAAACCTGCTTCTTCAAGCCATTTCGTTAACTCTTCCACTTGATATGCACGTTGCACGTGACATTCGTCAAACCGATGGTACACATCTTCTTCTGGATCTTGAACAAAGAATGTTAAATCATGCTCTACACTATTTGATTCTTCACCAGGGAAGCAATTCCAAATAAGAGATATTTCTTCTCCATTCACTGTATACGTTTCATTTTGAAATACATGATGTATTTTATATAAAGAATGTACATCAAATAAAAACAAGCCATCTTGGCGTAAATGGTGAAATACTCTTCTAAATGTTTCTTGCACTCCATCTTCTTGCAATACATAATTTAATGAATCACAAAAGATGGTTACACAATCAAACTCACCTGGAACATCAAGCTCTCGCATGTCTTGTTGATAAAAAGGAATAAAGTATCCCTCTGCTCCCAGTTTTTGCTGAGCGACTGTTAACATTTCTTCTGAAAGATCGACACCTATTAAATCGTAACCCTTTTGCACAAGCGGAAGGGTTACATTACCCGTACCGCATGCTACATCAAGAATTTTTGCCTCTTTCATATCTGCTTGCTGCAGGCTTTCCTCTGTGAATTCTACCCATTTATCATAAGGGACATCATTCATTAGTTCGTCGTACAACAATGCAAATTGTTCGTATTTCATTGGCCTAGCTCTTCTGTAATATCTTCACGTGGCACATCGCCCCATAAACGCTCTAAATTATAGTGATTACGCTCATCTTTATGGAATACATGAGCAACTACATCTCCAAGATCAACTAATACCCAACGTGCTTCGTCAAAACCTTCCATACGTTGTACGTCGATTTGGAACTCATGTGCTTTTGATTTAATTTCACGTGCAATTGCTTGCACTTGTTTATCTGAATTACCGTGACAAATAATGAAATAATCTGCAATTGGTGAAATACCTTGCATATTTAGGACAACCATATCTTCTGCTCTTTTATCATCAGCTGCTTTTGCCGCTAATACTAATAAATCTTTATCGTTCATTTACTCATTTCCTCCTTGATAACTGCATTGTATGTTTGGAATGTTAATGGATAAATCGTCTGATTTTTTTCCATTAAAAATTGAATTGTTTTCTTTAACGCAAATAATAAAGCTTGATTTATATCCGTATATGCGAGTTTACGAGCCTCTTCCACACCTGGAAACTTTCGCCCTGGCTCAATGTAATCAGCTACATAAATCACTTTATCTAACATTGTCATGTTCTCATGACCACTTGTATGATATGTAATAGCTTGCAAAATTTCAGAATCCGTAATGCCTACCTCTTTTTCTACTAAGTATGCCCCAACAGGCGCATGCCACAACTCTTTATTATAGCAAAGTAAATCTTTCGGCAAATCTTCACGTTTAATAATCTCTTCCATCTCTGAAATCGCTCTACATTTCGCATAATCATGGAATATAGCTGCCATCTCTGCTTTTTTCTCGTCCACACCGTATAACTTAGCCAGCTCAATCGCTGTCTCCATTACACCAATTGTGTGTGTATAACGTTTTTCATGCATTTGTTGTTTAACAATATGAAGTGCATTCTCACGATTCATACAACCCATTCCTCTCGATATATACCTGTACTTTTTCAGGAAGTAAGTATTTACACGTTTTCTTCTCCTTATATCTCTCACGTAATAAGGATGAAGAAACTGCAAATTCCGGAATTTCCACTGTAGTAATCTGATACGGCGTATGCAATGTGTACCCAGGTCTCGCAACTCCAACAAACGTTACAAGATTAAGTAAAGCTTCAATGTTATACCACTTCGGTAAATACTCAACCATATCCCCACCAATAATAAAGTGAAACTGCACATCCGGATACTTCTTCGTCAATTGCAACATAGTGTCATACGTATAAGATGGGCCCTTCCTGCTTAACTCTTCTAAACAAATAGAAAAGTGTTCTTCTGCCTCAGTCGCGAGCTCTAACATATGTAAACGTCTTTCTATACTTGTAATATTACGTCCTTGTTTATGTGGCGGAATCTGGTTTGGCAAGAACCATACTTCTTCCAAATCCAAAGCGTGATATACTTCATTTGCAATTAGCAAATGTCCATAGTGAGGCGGATCAAATGTACCGCCAATGATGCCAATTTTCCTCAAAAGAAACGCCCCTTCCTTTTACATACAGCAACTCTCCTTGGTTAGGAATGAAGAGAGTTGCTATTAATAAAAGTTCAATTGGTTTCGCTCTCTACATCATTACGCATCAGCGATAAAAATAGCGCATGCTAATCTTTTTATCGAGGAAGCTTAATTTGTTTATTTTCTCTTGATTCTTTGTATAAAACGATTGTGCTTCCAATTACTTGAACGATCTCAGCACGTGCACCTTTTGCAAGTTCTTCCGCAACCTCACGGCGATCAAATTCACAGTTTTGTAATACACTTACTTTAAATAACTCACGAGCTTCTAAAGTATCTGCGATTTGTTTAATCATATTTTCATTTACTCCGCCTTTTCCTACTTGAAAAATTGGTGTTAAATGATGTGCTTGTGCACGTAAAAATCTTTTTTGTTTTCCTGTTAACATATATGTTAGCCTCCAAGCTTTTCTATAACTAATTGTTTCATTCTCCCGATATTCGGTACACTTCCTGTCCACATTTCAAATGCAAGTGCTCCTTGATACACAAACATATCAATACCATTTTGAATGATTGCACCTTGCTCTTTTGCCTCACATAAAATTTTCGTTTCAAATGGATTATAAATTATATCTGATACAATCGTTCCTTTTTTTAACGAACAAATTTGTAATGGCGTATGTTCGACGTGTGGATGCATACCTATTGTTGTCGTCTGAATGATAATATCATAATTCCCTTGTTCTTCTGTCGCTTTTTCTAACGACAAAGCAACAGAATTAACATCGGCCGTACGTGCAGCAATAAGTTCTTTCGCCTTATCTACTGTACGATTGGCTACATCAATCTCTTTTACACCTACATCAGCAAGAGAAAAATAAATAGCTCGGCTAGCACCACCTGCACCAAGTAACAAAATACGTTTCCCTTGAAGTGGTTCATGACTAATTGACTGCAACGCTCGAACAAAACCAATCCCATCTGTGTTGTAGCCAATTAACCTTCCATTCTTATGAACCACTGTATTTACTGCACCGATTTTCCTTGCCAATGGGTCAATCTCATCCAAATACTCCATAATAGCAACCTTGTGCGGAGTTGTTACATTAAATCCTGAAATACCTAATGCTTTTAAACCTCTTACTGCTTCCCCTAGCACTTCCTCTTCAACAAGAAACGCATGATAATGGGCATCCATATTCAAGTGTTCAAATGCATTGTTATGCATAACGGGTGATAATGAATGTCCAATTGGATTTCCGATTACACCATATAATTGTTTCATAAATCCCTCTCCATATTAAATTAAAGATTTACGTAGTGAAACACTTACTCCTTTTGGTACGTGTGCAACAATTTTTGCTCCTGGTTCGTTCACAGTAACCCATCCTAATCCAGAGAATACAACATCCGTTTTAGGTTCACGAATATTAAATTCGTATTTCACTAGCTCAGGCATATTTGCTAATTCTTCTGGCGTTGGTGGGCTTAGTAAATCCCCAGCATGATTTTTATATAATTCATCTGCTTTCTCAAGCTTTGTACGATGAATTGTTAAGCGATTCGAGAAGTGACAAGTAAACGCACGACGACCACCACTTACATAATCAAAACGTGCCAATCCACTAAAGAATAACGTTTGTTCTTCGTTTAATTGGAATACCATCGGCTTAATTTCTTTTGTTGGTGTAATAAGCTTTAAGCTTTGCTTTCCAACATAATGAGCCATTTGGTGGTGGTTAATAATACCTGGCGTATCATATAAAGAAGATTCTTCGTCTAATGGAATATCAATTAAATCAAGTGTTGTTCCTGGGAAATGAGATGTTGTAATTACATTTTCAGTCTCATCACTAAATTCTTTAATCATACGATTAATAAATGTCGATTTCCCTACATTCGTACATCCAACAACGTAAACATCTTTGCCGCCGCGATAATACTCAATAGCATCTGCTAGTTCAGCAATTCCTTGTCCCTTCGCTGCACTAATTAAAAAGACATCTTCTGGTTTTAATCCTAGTTGCTTTGCACTATAGCGCATCCAATGCTTTACTTTATCATGTTTTACTGACTTTGGAATTAAATCAGCTTTATTTCCAACAAGTAATACTTTATTATTTCCTACGAAACGATGTAAACCAGGTAACCAGCTACCATTAAAATCAAAAATATCTACAATTTTGACTACTAATGCATCTGATTTTCCAATTCCATTTAAAATGCGTAGGAAATCATCATCTGTTAACGATACATCTTGAATTTCATTGTAATGCTTCAAGCGAAAACAACGTTGACAAATAACTTGTTCTTTCTCTAAAGATGAGGTAGGAGCATACCCCACTTCGTTTTTATTTTCTGTTTGAATTTCTACACCGCAACCAATACATTTAATTGTTTCAGTCAAACTTTATTCCTCCCAGTTAATTAAACCTTTTTTCTTCATATTTTTCATAATTCTGCGTTCAATTTTTCGATTAAAGCGCGTCACTAATCCGTCCGTTTGTGCTACCGGTACAACTAAAATTGTATGAAGCCCTACTCGGTTTCCACCAAGCACGTCAGTCAGTAACTGATCTCCAATTACCACAACTTCCTCTGCCTGTAAACGCATCTCTTGTATCGCACGCTTAAACGCTCGAACAAATGGTTTACGTGCACTATGAATAAATGGAATGCCTAATGGGTCAGCAAAATCTTTTACACGTTGCTCATTATTATTTGAAACAACCGTTACTTGGATGCCGTGCTCTTTCATTTTCAAGAACCATTTTTCAAGTTGCGGGGTTGCATTTGGACGATCCCATTCAATTAAAGTGTTATCTAAATCAGTAATAACACCTTTAATCCCACGTTTTTTTAAATCTTCTGGTTGAACATGATATACATTTTTCACATATTCATTTGGTAAAAATAGTTTCAATTTCTTTCACCTCTTTGAGGATTTTTCATAAAATTTTTCGACAACATTTTTCGATATATAACCTGTGGATAAAATTGTACACATTTTCCACATTAATTTTTCAGTTAATTTGGAATTTACTAACAAACTATACACACTTTATCCACCTAGGTATGTGGATAACCACCCGTTTGTGACTGTCATATTTTTTTGGTACATTAAATGCATCAACGAATCAATCCTTATATTATTAGGAGGTGACTCACCTTGAAAACAAAACATATGGAACAGTTATCCACTGAGTTACTCACTGAGTCTTATTATAAAGCAAAAGAACTAAAATTAAATCCCGACTTCATTTTACTTATAAAACAAGAAATCATTAGACGCTCATTAGAGGACAAGCTTGTCAAATCTTCTTGATTACATATAAAGTGAAAGGTTTAATTAGCCCGTACCAATCAAACAGTTACAGGATAAATTATTGGATGCCCTGTAAAAAGAGCCATCCTACGATGGCTCTCGAATAAACAAGTACTCCCATCTAGGGGATTTCATCATTAAGTATCTTTGCCCATAACTCTTACTTACGGTTATAAAAGCTTTTCTTTATTTATGAGCTAATCGAGTAGCTATTTTTTCACCAAGACGAAGCTCTTGTCCACTCTTTAATTCCTGCACTACTTCTATCATATCTTTTTCAAACAATAACACAACTGTTGAACCAAATGTAAAGTATGCCATTTCTTCACCTTTTTGAACAGTATCTCTCTCATGCAAAAGCTCGATACTATTAACAAACATGGCACCTACTTTTACAAGAGCCATATGCTCACCATCACTGCTTATTTCTGTAACAGAACGATAATTTTTTGACAGCGGTTCTTTCCCGTATTCCATACCAGCTGCATTTACCGGATATGATTTTCTACCGAGTACAAACCTTTCAGTCACAGAACCAGAAAGCGGACTATGAATGCGATGATAGTGACTTGGACTCAAATAAATTACCATATATGTACCGCCTGCATATCGCGTTGCACGTTCTTCATTACCTAGCATATCCACAATTGAATAGCGCTTTCCTTTAATATCAAATGTTTTTGTATCCTCAATAGGACCATGATCTGCAAAAACACCATCAACAGGACTAACGATACTCGATGCATCTGTATCAATACTACGCTTTCCTTCTTTTAGCTTACGCGTAAATAATTCATGCAATGTTCTATATTCCTTCAAGCCCTTTTCCATCTCATCTTGATTAATTTGAAAAACTTTCGCATACGATGGAATAATGATAGAGCTCAAACGAGATTGTGCAAATTTACGTAATATATAAGAAGTAAAGCGACCATTTGTAAGTTCTATCATAAGTCGATATAATGTACGTCGCAAATTGCGAAACCCCCTAATCAGTCTATAACTTTAGTTTTCCCTTCTTTTCTTTCTATATCATATGTAAAATTGGTTCTTATTCCCACATATCATATAAAGCAGCCTTATTATACATACAGAAAACTAAGTATGGTATTATTCTTAAATTATTTAGCACCTTCTAATATTACAGATAGAATCCGTCATTTTCAACAGTGAACATGTATTTCTTCTTAGCATAACGCGTTTTCTTTTCTTATTTACAATAAGAAAAGCAGCCCCTTTTAAAATATGGCTGCTTCTAATACACTTTACTCTTTCGCTTTTTTCTCTTTCTCTGCCCTTACAAACTCGTGGAACATCTTCATTAAAGCACGCTTTTCAATCCTTGATACGTAGCTTCTAGAAATACCAAGCGCCTTAGCGATTTCCCGCTGTGTTTTCTCCTTATCTAGCCCAAGTCCAAAACGTTTCACAATCACTTCTTTTTCTCTTTCGTCTAAAATATCGATATACTCTTTAATTTTTTCTAACTCCATACTAAGCTGAATCATATCAATTACATCTTCAGACTCTGATTTTAATATATCAATAAGCGATATTTCATTGCCCTCTTTATCTTGCCCAATCGGATCATGAAGTGAAACATCTTTTTTCGTTTTCTTTAGTACACGTAAATGCATCAAAATTTCATTTTCAATACAGCGTGCTGCATACGTCGCAAGCTTTGTTCCCTTTCCTGCAGAATAGCTCTCGATCGCTTTAATGAGCCCGATCGTACCAATTGAAATTAAATCTTCTGCATCTTCTCCTGTGTTCTCAAATTTTTTAACGATATGAGCTACAAGCCGTAAATTATGTTCAATCAAAAGATTTCTCGCTTGAGCATCACCTTGCTCCATTAACTCTAAGTACTTTCTCTCATCATCTGATGATAACGGCTGCGGGAACGCATTATTCTTTACATAAGAAACAAAGACAAACACTTCTCGAACCATATATCCAATTGCGGCGAATAGACTCAAACCTTTCACCTCCGCCAAAATAGTGGTCTTTATTATGTGTATGTAGGCGTGAGGTTGTTTGTGTCTGTACAGTTTATTTATAAAACTCAACACTTCTAACATTTAAAATATTTTATTGTTATATTATAATTAAAAGAAATTGTTATTTATATATGAATATGCTATTAAAGGGGACACTATTCATGATTACATTAGATCGATTATTAAATGTAACAATTTATTTAGGGGGATTTTTACTTTTCATTTCGTTCATTACTTTTGTTATTAAAAGAGGGCCTGATTTATTATTTTTTCAATTTGGAATTTCTTTATTTTTTGGAGCTCAAATTATAACTGGAATGAAATTTTTTCATAACTATGGTTTTTCCTTTCACTCAAAACTAGAACTACTTATCTTTATTCTCTATGTAATTGGAATTATTACATGTATACTATTTTTCTTTCACTTTCAAAATCCGTATCGAATTTTTTTATTAATTTGTAGTTGTTTATTTTTGACTGGATCCAATTATTACTTTAAAGAAACATTAAAGTTTAATAAAAAATTTCCAAAGCAACATAAAACCTTTTTAAATACACAAGAAGAAGACTCTTTTCCAAAAGAAGTTCGTAAATTTTCAGAAGACTACAATACTATAATAAAAAATGAGTTTTATGAAATACCCATGATTCCTACTGAATTACATATTACAAGCAAAACAGATTCTTCCCGTAGTACATCTTTCTTAGTTGAACTTTATAATAGCGAGAATGAAATTACCGATGACTCTGTACAATTAATTCAATCAGACCGTTTTTATGTAGTGTTAAATACACCAAAAACAAAAATAGCAAGGATAGTATATGAAGGGCAGAATTTTTTCACATTTACAGTCACACTAAAGGCTCTTAATTTACAGCAAGAACCGGAAATTCATAATATGTTTTTAGAAATAGATAAACGTAGAGCAATGAATCTTCTTAATTTTGAAATTAAAGCCCATACTAAAGAATGGAAAGTAACATTTAAAAATGATAGTTCTCATTCCGATTTTCCTATCACATTTACTTTTGAAAAACGAACAGGCAAATTATAAAAATAAAAAGAGTTATTTTTATATTCTTTGAAAAATAACTCTTTTTATTT